>NZ_CP141799.1:4116926-4731811 GCF_035621475.1 Pseudomonas paeninsulae
GCCGCTGGTGACCGTGGATTCGGTAGCCACTACCTTGCCGCTGATATCCTGGATACGCCCGGTAGCCTCCTCGCTGATACGCGCGAAGCTTTCCTGGGTGGCCACCAACTGCTGCTCCATCAGGCTGATCTGTTGAAAACTCCACCAGCCCAGCCCACAGAAGGCGATAGACAGGGCGCCGACCAAGGCCCACAGCGCGCCAGTGCTGCCTGCCTTGGGAGCTTTCGGGGCTTTGCCTGCTTTGGCTGCTTTGGGCGCATCCGCCGCGGCGCGGGATGGCGTCCGCGCGTCGGGCTCCTGGTGACCCGTATCCAAATAATCACGATCACTCTGATCGGTGGTCAGACTGGGCACATGATCGAGTTCGTCGTGGGCATCGTTACGCATGAGTAAACCTTTAGAAAACGCTGAAGACACGAAATTCCGGCCAGTATACCGGTTAGTGCGCGACGCTTCACCGGCGCGCCAAGCCAGTGCGACCCGCACCGACGCAGAGCGCGGTACTGGCAAACAGACCGCCTGCAGGGCGCACAGTTCCGCATTATGTGGACTGGTATGCGCTTTGCATTAATTTGTCAGCTCCGCCCTCACAGTGCCTGGGATCAGGATTAATGGCGCTGGAGCGCGGCGACCTGAACGGTTTCTACCGACAGAACGAGCTTCGTGTCCTTCAGGATGAGTGACACCCAGCCCACTCCAAGAACAGGGCTAAGGCATATGGAACTGAACAGAGCAGTGTTGGATTGCATGAAGAGCTTGCGCCGCAGGCTACGCGAGGAACTGGCGGTGGATATCCGTATGAGCCAGCCGGACGCGATCAGCACGATGCTCAGCGCCTGCCTGACGTCGACCAGCGAAGAGACCCGCCAGCTCGGCCAGCTCCTCGCCCAGTACAGCGACCAGCCATTCAACCCCGCCAGTGATAGCCCTACGCCCCGCCTGCAGGCAGGCCATCCCCTGCTGGATCAAGATCCGCAGGCCAAGCCGGCGAGCGGTTCGCTGCGCATGTATCGCGGCCAGCGGGTCTACGCCTGAGCGCCTTGAGCCTGGGTTGAGAGCCTTCAGCCGGGATGCTGAGCCTTCCACCACAGGCAGAACTCATCCAGCGCCGTCCACAGGCTGACCTGCGGCGCATAGTCCAAGTATTCGCGCGCACGGCTGATATCCAGAGAAAAATCCTTGGCCATCAGCGCCACCCCCAGACGAAACAGGGTGGGTTCGGGGCGGCCAGGCAGCAGCGTGCACAGCCCTTCGTTGAGCGTCGCGGCGCCATAAGCCAGGGCGTAGGGCAGATGCCGGGTCACCGGCGGCAGCTCGAGCTGGCGCAACACATAGTTGACCGCGTCCCACAGCGGCACCGGTGCGCCATTGCTGATGTTGTAGGCCTTGCCCAGCGCCGGCGCGGCGGCCAGCAAGCAGCTGAACAAGGCGTCATTGAGGTTCTGCATGCTGGTGAAGTCGACCCGGTTCAGGCCGTTGCCGACAATCGACAGGCGTCCCTTGCGCTGCATATTGATCAGCCGGGGAAAGAGACTGGTATCGCCGGCCCCCGTGACCGAGCGCGGACGCAAGGCCAGCACCTCGAGACCGAATTCCTGGGCGCCGAACACCTGCTGTTCGGCCAGGTACTTGGTCTTGCCGTAATGATCGAAGAAATGCTTGGGCACCTGCTCTTCCTGGATCGCCACGTGCGACTGGCCATCGAAATAGATCGACGGCGAGGACAGGTGCACCAGCCGCCGCACATGCTGTTTCAAGCAGCCTTCGACCACGTTCTCGGTAACCACCACATTGGCCTGATGGAACTGCTGATAGTTGCCCCAGAAGCCCACGGCGCCGGCGCAGTGCACCACCGCCTCGACGTCATGACAGAGCCGCTGCACCAGTTCGGGGTCGGACAAGTCGCCCTGGATGAACTCGGCGCCGCGCTTGACCAAGTGCTCCACTCCCTCTGCGCGGCGACCATTGACCCGCACGCTCAAGCCCTGCTCCAAGGCAAAGCGGGCGAAGCGTCCGCCGATAAAGCCACTTGCACCGGTAACCAGAATCTTCATCGCCACTCCATGCCGTACTTGACCGTCTGCGCACTCTAGCAGTGCCGACGCTGGCTCGCCGTGTCGCAACTCGCCAGAACAGCGACCGGGCGAACCAGGCGGCGGCCCTCTGGATAGACGCCAGCCGGCATATAGCTACTACGCTGTTATGCAGCGCATCCCCCCACAGGAGTCAGGCATGACCACGAGCAACTGGATGATCTACGGCGCCAACGGTTACACCGGCCACCTGCTGGCCGCCGAAGCGCAGCGCCAGGGCCTGACGCCGATTCTGGCCGGACGCAACCCGGCGGCGGTGCATGCCCTGGGCAGCCTGCTGGGCCTGGAATGCCGGATATTCGACATTGGCCAGCCCGAGCGCGCTCGCGAGGCACTGGCCGACGTGGTGCTGGTCGCCCACTGCGCCGGGCCTTTTTCCGCCACCAGCGCACCGATGCTCGATGCCTGCCTGGCCAGCGCGACCCATTATGTCGATATCACCGGCGAGATCGGCGTGTTCGAAGCGGCTCACGGCCGTGACCGGCAAGCCCGGGAGGCCGGACTGGTGGTCTGCCCCGGCGTTGGCTTCGACGTCATCCCCAGCGATTGCCTGGCCGCCTGCCTGCACCAGGCGCTGCCCGATGCCAGTCATCTGGCACTGGGATTCGACAGCGATAGCGGCCTGTCACCGGGCACCGCCAGGACCCTGGTGGAAGGCTTCACGTTCGGCGGCAAGGTGCGCCGCGCAGGCATCATCACCGATGTACCGCTGGGCTATAGACGCCGCCAGATCAACTTCGGCCGCGGCGTGAAATCCGCAGTCAGCATTCCCTGGGGCGACGTGGCGACTGCCTATTACTCGACCGGCATCGACAACATCGAGGTCTACCTGTCTACCCCGCCGGCCCTGGCCATCGGCATGCGCCTGCTCGACCCGCTGCGCCCGCTGCTCGGCCTGAATGCCGTCCAGCACTGGCTCAAGCGCCTGGTCGACAAGCGCGTATCGGGTCCCGACCAGGCCACCCGCGAACAGCAGCGCACCTGGCTGTGGGGCGAGGCACGCAACGCCGCTGGCGAAATGAGAACCGCCCGCCTGGAAACAACCAATGGCTATGAGGTGACCGTGCATGGCGTGCTGCTGGCGGTGCGTCACCTGCTCGCCTACAGCGGCCCCGGCGGCTATTTCACGCCCTCGCAACTACTCGGCGCACGCTGCGTGGAACAGCTGCCGGGGTCGGGCAAGATTCTGCTGTCCTGACACTGTCGCTGTGGCCGCGAACGCAACCTAGGATGGCTGACGCTTTACCTATCCATCAACAACGAGGGTGGATGAAAAGGCGCCAGCCACACAGCTCTCGTAGCCCAATAAAGCGTGAATGCGCTGCGATCCAGACGGGCGATCTCGGATTGCGCTGGCGCTTGGCCAAGCGACGAAACCGGCGCAACAAGGCGTTGAGCGACGCTCGGCCCCGTACTTCAGCCCACCGCTAGGCAAACCGGGCAAGCTGGGCTGAAGCGGATCGTCGCCCGGCGCGGCCTAGCCAACGGATTGACCCGCGGGTACCAGACACTCGCCGGCCGCCTTGCGCAAATGATCGGTCAGGCGATTGAGCAGCTCACCGCCGTTGCGCCAGTGATGCCAGTACAGCGGCACATCGACCGGCCGATCGGCGATCAGCTCGACCAACTCGCCACGGGCCAGCTCATTCAACACCTGCTGTTCCGGCATCAGGCCCCAACCAAGGCCACTCTGGGTCATGCGAATAAAGCCCTCGGACGACGGGCACAGGTGATGCAAAAAGCCACCCTCGACGCCAAGTTCAGCCAGGTAGCGATGCTGCAACAGGTCATCCGGACCAAACACGATGCCCGGCACCCGGGTCAGCGCCGCCGGGGTGACGCCCTGGGGGAAATGCCGGGCAATGAATCCCGGACTGGCCAACGCACGGTAACGCATGGCGCCAAGGGCCTGGCTACGCGCCCCTGCCACCGGCCGGTCCGTGGCACATACGCAAGCCGCTACATCACCGGCGCGCATGCGCTTCAGGCCGACGTCCTGATCTTCCACCAGCAACTCCAGCAACAGCCGGTGCTCGGCGCAAAACTCGCCCACGGCAGCAGCCCACCAGGTCGCCAGACTGTCGGCGTTCAAGGCGATGCGCAGGCGCTCGGGTACCCCGCCTTCGTCTAGCGCCGGCACCTGATCCTGCACATCGCGCTCAAGCAGACGCACCTGCTGCACATGGTTGAGCAGGCGCCGGCCGATTTCGGTGGGCGTCGGCGGCGTGGCACGCACTAGCACCGGCTGGCCAATCCGCGCTTCGAGCAGTTTGATCCGCTGCGACACCGCCGATTGCGACAAGCCCAGCAGCTGGGCGGCGCGCTCGAAACCGGCCTGCTCCACCACCGCCGCCAGAGCGGCCAACAACTTGTAGTCGAACAAATCAATTTTCCTAATGATAGATCAGCATAATTTGTTTCTCTTATACAGCCATGCGCAACAGACTGGCTACCTCCCCACCCTGCAACAAGGACATCATCATGGCCGGCGAGACCTCGCTCCCCACCCTGCTACGCAGCATGAGCCCAATCCTGAACGACGGCGACTACGTGTTCTGCTGTCTGGCCGATGCCACGCCACCGGCCGACCTGCAACCACTCGGCAGTTTCCGCGAGCGCGAGGGTCTGAGCCTGATCCTGCCGCGCCAGCAGGCCGAGCGGCTGGGCCTGGATTTCGACTATATCGCCGCCTGGATCACCCTCGAAGTGCACTCGGCGCTCGCCGCAGTCGGCCTCACCGCCGCGGTGGCCACCGCGCTGGCCGCCCATGGCATCAGCTGCAACGTGATCGCCGGCTACCACCACGACCACTTGTTCGTCGCCCAAGTCGATGGCCAACGCGCCATGGCGGTGCTGCAACAACTGGCCAAACAGTCGGAGTGACGATCATGTGGCAGAGCTATATCAATGGTTTGCTGGTCGCCGCCGGGCTGATCATCGCCCTCGGCGCACAGAACGCCTTCGTTCTCGCGCAAAGCCTGCGCCGCGAACATCACCTACCCGTGGCCTTGCTCTGCGTGACCTGCGATGCCCTGCTGGTGACCGCCGGGGTGTTCGGCCTGGCTGCGCTGCTGGCGCAGATCCCGCTGCTACTGGGTGTCGCCCGCTGGGGCGGCGCGGCCTTCCTGCTCTGGTATGGCGCCCAGGCCCTGCTGCGTGCTTGCCGGCCGCAGGGCCTGGAACAAAGGGCAGCCGCCCCGCGCTCGCTACGCACCGTATTACTCGCCGCCCTGGCGGTGACCCTGCTCAACCCCCATGTGTACCTCGATACCGTGCTGTTGATCGGCTCGCTCGGCGCCCAGCAGAGTGTGCCCGGAGCCTATGCCATGGGCGCTGCCAGTGCCTCGCTGGTCTGGTTCCTCAGCCTCGCGCTCGGCGCCGCCTGGCTGGCCCCACAATTGGCACGACCGCTAACCTGGCGCCTGATCGATCTGGCCGTGGCCTTGATGATGTTCACTATCGCCTGGCAGTTGCTGGCCGCTCCCGCCGCCTGAGCCACTTGCCCGACATGCCCGGGGTAGCTGCTTCAAGTTGGTTTCCCACACAGTTCCCGTGTGTTTAAGCCGCGGACCCAGTGCTATGCTTCTGGACTCGCGGCGCAAAGAGATAACTCCCGCCGCAGATATGGCCGCCCGTGATCGGCTTCGCGAACACCGCACCTGACCTGATTAGGAGATCAACCATGGCTTTCGAATTGCCGCCACTGCCGTACGCACATGACGCTCTGCAGCCGCATATTTCCCAGGAAACCCTGGAATTCCACCACGACAAGCACCACAACACCTATGTCGTGAACCTGAACAACCTGGTGCCTGGCACCGAGTTCGAAGGCAAAACCCTGGAAGAGATCGTCAAGACCTCTTCCGGCGGCATCTTCAACAACGCCGCTCAAGTCTGGAACCACACGTTCTACTGGAACTGCATGAAGCCCAACGGCGGCGGTCAACCGACTGGCGCCCTGGCCGACGCGATCAACGCGGCCTTCGGTTCCTTCGACAAGTTCAAGGAAGAGTTCAGCAAAGTATCCATCGGCACCTTCGGTTCCGGCTGGGGCTGGCTGGTGAAGAAAGCCGACGGTTCCCTGGCCCTGGCCAGCACCATCGGTGCCGGCAACCCGCTGACCAGCGGCGACACTCCGCTGCTGACCTGCGACGTCTGGGAACACGCCTACTACATCGACTACCGCAACGTGCGGCCGAAGTACGTCGAAGCGTTCTGGAACCTGGTCAACTGGGACTTCGTAGCGAACAACTACGCAGCCTGAGACCTGCCATTGCGCGAGCCTCAGGGCCAGCGCAGGTAATGAAAAAGCCCGGCTGATCAGCCGGGCTTTTTACTTTCCAGGGCGCGCCGCACAGCCGCGCCACAGCCCCAGCCAACCCCGATGCGGGGAGCACCACCCGCACCTCGCCGCTATACCTGAAAACAGGGTAGGATCAATGCCGGACTCGACATGCTGAGCATGCCGGACGACGACTCGTGGAGCAGGCCGCGACGCAGTGGTCAGTGGTCAGTGGTCAGTGAAATAAATCAGCAGATAGCGCTCAAGTACTCAGCCCTTCGCACCGACATACTAGAGAGGCTGCCAACGCCCTGCGGCAGCCGTGCCAGCGCGGCTCACCCGGTAGATTGTTGCGTATTGATGTAATGGCCCTTTGACGTCAACCGCGAGGTTGCTAATACTCACAGCGGTCTGACGCCTCTGGCATCGAACAAGGAACCGCCATTTGAAGCTGGAACTCAAGAACAGCCTGTCTCTGAAGCTGCTACGTGTAGTACTGCTTTCGGCGCTTGCCGTTGGGGTGGTATTGAGCTGCGCGCAAATTGCCTTCGATGTTTACAAGACCCGCCAGGCAGTGACCAACGATGCCCAGCGCATTCTCGGCATGTTTCGCGACCCCTCGACCCAGGCGGTTTACAGCCTGGATCGCGAAATGGGTATGCAGGTCATCGAAGGCCTGTTCCAGCACGAATCGGTGCGGGTGGCTGCCATCGGCCATCCCAACGAGCCGATGCTTGCGGAAAAATCCCGTGATCTGGCGCAATTGCCCACCCGCTGGCTGACCGACCCGATTCTCGGCCAGGAACAGAGTTTCACCACCAAGCTGGTGGGCCGCGGCCCCTACAGCGAGTATTACGGCGACCTCAGCATCACCCTCGATACCGCACACTACGGCGAGAGCTTCGTCAGCAACTCGGTGATCATCTTCATCGTCGGTGCGCTCCGCGCCCTGGCCATGGGCCTGGTGCTGTTCCTGGTCTACCACTGGCTGCTGACCAAACCGCTGTCGAAAATCATCGAGCACCTCAGTCAGATCAATCCGGATCGGCCCAGCGCACACAAGCTGCCGATGCTCAAAGGCAACGAGAAAAACGAACTGGGCCTGTGGATCAACACCGCCAACCAATTGCTCTCCTCCATAGAACGCAACACGCACCTGCGCCGCGAAGCGGAAAATAGCCTGCTACGCATGGCTCAGTACGACTTCCTCACCGGCCTGCCGAACCGCCAACAACTGCAACAGCAACTCGACCAGATTCTCGGTGATGCCGGCCGTTTGCAACGCCGGGTCGCCGTGCTCTGCGTCGGCCTGGACGACTTCAAGGGTATCAACGAGCAGTTCAGCTACCAGACCGGCGACCAGTTGCTGTTGGCCCTGTCCGATCGCCTGCGCAGCCACGGTGGTCGCCTCGGCGCCCTGGCCCGCCTGGGAGGTGACCAGTTCGCCCTGGTTCAAGCCAACATCGAGCAGCCCTATGAGGCCGCCGAACTGGCGCAAAGCGTGCTGGATGACCTCGAACAACCCTTTATTCTCGACCAGCAGGAAGTGCGCCTGCGCGCCACTATCGGTATCACCCTGTTCCCGGAAGACGGTGACTGCACCGAGAAGCTGCTACAGAAAGCCGAACAGACCATGACCCTGGCCAAGAGCCGCTCACGCAACCGCTACCAGTTCTATATCGCCAGCGTCGACAGCGAGATGCGCCGCCGCCGCGAGCTGGAGAAGGATCTGCGCGAGGCCCTGGCCCTCAACCAACTGTTCCTGGTCTATCAACCGCAAGTGGACTACCGCGATCACCGGATAGTCGGGGTCGAGGCGCTGCTGCGCTGGCAACACCCGCAGCATGGCCTGGTGCCGCCGGATTTGTTCATCCCGCTGGCCGAGCAGAATGGCAGCATCATCGCGATCGGCGAGTGGGTTCTCGACCAAGGCTGCCGACAACTGCGCGAATGGCACGATCAGGGCTTCAGCGAGCTGCGCATGGCGATCAACCTGTCCACCGTGCAGTTGCATCACGCCGAATTGCCGCGAGTGGTCAACAACCTGATGCAGGTCTATCGCCTGCCGCCGCGCAGCCTGGAACTGGAAGTCACCGAAACCGGCCTGATGGAAGACATCAGCACCGCCGCCCAGCACCTGCTCAGCCTGCGCCGCTCCGGCGCACTGATCGCGATTGACGACTTCGGCACCGGCTACTCCTCGCTGAGCTACCTGAAGAGCCTGCCGCTGGACAAGATCAAGATCGACAAGAGCTTCGTCCAGGATCTGCTCGACGACGACGACGACGCCACCATCGTGCGTGCCATCATCCAGCTGGGTAAGAGCCTGGGCATGCAGGTGATCGCCGAGGGAGTGGAAACCATCGAGCAAGAAGCCTACATCATCGCCCAGGGCTGCCATGAAGGTCAGGGCTACCTCTACAGCAAGCCGCTGCCGGCCCGCGAACTAGTACTCTTCCTCAAGCAGGCCCGGCGCCTCAACCAAGCCGCCATCAACCCAGCCACGCTGTAACAGCCCGTAGCCTGCCGACAACCGTACATAGCGGCGGACGGGCGGCGCCCCACTTCAGGCGTGGCGGGCTCTGATAGCAATCTCCGCCTAACCGTCCTACAGCACCCTCACTCCGAGCAACCAGGCCGTCGCCAACGCGCCGACCAAGCAGAGCGCGGCGCCGCCGGCCGCCTGCCAATGGAAATGCCGCGCCAGTTCATCTTCGCCGGCATTGGCCAGAATGAACGGCCGCGACTCGGCAGGCTTGCCCAGATGGTGCTGCGCCGGCTGCGAACTCTCCTGGCGATGTCGGTCCTCAGCTTCCAGTTGCGCGGCCAGGCGCACGCGATTCCACTCCTGCTCATCCAGCCGGCCGTTGCGGTCACTGTCGAAACGCTGCAACAGGCCGCTGAAATCGCCCTTCCACTGACGGATCACCGCGCTCTGTGCTACTTCAAGGTCGCGGGCCTGACGACCGCCACCACTGCTGCGAAAATCGCCAATGGCATACAGCGGCTGGCCGACCTGCAACCGCTCCTCGCTGTAGCGATAGCGCTTGCCGCTGCCCAACCAACTGAGCAACCTGCTTTTCGCCGGCCCCAGCGGGTGGCGCAGGTTGCCTTGCCAGACTTCGCGGATCGCCGGGCGAACCTCGGCGCCGCGCGGATCGATCAGGCAGTCGCCGGTGCCATCGCTCAAGCGCAGCCAGGCTTCACTGCTACCGCTCTCGGCCACCCGCCAACTGCGATTCTTGCCGCTGGACTGGTATTCCTCGATCTTGAAGCGCCACCACAGACAGGGCTTTCCGGTCAGCGGCGCACGCACCGGCGCATCGGCCAGCGCGGCCAGCACGCCATAGAACTCGGCATAGCCCTGGGCCGCCGAGCGGATCTTCGAGGTCGGGGTATCGAGTAGCTGGCGCGCCTGGGACCAGCGTTTCAGGCTCCACCAGGCGCCAGCGAGAGTCGCGCCGCCGCTGAACAGCAGGCTGAGCAACAGCCCTTCGAACGCCACGGCCTAACTGAACAGCGATTTGAGATCGACGTCGGCCTTCTCCGCATCGCTGAACTCCAGCAACTCGCCCGCCTTGAAGGCGAAGGCCCGGGCGATCAATACGTCGGGAAATTGCTCAATGCGCACGTTGTTCAGGTTGACCGCCTCGTTGTACAGCTCGCGGCGATCGGCGATGCCGTTCTCCAGGCCGCTGATGCGCAGCTGCAGATGCTGAAAATTGTCATTGGCCTTCAGTTCCGGGTAGTTCTCGGCCAGCGCAAACAGCTGCCCAAGCCCAACCCGCAAGCCGCTCTCGGCCTTGCCCAGGGCACCCAGATCATGCTGCTCGCGGGCACTGGCGACGGCGTTGCGCGCGGCAATCACCCGCTCCAGGGTACGCCCCTCGTACTGCATGTACTGCTTGCAGGTCTCCACCAGCTTGGGCAACTCTTCGTGGCGCTGCTTGAGCAACACATCGATATTCGCCCAGGCCTTGCTCAGCCCATGCTTCAAGCGCACCAGGGCGTTGTAGAGAATCACCGCATAGGCGGCGATCAGAATCAGAATCACGAGGACGGCAACACTGGTTAGACTCATGCGGCTTGCTCCATAACGGCGGGCCATGACTGCGAGGGGATGCTGGCATTCTAGCGGCATCGGCCTGCTGAGACGGAGATCCGCCGCACGAGTTTATGCGATTTAATCGCAGTAACCCTTTGCGCAAAATGCAAATCTTTCGCATTATGTTGCAGCTTTGCGTACGCATCTGCGTATAGCTCTCATCTCCATGCAAAGGATTTCACCATGATTCGTATGCCCCTGGCTTCCGCCAGCTTGCTGGCCATCGCTATTTCCCTCGCTGGCTGCGGCGAAGACAAGGCACCTGTCAGCCAAACCCCAGCACCTGTCGCCAGCGCCCCGGTAGCCGCGACCAACCACATCGACGAAGCCGCTGCCAGCGCTGTGGTCGTCCACTATGCCGACCTGGCTCTGGCTGTATTCAGCGACGCCGCCAGCACCGGCAAGGCGCTGCAGAGCGCGATCGACGCGCTGCTCGCCAACCCGACTGACGCCACCCTGCAAGCCGCCCGCGCAGCCTGGCTGGCTGCGCGGGTGCCCTACATGCAGTCGGAAGTCTTTCGCTTTGGCAATGCCGTGGTCGACGACTGGGAAGGCCAGCTCAATGCCTG
Organism: Pseudomonas paeninsulae; assembly: GCF_035621475.1. Lineage (NCBI taxonomy): Bacteria > Pseudomonadati > Pseudomonadota > Gammaproteobacteria > Pseudomonadales > Pseudomonadaceae > Pseudomonas > Pseudomonas paeninsulae. The sequence continues at coordinate 4,127,976 of NZ_CP141799.1, forward strand.
GCCGTTGGACGAAGGCTTGATCGATTACGTGGCAGCCGACTACCAGTCGGCCCTGGGCAATCCTGGCGCCACTGCCAATATCATCGCCAACACGCAACTCCAGGTTGGCGAAGACATGCTCGACGTGACGACGATCACGCCGCAGCTGCTCGCCAGCCTGAATGAGCTGGGTGGCTCCGAAGCTAACGTCGCCACCGGCTACCACGCTATCGAATTCATGCTCTGGGGCCAGGATCTGAATGGCAGCAACCCGGGTGCCGGCGCGCGTCCAGCCACAGACTTCGTGGTCGGCGACGGTGCCACTGGCGGCAACAACGAACGCCGTCGCGCCTTCATCAAGGCTGCCAGCGATCTACTGGTCAGCGACCTCGACGAGATGGTCGGCCAATGGCAGGCCGGTGTGGCGGACAACTACCGCGCCAGCCTGCAAGCCGAACCGGCCGAGAACGGTCTGCGCAAGATGCTCTTCGGCATGGGTAGCCTGTCCCTTGGCGAGCTGGCGGGTGAGCGCATGAAGGTCGCCCTGGAAGCCAACTCCACCGAAGACGAGCAAGACTGCTTCAGCGACAACACCCACAACTCGCATTTCTACGATGGCAAAGGCATTCGTAACGTTTACCTGGGCGAATACCTCAAGGCCGACGGCACGACCCTGACCGGCCCGAGCTTGTCCGCGCTGGTGGCCAAGGTCGACGTCCAGGCCGACAGCACGCTCAAGGCCGACCTCGCAGCGACTGAAGCCAAGTTGCAGGCCCTGGTCGACAGCGCTAACAACGACCAGCATTTTGACCAACTGATCGCGGCTGACAACACCGCAGGCCAGCAGATCGTGCGCGATGCCATCACCGCCCTGGTCAAACAGACCGACGCGATCGAACAGGTCGCTGGCAAGCTGGGCCTCGGCGATCTCAACCCGGACACCGCCGACCACAGCTTCTAAGTTCGCCTGACAACCTGGGCGATCGCACGATCACCCAGGTTGTTCTGCCTGCGACTTTTCACCACCAACGCTAACGCAAATCCGTCTTATTTAAATTCAGCCAGCCTGCTAAGCTTGCCCGCCTGACTTTCCTGCCGTGGACTCCCGTCGATGCGTGCCCCGCTCCCTCACCTGCTACTGGGCCTTCTCCTCGGCCTGGCAGGCTGTGATCAGTCACCCCGTTTCACCCAGGCCGAGCCAGGGGAAGCGCTGTCGGCCGGCACTGCCACCGTGTTCAAGCACGACCACAATGCCTTCTCCCTGCCCTCGGCCAATCTGCCACCCTCACGCCGCCTGGACTTCAGCGTCGGCAACAGCTTTTTCCGCAATCCCTGGGTGACTTCCCCGGCCACCACCACCGCGCGCGACGGCCTGGGCCCGCTGTTCAACACCAACGCCTGCCAGAACTGCCACATCAAGGACGGCCGCGGCCACCCGCCCGCGCCGGATGCCATTAGCGCCGCCTCCATGCTGGTGCGCCTATCGCTACCCGCGGGAAACGAGCACGCCGACATCATCAAGCGCCTGGGCGTGCTTGCCGAACCAACCTACGGCGGCCAACTGCAAGACATGGCTAATCCCGGCGTCGCCCCCGAGGGCAAAGTGCGGGTCAGCTACAGCCTGCACAACCTGTACTTGGCCGATGGCAGCGCGGTTGAGTTGCGCCATCCGCAACTGGACATCAGTCAGCTCGGTTATGGCCCGCTGCATGCGGACACCCGGTTCTCCGCCCGCATCGCCCCGCCGATGATCGGCCTGGGACTGCTCGAAGCCATCCCCGAAGCGGCAATCCTGGCCAATGCCGACCCGAACGACAGCAATGGCGACGGCATCTCCGGACGCGCCAACCGAGTCTGGGATCGGGCGCAGCGGCGCACGGTGCTGGGCCGTTTCGGCTGGAAAGCCGGGCAACCCAGCCTGAATCAGCAAAACGCCGAGGCCTTCGCCAACGACATGGGCCTGACCAGCTCGCTGACCACCCAGGACAACTGCAGCAGCAAGCAAAACGACTGCCGCAACGCTGCCCACGGTGGCACGCCCGAAGTCACCGACAGCATTCTCGCCAGCGTGCTGTTCTACAGCCGCAACCTGGGCGTGCCGGCGCGGCGCGATGTCGATGCGCCGGCGGTACTCGCGGGCAAGAGCCTGTTCCACCAGGCTGGTTGCCAGCGCTGCCACAGCCCACAATTCACCACCGCCAGCGATGCCGCCGAGCCGGAGCTGGCCAACCAGCTGATTCGTCCCTATACCGACCTGCTGCTCCACGACATGGGGGAAGGACTGGCGGATAACCGCAACGAGTTTCTCGCCACTGGTCAAGAATGGCGCACTCCGCCGCTATGGGGCATAGGCCTCACCGAAAGGGTCAGCGGCCATACTCAGTTTCTCCACGACGGCCGGGCGCGCAACCTGCTGGAGGCGATTGCCTGGCACGGCGGCGAAGCCGAAGCGGCCAAACAGAAAGTACTGACTTTTTCAGCCCAGCAGCGTGCCGCGTTGCTGGCTTTCTTGAATTCGCTATAGAGAGCGTGTTTACCAAAGTAGCGAGCGATGGCCAGGCTGATTTCAACGCAGCCGGGCCAAGCGCAGTTAATGTGTAAACACTCACTAAGGAGCTGTGCATGATCCGTTCCCCCCTCACCCTCGCCTTGCTGAGCCTGACACTCGCCGCCTGCTCACCCACTGATCCGCAGCAGAGCGTCAGCAGCGCCCTGACCAACGGCGTACTGCTGCCGGCCTACAGCACCTGGACCGAGGCCAACCGACAGCTGGCCAGCAGCGGCCAGGCCTTCTGCGCCGACCAGCAAAACCTCAGCGATGCACGCCAGGCCTTCCTCACCGCGCAAAGCGCCTGGGCCAGCCTGCAGCCGCTGCTGATCGGCCCGCTGGCCGAGGGCAACCGGGCCTGGCAGGTACAGTTCTGGCCGGACAAGAAGAATCTGGTGGCGCGCCAGGTCGAAGCACTGCTCAAGAACAAACCAGAGCTGACGCCCGCCGACCTGGATAAATCCAGCGTGGTGGTACAAGGTCTGACCGCTTACGAATACCTGGTGTACGACGCGGCCATCGACCTCGGCAATGCCGAGCAGAAGGCCCGTTACTGCCCACTGTTAGTCGCCATCGGTCAGCACCAGCAAGCCCTGGCAACCGACGTACTCGATCGCTGGCAAGCCAAGGACGGGATGGCCGCGCAGCTGCAAGCTTTCCCCAACGAGCGCTACGCCGAGCCTGCCGAAGCCGTCGCCGAGTTGCTGCGCACCCAGGTCAACGCCCTCGACGGTCTGAAAAAGAAACTTGGCACCCCACTCGGTCGACAGAGCAAAGGCCAGCCGCAGCCGTATCAGGCAGAGGCGTGGCGCAGCAAGGCCAGCCTGGCCAACCTGGCGGCCGGCCTGGCCAGCGCCGAACGCATCTGGCGTGGTGCTGAGCAGGACGGCGTGCAAGCCCTGCTGAGCAGTGATCAGGTAGCCCTGCAACAACGCATCGACACCGCCTACAGCGATACCCGCCAACGCCTTGCCGCCCTGCAACGTCCACTCGGCGAGCTGCTCGCCGACCCGGCCGGTCGCAGCGAGCTGAACGCGCTGTACGACAGCCTCAATGCCTTGCACCGCCTGCATGAAACCGAGCTGGCGAAAGCCCTCGGCATCCAGATGGGTTTCAACTCCCACGATGGCGACTAGGAGAAGCCCCTGATGAAACGCAGAGCCTTTCTCGGCCTGACTGGCGCGACCCTGGCCGCCACCGCAGCGGCCGCCGGTGCCTATGCTGGCTGGACCCTGAGCGACAACGGCGCTCAGCCACTGCTGCTGTCGGCGCGTAACGATGCCGCCGGCAAACACTATGCAGTGGGCTATCGCCTGGACGGCAGCCAGGTATTCGCCACCCAGGTCAGCGAACGCTGTCACGATGTGGTGCCACACCCCAGTCGGCCGCTGGCGCTGTTCGTCGGTCGCAGGCCCAGCACCCAGAGCTACCTGATCGATACCCGCGACGGCCGCCTGCTGCAAACCCTGCACACTCCGGCACAACGGCACTTCTTCGGCCATGCGGTATTCCACAAAGACGGTGAGTGGCTGTACACCACCGAGAACGACACCAGCGATCCCGGCCGCGGGGTGCTTGGCGTCTATCGTCTGGACGGCCAGCGGCTGCAGCGCAGCGATGAGCTGTCGAGCTACGGCCTGGGTCCGCACCAACTGCTCTGGCTGGCCGATGGTGAAACCCTGGTGATCGCTAATGGCGGTATCCGCACCGAAGCCGACAGCCGAGTGGAAATGAACCTCGACACCATGGAGTCCAGCCTGGTCTTGCTCCAGCGCGACGGCACTCTGCTCAGCAAGGAGCAGCTTCCCGAACGCATGAACAGCGTGCGTCACCTGGCGGTTGCCAGCGACGGCACGGTGGTCAGCGGCCAGCAATACATGGGCGAAGCCGGCGATGCGGCGCCACTGCTGGCGATCAAACGCCCCGGCCAAGCCTTCCAGCCCTTCCCCCTGGCCGAGGCGCAGCGTCTGGCGATGAACCAGTACACCGCCAGCGTGGCGATCAACAGCGAACTGCGCTTGCTGGCACTGACTGCGCCGCGCGGCAACCGGGTATTCATCTGGGACCTGGACAGTGCCGAACTGCGCCTGGATGCAGCACTAGCCGATTGCGCCGGCGTCGGCGCGGTGGCCGAGGGGTTCGTGGTCAGCGCGGGGATTGGCCGCTGTCGCCGCTACGATTGTCGCGGCGAGCGCATTTTGACTCAGCCGCTGCAACTGCCGGCGGGCCTTTGGGATAACCATCTACGTTTGGCCTAGCAGCGGTAGCGCCCCCTCTAAACTCAGGCCCGATTAGCGCTCAAGAATAGCGGCGCAGCGCCGACAACCCCGGCTAACAGTACCCCCCGCGCCGCTTTGCCTCACATGGAAGTCACAACGCCTCGATAACCTGGCGGCCCGGACTCTGACTTCCTTCGCTACGACGAGGCATAGAGCATGTTAAAAAATTCACTACGCGCGCAGATTCTTACCCTCCTGGGTAGCAGCCTGTTGCTGGTTCTGTTGGTCGCACTGGCCAGCTTCAGCTTCCTCTCCAATGGCATCGACGCTTACCGCGGCCTGATCAACGGACCTCTGCACGCCTCCCGGCTGGTGGACAGTGCCAACGTCGAGTTCAAAACCCAGGTTCAGGAGTGGAAGAACGTCCTGCTGCGTGGCAAGAACCCGGCCGACCGGGATAAATACTGGGAACGCTTCCAGGCGCAGGAAAGCACGGTTCAGGCTGTGCTGGGGCAACTGCTTGAGGTCGCCGACCGCCAACAGATTGCCGGTCTGAATCGCCAGGTCGAGCAGCTGCGCAACGAACACCAGAGCATGGGTCGTGCGTACCACCAGGGCTATAACGCCTTTGTCGCGGCGGGGGCCGACCCGACCGTGGGCGATGCAGCGGTCAAAGGTATCGACCGGGCGGCCAGCGAGCAGATGAGCACATTGGTACAACAACTCGGCGAACAAGGCCTGGTCCAGTCGGCGACGATCAGTGCCGCGGCCGATCGCACCCTGCAAATTGGTTTTGCGGTCATGCTGCTGTCCAGCCTGGCGGTCGGTTTGTTCAGCCTGTGGCTGGTCAACCGCAGCCTGATCAACCCGATTCGCGAGCTGATCGAGCACATTACCCAGCTCAGCCACGGCAACTTCGGCCAGCAGGTCGATAGCCGCCGTCACGACGAGCTCGGCCACCTGGCCGTGGCCGCCAACACCTTGCGCGATTTTCTTGCCGACACCTTCGCCCGCCTGCAGCGCAGCACCGCCGACCTGGACAACGCCAGCGGCGACCTGAACACCATCGCCACCCTGATGGCTCAAGGCACCCGCGACCAATTCTCGCGCACCGACCAGGTCGCCACCGCCATGCACGAAATGTCCGCCACCGCCCAGGAAGTCGCACGTCACGCCGCCGAAGCCGCGAGCGCGGCGGACGACGCCGACCGTTCCGCACAGCAGGGCGGACAAGTCATGCAGTCGACCATCAGCTCTATCACCGCGATGCGCGGCGAGATCGCCAACACTGCCGAAGTGCTCCGTCGCCTGGAAACTGACAGCGGCCGTATCGGCAAGGTACTCGAAGTGATCCGCGGAATTGCCGACCAGACCAACCTGCTGGCCCTCAACGCCGCCATCGAGGCCGCTCGCGCAGGCGAGGCCGGCCGTGGCTTCGCCGTGGTCGCCGATGAAGTGCGCACCCTGGCCCAGCGCACCGCCGAGTCCACCGCCGAGATTCACCAGATCATCGACACGGTGCAGACCGGCGCGGTGAATGCCGTGCGCGCCATCGAGAGTGGCCAGAGCCGCAGTGACGAAGGCGTCGAACAGGTGACCGAAGCCGGCGTCATGCTGCAGCGCATCACCCAGGCGGTGGAAGCGATCCGCGACATGAATCGGCAGATCGCCACGGCCGCCGAAGAGCAGACCTCGGTAGCCGAAGACATTTCGCGCAACCTCACCGAAATCACCTCAATCGCTACCACCAACCAGGAAAATGTCCAGCGCACCGAAGCCGCCAGCCAGAACCTCAACGAGCTGTCCGGGCAACTCAGCGAAGTCACCCGCCGCCTGAGCGCGTAACGCCCAGCCACTGCCCCCGCTGACGGGGGCAGTTTCCCAGCGTATCCAGCGCCCCCCTCCTTAGTCGCTCGCGACTCTTGCGCAGCGCTCTGCGCGCAGGGTACAGCCCCGCCTGAGCAATCGCCTCGAACCTGCGGCAAAGCGCCGGCACGCAAGCCCAAGTCCACTGGCTGAGCATGCATTTCAGCAGCAAAATAGTGCGTGGCAACTTCTCGCAAAGCGACGCTTTGACTTGCTTCGGCCGGGGTACTAAGGTGCTTTCCTTGCCTATTCCCAGGCCTCCACTTGTCTTGCCAAGGAACCGGAATATGTTGCTCCGCCGCATGCTTATCATGCTGGGCGTCGTAGCCCTCGTGGTGCTCGCCCTCGCCGCCTACAAAGGCTGGTCCATTTACCAGCAGGTCCAACAGTTCTCGCAGCCGCAACCGGCTATCAGCGTGGCCGCAGAACAGGCCGTGGAACGTCCGTGGCAGAGCCGCTTGCCGGCCATCGGCACACTCAAAGCCTTCCAGGGCATCGACCTGACCGTGGAAGTCGGCGGCATCGTCCGCAAAGTGCTGTTCAACTCCGGCGAAAAGGTCGCACGCGACCAGCCACTGCTGCAGATGGACAGCGATGTCGAGCGGGCCATCCTGGCGACCGCAAAAGCCGAAAGAGGCCTGGCCCGTGTCGAGTTCGAGCGCGGACGCAGCCTGGTCAGCCGGCAGAATATTTCCAAGAGCGCATTCGACACGCTCTCCGCCGAGCTGCAAAAAGCCAACGCCAGCGTCGCCCAGTTACAAGCCACCCTGGCGAAGAAACGCATCCTCGCCCCCTTCGCCGGCACCATCGGCATCCGCCAGGTGGACCTCGGCGACTACCTGGCGCCCGGCGCCACCATCGCCACCCTGCAGGACCTGTCCAGGCTCTACCTCGACTTCTTCCTGCCCGAGCAGGTCGTGCCGCAACTGGCCGTCGGCGAGCGTGTGCGCTTCAGCGTCACGGCCTACCCGGGCGAGGTATTCGAGGGCACGATCGCGGCGATCAATCCCAAGGTCGAAGACACCACGCGCAACGTCCAGGTACGCGCCCAGCTGGATAACCCCGACGACAAGCTGCTACCGGGCATGTTCGCCAACCTGGAGGTGCTTCTGCCGGGTGAGCGCCAGCGCGTCGTGGTGCCGGAAACCGCCATCACCTACACCCTCTACGGCAACTCGGTTTACGTGATCGAAGAGCAAAAAGACCCGGATGGCCAGGAGGGCAAAGATCCGCAAGGGCAAACCCAACTCGTCGTGGAACGTCGCTTCGTCGAAACCGGTGAGCGCCGCACGGGACATGTGGTGATTATCAAGGGTTTGCAAGCCGGTGAGCGGGTCGTCACCGCCGGGCAGCTCAAGCTGGATAACGGTGCCCAGGTCTCGCTCGCCGCCCCCCCGGCCAATGCGCCCAGCCAGCCCAGCGCTGAACAGTAAGCCGACGCTGGCGTAAAGGAACTTACCTATGGCTTTTACCGATCCCTTCATCCGTCGGCCGGTGCTGGCAACCGTGGTCAGCCTGCTGATCATCCTGCTCGGCCTGCAGGCGTTCAGCAAACTGACCATCCGTCAGTACCCGCAGCTGGAAAACGCCCTGATCACGGTGACCACCGCCTACCCCGGGGCCAACGCCGAAACCATCCAGGGCTACATCACCCAGCCGCTGCAACAGAGCCTGGCCAGCGCCGACGGCATCGACTACATGACTTCGGTCAGTCGGCAGAACGTGTCGATCGTCTCCATCTACGCGCGCATCGGTGCCGACAGCGACCGTTTGTTCACCGAACTGCTGGCCAAGGCCAACGAGGTGAAGAACCAGCTGCCGCAGGATGCCCAAGACCCGGTGCTGTCCAAGGAGGCCGCCGACGCCTCGGCGCTGATGTACATCAGTTTCTACAGCGAGCAGTTGTCCAACCCACAGATCACCGACTACCTGTCCCGGGTCATCCAGCCCAAGCTGGCCACCCTGCCCGGCATGGCCGAGGCGGAAATCCTCGGCAATCAGGTGTTCGCCATGCGCCTGTGGCTCGACCCGGTGAAACTGGCGGCCTATGGCGTCACCGCCAGCGACGTCAACGACGCCGTGCGCGATTACAACTTCCTCGCCGCTGCCGGCGAAGTGAAAGGCGAGTATGTAGTCACCAGCATCAACGCCGAAACCGACCTGAAGTCCGTCGACGCCTTCGCCGCCATTCCACTGAAGACCGTCGGTGACAGCCGGGTGCTGCTGCGCGACGTGGCACGGGTGGAGATGGGCGCGGAGAACTACGACTCGGTCAGTTCGTTCGATGGCATTCCTTCGGTGTATATCGGCGTCAAGGGCACGCCGGGCGCCAATCCGCTGGACGTGATCAGGGAAGTGCGCAAGCTCATGCCTGAGCTGGAAGCCCAGCTGCCGCCCAACCTCAAGGTCTCCATCGCCTACGACGCTACGCTGTTTATCCAGGCCTCGATCGACGAGGTGGTGAAAACCCTGTTCGAGGCGGTGCTGATCGTTATCGTGGTGGTGTTCCTGTTCCTCGGGGCGCTACGTTCGGTACTGATCCCGGTGATCACCATCCCGCTGTCGATGATCGGCGTGCTGTTCTTCATGCAGCTGATGGGGTACTCAATCAACTTGTTGACGTTGCTGGCCATGGTGCTGGCCATCGGTCTGGTGGTGGACGACGCCATCGTCGTGGTGGAAAACATCCACCGGCATATCGAAGAGGGCAAGACGCCGTTCGATGCGGCCATCGAAGGTGCACGCGAGATCGCCGTGCCGGTGGTGTCGATGACCATCACCCTGGCCGCGGTCTATGCGCCGATCGGCTTCCTCGAAGGCCTCACCGGTGCATTGTTCAAGGAGTTCGCCCTGACCCTGGCCGGCGCCGTGATCATCTCCGGCATCGTCGCCCTGACCCTGTCGCCGATGATGTGCGCCAAGCTGCTGCGCCACGACGAGAACCCCTCCGGGCTGGCGCACCGCCTCGACCTGATATTCGACAAGCTCAAGCGCCGCTACCAACGTGCCCTGCACGGCACCCTGGAGGCGCGGCCGGTGGTGGTGGTGTTCGCCCTCATCGTCATGGCGCTGATCCCCGTGCTGCTCAACTTCACCAAGAGCGAACTGGCCCCGGAGGAAGACCAGGGCATCATCTTCATGATCGCCAACGCCCCACAACCGACCAACATCGAGTACCTGAACAAGTACACCGATGAGTTCGTGGCGATCTTCAAGGAGTTTCCCGAGTACTACTCGTCGTTCCAGATCAACGGCTTCAATGGTGTGCAATCGGGCATTGGCGGTTTCTTGCTGACCCCCTGGAGCGATCGCGAACGCACCCAGATGGAGTTGCTCCCCGAAGTACAGGGGCGCCTGGCGCAGATACCCGGCCTGCAGATTTTCGGCTTCAACCTGCCCTCCCTGCCCGGCACCGGCCAGGGCCTGCCCTTCCAGTTCGTGATCAACACGCCCAACGACTACGAGTCGCTGCTGCAGGTGACCGAGAAGATCAAGCAGCGCGCGCTGGAGTCGGGCAAGTTCGCCTTCCTCGACGTCGACCTGGCCTTCGACAAGCCGGAAGTGGTGGTCGAGATCGACCGCCAGAAAGCCGCGCAGATGGACGTGTCGATGCAGGACCTCGGCTTGACCCTGGCCAGCCTGCTCGGCGAGGGCGAGATCAACCGTTTCACCATCGACGGTCGCAGCTACAAGGTGATCGCCCAGGTCGAACGTGCCTACCGCGACAATCCGGGCTGGCTCGGCAGTTATTACGTGAAGAGCAAGAGCGGCGCGATGCTGCCCCTGTCGACCCTGATCACGGTCAGCGACCGCGCCCGGCCGACTCAGCTGAACCAGTTCCAGCAGCTCAACTCGGCGATCATCCAGGGCGTGCCGATTGTCAGCATGGGCGAAGCCATCGACAGCCTGCGGCAGATCGCCGAGGAGGAGGCGCCGCAAGGCTACGCCTTCGACTATGCCGGTGCCTCGCGCCAGTTCGTGCAGGAAGGCAGCGCGTTGTACCAGACCTTCGGCCTGGCGCTGGCGCTGATCTTCCTGGTCCTGGCCGCGCAGTTCGAGAGCTTCCGCGATCCGCTGGTGATTCTGGTGACCGTGCCGCTGTCGATCTGTGGCGCCTTGATCCCGCTGTTCCTCGGCCTGTCCAGCATGAACATCTACACCCAGGTCGGGCTGGTCACGCTGATTGGCCTGATCACCAAACACGGCATCCTGATCGTCGAGTTCGCCAATCAGCTGCGCCGCGAGAAAGGCTTGTCGCGCCGCGCCGCGGTCGAGGAAGCCGCATCGATCCGCCTGCGCCCGGTGCTGATGACCACCGCCGCCATGGTCTTCGGCATGGTGCCGTTGATCCTCGCCAGCGGCGCCGGCGCGGTGAGCCGTTTCGATATCGGCCTGGTAATCGCCACCGGCATGTCGGTGGGTACCCTGTTCACCCTGTTCGTGCTGCCCTGCGTCTACAGCCTGCTGGCCAAGCCGGACGCCGAGCCCGCGCCGACGCCGACAGCCGTAATTGAGTCTTGACCAGGCAGCGCCCAGGGCACTTGAGTGCGTGACCCGGGGAGATAACCTTGGCTTTGGTCAGCAGGCTAGTGGGCCGCCCCGGGAATGACGACAAAGCGTTTGAAGGGCTGAGCCAGGGCAAGTCATCAGAAAAGCCAATGCCGTGCACTTGAGGCAAGTGCACGGCATTGGCAGCGCAGCAGGTTTGTCAGACAGGCCGTTAGCTCATTTATGGCCGGCCAGGCTCTGCGACAGGCTGAACATGAACAGCAGCAAATCCTTATCTGGAGCAAGTTGTTGCATCGCTGCGCTGGCTTTGCGTGGCAGCGGGCAGTGCTCCGAGCTACTGGCGTTGCCCAGCATGACCGGACCCGGCTCATGCCAGGCGGCTGCGGCCAATGAGGCCACACCCAGCGCGGCAATCAGAAAAACTCCTCTAGCAACTTCTAACTTCATAATCGCAACCCCTTGATAGCGCTGCCAAACGCTTGCTGGTAAAGGTAGACCAATCGCTCCCAATCACCAGCACTCCACGACGAATGGCGCTGAAGCTGCAGCATGTCGTGACGGGCGGCCTGCCACTTGGTGATACGCCGCCGGCTTTTTTCCAGGTCCAACAAGGCCGTTTCAATTTCGACACGCTCGCCCACCTGCTCGACTCGCACAAACAGATGCTTTTGATAGAGAGAACCATGCTGCCAGCCCGCCCGGTGAAACCGCGCCAGCATACCGGCCACTTGTTTCAGTAATTGCTCATTCACCGCTACGCCGAAACGCTCACGGCCACCGCCGGCATACCAATGATTGATCTCCTGAAAGCCTTTAAGCTCTTCCGACACCAGCAAACCACGCCAGAGCCCGGCAGCATCGCGCCGCACGTCGCAATAGAGCAGGCTCGGCACCTTGACCCCAATTAGCGGCAGGGCCAACAAGGCATCGCGCTCACGCAGCACTGTGGGCCGACCGAAGGGGTAACGCAGACTGCGATAGATATGCCCCACCTGGCGCTTGGCATAGAGCATCTGACCGTCGTCCTGGCGCAGACGCTGTACGCCGCTCTGGCCACCGCGTCGATGATTCGGCTCTTCGACCCATTCACCCTGCCGTTGCCACCATTGTTCGAAGCCCATCGCTGCTGTCATTTCATCCGCCTGTAAATCAAACCGCTACCTTCGCGAACGTGAGCAAGAGTCCGGGCAGTCACCATCCGTAACAAAGAACCCGTGGGTAACCCATCACCATCTCTACGCATTCATGCAGCAAGCCTGGACGGTCCCGACTGCATGGCCGCATGCGAGGCAGTGCCTGGCAAGTGGCCACAAGAGTGAAACTTGCAGAAATTTCCACACCATAAAACCATGTAGCGCCGGATCAGTCTGCTGCCCGTTAACGCTCATGCAGCTATCCGTGCCTACCCACAGTACATCACTGAAAATCATCGGTCCGTAAAACCATCGCCAATTCAGCCAGGACAAGCATGACCTGGCTTTATCTGCGCCCAATAAAAAAACCCGCGCCGAGGCGCGGGTTTTTCAAGGACTGCTGGGGAGCAGGCTGGCTTACATCATGCCGCCCATACCACCCATGCCGCCCATGTCCGGCATGCCGCCGCCGGATTGCTTGTCGTCGACAATCTCAGCGATCATCGCTTCGGTAGTGATCATCAGGCTGGCAATCGAAGAGGCTGCCTGCAACGCCGAACGGGTCACTTTAGCCGGGTCGAGGATGCCCATTTCGATCATGTCGCCGTACTCGCCGGTCGCGGCGTTGTAACCGTAGTTACCCGTACCTTGCTTGACCTTGTCGACCACAACGCTCGGCTCGTCACCGGAGTTGGCAACGATCTGACGCAGCGGCGCTTCGACAGCGCGACGCAGCAGAGCGATACCGACGTCCTGATCGGCATTCTCGCCTTTCAGTTCGCTGATAGCCTGCAGGGCACGTACCAGGGCCACACCGCCGCCAGGTACAACGCCTTCTTCAACGGCTGCACGGGTGGCGTGCAAGGCGTCTTCAACGCGGGCTTTCTTCTCTTTCATTTCGACTTCGGAACCAGCGCCGACCTTGATTACGGCAACACCGCCGGCCAGTTTGGCCAGACGCTCTTGCAGCTTCTCTTTGTCGTAGTCGGACGAAGTGTCTTCGACCTGCTTGCGGATCTGGGCGACGCGCGCCTGGATGTCGGTTTGCACGCCAGCACCGTCGATGATGGTGGTGTTTTCCTTGTTGAGGATGACCCGCTTGGCGTTACCCAGGTGCTCCAGGGTGGCGCTTTCCAGGCTCAGACCAACTTCTTCGGAAATTACGGTACCGCCGGTGAGGATGGCGATGTCCTGCAGCATGGCCTTGCGACGATCGCCGAAGCCCGGTGCCTTGACGGCAGCGACCTTGACGATACCGCGCATGTTGTTCACTACCAGAGTCGCCAGGGCTTCGCCTTCAACGTCTTCGGCGACGATCAGCAGCGGACGGCCAGCCTTAGCTACGGCTTCCAGTACTGGCAGCATTTCGCGGATATTGGAGATCTTCTTGTCGACCAACAGGATCAACGGAGTGTCGAGCTCGGCGACCATGGTGTCCGGCTTGTTGATGAAGTACGGCGACAGGTAGCCACGGTCGAACTGCATGCCTTCTACAACCGACAGTTCGTTTTCCAGGCCCGTGCCTTCTTCAACGGTGATCACACCTTCTTTACCGACTTTACCCATGGCTTCGGCAATGATGTCGCCGATGGAGGAGTCGGAGTTGGCGGAGATGGTACCGACCTGGGCAATCGCCTTGGTGTCGGAGCACGGCTTGGACAGGGCCTTGATTTCTTTGACGATGGCGATGGTCGCCTTGTCGATGCCGCGCTTCAGGTCCATCGGGTTCATGCCGGCAGCGACGGCTTTCAGGCCTTCGTTGACGATCGACTGAGCCAGGACGGTGGCAGTGGTGGTGCCGTCGCCAGCGTCATCGTTGGCACGCGAAGCCACGTCTTTGACCAGCTGGGCGCCCATGTTTTCGAAGCGATCTTTCAGCTCGATTTCTTTGGCAACGGAAACGCCGTCCTTGGTGATGGTCGGAGCGCCGAAGCTCTTCTCGATGATCACGTTACGGCCTTTTGGCCCGAGGGTCGCTTTAACGGCATCAGCCAGGACGTTTACACCGGCGAGCATTTTCTTGCGGGCGGAGTCGCCGAACTTAACTTCTTTAGCAGCCATGATGGATATTCCTCAAAATTCGTTTTGGTGGAGCGCAATACGCTGTGGTGGAGATGGAAATCAGGCTTCGACAACGGCCAGGATTTCGCTCTCGCTCATGACCAACAGCTCTTCGCCGTCAACCTTGATGGCGTTGCTGCCGGAGTAAGGACCAAACACCACTTTGTCACCAACCTTCACGGCCAGCGGGCGTACTTCGCCGTTGTCCAGCACGCGGCCGGTGCCTACGGCGACGATTTCGCCCTGGTTCGGCTTCTCGGCAGCGGAACCCGGCAGCACGATGCCGCCTGCGGTTTTGGTTTCTTCTTCGCTGCGACGGATCACGACGCGGTCATGCAAAGGACGAAGCTTCATTGTCGATCTCTCCCAAATAGGTTGTTTACATCAGCTGGCGTTCACGCCAGCGGGTTGGCAAAGTCCGGCGGGGCCGGTTGCGCTGCACCTAAGTACAACGCGGAAGTCTGTTCTGCCGAAACCAGCAGAAAACCTTGCGGTGACCGCTACATAAGGGCGTGCAAGGGGATTTCAAGGGTCAGCGCTGATTTTTTTTGCTATCGAGGAACCTCTGCATCGGCGTATTGACGCCAGCCCGGCGAACACAAAACGCCACGCAAGGGGACTGGCCAGCCCACCCTTGCCGTGCCGCCGAGGCTTGCACACAGGCATCAGTCGTGGCGCTTGAACTCACCTTCCAGCACATTCGGCCGGGTCGCACCCGGACGGGCCTGTCCGGAGCGCGCCGCCAGATCATCGGCAAAGGCCCGCTGGCGCATGGCCTGCTCGGCTGCCCGCAGGCGGATTTTATTGACCAGCAAGTGGCGGGTGAAGGGGATCAGGCACACCACACCGAAGATGTCGCTGATGAAACCCGGCAACAGCAACAGGCCGCCGCCAACCGCAATCAGCAGGCCTTCGAGCATTTCCTGCTCGGGCAGCTCGCCGCGCGCCAGTTTCTCGCGCGCGCGCCAGGCGGCGGCCACACCGGCAACGCGCAGCAGAATGCTGCCGAGGATCGCCGTGCCGATGACCAGCAACAAAGTCGGCAGCACGCCAATGGCGCTGCCGACCTGGATCAGCAGCGCCAGTTCGACGAACGGGAACAATAAGAACAAAAACAGAAAAACACGCATCAATGATTCCTTAGCGGAAGAACGGCTTCCAGTAAGAGTGAAGTATGGGATATTGCGCTTAATTCAAGCTGAAACAGCGCCACCGGTCGGCCAGATCTCTGCACGAGCCAGCTGAACAAAGGCCTGGCGCACTTCAGTCGGAGTGTTACAGGGTGTGGCAAAGGCCAGCCAATACAAGCCCTGACCGATGCGCAGGTGGAACCCCTCACTGTCGATACCCACCAGTTCGGCCGGCACATGGGCCGGCAAACCGGCCAGCGCGACATAATGGCCGATGGCACTGGCGTGGTCACTGTTCATGTGTTCCAGCATGCCCTGCTCGCTTTCACCCACACCGACTACCGCCGCGAACGGGTTGGCCAACGCCACGTGGTCCAGCCAGTGAATCGCGCCGAAACCGCCGATGTAGCGCCAGCGCACCGGCGCCAGCACCCAGAAATCGAAATCATGGGCGTGGTGATAATTCTGCGATTCGGGAAAATAGCGGTAATAACGCCGAGCTGCCGCTTCGACTGCGGCCTGGTCACACAATTGTCGTGCTTGGGCGAGTAGCGTGAGGCGACCGACCGCCTGCACATCCTCGGCGCCACGCTCTCCAACAAACAGCGAGCACTTGGCGTCCTGCTTGAGGTTATGGGTGTGCTGGGCGATACGGCTGATCAGGATCAGCGGCCAGCCCTGAGCGTCCAGGCAGTAGGGCACCACGGATCCAAAAGGAAAGCCCGGCATGGCCTTCGAATGAGTCGAGAGCACCCCGCGGTATTCCTTGAGCAGCAGTTCTCGGGCATGCTTAGCGGCTTTCACGCTCACCTTATGACTCCTTGCAAAGAATCCGTCACTAACGGACAGGCGCCCTAGAATAGCTGTTACAGCGCGCCAGCGGGGCTACACGACACACATTGAGGGGATACGCGATGCAACTCAAAGACAAAGTTATCATCATCACTGGCGGCTGCCAGGGTCTGGGCCGCGCCATGGGCGAATACCTGGCGGGCAAAGGCGTGAAACTGGCACTGGTCGATCTCAACCAGGAAAAGCTCGACGAAACCGTAGCCGCCTGCAAGGCCCTCGGCGCAGAAGCACGCGCCTACCTGTGCAACGTCGCCAACGAAGAGCAGGTAACGCACATGGTCGCCCAGGTCGCCGAAGATTTCGGGGCGATCAATGGCCTGGTCAACAACGCCGGCATCCTGCGTGACGGCCTGACCATCAAGGTCAAGGACGGCGAAATGACCAAGATGAGCCTGGCCCAGTGGCAGTCGGTGATCGACGTCAACCTGACCGGCGTCTTCCTCTGCACCCGTGAAGTGGCGGCGAAGATGATCGAGCTGAAGCAGCAGGGCGCGATCGTCAATATTTCCTCCATCTCCCGTGCCGGCAACATGGGCCAGGCCAACTACTCCGCGGCCAAGGCCGGCGTCGCCGCCGACACCGTGGTCTGGGCCAAGGAACTGGCCCGTTACGGCATTCGTGTGGCCGGCGTGGCACCGGGCTTCATCGAGACCGAGATGACCCTGAGCATGAAACCGGAAGCGCTGGAGAAAATGACCTCGGGCATCCCCCTGCGGCGCATGGGCAAGCCTGCTGAGATCGCCCACTCGGTGGCTTACATCCTGGAAAACGACTACTACACCGGCCGTATCCTCGAACTGGACGGCGGCCTGCGTATGTAATTTCAGTAATCGCTCGGCCTGCAACCCGAACTAAACCGCAGAACGCGCGGTAATCCGGGCGGGCCCAAGCGCAGAAAAATGCCGCGTTCCTGTCGAAGGGAACGCGGCATTTTCATAGGTGCAACGTGCGATTTTTAACTGCGCGGGCTCAGCTGGACTGAACCATATGCACCACTCGCTGCGGGAACGGAATACCGATGCCGGCTTCGGTCAAGCGTTCCTTGGCCAACTCGGTGAAACCGAAGGTCACCGGCCAGAAATCCGGCGTAGCCACCCAGACGCGCAGTGACAAATTGACCGCGCTGTCCCCCAGGCCGGTGACGAACACCACCGGAGCCGGGTCGAGATGAATGCGCGGGTCTTCGGCAATCTTCAGCAGCACATCGCGGGCCTTCTTGATGTCGCTGGAGTAGTCGATACCCAGATTGATGTCGGCGCGGCGCTTGGGTTCGCGTGAATAATTGGTGATGTTGCCATTCGACAGGCTGCCATTGGGCACGATCACCACCTTGTTATCGGCGGTTTTCAGGGTGGTATGGAAGATATGGATGCTGTCGACGCTGCCCGATACGCCCTGCCCTTCGATCCAGTCGCCGGCGCGGAACGGCCGGAAGAATATGATCAACACGCCACCGGCGAAATTCGCCAAACTGCCTTGCAGCGCCAGGCCGATGGCCAGGCCGGCGGCAGCGATCACCGCGATGAAGGAAGTGGTTTCCACGCCGATCATCGAGGCCACGCTGACCAGCAACAGCACCTTGAGAATCATGCTGGCCAGGCTGCTAATAAAGCTGTGCAGGGCGCGGTCGACATTGCGGCGTTCCAGTACACCACTGACTTTATGGGTCAGCGTGTTGATGAACCACCAACCGACCAGCAGCGTGATGACCGCCAGGGTCAGCTGGCCGCTGTATTGCAGCACCGCCGGCAGCCAAGCCTCGGACACCTTCACCAGTTGCTCGACATTCATCTCCATTTGACACTCCTTTTTTAACGTTTAAAACGCGACCGCCATGGCAAGCCATGGCGGTCGCTTTACACTCACTGCTGCCACGCCACCCAGGCCCGGCAGGCTTGTCGCGTCACTCGCGGAAGTTGTCGAATTGCAACGGCATCCCGAAGTCCTTGGCGCGCAGGGCGGCAATCGCTTCCTGCAGGTCATCGCGTTTCTTGCCGGTAATCCGCACCTGCTCACCCTGGATGGCAGCCTGCACCTTGAGTTTGCTGTCCTTGATGTGGGCAACGATTTTCTTCGCCAGCTCCTTGTCGATGCCTTCGCGCAGGGTCATCTCCTGCTTGACGCTCTTGCCCGAGGGATAGGCGTCCTTGAACTCCATACACTGCACATCGATCTTGCGCTTTATCAGGCAGAGCTTGAGAATCTCGACCATCTGCTCCAGCTGGAAATCCGCATCGGCGGTCAGGTTGACGGTCAGGTCTTTGAGCTCGAAGCTGCCTTTACCGCGCAGATCGTAACGGCGCTCAAGTTCCTTGAGGGCGTTGTCGATAGCATTGGTAACTTCGTGTTTGTCCAATTCGGACACCACGTCGAACGAGGGCATGGTATTCCTCCTGATAGACGGCGCGACCCAGATCACGGACGGGGCACGCGTGGCTTGTTGATGGTTGAAAAACCCGGCCATTATATAGCCATAGCGACAAACACTGCCCGGCGATGTACCGGGCCCATGTGACTTTCCCTACGAGCCTGCCCATGCCCAACCCCCATCTCAGCATTCTGGTGGTGGACGACGCCAAGTTCTCCAGCGCCATGATCGGCCGCGCCCTGAGCCAGGCCGGCTACCAGGATGTACGTTTTGCCAACAGCGCCGCGGAAGCCATCAGGCAGCTCGAACTGCGACCGGCCAGCGTGCTTCTGGCGGACTGGTTGATGCCGGAAATGGACGGATTGGAACTGACCGGCCGGGTTCGTCAGCTGGATGAAATGACCGATCACTACACCTACGTCATGCTGCTGACCGGCAAGGAAGGCGAAAACGTGCTGAGCGAAGCCTTTGACCGCGGGGTCGACGATTTCATCAACAAGGCGCAGATGAATGAACAACTGGTGCCACGGGTCTACGCCGCCGACCGCCTGTGCAACACCCTGCACCGCCTGCTGCAGGAAAACCGCCTGCTGACGGAAAACATCGCCAGTATGGAACAGCGCAACCAGGTCGATACGCTTACCGGCCTGGGCAACGCACGCTACCTGCGGCAGAAGCTGCTCGACAGCCTGCGCCAGATCGAGTCGCGCGGTGGCGCGCTGTGTTACCTGTTGATCGGCCTGCAGGAGGCCAGCGAACTGCGCCAGCGTCATGGCAACGGTTTCTACACCGAGCTGCTGCATGGCGTCGCCCGCCGCCTGCAGCAACTGGTGCGCCCGCTGGACGTACTGGTGCGTCTGGACGACGACCATTTCGCCCTGATTACTCTGCTCGGAAACCTGCACGAGTGCTCGCCGAGCAGCTTCAAGCGCCTGCACGAAGGGATCAACCTCAAGGCGTTCAAGACCAGCGAAGGCTTCGTCAGTCTCAAGGCAGGGATCTGCCTGGTCGGCCTCGACGCCAAAGCCTTGCCTATCGGCCCGGAAGACCTGATTGCGCATGCGACTAAACTGCTGCCGGAGTCCTATGCCAGCGGCCGGGTCGCCGCCATGCGCCTGCCGCATGCGACCTAGGCGACACCGACAATGAGCTGGCATGTACTCGGCGCCGGCAGCCTGGGCTGCCTCTGGGCCGCACGCCTGGCGCGTGCCGGCGTGCCGGTGCAGTTGATCCTGCGCGATTCGGTTCGTCTCGGTGCTTATCAGCGCGCTGGCGGCCTGACCCTGGTCGAGCAGGGGCAGGTCCGACACTACCCCGTGCCGGGGCAGACCGCCGACGACTCGGCGCCTATCCAACGCCTGCTGCTGGCGTGCAAGGCCTACGACGCCGAAAGCGCCATTGCCAGTCTCGCACCGCGCCTGGCGCCTGGCGCCGAGCTAATTCTTCTGCAAAACGGCCTGGGCAGCCAGGATGCCGTGGCTGCCCGGGTACCCAATGCGCGCTGTATTCTCGCCGCAAGCACCGAAGGTGCCTTTCGCGATCGCGCCGCGCCTGAAGGAGAATGGCGTGTGGTATTCGCCGGTCATGGCCACACCTGGCTTGGTGACCCGCTCGACGGCAGCCCACCGGGCTGGCTGGGTGAACTCGAGCGCAGTGGCATCCCCCACCAGTGGAGCCCGGATATTCTCAGCCGGCTATGGCGCAAGCTGGCACTGAACTGCGCCATCAACCCGCTGACCGTGCTCTACGCTTGCCGTAACGGCGGCCTGAGTGAACACCGGGCTGAGGTCGCCACGCTCTGCGCGGAGCTCGGTCTACTGCTGCAAACCTGTGGCCAGCCCGCTGCTGCGCTGGACCTGCATGCCGACGTGCAGCGGGTGATCCAGGCTACCGCGGCGAACTACTCCTCGATGCACCAGGATGTCGCCCAGGGCCGACGCACCGAAATTGCCTACCTGCTTGGCCATGCCTGTGCCACGGCGCAGCGCCAGCACCTGGTCTTGCCGCACCTCGCGGCGCTGCATGAGCGTCTGTTGCAGTACCTCGACGCACACGGATTGCCCAGCCATTAAGCCGCGCGTTACCCTGCTTACACTTCCTCGCCACTGCGACTTGCCCGCCCATGCTATTGCGCCAGCGCCTCGAAAATCTGCCCGTCGGCCGCAAACTGCTCGCCGCGCTCCTGGTATTGCTGGCCGCCGTGTTGCTGATGGCCAACCTGGCGTTCATCAGCGCGGCCTACTGGATTTCCCAGCAGAGCGTCGCACCGCAGGCCTTGCACACCCTCGGCCAACTAATCGCCAGTCCCACCCTAGGTCAGGAGGCGCTGCGCTCGGCGAGCGCGGCCCAAGCTCTGCTGCAACGCCTGGATGACTACCCGCCACTGCGCGCCGCGGTGATCTACGACAGCAATGGCGAAAGCCTGGCGCAACTGCACCGTGGAGAGTCCCTGGACTTGCCACAGCGCGTCGAACAACTGGACAGCTGGCGTCACAGCGAATTTCGCACCAACCTGCTGGTCGAACTGCCGCAGCTTGGCGCCCGCCACGGCTACTTGCTGTTAGTCGCGTCCAGCGAACTGCCTGGCGCTTTCTATACCGGCACCCTGACCGCCAGCGGGGCAATCCTGTTCGTCAGCATCCTGCTGTGGTTTACCGTGGCGCGGCAGATCCGCCGCCTGGTGACCAAGCCGATCCGCCGACTGGAAGAACTGTCGCGCCAGGTCACCCGCGAGGAGAACTATTCCCTGCGGGCCAGGCGCGGCAATCAGGACGAAATCGGCAGCCTGGCCGACGCCTTCAACACCATGTTGGTGCGCATCGAGGCGCGCGAACGGGAACTCGAGCGCGCCCGCGACGACGCTCAGGCCGCATTCGATCAGGCGCATAAGCTGGCCGAAGAAACCCGCCATTCCAACCGCAAACTGGAGCTGGAAGTGCAGGTCCGCAGCAAGATCGAGAAGAAGCTCACCGGCTTCCAGAATTACCTCAACAGCATCATCGACTCCATGCCCTCGGCCTTGATCGCCCTCGACGAGCAACTCTACGTCACCCAATGGAATCAGGAAGCCAGCGCCCTCTCCGGCACGCGCCTGGCAGAAGCGCTGAACCAGCCGGTGTTCCTCGCCTTCCCTCCGCTGAAACCCTTTCTGCCGCTGCTCAAACGCACCGTCGAGCAACACAAGGTAGAGAAAATCGAGCGCGTGACCTGGAGCAAAGACGAAGAACCGCATCACTACGCCCTGACCTTTTACCCGCTGATGGGCGGCAGTGGCCGCGGCGTGGTGATCCGAGTCGACGACATCAGCCAGCGCCTGAGCATGGAAGAGATGATGGTGCAGTCGGAGAAAATGCTCTCGGTCGGCGGCCTGGCTGCCGGCATGGCCCACGAGATCAACAACCCGCTCGGCGCCATCCTGCATAACGTGCAGAATATTCGCCGGCGCCTGTCGCCGGAGCTGGAAAAGAACCGCGAGCAGGCCGAGCGCATCGGCATCAGCCTGCAAAACATCGACGGCTACCTGCAGGCTCGGGAAATCCCGCGTCTGCTCGATGACATCCAGAAGGCCGGCATGCGCGCGGCGAAAATCGTCAGCCACATGCTCAGTTTCAGTCGTCGCAGCAACCGCCAACTGGCACCCTGCCAGCTGCCCGCCGTGATCGACCAGGCACTGGACATCGCCGGCAACGACTTCGACCTGACCGAAAGCTTCGACTTCAAAAGCCTGCTCATTCGCCGCGAGTTCGATCCGGCACTGGGTCCGGTGCCCGGCACCACCAACGAACTGGAACAGGTGCTGCTCAACCTGCTGAAAAACGCCGCCCAGGCAATACACCAGCGCGAAGACTGCAGCACGCCCGGACAGATCACCTTGCGTACCCGGCTGGCACCGCCCTGGGCAGAGATCCAGGTGGAAGACAACGGCCTCGGCATGCCTGAAATGGTGCGCAAGCGCATCTTCGAGCCCTTCTTCACCACCAAGGAAGTCGGCCAAGGCACCGGACTGGGCCTGTCGGTGTCCTACTTCATCATCACCAACAACCACAAAGGACAGATGGAAGTGCAATCCAAGGCAGACCAGGGCACCTGCTTCACTCTGCGCCTGCCCCTGGTTGCCGCCATCCCCCACACAGGTCATTGAACATGGGTTATCGACTGTCGAAGATTTACACACGCACCGGCGATGCCGGCGAAACCGGGCTGGCCGACGGCCGCCGGGTGGCCAAGGATCACCCGCGGGTAGAGGCCATGGGCGAGGTGGATACGCTCAACAGCCAGCTCGGTCTGCTATTGGCCGACCTCGCCGAACACCAGGCCACCTGGCCGGGTTTGAGCGAAGTCAGCGCGGTGCTCGCGCCCTGCCAGCACCGCCTGTTCGACCTCGGCGGTGAACTGGCGATGCCCGAGTACCAGGCCCTGCAACAAGTCGAAGTGGAACGTCTGGAAGCCGCCATCGATCGCTGGAACGAAGAGCTCGGCCCGCTGGAGAACTTCATCCTGCCGGGCGGTTCGCGCCTGGTCGCTCAGGCGCACGTCTGCCGCAGCCTGGCGCGTGGCGCCGAACGCCGCTGCCAACAGCTGAATGCGCTGGAGCCGTTGCGCGGCATCGGCCTGGCTTATGTCAACCGCCTCTCCGACCTGCTGTTCGTCGCCGCTCGCCTGATCGCCAAGCGCCAGCGCATCGATGAAGTGCTCTGGCAGGCGGCGCCGAAGCAACCGGCGTGATCATCTGTGCATGAGCACAGTCTGCAGCCTAAGGTACCACTCGCTGCAGGCAGTGCACCTGGGCTCGCTCGGCGGGCTGACGCGACGCTCAGACGGAACGCCGCCCGGCCCCCCCTGTGATATCGAGCACTCCACAATTCGCAGAGTGGATGAGGCTTTATCCATCCACCCATCGCGATGGTGGATGAACGAGGCGTCATCCGCCCTGCATCTCGCTCAGAGCAGACTCAGCCGGCTCTCGAAGCGGCGTTGCTCGCCGCTCAGTGGGTCGATGAAGGCCAGCCCCTGGGCCAGCAGTTTGAGCGGCCGGCTGTAGTCGTCAGGCGCATCGGGCCCTTCGCTGATCTCGGGGTAGAAGGGATCGTTGACGATGGGCGCACCCAAGGCGGCCATATGCACCCGCAGCTGGTGCTTTTTCCCCGTCACCGGATAGAGCCCGTAGAGCCAGTGCTCGCCCAACTGCTGCGCCACTTCGATGCGGGTCTCGGTATTCGCCATGCCGGCGACTTCCTGCATGCGGAAAAACGGCTCACCGGCGGCCAGTCGCGTGGCCCGCTGCAGGGGAAAATCCAACTCCGGCAGCGCCGGCGCCAGGGCTTCGTAGCGCTTGTCGATCTGCCGCTCACGGAACAACGCCTGATACTGGCCGCGACTCTGGCGGTTGCAGGAAAACAGCACCAGCCCGGCAGTATGCCGATCGATGCGGTGCAGCGGCACCAGATCGGCATTGCCCAAACGCTTGGCCAGGCGCGCCTGCAACGTCTGCTCGACATACTCGCCGGCCGGCATCACCGGGAGGAAATGCGGCTTGTCGGCCACCAGCAGGTGCTCGTCGACATACAGCACGGTCTCGACGAAGGGAATCGGCGTCTCCGCCACCACCTCGCGAAAGTAATGCACGCGCAGACCAACTCGATATACATGCGCCGGGCCGATCGGCGCCCCCTCGGCATCCAGCACCCGCCCACGCGCCATGCGCTGCAGCCATACCTCGCGGCTGATCGCCGGGAAATGCGCACACAGGCAGTCGAGCACCGTCGGCCAGTTGCCTTGGGGCAGATGCAGGGTGCTGGGACGCATGTTGGAGGGGGAACGGGCGGATACGGGCATATGACGGGGCTCGGCGGACAGCGGCAAAGGTAACCAGCGCCATTAGGCCGCAGCCACTCGCCTGGCGTCAAAGGCCAGGGCGGTTACAGCAGTATCACCGCCCAGACCAGAGCGATCAGGGTCATGGTAACCAATTGCGCGGCGCTGCCCAGGTCCTTGGCCTGTTTCGACAGGGGGTGCAACTCCAGGGAGATACGGTCCACCGTGGCCTCGATCGCCGAGTTGAGCAGCTCGACGATCAGCGCCAGTAAACATACGCTGAGCAACAGCGCACGCTCGACCTTGCCAACATCCAGGTAGAACGCCAGGGGTAACAGCACGGCATTGAGCAGCAGCAACTGACGGAACGCCGCCTCGCCCCTGAACGCGGCCAACAGGCCTGCCCGGGAATAGCCGAAGGCATGCACGATACGCCGCCAGCCGGTTTGCCCCTTCAGTGCACTGCCATCGAGCACAGTGACAGCGACTTCAGAGCTCATGGGAAACAGCCCCCACGGTAGCCATTGAACGATTGTAGGCCTCGAGCAACACGTGCCAATCGGCAGTCGGCATACCGTCACGATGGCGAAAAAGTTGCCCCATGTCGCGCCGCGAAGCCGAGCGACTGAACAACCGGCGACGACTTTTCTCCAGG
Organism: Pseudomonas paeninsulae; assembly: GCF_035621475.1. NCBI lineage: Bacteria > Pseudomonadati > Pseudomonadota > Gammaproteobacteria > Pseudomonadales > Pseudomonadaceae > Pseudomonas > Pseudomonas paeninsulae. The sequence goes on from NZ_CP141799.1 coordinate 4,153,110, forward strand.
TCGAGCAGCGCCACTTCGACCCCACCGCCGTCGACGGTAGCGTGAGACTTGATGAAGATGTGCTTGGGATACAGGCAGCCATGCTGCCAGCCGGCCCGGTGCAGGCGACTGAGCATCGCTGCCAGTTGTTGCAGCATGCACCGATTGAGTTGCGTGTCGTCCTGCTGCGCTGCGCTGGCATACCACTGCTCCAGGCTGACGAAGCCATCCAGCGCCTCGGTCACCAACAGCGCGCGCCACTGGCCGGCCTGTTGCTGCGCCGCACCATAGACCAGCGTCGGCACGCGGATGCCCAGCGCAGCAAGCGCCCGCATCACATGCAATTCACGCAACACCGTGGGCCGGCCCAAGGGGTGTAGCCAGGAGCGATACAGGTGTCCGGTCTGGCGTTTCAGGTAAAATAACGGCCCTGTTTTGCTATGTAACCGCTGCACGCCACTTTCACCGCCACGGCGCTGATTAGGCGCCTCGACCCACTCACCCCGAGCCTGCCACCAACGCTCGAAGGTGCTGGACAGCGGCTCGGTCTTGGCTAGCGCAATCAGGCTACTCATCTCAGTTGCCCTTGCGCAGCACATAGACCCGCCACATGGCATAGCCCGGGAGAAAATCCTGGTGCCCAAGGATATCGAAACCGACCTGTTTGAACTCCGCCTCGATGGTCGACCTGGCGATGACGAAGCGGTTCTGGTTATTCGTTGCCCCGCCCTTTACTGCCCGTCGAGCCTCCAGGCGCCGACGTTTCCAGGACTTGTAGTTGCCGTCGACCCACAGCGAGACGATCAGGGTGTCGCGGGTCACCCGGCGCATCTCGCGCAGCATGGCCAGGCGATGTTCGGGGTCTGCGATGTGATGCAGCAGGCGCATGCAGAAAATACTGTCGACCGCGTTATCACCTAGATCGATGGCGAAGGCCGAGGTCTGAAAGGGCTTTACCCTTGCCACGATATCTGCCGATTGCCCGGCCATGGCAATCGCCAGCATGTCCGCTGAGTTGTCAGCCGCGAGAATCACCCGGTTCGGCCGCTCGGCCAATAGCGGCCAAAATCGACCGGCGCCGCACGGTAAGTCGAGCAGCAGATTCGGCTCGCCCGCCAACTTCAGGGCATGTCGGGCCAGTTGCTCGTCGCGCCAATGGGACAATCGGCGGGACAGGCCATCCTGATGCTTTGCCAAGTACTGGCGGGCATGCTCGCGGTCGTACTTGCGCGAGAAGTCCAACTCGACGGGTTTAGCGCTAGACATAACAACCTGCTCCTCTGAGGAATCCACGGTTGCCAAATTAACTACTAGCGCATCATGTAGCCGTCAAAAGGGTGTGAAAAAAACGTGAATCGGCGGCAGCACGCCGCGCGGCAGTGCCATCAGCGGCGCAAGCTAACCTCGAACACACTGCCCTGTGGAGGCAGGTCACGCACCTGCGCCGTCCAGCCCTGGTGCGTGCAGATCCGCCTGACCAAGGACAAGCCCAGACCCAGGCCTTCGCCACGCGCCTGAGCGCCGCGCACAAAAGGTTGGAACATCTGTTCTTGCTGATCCAGGGGGATGCCAACGCCGCTGTCCTCCACGCGAAAGCTGCCGTTCTCGAGGATCAAGCGCACCGTGCCCTGCTCGGTGTAATGCAAGGCATTGCGCAGCAGATTGGAGATCACCGTGCGCAGGAACGTCAGGTTGTACTGCGCCTCATCCTGACCCTGGGTGATCAACTGGAACTGCAGGCCCTTCTCGTGCATCAGTGGCGCCCAGCGCTTGCTCTGCTCATCGGCAACGTCGGCCAGGGTCGCGCTGCCACCCTGGCTCGACTCCTGAGGCCTGGCCCGTGCGAGGATCAGAAAGGTCTGCACCAAGTCACGCATTTCCTCGCTCGCGCGACCGATGCGCTGTACCTGTTCAAGCTGGCGCGCATCCTGATTGGGTGCCTCTGCAAGCAATTCACAGGAGCTGGCGATGATCATCAATGGCGTACGCAGCTCATGGCTGACATCACTGGTGAACAGTCGCTCACGCTCCAGAGAATGACGCAACTGGCCGAGCGTACTGTCGAAGGCCGCCGCCAGGTGACCGACTTCATCGTCCGGGTATTCCGGCGCCAGGGCCGGGGCCAACTCGAGCAGCTGATCACGATGACGCACCTGGTTGGCCAGGCGGATCACCGGCGCCATCACCCGTCGTGCCAACAGCCAGCCAAGGCTCCAGGCGACCAGCAGGCTGAGCAGAAAGCCGGCCAGTACCACATTGAACAGCACCTGTTCGCGTGCCTCGAACTCGTGTTGCTCCTGCACCAACATGAAAGTCCGATCGTTTTTGCTGCGTTTGAACAGATAAAACGCCTGGTCGCCCTCGATCACCTCGGAAAACCCGTCGCCCGCCTCGGCGAACTGCGGCGGCACCTGGTAATCCGGTAGATGCGAGGCGAAAAAACGTGTGCTGGAATCCAGCCGTGGCCTCTCGCCACGCCGTATATCCTCATCGAGGACGATGCTCAGCTCACGATCAAGTTCCTGGGACACCAGGTGCTCTTCGACGAAGTGCACAATCGCCACGATGCTCAACGAAAATACGCCACTGACCACCAGCGTCATCAGCACGAAAGCGATCACGATGCGCCTCAGCAACGGCTGTTTAGACACCATTGGCGGACTCCGCCAGGCGATAACCGATACCGTGAATAGTGTGCAGCAAGGGTGTGGCGAAGGGTTTATCGAGCACTTGGCGCAGCTGATGGATATGGCTGCGCAGGCTGTCGCTGTCCGGGCAATTGTCGCCCCACAGGGCCTCTTCGAGGGCCTCGCGACGCACCACCGCCGGGCTGCGCTGCATCAACACGGCCAGCAGTTTCAGGCCTAGCGGGTTGAGTTTCAACGGCTGACCGGCGCGACTGACATGCAGGGTATCGAGGTCATAGACCAGCTCGCCGACTTGCAGCTGACGCTTACGATTACCCTGACTGCGGCGCAGGATCGCTTCGATGCGCGCCACCAATTCGGACAGGGCGAACGGCTTGAGCAGGTAATCGTCGGCCCCCGCACTCAAGCCATGCAGGCGGTCGTCGAGGGCATCGCGCGCGGTCAGCATGATGATCGGCGTATCACGCCGGGCATCCTCACGCAGGCGTTTGCACAACTGATAACCATCGATGCCCGGCAGCATGATATCCAACACGATCAAGTCGTAGTGCTCGGTGGCCGCAAGATGCAACCCACTCAGGCCATCCTGCGCGCAGTCGACGCTGTAACCCTTCAGGGTCAGGTAATCGAGGATATTGGCCAGAATATCCCGGTTGTCTTCCACCACAAGAATGCGCATGTCCGTTCAATCCTCAAGCGTGTCGCCACGATTTGATGTTTTTTTCACGCGGTTTCTACATTGATCTCACATGCTGATGTGCAGAGTGCACGGCATCTTTCCGCTGCCGGATCATACGATGCCAGCCTTGAAGTTTGCTCAACTGCGTTACCTGACGCTGATTCTACTGGCTTGGCTGACAGTTTTTACCCTGACCCGCAGTGCCTTGCTACTCAGTCACCTCGGCGAAGCGGATCTCGGCTTGAGCGAACTCGCCCGTTTATACGCCACAGGTCTGGGCTATGACCTGGGCTTTGGTTTTTACGCGGCACTGCCGCTGGCCCTTTACCTGCTGCTCTGCCCACGGCGCACCTGGCAGCAGCGCTGGCACCGCGGCCTGCTACATGGCGTAGTGGCTGTCAGCCTGTTCGCCATGCTGTTTACCGCCGTGGCGGAGTGGCTGTTCTGGGACGAGTTCGGCGTGCGCTTCAACTTTATCGCCGTGGATTACCTGGTTTACTCCGACGAGGTACTCAACAACATCCTCGAGTCTTATCCGATCTACCCGCTGCTGGCGGCTCTTGCCGTCATTGCGGCGGTTGCCGCCATGCTCTTGCGCAGCGCCACAGACGTCGCCCTCAACGCACCGCTACTGAGCTGGCGTGATACGCCATGGGCAGTAGTAGGGTTTGTCCTGGCGGCCTGCGTCAGCAGCCTGCTGCTCGACCAGGACTTCCCCCGCGGCACAGACGGCAATCCGTACCAACGCGAACTGGCGAGCAATGGCCCCTACCAATTCTTCGCGGCCTTTCGCAACAATGAGTTGGATTACCCACAGTTCTACGCCAGCCTTAACCAGGACGAAATCGCTAAGCAGTTGCGCGCCGAGCTAAGCGAGCCCAACGCACGCTTTATCGGCAGCGAACCTATGGATATTCGCCGGCTGATCGATAATCCCGGCCTGGTACAGCGGCGCAACGTGGTACTGGTGACCATAGAGAGCCTCAGCGCCAAATACCTGGGCAGCTTCGGCGACACTCGCGGTCTGACCCCCAACCTCGACCGACTACGCCAGCAGAGCCTGTTCTTCCCCAACTTCTACGCCACCGGCACCCGCACCGACCGCGGACTCGAGGCCATCAGCCTGTCGATGCCGCCGACGCCAGGGCGCTCTATCGTCAAACGCATCGGCCGTGAAAGCGGTTTCGCCAGTCTTGGCCAACAATTCCAGGCCCTCGGCTACGACAGCGCCTTCGTCTATGGCGGGCGCGGTTATTTCGACAACATGAACGCGTTTTTCAGCGGCAATGGTTACCGCGTGGTCGATCAAAGCAGCGTTAATGAGCACGATATCCACTTCAAAAATGCCTGGGGCATGTCTGACGAAGACCTCTACACGGAGACCTTGAAGCTGGCCGACGCCGACCATGCCGCCGGCAAGCCGTTCTACCTGCAACTGATGACCACCTCCAACCACCGACCGTACACCTACCCGAGCGGACGTATCGATATCCCATCGGGCTATGGCCGCGAAGGCGCCGTCAAGTACACCGACCATGCCATCGGCCTGTTTCTCGAACAGGCGCGGCACAAACCCTGGTTTGCCAACACCCTGTTCGTCTTCATTGCCGATCACACCGCCGGTAGCGCCGGCACCGAAGACCTGCCGGTGGCTAACTACCATATCCCGCTGTTCATCTACGCCCCGGCCTTTGTCCAACCACGCGAACATCCAGGCCTGACCAGCCAGATCGACCTGGCCCCGACCTTGTTGGGCCTGCTCAATGTCGACTACACCTCGACCTTCTTTGGCCGCAATGTACTGCGCGCGGATGCAGCGCCAGGCCGCGCCCTGCTTGGCAATTACCAACACCTCGGCCTATTCGATGGGCACGACCTGGCGATTCTCAGCCCACGCAAGCGCATGCGTCGCCACGCTGACGCCCTGGGTCTCAGCCACGAAGCGAGTGCCACGGCCGACGACCCGCTGATCAAACGCAATATCAGCTACTACCAGAGCGCCAGTTACGACTTCAGCCATCACCTGCTTGGCTGGCAGCAGACTCGCGCAACCGGCACCGAGCGACTCGCCGTCGCTCCGGCCCAGACCAAGGATCGTGACCATGCGCTTTGAACTCCTCCCGACCGCATCCAGGCCGTTCAACTTCCACCTGGGCTTCGGCCTGCCCCTCGCGCTGATGCTGTTGTTGTTGCTGGCAGATCCAACTGCGCTGGACTTCGTCATCGCCCACTGGGCCTACGATCCACAGGCGGGCTTTATTGGTCGGCATAGTTGGTTTCTCGAAGACATCCTGCATGACCGCGCCAAGCAGGTGGTGATCGCCATCGGCGTACTGGCCATTGTCGGTTTCGTGCTCAGCCTGCTAGTCGGGCGCTGGCGGGCATGGCGCCGCCCGCTGGGTTACCTGGTGTTGGCGATGGGGTTGTCGACCAGCTATGTGACGCCGTTGAAAGCCCTGACCGGCGTACATTGCCCCTGGAGCCTCAGCGAATTTGGTGGCGAGGAAACTTACACACCACTGCTCAGCAGCCGCGCAGCAACCGAGCACCCTGGGCGCTGCTGGCCCGGTGGCCACGCTGGCGCGGGTTTCGCGCTGCTCGCGCTGTTCTTCGTCCTGCGCGACCGGCGCCCAGGTCTGGCCAGGGCAGCGCTCGCCGTGGCCCTGATCTTGGGCATTACCTTCTCGGTCGGGCGCATGCTGCAGGGCGCGCACTTCTTCTCGCACAACCTGTGGACCGCGCTGTTCGACTGGCTGATCAGCCTGGGTTGCTACCGCCTGGTGCTATACCGGCCGCCCCTCACTTCAGCCCTCAGTCTCAGAGTTCGAGCCAATACAGGCACAGCGACAGACTGAGCAGCGAACCAAGGGTCGAGAGCAAGATAGTGCTGGAGACCACTGCCGCCTCGCGGCGATAGAACTCGGCCAGCATATAAGGCCCAGTACCCGTCGGCAGCGCGCTCAGCAGCAAGGCCGCAGCGGCCCACAGGGGCGGCAATTGCAGTACATGGAAAGCCAGTACCCAGGTAATCAATGGGTGAGCGATCAGCTTGATCAGCACCAGGGCGACGCTACCCTCGCTGCGCCCAACCTGCTTGTGGGCCAAAAACAGGCCGAGGGAAATCAGCGCACAGGGCGCGGTGGCACTGGCCAGCAAGTCGATAAAACGATGCAGCGGCGCTGGCAGCGCTTGGCCGCCCAGCGCCCACAGACCGCCAAGCAACGGCGCAACGACCAGCGGATTCTTGATCAATGCCAACAGCACCTTGGCCGTCGCACGCCGCAGGCTCTTTTCATCCTGCAGGGCGACCTCGATACACACCACCGCCAGGGCAAACAGCACACAGATCACGATCAGGCTGGCGATCAGCGCTGGCTGCAGCCCCTCGTCACCGAAAACCAGCAGACACAACGGAATGCCCATATAGCCGGTATTGGCGTAAGACGCGCTAAGTCCCTGGATGCTGGCATCGGCCAAATTAGCGACCCGCCGCAGGCGCCAGCACAGCGTCAGCAGGAACACCAGCAAGGTGCCCAGGCTATAGGCGAGGATGAACTGCGGCTGCCAGATCTGCGTCCAGACCGCCGTGGCTGTGGCCTCGAACAGCAACGCTGGCAGGCATAGCCAGACCACCAGGCGATTGATTTCCGAGGCGGCGCTCGGCCCAAGAACGCCCGTGCGGCGGCACAAGTAGCCGGCCAGGATCAGAGCAAAGATAGGCAGAATAACGTTGAACACCGAAGCCATGAAGCGGACCACCTACGAGCAAAGTGATCGCGCAGACTAAGGGCAGCAGGTCTACGCGTCTAATCGCAATGTGCTCGCATCAGGGCAGCTCAGCCTATCCGCGTGCTCAGCCAGCCTGCTCCGGCCAGAATGCGCGAATGCCGGCGACACCCTGAGCACCCGCTTGCCATGCGTGCGCTAAATCCTGCGGGCCGACACCGCCAAGCAGGTAGGTCGGCTGATTGAAACCGCGCAGCAGTTCGCCGACCAGGTCCCAACCCAGCGCCGGTGCATCAGGGTGGGTCGAGGTGGCTTGCAGCGGCGACAGGGTGACAAAATCCACGCCCATCTGTGTTGCCAGCGCCAGCTCTTGCGCCGAATGACAGGACGCCGCCAACCAACGCCCCTGAGCCAATGGTCGGCCCTTGCCGGCATATCGGCGCAGCTGCTCGGCGGTCAGGTGCCAGCCCGCCGCGGGAAAATCCCCCAGCCACTCCAACGGTCCCTTGAGCATCAGCTGCGCCTTGCCCGCGCAGAGCCCCTGGATATCCAGGGCCAAGTCACGGTACTGGGCATCGAACATACCCGGCGCACGCAGTTGGACCAGCCGAATGCCGGCGGCCAGCGCCGCGCGCACCCCTAGTAACAACGCCTGCGGAGTCAGCCCCTCTGGCGTGATCAGGTAGCGGTCGGGCAAACGGGCAGCGGCAATGATCGGCTGGTTCGCCGCCGGAAACTGATACTCGGCCAACTGCCGCGAACCGACCCAGGCCAGCGGCTGACCTTCGGCACCGTGGGGTTCGCCGGCGAAAGCCGACACCTCCCAGACATCCAGCAACACCTGCTTGTCCGGGTAATCGTGATGCACCTGAATCAATGGCCGCGCCTCAGTCGGGCGAACCCCCAACTCCTCCTCCAGCTCGCGAGCCAGAGCGGCCTCCACCGCTTCGCCGGGCTCGACCTTGCCGCCAGGAAACTCCCACAGCCCGCCTTGGTGCCTGTCGTCCGGGCGCTTGGCAATCAGGATACGGCCATCCGTCGCACGGATCACCGCGGCGGCTACATGAATGCGTTTCACTCCAACTGTTCCGCCTGAGCCGCCTGATACCAGCGCTGGAATGCCGGCCACTGATAGACCGTGGCCACATACGCCGCCGCCACCTCGGGCAACGCCACCCGATAACTGTGCAGCCGAGCCGCGACAGGCGCGAAGAAAGCATCCGCCAGGCTGGCGTGACCGAACAGGAAGGGGCCGCCCTCGCCGAAGTTGCCACGGCACTCGGCCCAGAGCGCACAGATACGGCGGATATCGGCTTCGGCATCAGCCGGCATCTCGGCCAAGGCCTGATCGCGCTTGAGATCCATCGGCAGATGCGTGCGCAGCGCCGCAAAACCGCTGTGCATCTCGGCACAGACACTGCGCGCCACCGCGCGGGCATATTCGCCGCGCGGCCACAGGTGGGCCTCGGGGAAGCTTTCGGCGAGGTATTCGCCAATCGCCAAGGAGTCCCACACCGGCCCCTCTTCGGTCTGCAGCAGCGGCACCTTGCCGGTCGGCGAATGCACAAGGATGCGCGCACGGGTGTCCGGACGATCGAGTGGGATCAGCACTTCGCTATACGGCGCCTCGGCCAGTTCCATGGCCAAGGCGGCGCGTAGCGACCAGGACGAATAGGTTTTGTTGCCGATGATCAGAACCAGGGACATGGGGGCACTCCTTGCGTGATGCGGTTGCTGAAGGGTCAATGGACATTAGGACGCAGCGCCGCTCAATAGCAAATTCCCATTGTTCATGCCCCCATGAACAATGGGAATACTCGACGCCGCTCGCGCCTACCCTGCGCCCAAACGGCGGTAGGCTGCGCTCAAGTGCGATATTCGGCGTTGATCTTCACGTACTCGTGGGACAGGTCGGTGGTCCAGATCGTCTCGCTGCAAGTACCACGCCCCAGTTCGATGCGAATGGTGATTTCCGCTTGGGCCATCACCGCCGCGCCCTGCTCTTCGGTGTAGCTGGCCGCACGGCAACCATGGCTGGCAATGCACACCTCGCCGAGGAACACGTCGATCAGGTTGACATCCAACTGCGCCACACCGGCACGGCCGACTGCGGCGAGGATGCGCCCCCAGTTCGGGTCGGAGGCGAACAGCGCGGTCTTGATCAGCGGGGAATGGGCCACGGCATAACCGACGTCCAGACACTCCTGATAAGTCGCCCCGCCATTGACCTGCACGGTGACGAACTTGGTCGCGCCTTCGCCGTCACGCACGATGGCCTGGGCCACCTCCATGCACACATCGAACACCGCCTGTTTGAGTGCGGCGAACAATGCGCCGCTGGCCTGGGTAATCTCCTCCAGCGGCGCCTGGCCAGTGGCGATCAACATGCAGCAATCGTTGGTCGAGGTGTCACCATCGATGGTGATGCGGTTGAACGACTTGTTCGCCGCATCGCGCAGCAAGTCCTGCAGCACACCTTGGCTGACCTTGGCGTCGGTCGCGATATAACCGAGCATGGTCGCCATGTTCGGCTTGATCATCCCGGCACCCTTGCTGATGCCGGTGACGGTGACCGTCACACCGTCATGCACGAACTGGCGGCTGGCGCCCTTGGGCAGGGTGTCGGTGGTCATGATGCCGCTGGCCGCCTCGGCCCAGTGGTCCGCGTCCAGATCGTCCAAAGCCGCCTGCAAGGCGCCTTCGATCTTCTCCACCGGCAGGGGTTCGCCGATCACCCCGGTGGAGAACGGCAGCACCGCCCCCTCCTCGACACCGGCCAGCTGCGCCAGGCTGGCGCAGCTGCGCATGGCATTCTGCAAGCCGGGCTCGCCGGTGCCGGCGTTGGCATTGCCGGTATTGGTCAGCAGGTAGCGCACGCTACCCAGGACACGCTTTCTCGCCAGGATCACCGGCGCCGCACAGAAGGCATTGAGGGTGAACACCCCGGCCACGCTGGAGCCTTCGGCGCAGCGCATGACTACCACATCCTTGCGCCCGGGGCGCTTGATGCCAGCCGAAGCGATGCCCAGTTCGAAACCTGGAACCGGGTGCAGGGTAGACAGCGGGCCAAGACCAACAGCCATAAGGTGTGCTCCTTGAGGGATTTAAGTGTCGCGCCACTGGGCGCGACCGAATTCGATGGCAAAACGCCGCGAGCGGCTAAGCCGTTCGCGGCGTTGTAGGTAGCGTGAGGAATCTACCCATCCAACCGGGTGACCAACAGGCCGTTGAGAAACCCAGCGCGCGAAGCCCGCAGTGGTTTATCAACCAGACTGTCAGTTGACCTGGCCGTGACAATGCTTGTACTTCTTGCCGGAACCGCAGGGGCAAGGCTCATTACGGCCGATTTTCGGCTCGGCACGCACTGGCGGCGGCGCAACGGCCACATCACCGTCTTCAGCCACGGCGTCGGGCTGCATCAGGGCAGAGGCTTCGGCGTGCTGAAACTGCATGCGTTCGGCCAGTGCCTCGGCTTCGCGACGCAGGCGTGCCTCTTCATCGACCTGATCTTCGCGACGCACCTGGACATGCGACAAGACCCGGATGGTGTCGCGCTTGATCGAATTGAGCAGCTCCTGGAACAGGGTAAACGACTCGCGCTTGTACTCCTGCTTGGGGTTCTTCTGCGCGTAACCACGCAGGTGAATACCGTGGCGCAGGTGATCCATGGTCGACAGATGATCTTTCCACAGGTCGTCGAGCACGCGCAGCAGAATCTGCTTCTCGAAGCTACGCAGAGCCTCGGCGCTGGCCAACTCTTCCTTCTCGTTGTAGGCCGCGATCAGCTCTTGCAGAATGCGCTCGCGCAGGGTTTCTTCGTAGAGTTTGTGGTCGTCGTCGAGCCACTGCTGGATCGCTAGTCTGAGGTTGAAGCCGGCATACAGCGCCTCTTCCAGGCCGGCGACATCCCATTGCTCGGGCAACGACTGCGGCGCGATATGTTCGTTGATGATGCCTTCCAGCACTTCCTTGCGGAACTCGGCAATGGTTTCGCCAATATCCTCGGCAGCCAGCAGGTTATTGCGCATGTGATAAATCACCTTGCGCTGCTCGTTGGATACGTCATCGAATTCCAGCAGTTGCTTGCGCATGTCGAAGTTACGTCCCTCGACCTTACGCTGCGCCTTCTCGATGGCGTTGCTGACCATGCGATGCTCGATCGCCTCGCCGGGCTGCATGCCCAGAGCCTTCATGAAATTCTTCACCCGATCCGAGGCGAAGATGCGCATCAGGTTGTCTTCCAGTGACAGGTAGAAGCGGCTGGAACCCGGGTCGCCCTGGCGACCGGAGCGGCCGCGCAACTGGTTGTCGATACGCCGTGATTCGTGCCGTTCGGAGGCGACCACATGCAGGCCGCCGGACTCGATCACCTGTTGATGGCGTTTCTGCCAGTCGACTTTAGTCTGCGCAATCTGTTCTTCAGTAGGGTTTTCCAGGGCGGCCACTTCGACCTCCCAGTTGCCCCCCAGGACGATGTCGGTGCCGCGACCGGCCATGTTGGTGGCGATGGTCAGCGCGCCAGGGCGCCCTGCCTGAGCGATGATCTCGGCTTCTTTTTCATGGAACTTGGCGTTGAGCACCTTATGCTCGATGCCTTCTTCATTCAACAATCGCGAGACGTACTCGGAACTGTCGATGGTCGCGGTACCGACCAGGATCGGCCGGCCCTGGGCCTGGCATTCCTTGATATCGGTAATAATCGCCGCGTACTTCTCTTCCTGGGTCAGATAGACCAGGTCGTTGAAGTCCTTGCGCTCCATTGGCCGGTTGGTCGGAATCACGATCACCGCCAGGCCGTAGATCTGATGGAACTCGAAGGCTTCGGTGTCGGCGGTACCGGTCATACCGGACAGTTTGTTGTACAGACGGAAGTAGTTCTGGAAGGTGGTCGAGGCCAGGGTCTGACTCTCGGCCTGGATCGGCAAACCTTCCTTGGCCTCGATGGCCTGGTGCAGGCCCTCGGACAGCCGTCGGCCCGGCATGGTGCGACCGGTGTGCTCGTCGACCAGCAGTACCTGATCGGTCTGCACAATGTATTCGACGTTGCGGTTGAACAGCTTGTGCGCCCGCAAGCCGGAATAGACGTGGGTCAGCAAGCCGAGGTTATGCGCCGAATAGAGGCTCTCGCCCTCGGCCAGCAAACCGGCCTCGGTGAGCACTTCCTCGATGAACTGATGGCCAGCCTCATTCAGCTCAACCTGGCGGGTCTTCTCGTCGACCGTGTAATGGCCTTCCTGAGTGACCACGCCTTCCTCTTCCTCGATGTGCAGCTTGAGGGTCGGGATCAGCTTGTTGATCTCGGTATACAGCTTGGAGCTGTCTTCGGCCTGGCCGGAGATGATCAACGGGGTACGCGCCTCGTCGATGAGAATCGAGTCGACTTCGTCAATTACGGCGAAATTAAGCTCGCGCTGGAACTTGTCCTCCATGCTGAAGGCCATGTTGTCGCGCAGGTAGTCAAAACCAAATTCGTTGTTGGTGCCATAAGTGATGTCGGCAGCATAGGCGGCACGCTTTTCATCTGGCGGCATGAAGGGCGTAACGATGCCCAACGACAAACCGAGGAATTCGTACAGCGGACGCATCCAGTTGGCATCGCGCCGAGCCAGGTAGTCGTTGACCGTGACCACATGCACGCCTTTACCATCCAGCGCGTTGAGGTAGACCGCTAGGGTTCCCACCAGGGTCTTGCCTTCGCCGGTACGCATTTCGGCAATCTTGCCTTCATGCAAGGACATGCCGCCGATCAACTGCACATCGAAGTGGCGCATGCCCATGACGCGCTTGCCCGCTTCACGGGCTACAGCGAAGGCTTCCGGCAGCAACTGATCGAGGGTTTCACCTTTGGCCAGGCGGGCCTTGAACTCGGCGGTCTTGGCACGCAGTTGCTCATCCGAGAGCGCGAGCATCTGCTCCTCGAAGGCATTGACGACCTGAACCGTCTTGAGCATGCGCTTGACTTCACGCTCGTTCTTGCTTCCAAAGAGCTTTTTTAACAAAGGCGCAAACATATAGGCAGGGTCTTCCACGCGTATGGATGGAGGGCGGCCCATGAGTCGCCCATGCAGCCCTCATGGCTGCGTGCGAAGGGGGCATTCTACCCGGAAACGGCGATGAAGAAAGCGGCGTTATTCGACGTCGCTGACTCGAGCGATATAGCTGGTGGGGTTGACCACCCGGCCATTTTGACTGACTTCGAAATGCACATGGGAACCGGTAGAGCGGCCGGTGCTACCAACCTTGGCGATAACCTGACCGCGCTGCACCAGATCGCCAACCTGCACTAGATTGCGCTGATTATGCGCATACAAGGTGACGTAACCATCGACATGGCTGATTTCCACGGCATTACCGTAGCCGGATCGGCGGCTTGCCGCGGTCACGACACCCGCTGCTACGGCGATCACATCACTGCCGGCCTTGGCGGCGAAGTCCACGCCCTTATGCACGCTCAAACGCCCGTTCATGGGGTCGGTACGCCGGCCGAACGGCGATGATATATAGCCTTGCAATACCGGGCGCCCCGCAAGATATTCGGCTTCATGGAGTTGGCGATCGGCGAGCAGCTGCTCCAGCACCTCGAGCTGCTGCTCACGGCTGTCCAGGCGCAGGGCAAGATCATCGAGGGTGCTGATGAATGACGGCGGAGAATAGGCTGAGCCACCGAACAGTTCTTCCGGACCGCCCTGACCCACGCTCAAGGAAAAATCGAATTCACTGGCATCCAGCTCGGCCAGCTCGGTCAAGCGTTCGCCCAGTGCATCCAAGCGGGTCAAGCGTGCCTGCAACTCGGCAACATGGGCGGCGAACGCATCCAATTGACGCTGCGCTTTGACCCGCACCGCGCCCACTTCCGCACGCTGCCGATCCAGCGCCGCGGTCAACTGCGCGCTGCCTGGCGCGTTTTCCGCTTGCGGCACGACCCACGCACCCACTGCGACCCCACCGCCAAGCACCACCACGATCAACATGAGCAGCGCAACCAGCAACCAACGTAAGTCCAGAATCAGTGAGCGCGCGGCACCGTGACTCCGATTGAGTAGAATAATGTGCATGGCTTCCCCATTAAGGCAGAGCCAAAGTCGGCGGCAGAGAGTCTGCTACCATGGCGGCTCCACAACTTCAGGCGTCCTGCCATGACGTTTCGTCCCTTGCCGGCCAAAGCACCCGCCGCACTAATGCGCGAAGCGAAGCCTTTGAGAGCGCTGTTTAGTCAGGCGCAACGCATCGATCACCTGCAGCACTTACTTGAAAGCCAGCTACAACCCGCGGCCCGCGAACACTGCCATGTAGCATCCTGGCGCGAGGGTTGCCTGCTTCTTATCGTCACCGATGGCCACTGGGCCACCCGCTTGCGTTATCAGCAACGACGCCTGCTAAGGCAGCTGCAGACACTCGAAGAGTTCGCGACCTTAACTAAGATCCTGTTCAAGGTGCAACCGCCAACTGCTGAAAGGCGTGCACCCGGTCGCACAATCAGCCTATCCAGCAGCGCTGCCGAGAACATCCAGGCCACTGCAGACGGCATAACCGACCCCAAACTGCGCGCCGCCCTGGAGCGACTGGCCAAGCATGGCCAACCCCGCGAATAGCGCCAAAACAAGCTGGGCCATGGCGAATGGTTTGCGGCTGTTTTGCAGAAAAAAGAAGCCACCCGAGGGTGGCTTCATAAACAAAGGGAGAGAGTTTTTACTTACACCGCCGCAACCGGACGCATGTAAGAGATAGGCGCATTCTTGATGTCATCGAAGGTGACCACTTCCCAAGCGTCCGGCTGCTCGATCAACGCGCGCAGTAGACGATTGTTCAAGGAGTGCCCCGACTTGAAACCGCGAAACTCACCGATCAGGCTATTGCCCAGCAGGTAGAGATCGCCGATGGCATCGAGGATCTTGTGCTTGACGAATTCGTCCTCGTAACGCAGGCCGTCTTCGTTCAACACACGAAACTCATCAACCACGATGGCGTTATCCACGCTGCCGCCGAGCGCAAGGTTCTGCGAACGGAGGAACTCGATGTCACGCATAAAGCCGAAGGTGCGCGCGCGGCTGACTTCCTTAACGAAGGAGGTGCTGGAAAAATCCACGCTGGCCGACTGGGTGCGATTGCGGAAAACCGGGTGATCGAAATCGATCTCGAAACTCACCTTGAAGCCTTCGAAAGGTACGAAGGTGGCGCGCTTGTCGCCCTCCTCGACCGTCACTTCGCGAAGGATACGGATGAACTTCTTGTGCGCTTCCTGCTCCTGCAACCCAGCTGACTGAATCAGGAATACAAAGGGACCAGCACTGCCATCCATGATCGGCACTTCGGACGCGGAGAGCTCGACGTAGGCGTTATCGATGCCCAGGCCAGCCATGGCCGAAAGCAGGTGCTCTACCGTATCCACCTTGACGTCACCACTGACCAACGTGGTCGACATGGTGGTTTCACCAACATTGCACGCCCGCGCGGGAATTTCCACGACAGGGTCAAGGTCGGTACGACGGAACACGATACCGGTGTCCACAGGTGCCGGCTTCAGGGTCAGGTATACCTTCTCCCCGGAATGCAGGCCGACGCCAGTGGCGCGGATAATGTTCTTCAGGGTACGTTGTCTGATCATGGCTTTGGCCGCTATAGCACTAGTTGCGAATTGTTTTCAACAATGGCCGGCGATAATAGCAGAACCGGCCTTTGCTGAACACCAATCGCCCCAATACTCCTGATACACGCCATCAATCGGCCTGACGACGCAGGAAGGCCGGAATGTCCAGGTAATCCAGGTCATCCTGCGGGTTCAGCTTGGCCGCGGCTGCACCGCCGCCGTGACTTTGCCGCTGAACGGTTGGGCGCTCGTAGTCCTTGTAATTGACGCTTTGCTCGCCACGCGAAGCTGGGGTAGCAGCCGACGAAGCACTGCTGGTCGTGACTTGCACGGTATTGTCGATCACCTTGACCGGTTTCTCGATTTTTGCGCCCAGGCCAGTGGCGACCACAGTGACGTGCAGCTCGTCGCGCATGTCCGGATCAATCACGGTACCCACCTTGACGGTGGCGTGCTCGGAAGCGAACTGTTCGATGATGTTACCCACGTCGGAGTATTCGCCCAGGGACAAATCGGGACCGGCGGTGATATTCACCAGGATGCCACGCGCACCCTGCAGGTTGACGTCTTCCAGCAGCGGATTGCGGATTGCCGCCTCAGTGGCTTCACGCGCACGGTTCGGACCACTGGCGCAGCCAGTGCCCATCATCGCCATGCCCATTTCGCTCATCACGGTTTTCACGTCGGCGAAGTCGACGTTGATCATGCCCGGACGCTTGATGATGTCGGAGATACCGCGCACGGCACCGGCCAGTACGTCATCCGCTTTGGCGAACGCCGACAGCAGGCTGGCGTCTTTACCGAGGATGGTCAGCAGTTTTTCGTTGGGAATGGTGATCAGCGAGTCGACGCTTTCCGCCAGGGCGCGAATGCCTTCCTCGGCGATTTGCATACGCTTTTTGCCTTCGAACGGGAACGGACGGGTCACCACAGCGACGGTGAGAATGCCCATTTCCTTCGCCACCTGGGCGATCACCGGCGCAGCGCCAGTACCGGTACCACCACCCATACCGGTGGTGATGAAGACCATGTCGCAACCTTGCAGCACTTCGGCGATGCGCTCGCGGTCTTCCATGGCGGCCTGACGGCCGATTTCAGGATTGGCGCCCGCGCCCAGGCCCTTGGTCACGCCCGTACCCAGCTGCAGGATGGTGCGCGCACCGATGTTTTTCAGTGCTTGCGCATCGGTATTGGCGCAGATGAATTCGACGCCTTCGATGTTGTTCTTCGACATGTGGTTGACCGCATTGCCGCCGCCGCCGCCCACGCCAATTACCTTGATAACCGCACTTTGCGGGATGTTGTCTACGAGTTCGAACATTTTCCCTCTCCTTTGCTTCTAGTTGTAACGCCTACTGCATAAACGCTTGTTAAATCAGAAATTGCTTTGTACCCAGCGCTTCACGCGCTCGAATAGCGGTGTCTTGGGTTCATCGCTGTAGCTGCCGATGGTCGACATCGAGATGCCGTCAGCCTGCTTCTGCAGGCCATATAGCAACAGGCCCACACTGGTGGAATAAATCGGGTTACGCACTACATCGGCCAGGCCCTTGACGCCTTGCGGCATGCCCAGGCGGACCGGCATGTGGAAGATCTCCTCGGCCAACTCGACCGCGCCTTCCATCTTCGAGGTGCCGCCGGTGAGCACGATGCCCGCCGGGATCAGGTCCTCATAACCGCTGCGGCGCAGCTCGGCCTGGATCAAGGTGAACAGCTCGTCGTAACGTGGCTCGACCACTTCAGCCAGGGACTGACGCGACAAGTCGCGCGGCGGACGATCACCGACGCTCGGCACCTTGATGGTCTCGCCCGGACCGGCCAGTTTGGCCAGGGCACAGGCATAACGGATCTTGATTTCTTCGGCGTACTGGGTCGGTGTGCGCAACGCCATGGCGATGTCGTTGGTGACCTGATCGCCCGCAATCGGAATCACCGCGGTGTGGCGAATTGCGCCTTCGGTGAAGATGCAGATGTCGGTGGTGCCACCGCCAATGTCGACCAGGCACACGCCCAGCTCTTTCTCGTCATCGGTGAGCACCGCATAGGCCGAGGCGAGCTGCTCGAGAATGATGTCGTCGATTTCCAGGCCGCAGCGACGCACGCACTTCTCGACGTTCTGCGCCGCATTCACCGCGCAGGTCACCACATGCACCTTGGCTTCCAGACGCACGCCGGACATGCCCAACGGCTCGCGCACGCCTTCCTGATTGTCGATCACGTAATCCTGCGGCAGGGTGTGCAGCACCCGCTGATCCGCCGGGATCGCCACGGCCTGGGCTGCATCCAGTACGCGCTCAAGGTCGGCCGGGCTGACTTCGCGATCACGGATGGCCACGATGCCGTGGCTGTTGAGGCTGCGAATATGATTACCGGCCACGCCGACGAAGGCCGAGTGGATGCGGCAACCCGCCATCAGCTGCGCCTCTTCCACCGCACGCTGGATCGACTGCACGGTCGATTCGATATTGACCACCACGCCCTTCTTCAGGCCGCGCGACGGGTGGGTGCCGATACCGACGATCTCCAACTGGCCATCGGCAGTCACTTCACCGACCAGCGCCACCACCTTGGAGGTGCCGATATCGAGGCCAACGATCATCTTGCCGCTCTGCACGTTTACCATGTGTCTCGCCTTCTCCTGATTCACTGCACGACAGCGGTATCAGCCGCCGTGGGCGCAACCGGCTCACGCCACGCCACGGCCAGGCCGTAGGCGTAACGCAGATCGATTCGCGCGATATTCGTTTGTTGCTCTTTCAGCGCCTTGTCGTAGATGGCGCTAAAACGACGCATTTTTTCCACCAGGTGGTCACGGCCCAACAGCAGCTCGATCCCCTGCCCGGTGGAGAGGAACCAGCTGCCGCGCTCACGCAGCTCCAGTCGCGCCACGGAAAAACCCATTGGACGCAACATCTGGCTGAGCACCTGGTACTGCTGCATGACCTTCTGTTGTGCCCGCTTGGGGCCATACAGCTGCGGCAGGTGCTGATAGTTCGCCTGTTCCTTGGGCGCGAAGGCCTTACCCTGGTTGTTCAACAGGGCCTCATCGCCCCAGCGGGCAATCGGCAGGTGCTCCTCGAGGCGCACCACCAATTGGTCCGGCCAAACCCGCCGCACCTGCGCACTGGCGATCCAGGGCATCTGCTCCAGCTCATGACGCATGCCCGGCAGATCGACACTGAAGAAACTCGCTTTAACGAACGGCTCGATATGCTGCTGGATCGCCTGCTGGCTGATGTAGCTGAGATCGCCCTCGACGCTGATCTTGGCGATCGGCCGGTCCGCGTAGGGCAGCAGGCGTTGCGCCAACTCGTAAGCTGCGAAGCCCAACACCAGCAGCAACAGCGGCCAGGTGATGCGCTTGAGCAGAGCAAAATTGGGTTTGGGCAACCGCAGGCCGACCGACTCCTTGGCCACCATGCGGCTGGCACCGCGCTGCGCAGGCTTGCCGCGCAACGGTGCACGTGCAGAGCCTGGCTGGTGACGCAAAGTGGCGATCATGGTTTAACCCCGCGCCTCAAGTCTGTCGGCGAGGATCGCCAACACCAGTTGTTGAAAATCCAGACCGGCAGCACGCGCCGCCATCGGCACCAGACTGTGATCGGTCATGCCCGGTACGGTGTTGACCTCCAGCAGCCAGAACTTCCCGGCAGCGTCCTGCATCACATCGACTCGCGCCCACCCCTGGGTAGCGACCGCTTCACAGGCCCGCGCACTGAGGTCTTTCAGCTCTTCTTCCTTGGCCGCATCGAGGCCACAGGGGATGCGGTACTGGGTATCGCTGGCCAGGTACTTGGCGTCGTAGTCGTAGAACGAATGTGGCGTGCCTAGGGCAATCGGCGGCAGTACCTGACCGCGCAGCAGGGCGATGGTGTATTCCGGACCGTGAATCCACTGTTCGACCAACACCTGCGAATCGTATTGGCTGGCGTCCTGCCAGGCGGCGATCAAGGCGTCGACATCGGCCACCTTGGCCATGCCAATGCTCGAGCCTTCATGGGCCGGTTTGACGATCAGCGGGAAACCCAGCTCTGCCGCGGCGGCGCGGCAGTCCTCGGCACTGGCCAATACCGCATGACGCGGAGTCGGCAGGCCGAGGCTTTGCCAGACCTGCTTGGTGCGCAGCTTGTCCATGGCCAGGGCGGAAGCCAGAATGCCGCTGCCGGTATAAGGGATGCCGGCGCACTCGAGCAGGCCTTGCATGCTGCCGTCTTCACCGCCGCGACCGTGCAGCACGATGAAGGCGCGGTCGACTTTCTCGGTGAGTAGACGCTGCAGAAAATCGTCGCCGACATCGATGCCAAAGGCATCCACGCCCGCACTTTGCAGCGCTTTGAGCACGGCATTACCGGAGTTCAGCGAGACCTCACGCTCGGCGCTCTTGCCGCCGAACAGCACGGCGACGCGGCCGAAAGCCGTAACTGGCAGGTGCGACTTCAAGGATTCGGCGCTCATTTGGACTCCTCCTCTTTCGACTCGCCGACAGCCACGGCGAACAGCGCGCTTTGCAGCAGTTGCGGGGCCAAGCCACCGATATCGCCGGCACCCTGGCATAGCAGGATGTCGCCAGCGCGCAGCAACGGCTTGATCAGCGGCGCCAGGTCGACGCCACGCTCGATGTAGATTGGGTCCAACTGACCACGCTGACGGATGCTGTGGCACAGGTGCTTGCTGTCAGCCCCCGGGATCGGCTCTTCGCCGGCCGGATAGACTTCCATCAACAGCAGGACGTTGGTGTCGGCCAGGACCTGGACGAAATCCTCGTAGAGGTCGCGGGTACGGCTGAAACGGTGCGGCTGGTAAACCATCACCAGACGACGACCTGGCCAACCACCGCGCACCGCCTTGATCACCGCCGCGACTTCGCGCGGGTGGTGGCCGTAGTCGTCGACCAGCATCACGCTGCCGTCGGCCACCGGCAACTCGCCATACACCTGAAAGCGTCGGCCGACGCCCTGGAAACCGGACAGCCCCTGGACGATGGCTTGATCGCTGATACCTTCATCAGTCGCAATAGCAATAGTCGCCAGGGCATTGAGGACGTTGTGATTGCCCGGCATGTTCACCGACACATCCAGCGGCTCGCAGTCGCGACGCAGCACGGTAAAGAAGGTCAGCATGCCCTGCTGGCGCACGTTGATCGCGCGCACGTCGGCATCCTCACCGAAGCCGTAGGTCATGACCGGGCGCTTCACCTGCGGCAGGATCTCGCGCACGATGGGGTCGTCGACGCACATCACTGCCAAGCCGTAGAACGGCAGGTTATGCAGGAACTCGACGAAGGTTTTCTTCAACTTGTTGAAGTCGCCCTCGTAGGTGCTCATGTGGTCCATGTCGATATTGGTGACCACCGCAACCATCGGCTGCAAATGCAGGAAGCTGGCATCGCTTTCGTCCGCTTCGGCAATCAGGTAGCGGCTGGCGCCCAACTGGGCGTTGGTGCCCGCCGCATTCAGGCGACCGCCAATGACGAAGGTCGGGTCCAGGCCGCCAGCGGCGAACACCGAAGCCAGCAGGCTGGTGGTGGTGGTCTTGCCATGGGTGCCGGCCACGGCAATGCCATGTCGGTAGCGCATGAGTTCGGCGAGCATTTCCGCACGCGGCACCACCGGGACACGTCGCTCCAGGGCAGCGGCCACTTCCGGGTTGGACGTATTCACGGCACTGGAGACCACCAGCACATCGGCGTTCTCGGCGTTCTCGGCGCGATGGCCGATATGGATCTGCGCACCAAAACTCTGCAGACGTTCAGTCACCGCCGAAGCCTTGAGGTCGGAGCCGGACACCTGATAGCCCAGGTTGAGCAGCACTTCGGCGATGCCGCACATACCGGCACCACCGATGCCGACGAAGTGGATGCGGTGGATACGGCGCATCTCAGGCTGCGGGAAAGTTTTGCGACTCTCAACCACGGGCCACCTCCAGACAAATATCAACAACAGTGCGGGTTGCATCAGGCTTGGCCAGACGTCGCGCGGTACGCGCCATTTCGTTCAATCGTTCAGGGTGCATCAAGACCTCGGACAGCTGTGCAGCCAACGTGGCGGCGTCTGTGGAGCGTTGTGGCAGAAGGACGGCAGCGCCCTCCCTGGCGAGATAGTCGGCGTTACGTGTCTGGTGATCGTCGATGGCATGCGGCAGCGGTAGCAGGAACGACGGCAGACCGGCGGCGGCCAGTTCACTGACGGTCAAGGCACCGGCGCGGCATACCACCAGATCGGCCCAGGCGTAGGCGCGGGCCATGTCCTTGATAAACGCAGCGACCTGCGCTTCGACGCCGGCATCGCGGTAACGTTCGCCAGTAATCACATCGTGTTGCTTGCCGGCCTGGTGGAACACTTCCGGGCGCAGCTCGCCTGGCACTAATGCCAGCGCTTCGGGCAGCAGTTTGTTCAACGGCTCGGCGCCCAGGCTGCCGCCGAGGATCAGCAGGCGCGGCCGGCGATCGCGGAGCGCCGCGCGCGGGGTTTCCAGAAACAGTTCCTCGCGCACCGGATTGCCGGTGGTGCGGCGCTTGGCCGAAGCGCCGAAGGTATTCGGGAAGGCCTCGCACACGCGGCTGGCAAACGGCGCCAGGCTGCGATTGGCGGTGCCGGCCACGGCATTCTGTTCGTGGATGATCAGCGGCGCGCCGCCGAGCTTGGCCGCCAGGCCGCCAGGGCCGGTGACGAAGCCGCCCATACCGAGCACGCACACTGGCTGCAGCTCACGCACCACTTTACGGGCCTGAAACAGTGCCTTGATAAGCTGGAACGGTGCTTTAAGCAGCGACAGCTTGCCCTTGCCGCGCAGACCCGTGACGTTGATCAGGTGCAACGGCAGGCCGGCGGCCGGGACCAATTCGTTCTCGATGCCGCGCGGGGTGCCCAGCCAATGCACGCGGTAACCGCGTGCCTGGAACTCGCGAGCACAAGCCAGCGCCGGGAACACGTGCCCGCCGGTACCGCCGGCCATGATCAGCACATTACCGGGCATGGGCAGGCTCCTCCGCGTGCTTCTCGTCAACAAAATCCGCCTCGCTGAAATCGGCATCCTCGCTGCCCAACTGGGTGCGCCGCTCCCACTCGATCCGCAGCAACAGCGCCAGGCTGACGCAGCAGATCACCAGGGAACTGCCGCCATAGCTGAGAAACGGCAAGGTCAGGCCCTTGGTCGGCAGCAGGCCGATGTTGACTCCGATATTGATCAGGAATTGACCGATCCAGAGGAACGCCAGACCGTAGGCGACATAGGCCGCGAAAAACTGTTTGGCCTTCTCGGCCCAAACGCCGATATACAGGGCGCGTACGCAGACGAAGACGAACAAGCCAACGGTAATCAAGGCGCCCACCATGCCCAGCTCTTCAGCGAGCACGGCGAACACGAAGTCGGTGTGCGCTTCTGGCAAATAGAACTGTTTCTGAATGCTGTTACCCAGGCCGACGCCGAACCACTCGCCGCGACCGAAGGCGATCAACGCCTGGGTCAATTGGTAGCCGGAGCCAAACTGATCGGCCCAGGGGTCGGTGAAAGTGATCAGACGCTGCAAACGGTATTCCTGGGTCTGCACCAGGACGAAGATCGCCCCGACAGCCAGCCCGACCATCAGGCCGAAACGCAGCAGGCCGACGCCGCCAAGGAACAGCATGGCCGCGGCGGCGCCCATCATGACCACGGTGGCACCGAAGTCCGGTTCCAGCAGCAGCAAGCCGGCCATCGGCAGCAATACGACGAAGGGTTTGAAGAAACCAGCCCAGCTTTCGCGCACTTCTGCCTGACGACGCACCAGATAGCCAGCCAGGTAGATCACCACGAACAACTTGGCGATTTCCGAAGGCTGCACGTTGAATGCGCCGAAGCCGATCCAGCGCATCGAACCATTCACTTCGCGGCCAATTCCCGGCACCAGTACCAGCACCAGCATGGCAAAGGCGGCCAGCAACGCCGCCCCGCTCAGACGCTGCCAGGTTTCCAGCGGGATCAACAGCACCACAGCGGCGGCGCCGAGGCCAATCAACAGGTAAATCAGGTGACGGAGCATGTAGTACAGCGGGCTGCCCACATTCACCGCGGCCACCTCGGTTGAGGCGGAAGCGATCATCACCAGGCCCAGACCGAGCAGGGCCAGACAACCGACCAGCAACGGAAAGTCCATGTCCAGGCCACGGCGGCTGAACAGCGGGGACGGGTATGGGCGCAGGAAGGCAAGCATCAGGCGAGCGCCTCCACGGCTTGGGCGAACAGGTGTCCGCGCGCTTCGAAATTCTTGAACATGTCCAGGCTGGCGCAAGCCGGCGAGAGCAGCACGGCATCGCCCGCTTGGGCCAGTTCGGCGGAGCGCTGCACGGCCTCCTCCAGGCTGGTCACCCGGATCAGCGGCACGCCGTCGCCGAGCGCCGCAGCCAGACGCTCGGCATCGCGGCCGAGCAACACCACGGCGCGGCAGAACTGCGCGACCGGCTTGCCCAAGGCGGAGAAATCGGCACCCTTGCCGTCGCCACCGGCGATCAACACCAGCTTGCCGGCGATATCCGCGCCTAGACCCTCGATGGCAGCCAGGGCGGCGCCGACGTTGGTCGCCTTGGAGTCGTCGTAGTAGCTCACGGCATTACGTTCACCGACCCACTGGCAGCGGTGCGGCAGGCCGGCGAAGCGTTGCAGGGCCTCCAGCATCGGTGCCATCGGTAGCCCGGCCGCATGCCCCAGAGCCAACGCCGCCAGGGCATTGGACTGGTTATGCGCACCACGGATTTTCAATTCGCGCACCGGCAGCAGCGCGTCGAACTGGTAGGCCAGGTATTTCTCGCCGTTCTCCTCGAGCAGACCGAAGCGCTTGAAATCCGGCTTGCCCAGACCGAACAACCAGCACGGCATATCGTCCGCTACCAGCGGCCGCGACAATGCATCGTCGCGATTGACCACCACCTGACGCGCGCCGCGAAAAATCCGGTGCTTGGCCAGGTGATAAGCCGCCAGCGAGGCGTAGCGATCCATATGGTCTTCGCTGATGTTCAGGCAGGTCGCCACTTCAGCGTTCAGCTGATCGGTGGTTTCCAACTGGAAGCTGGACAGTTCCAGCACATACAGCTCGACTTCGTCGCTGAGCAAATCCAGCGCGGGCGTACCCAGGTTGCCGCCGACCGCGACCTTCTTGCCGGCCGCCGCCGCCATCTCGCCGACCAATGTGGTCACCGTGCTCTTGGCGTTGGAACCGGTGATGGCCACGATGGGAGCCTTGGCATAACGAGCGAACAGCTCTATATCGCCGGAAAGCTTTACGCCACGGGCAGCCGCCTCCTGCAACGCCGGGGTGGCAATCGCCAGGCCCGGGCTGACCAGCAACTCGCTGGCACGGCAGAGGAAGTCCACGTCCAGCTCGCCACAACGCACTTCCACCTGCGGGAACTGTTCACGCAGGGTGCTCAGCTCTGGCGGATTGGCACGGCTATCGACCACGGCAAAGGCCAAGCCCTGGCGCGCGAGAAAACGCACCAGAGACATGCCGCTCTTGCCGAGGCCGACAACGATGCGGAATTGGTCGGAAGCGATCAGGCTCATAGTCTCCTCAACGCAATTTCAAGGTGGCAAGGCCGATCAGCACCAAAATCACGGTGATGATCCAGAAACGTACGATGACGCGGGGCTCGGGCCAGCCTTTCAGTTCGAAGTGGTGGTGAATCGGCGCCATGCGGAACACCCGCTTGCCGGTCAATTTGAACGAAGCGACCTGGATGATCACCGACAGGGTTTCCATGACGAACACCCCGCCCATGATGAACAGCACCACTTCCTGGCGGACGATCACCGCAATGGTGCCCAGGGCCGCACCCAGCGCTAGCGCGCCGACATCGCCCATGAACACCTGGGCCGGGTAAGTGTTGAACCAGAGGAAGCCCAGACCGGCACCGACCAGGGCAGCGCAGAACACGATCAACTCGCCCGCGCCCGGCAGGTAGGGGATGAACAGGTATTCGGCAAACTTCACGTTGCCCGACAGGTAGCAGAAGATCCCCAGGGCGCCGCCGACCATCACGGTGGGCAGAATCGCCAGGCCATCCAGGCCATCGGTGAGGTTGACCGCGTTGCTCGAGCCGACGATGACGAAGTAGGTCAGCACCACGAAGCCCGCGCCCAGCTGGATACTCACATCTTTCAGCAACGGCAGAATCAGGGTGGTTTCTGCCGGGTGGTGCGCAGTCATATAAAGGAACAAGGCCGCAGCCAGGCCGAACACCGATTGCCAGAAATACTTCCAGCGACTCGGCAGGCCGCGCGAATCCTTCTCGATCACCTTGCGGTAGTCGTCGACCCAGCCGATCGCGCCGAACAGCAGGGTCACCACAAGTACCACCCACACATAACGATTGCTCAGGTCGGCCCAGAGCAAGGTGCTGATCGCGATGGCGGAGAGAATCAGCGCGCCGCCCATGGTCGGCGTGCCCTTCTTCGACAGGTGCGACTGCGGTCCGTCACTGCGCACCGACTGGCCGATCTGGCGGATCTGCAAAGTACGGATCATCCACGGCCCCAGCCACAACGACAGCGCCAGTGCGGTCAGCACACCGAGAATCCCGCGCAGGGTCAGGTACTGAAAGACCGCGAAGCCCTTGTGGAACTGTTGCAGGTACTCCGCCAGCAGCAGCAGCATTTAGTGACTCTCCATTGGGTGATTCTCGCTGGATATGCCACAGAGCGCCGCCACGACTTTATCCATCGCGGCGCTGCGTGAACCTTTGATTAGAATGGTGGTGTCGCCATGTTCGCTGCGGAGCGCTTCGATCAGACCGGCTTGATCGGTAAAATGCCGGCCATCTGCACCGAACGCGGCAACCGCATGAGCCATCAGCGGGCCAACCGCATAGAGCGCGGCAACCTTGCCAGCGGCATAGCTGCCCACATCGCGGTGAGCTTGCTCAGCCCAGGCTCCCAGCTCGCCCATGTCCCCGAGCACCAGAACGGTGCGACCAGAGAAGCCGGCGAGTATATCAACCGCCGCGCAGATCGACGCGGGGTTGGCGTTATAGCTGTCATCGATTACCCGCACGCCATTACTCGCCAGCTGCGCTACGGCGCGGCCTTTGACCGGTTGCAGGTTTTCCAGGCCATTCTTGATATCGACCAGCGGCACGCTCAGGGCCTGCGCCGCCGCAGATGCAGCCAAGGCATTGGCAACATTGTGCTCGCCGAGCAGGTTGAGCTGGATACGCGCCAGGCCATCGGCACAGTGCAGGGTAAACGCCGAGCAGCCGCGTGCGTCGCGGTCCAGGTCGCTGACATGGAAGTCGGCCGCCGGATTGTGCAAGGCGAAACTGAGGACCCGCTTGTCGCCTGCGCGCTGCTGCCAGAGTGCAAAGGCCGCGTCGTCACGATTGAGCACGGCAATCCCGCCCTCGCCCAGCCCTTCGAGGATCTCGCCTTTAGCCTCGACGATCTTTTCCGGCCCGCCAAACTCGCCCACATGGGCGGTTCCGGCGTTGGTGATGATGGCCACCTGGGGCCGGGTCAGCCCGACCGTGTAGGCGATCTCGCCGACATGGTTGGCGCCCAGTTCGATCACCGCCGCGACATGTTCGGGCGCCAACTCAAGGAGAGTCAGGGGCGCACCCAGGTCGTTGTTCAGATTGCCACGGGTAGCCAGCACGGCACCGCCCTGCGCGCCGAACGCCGTGCGCAGAATGCTGGCCAGCATTTCCTTGACCGTGGTCTTGCCGCTGGAACCGGTGACCGCAACCAGCGGGCCGCCATAGGCCCGACGATTCAGGGCGCCGAGCCGGCCAAGCGCCAGGCGCGTATCAGCCACCAGCAACTGTGGCAACGGTGCGTTCGCCACTTCCCGCTCGACCAGCGCAGCCACCGCCCCCTTGGCGGCGACATCGGCCAGGTAAGCGTGACCGTCGAAGTTCGGCCCGGTCAGCGCAATGAATAGCTGACCCGACTGAATCGCCCGGCTGTCGGTGCTGACCGCATCGAAGGCGCAATCTTCACCGATCAGGCGCGCATTCAGCGCCGCGCTGATTTCGCTCAATCGCAGGGCTTTAAGCATGTCCAACCTCCCATGCCGCCAGGGCTTTGCCAGCTTCGACCAGATCGGAGAATGGCTGGCGCACGCCGTTGATTTCCTGATAGTCCTCGTGGCCCTTACCAGCCAGCACCAGCACATCGGCCGGGCCGGCGGTGGCTATCAACTGGGCGATGGCCTGAGCGCGACCATGGATGAACTGCACGCTGTCGGGCATAGCAAAACCTGCGCGAATATCGCTGAATATCTGCCCGGGAGCCTCGCTACGCGGGTTGTCGTCGGTGACCAGCACGCTATCGGCCAGACGCTCAACCACGGCCGCCATCAGCGGACGCTTGCCGCGATCACGGTCACCACCACAGCCGAACAGGCACAGCAAACGACCTTTGACATGCGGCCGCAGGGCTTCGAGAACCTTTTCCAGGGCATCCGGGGTGTGCGCGTAATCAACCACCACCACTGGCTGTTCGACTCCGCCCAAGCGCTGCATGCGCCCGACCGGGCCTTGCAACTGCGGGAGCACCTTGAGAATTTCGTCGAGTGGATAATCCATGCCCAGCAGAGCACCGACCACCGCCAGCAGGTTGCTCAGGTTGAAGCGCCCCAGCAGTGCGCTGCGTACGTTACCTTCGCCGCGCGGCGTGACCAGCTTGACCCGCACACCTTGCTCGTCGAACTGGGCGTCGCGGCAGTACAGATAAGCCGTGGGGTCTTCCAGGCTGTAGCTGATCAGGCGCGAGTCATGCTCGGCACGGGCCAGTTTACGACCGAATTCGTCGTCCAGATTGAGCACCCGGCAACGCAAGCCCGACCAGGCGAACAAGGCCGCCTTGGCCTCGCCATAGGCGTCCATCGAACCGTGATAGTCCAGATGATCGCGCGACAGGTTGGTGAAGACCGCCACGTCGAACGCCAGCGCCGTCACCCGGCCCTGGTGCAAGCCATGGGAGGAGACCTCCATGGCCACCGCACGGGCACCGGCATTCTTCAGGTCGGCCAGGGTGGCCTGCACGCCGATCGGATCCGGGGTGGTATGCCGACCGAGGGCCAAGGCGTGGTAAAAGCCGTTGCCCAGGGTACCGACGATGCCGCAGCGCTCACCCAGCAAATCCAACGCCTGGGCCAACAACTGGCTGACGCTGGTCTTGCCGTTGGTGCCAGTGATGCCAACCAGATGCAACCTGCGGCTCGGTTCACCGTAGAAGCGCCCGGCGATGGCCGACAGCTGACCGGCCAAGCCCTTGATCGCCACCAGCTCAGCGCTGCTGGCCGTCATGCTTGGCGCACCCTCGGCCTCATAGGCCACCGCAGCGGCACCGCGGGCAATCGCGTCGGCAATATGCACGCGGCCGTCCTGCTGGCTACCCGGCACGGCAAGGAACAGATCACCGGGACGCACCTTGCGACTATCCAGGGTCAATTCACGGATCAGCACCGCACTGGCGGCTTCAGGCAACAGTTGATTCAGAGGCATGGGCATCAGATGCGCTCTCCCTTGGCTGCGTTCACTGCAGTCGCTTGCGATTCGACCGGCGGCGCCAGGTTATCCGGCACGACATTCATCAGCCGCAGGGCGCCTGCCATGACTTTGCCGAATACCGGCGCGGACACCAAACCACCGTAGTAACCGCCCTTGCTCGGCTCGTCGATGACGATGGCAACGGCAATCCGCGGATCACTGACCGGACCGAAGCCAGCGAACAATGAGCGGTAGGCATTATCCCGATAACCTCTTGAGTCCTTCGAAACCTTGCGCGCGGTACCACTCTTGCCCGCAACGTGGTAACCCGGAACCTTGGCCCGGTACACACCCGCGGGCGCTTCGATCACTTCCTGCAGCATGCCTTGCATGGTCTTGGCGATATTTTCAGGGATCACCTGCACACCGTCCGGCTTGCGATCAACTCGGGTCAACGACAAGGGGACGCTGCGACCATCATTGGCCAGTACCGAGTAGGCATGTGCCAACTGCACAGCCGTCACCGACAAGCCGTAGCCATAAGACAGAGTGGCGGTTTCGGCCTTGTGCCATTCGCGGTGATTGGGCAAATTGCCGACCCGCTCGCCCGGAAAGCCCAGACCGGTATCCTGCCCCAACCCGACCGCCTGCATCACCGAGTAGATGGACTCGCCGCCAATATCGAAGGCGATCTTGCTCATGCCTACGTTGCTCGATTTGATCAGAACTTCGGTGAGATTCAACGGCCCAGTGCTGCGTGAAACATCCCGAATCGTGTACCTGCCAATCTGCAAGGTACCCGGAGACACATCGACGGTATCGGTCGGCTTCCAGCGGCCGCTCTTCAACGCGGCACTCATGGAAAATGGCTTCATGGTCGAGCCCGGCTCGAACACGTCGATCATCGCCCGGTTACGCATGGCGGCCGGCTGCAGATTGCGGCGGTTATTCGGGTTGTAGGTGGGCTGATTAACCATCGCCAGCACTTCGCCGGTCTTCACATCGATCATCACCAGGCTGCCCGCCTTGGCCCCGAACTCGACCAGGGCATTGCGCAACTCGCGATGCGCCAGATACTGCAGGCGCAGGTCGATCGACAGCGCCAGTGCCTTACCTGCCTTGGCATTCTGGGTAACCTGGACATCCTTGATCAAACGACCGCGGCGATCCTTGAGCACTTGACGCTTGCCCGGCACGCCGGCCAGCCACTCATCGAAAGCCAGCTCCATGCCTTCGCGGCCGCGATCATCGATATCGGTAAAACCGACCACGTGCGCGGTCACTTCGCCGCCCGGATAAAAACGCCGAAACTCTTCGATGGCATACACGCCGGGCACCTTCAGATCGAGCACCCGCTGCCCTTGCTCAGGCGTCAGGCCACGCACCAGGTACATGAATTCGCGCTCGGCATTGGCCTGCAAGCGCTCGCCCAGCCCCTTGGGCTCCTGCCCCAGCGCCGCCGCCAAGGCCGGCCATTGAGCCTTGGCCGCCTGCAACTCCTTACCATTGGCCCAAAGGGTGGTGACCGGGGTGCTCACCGCCAACGGCTCATCATTGCGATCGGTGACCAAACCACGATGCGCAGGAATCGGAATATGCCGCACGCTGCGCGCATCGCCATGGGCCTTGAGAAAATCATGATCGAATACATGCAAATCGATGATGCGCCAGACAATCGCACCGACCATCAGCGCCAGGAGCAGCAGCACCAGGCGAAAGCGCCAGGGATAAAGGGCCCCTTCGAGTTTGATCATGGCGCCACCATGCGCACTTCGGCGGCTTCGGGAATACGCATCTTCAGCTGTGCGCTGGCCAGAGTCTCAATACGACTGTGGGCAGTCCAGGTGCTTTGTTCGAGAATCAAACGCCCCCATTCGGCCTGCGCCCTGTCGCGGATGCTCAGCTCGGCATACAGCCCGTTGAGCAACTGCCGATTCCAGTGCGCACTGTAAGAAACCGCCAGCGAGCTGCCGAGCACGCCAATGAACAGCACCAGCATCAGCAAGCTGCCCTTTGGCAATGGCTTGGCGAAGGCCGTACTCATCGCATTTTCTCCGCCACACGCATGACGGCGCTACGCGAGCGCGGATTGGCCTTCAGCTCGGTTTCGGAAGCGAACTGCGGCTTGCCGATCAGTTTCAAACGGGGCTCGAAGGCCTTGGGGATGATCGGCAGGTCGCGCGGGTACTCGTCCCGCTCGCCCTTGGCATGCTTGCGCATGAACTGCTTGACGATGCGATCCTCAAGGGAGTGAAAGCTGATCACCACCAAGCGCCCGCCCACTTCAAGCGTCTCCAGCGCGGCATCGAGGCCACGCTGCAGATCGCCGAGCTCGTTATTGATGTAGATGCGCAGCCCCTGGAACGCGCGGGTCGCCGGATTCTTGCCCTTCTCCCAGGCGGGATTGGCCACCGTCAGCACCTGGGCCAAGTCGGCGGTGCGCTCAAAGGGCTGTTCCGCACGACGCAACACCACGGCACGAGCCATGCGCCTGGCGAAACGCTCTTCGCCATACTCCTTAAAGACCCTGGCAATTTCCTCTTCGCTGGCGCTGGCGATCCACTGCGCCGCACTGACGCCGCGTGCGGGGTCCATGCGCATGTCCAGCGGGCCATCGTTGAGGAAGCTGAAACCGCGCTCAGCGTCGTCCAGCTGGGGCGAGGAAACGCCCAGGTCCAGCAGAACGCCATTGACCTTGCCAACCAGCCCGCGGACAGCAGCTTCCTCGCCAAGTTCCGCAAAACTGCGCTGCACAACGACAAAGCGGCCGTCTTCGGCCGCTAACTCATTCCCCGTGGCAATCGCCAAGGGGTCCTTGTCAAACCCCAGCAAGCGCCCGTCTAGCCCGAGCCTTTCGAGGATTAACCGGCTATGCCCGCCACGACCGAAGGTGCCATCCAGGTAACAGCCATCCGCACGCACGGCCAACCCGTCGACAGCCTCGTCGAGTAGCACAGTAATATGGCGAAAGCTGCTGGTCATAGTCACAGGATCAAGTCACGTAGTTCGTCGGACAAAGCACCCGGTTGCTTGATGGCCGCCAAATCGGCATCGGCGACCGCATTCCAGGTATCTTCGTCCCACAGTTGAAATTTATTCAGTTGGCCGACCAACATCGCGCGTTTATCCAGCCTGGCGTACTCGCGTAGACGCGGCGGCACCAGGAAACGACCGCTTGCATCCAGCTCGAGGTCAACAGCATTACCGATCAGCAAACGCTGCAAACGGCGGTTCTCTTCACGGAAGGAGGCCAACTCGCGCAGCTTGTTCTCGATCTGCTCCCACTCAGCCAGTGGGTAGACACAGAGGCAGGGGTCGATGGCATCGATGGTCACGATAAGCTGGCCCGCACAACGCGACACGAGCTCGTCCCGATACCGACTTGGCATCGCGAGTCGCCCTTTGGCGTCGAGACTGATGGCGTTGGCTCCACGAAACACAGCTGCGCCTCCCCTTAAATTAGCTATCCATGCCCAAAAAAACCCACTTCATGCCACTTCTTACCACCTGCGCACACTATAGGAACGCCCACACCCCACCGTCAAGGCACGCCTGGAGGGAAAAACCCTTACAGAACGGCGATTTAGCAAACTAAACAGGAGTAAGAGCGGAGCATTACGCGGAGTTTTGTGCGGCAAGTTGAGCATGTACAGCAAGCTGCACTTCGAACTTAAAGTGATTTGTTAAGAGTAAGATTTTTTTGGTCTTAGAAAAGCGAGGAGTAAAGGTGTCGCGGATAGAAAGGAAAGGTGGAGAGTCGATCTGTAAGCCGGGTTCTGTCGAGGACAGTCATTCCTCTACGACGTACATCACTGCACGCCTTTAGCAACCTACCCGGTTCCAGCGCGGGCCACGCCAATGGAACCCTATTTGGTCTTGCTCCGAGTGGGGTTTGCCTAGCCACGGACTGTTACCAGCCGCGCGGTGCGCTCTTACCGCACCTTTTCACCCTTACCGGCGCCGAAGCGCTTAGGCGGTTATTTTCTGTGGCACTTTCCGTAGGCTCACGCCTCCCAGGCGTTACCTGGCACTCCGCCCTATGGAGCCCGGACTTTCCTCCCCCGCATTTCGCAGAACGAAACACGGCAGCGACTGTCCGATCGACTCTCCGCCGCCAAGGTTACCGGCACGCGCCCGATAGAACAAGGCTCAAGCGTCTTTCTGCCGCTCCAGCGCCGCCTGATAGAGCAGATTCTTGCGCACTCCGGTGATTTCCGCCGCCAACGCCGCCGCTCGCTTGAGGGGCATTTCCTTGAGCAACAACTCGAGCACACGCAGCGCCTCGGCACTGACCGCCGCCTCGCCCTCCGGCGCCTGCCAGCCAGCGACCAGGACCACGCACTCGCCGCGCTGCTGATTGCTGTCAGCCGCCACCCAGGCGCGCAACTCGCTCAATGGCAGACCCTTGAGCGTCTCGAAGGTCTTGCTGATCTCACGGGCCAGCAAGGCCGGGCGCTCATCGCCGAACACCGCCTGCATGTCTTCCAGGCACTCGAGGATGCGGTGCGGCGCCTCATAGAAGATCAGCGTGCGCGGCTCTTCCTTTACCTGTTCCAGGCGCGTCCGACGGCCGGCGGTCTTGGCCGGCAGAAACCCCTCGAAAATAAACCGGTCGGACGGCAAGCCCGCCGCCGACAGCGCCGCAATCAGCGCACAGGCCCCCGGCACTGGCACTACGGCGACCCCGGCGGCACGCGCCTGGCGCACCAGGTGATAGCCCGGGTCGGAAATCAACGGCGTACCGGCGTCGGAAATCAATGCCACGTCCTCGCCTGCCAACAGCCGCGCGAGAAAGCGCCCGCCCTGATCACGCTCATTGTGTTCGTGACAGGCGGCCAGCGGCGTGGCAATCCCGAAATGCTGCATCAGGCGCACGGAGTGGCGGGTGTCCTCGGCAGCGATCAAGGCCACATCGCCGAGCACCTTGAGCGCCCGCGCACTGATGTCGTCCAGGTTGCCAATTGGCGTGGCGACCACATAAAGGGTGCCGGGAGTGGAATTCAGTGCACCGGGACTGGTCACAGCTCGAGCCTCTTCAATCGCAAAAGCACGCATTGTAGCCCGTTTCACGCCATCGACATCGCGCCAGGGCCAGGGCTTGGGTACAATTCGCCGTTCATTTGATCAAGTATCAGGACCGCTTACATGATCGCCTGCCTGCGTCCGCTCCTCGCTCTCTGTCTTGCTGGCTTGCTTACCGCCTGCGCCAGCCCGCCCTCATCCAACCTGGGGGAACTGCCGCGCACCCCTCAAGCCAGCATCGAGCAACTGCTGCAACAGGCCACCGAAAGCAAGCCCGAACAAGCCGCCCTGCTGCGCCTGGCTGCCGCCGATCAGGCTTATCAGCAGAAAAATATCGCACGCGCCGACAACATCCTCGAACAGGTGCCACTCAGTAGCCTGAAGCCGGCCCAGCAGATCTTCGCCAGCACCCTGGCCGCCGAACTGGCACTGGCGCGCGAAAAACCCAAAGCCGCCCTGGAAGCGCTCAGCCATCCCAGCCTGGAGCGCCTGGGAGAACTGCCGATCGAACAACAGGTGCGCACCCAACTGGCTCGCGCCAACGCCCTGCAGGCCGACGGACAGATCCTCGCCGCCGCGCGCGAACGCGTGTACATCGCCCCACTGCTGATAAGCGGCGAGACCGCCACCGGCAACCACGAAACCATCTGGAGCCTGGTCTCCAGCCTGCCAAGCGAGCAACTGCAATCTAACGACGGCGCCGACCTGGCTGGATGGCTGGGCCTGGCTCAGGCCGCCAAGACTCCTGGCACCTTGCAACAACAGCAAACAGCCATCGATGACTGGCTGGCACAACATCCCCAACATCCCGCCGCCCTGCAATTACCGCCAGCACTGCGCAAACTGCAAGAACTGTCCAGCCAACCCTTGCAGGAAATCGCCCTGCTGCTACCACAAGAAGGCCCGCTTGCAGCCGTAGCGCGCGCCTTGCGCGACGGCTTTCTCGCCGCCCACTATCAAGCCCAGCAGGCCGGGCAGAACCCGCCGAACATCCAGCTCTATGACAGCTCACGCATGGCCTCACTGGATGAGTTCTACCGCCAGGCACAGGCTGCTGGCGTGCAACTGGTTATCGGCCCACTGGAAAAACCACTGGTCAAACAACTCGGTGATCGCGAGCAATTACCGATCACCACCCTAGCCCTGAACTACAGCGACCCAGGCCAGGAAGGTCCGGTTCAGCTGTTCCAGTTCGGCCTTGCCGCCGAAGATGAAGCGCGCGAAGCGGCACGCCGCGCCTGGGCTGACGGCATGCGCAGCGCAGCGGCCCTGGTGCCGCGCGGTGATTGGGGCGACCGGGTACTCGATGCCTTCCGGCAGAGCTGGCAAGCCCAGGGCGGCACCCTGATCGCCGCCGAACATGTTGACCAGCCCGTCGAACTGGCGCGGCAAATCGCCGAACTGTTCCAATTGCGTGAAAGCGAAGCACGCAGCAAGCACCTGAAAAACACCCTGGGCACTGCGGTAGCCGGGCAGCCGTCACGGCGCCAGGACATCGACTTCATCTTCCTTGCGGCCACCCCGCAGCAAGCGCAACAGATCAAACCGATCCTGGCCTTCCAATACGCTGGCGACGTGCCCGTGTATGCCACTTCGCACCTGTTTACCGGCAACCACAGCGATGCGCAGTATCACGACCTGAACGGCATCCGCTTTTGCGAAACGCCCTGGCTGCTGAACGTCAACGACCCGGTACGCCAGCAAGTCGAAAGCCAATGGCCACAAGCCGGAGGCAGTCTCGGCCGCCTCTACGCCATGGGTGCCGACGCCTACCTCCTGGCGCCGCGCCTGAGCCAGCTCAAGGCCTTGCCGGATACCCGGATCGACGGCCTGTCCGGCAGCCTCAGCCTCAACCCGGCGCAGCGCATTGAACGCCAACTGCCCTGGGCCGAGTTTCGCGACGGGCGCGTCGAGCGCCTGCCAGACAACCTCAATTGATCGACCACCGCAGCACGCAAAGCAGCGGCAAGGCTGCCGAAGAGCTGGCCCGCCTGCATCTGCAGCAACATGGCCTGAAGCTTCTGGCGCAGAACTGGAGCTGCCGCCGCGGCGAGCTTGATCTGGTCATGCTCGACATCGATACAGTAGTATTCGTCGAAGTCCGCTATCGTCGGCACTCCGCCTGGGGCGGCGCCGTGGAGAGCGTCGACGCCCGCAAGCGCGAGAAGCTCACGAAAGCAGCCATGCACTTTTTGCAGCAGGAATCGCGCTGGGCCAAACACCCTTGTCGGTTCGACGTGATTGCCATAACCGCCGAAGGCAACTCGACTCCCGGGCTGAACTGGATTCAAAACGCCTTTGACACCTGAACCGGCGCCACACTGAAGGTTAAATCTCTGATGGAAATGCAAGACCGCATCCGCCAACTGTTCCTGGCCAGCATTGAAACCAAGCAACAGGCTTTGGAAGTACTGGTTCCCTTCATCGAGCAAGGCAGCCTGGCCATGGTTCAGGCACTGCTCAGCGAGGGCAAGATTCTCACCTGCGGCAACGGCGGATCGGCCGGCGACGCCCAGCACTTTTCCTCCGAACTGCTTAACCGCTTCGAGCGCGAACGCCCGAGCCTGCCGGCCATCGCCCTGACCACCGACAGCTCGACCATCACCTCGATCGCCAACGACTACAGTTACAACGAAATTTTTTCCAAGCAAATCCGCGCACTCGGCCAGCCGGGCGACGTGCTACTGGCGATATCCACCAGCGGCAACTCGGCCAACGTGATCCAGGCCATACAGGCCGCCCATGACCGTGAAATGACCGTGGTCGCCCTCACGGGCCGCGATGGCGGCGGCATGGCCTCACTGCTGCTACCGGAAGATGTGGAAATTCGCGTACCGTCGAAGATCACCGCACGCATTCAGGAAGTCCATCTACTGGTGATCCACTGCCTGTGCGACCTGATCGACCACCAACTGTTTGGGAGTGAAGAATGACCCGTTCGCCACTGATTCTTGCCGGGCTGCTGTGCAGCCTGATTCTTGCCGGCTGCGGCAGCCGCAGCATCGGCAACAAAATCGATGACCAGTTCATCGCCCCACAAGTCAGCGCCAATATCACCCGCGCTCACGCCGACCTGACCGACCCAACCTCGCACATCGTGGTCACTAGTTACAACGGCGTGGTGCTGCTGGCCGGTCAGACGCCACGCAGTGAACTGAAAAGCACCGCCGAACAGGCGACACGCAAGGTTCAAGGCATCACCAAGGTGCATAACGAACTGCAGGTACTGCAGCCGACCTCGCTGCTCGCGCGCAGCAACGACACGCTACTGACCACCAAGATCAAGACCCAGATGCTCACCGACGCCAGCGTACCGAGCTCGCGAATCAAGGTGATCACCGAGAACGGCATCGTCTACCTACTGGGCCTGGTTTCACGCCAGGAAGCCAATCGGGCGACCAACGTGGTACAGGGCACCTCCGGCGTGCAGAAGATCGTCAAACTGTTCCAATACACTGACTGATTTTTGCACGAACACAAAAAAGGCGATCCAATGGATCGCCTTTTTTGTTTACTTGACCACCTTCAGGCTGGGCCGCCCGCTGGGACGCGGCGGCTCGCCGTCCGGCGGACCCTGATCATCCGGGCTATCGCCCTCTTCATCATCCGGCACCGGTGGCTCCAGATCGAAGACCATGCCCTGACCATTCTCCCGCGCATAAATTGCCAGTATGGCTGCAGCTGGGACGTACAGGCTGTGCGGCGCCCCACCGAAGCGCCCCTCGAAGCTCACCGCCTCGTTATCCATATGCAGATGACGCACTGCGCTGGGCGAGACGTTAAGCACGATCTGCCCATCACTGGCGAAGCCTGGCGGCACTTGCACACCGGAAAATTCGGCGTTGACCAACAAATGCGGAGTGCAATCGTTGTCGACGATCCACTCGTAAAGTGCACGAACCAGGTAAGGACGACTGGAATTCATCAAAGCCTCCTCAGCTTCAGCGCATATCGCGCTCAACGGGGGAAAGACTGGCCTGAAAGGCCTCGCGGGCAAACTGGCGGTCCATATAGTCGAGCAACGGTTTGGCTGGCTTGCCTAACTCGATACCCAGCACCGGCAGGCGCCAGAGCAGCGGCAGCAGGCAACAATCCACCAGGCTCATCTCATCACTGAGAAAGTACGCCTTGTCGGCGAACAGCGGCGAAACGCCGGTGAGGCTCTCGCGGAGTTCTTTGCGAGCCTGCACGCGAGCCGGCTCCTTGCTGCGCGGGTCGAGGATCAGGTCGACCTGAGCACACCAATCTCGCTGAATACGATGAATCAGCAGGCGGCTATTGGCCCGCGCCACCGGATAAACCGGCAACAACGGTGGATGTGGATAGCGCTCATCCAGATATTCCATCACCACGGTCGACTCGTACAACGCCAAATCACGGTCGACCAGGGTCGGCAGGCTGGCATAGGGGTTGACCTCCAGCAGCCTTGCCGGGTAACGGCCCTTTTCGACACTGATGATCTCGGCGCTGACACCCTTCTCGGCGAGCACGATGCGTACGCGGTGGGAATAGTGGTCGGCGGGGTCGGAGTAGCAGGCTAACCGGTTGGTCACGCTCATGGCGGTCCTCCTCGCTTATATAGGTTATTGGAAGCAGAAAAGACTGCGCGCCCAAAGGGGCGCGCAGGACAACATTGCAGCGACAAACGATTAATGCACGTCCTTCCAGTACTCACGCTTGAGCAGGTAGGCGAAGACGAAGAAGAAGGCCAGATACAGCAGCACGTAGGCGCCGACACGCTGACTTTTCAGCTTCACCGGATTAGCCGAGTAAGCTAGGAAGGTCACCAGATTCTTGATCTTGGTGTCGAACTCTTCTTCGCTCAGGGCACCGCTTTTCGGCTCGATGACCAACTGATCGCAGGCCTCATGCGTTATTGGCGTGCCCGACAACGGATCGAACTGCTTCTTGCCATCCTCGACCACCTGAACCTGCTTGCAACCTATGTACTGACGCCCTTGCAGGGAGGCCAGCACGTTCGGCATACCGACGTTCGGGAACACCTTGTTATTGGCGCCCAGCGGACGGCTCGGATCATCGTAGAACGTACGCAGGTAGGTATACAGCCAGTCGGTGCCACGCACACGAGCGACCAGAGTCAGGTCCGGAGGCGCTGCCCCGAACCAGACCTTGGCATCCTCGACCTGCATGCCAATCTTCATGTGCTCGCCAATCTTGGCGCCACTGAAGATCAGGTTGTCCAGCATCAACTCATGCGGGATACCCAGGTCATCGGCCACACGCTCATAGCGCTGGAACTTGGCGCCATGACAACCCATGCAGTAGTTGGCGAAGGTACGTGCACCATCCTGCATGCCGGCCTTGTCGGTCAGGTCAATTTCGACTTCATCCAAATGCACGCCGGCTTCACTAGCGAAAGCGAAGACTGGCAGCGCGGCAATAACAAACGCAGCAAATAGCTTTTTCATCAGCCAGTCACCCTTTCCGGAACCGGTTTGGTCTTCTCCATCCTGGTATAGAACGGCATCAGGATGAAGTACGCGAAGTACAGGAAGGTACACACCTGCGCCAGCAGGGTGCGGCCCGGGGTCGGTGCCAGTACGCCCAGCACGCCCAGAATCACGAAGGACACGCAGAACACCAGCAGCCAGATCTTGCTCAGCCAGCCCTTGTAACGCATCGACTTGACCGGACTACGATCCAGCCACGGCAGCACGAACAGCACGGCAATGGCGCCACCCATGGCGATGACCCCCATCAGCTTGTCGGGGATAGCACGCAAGATCGCGTAGAACGGGGTGAAGTACCAGACGGGAGCAATATGCGCTGGCGTCTTCAACGCATTGGCCTCTTCGAAGTTGGGCTTCTCGAGGAAGTAGCCGCCCATTTCCGGGAAGAAGAACACGATGAAGCAGAAGATGAACAGGAACACCACCACGCCGACGATGTCTTTCACGGTGTAGTAGGGATGGAAAGGAATGCCATCGAGCGGTATGCCGTTCGCGTCTTTCTTCTTCTTGATTTCGACGCCGTCGGGGTTGTTCGAACCGACTTCGTGCAACGCCAGGATGTGCAGGACAACCAGGCCGAGGATCACGATTGGCAGCGCAACCACGTGCAGAGCGAAGAAGCGGTTCAGGGTGATCCCGGAGATCAGATAGTCACCGCGAATCCACTGCGTCAGGTCCGCACCAATGACCGGAATGGCACCGAACAGCGAGATGATCACCTGAGCCCCCCAGTAGGACATCTGCCCCCATGGCAGCAGATAGCCCATGAATGCTTCAGCCATCAGCATCAGGTAGATCAGCATGCCGAAGATCCACACCAGCTCGCGTGGCTTCTGGTAGGAGCCATAGAGCAGACCGCGGAACATGTGCAGATAGACCACCACGAAGAATGCCGAAGCACCGGTGGAGTGCAGGTAGCGCAGAATCCAGCCGTACTCGACGTCACGCATGATGTATTCGACCGAAGCAAACGCCTCTTCAGCCGACGGCGTGTAGCTCATGGTCAGCCAGACGCCGGTGACGATCTGATTGACCAGCACCAGCAGTGCCAGAGAGCCGAAAAAGTAGAAGAAGTTGAAGTTCTTCGGTGCGTAATACTTGCTCAGATGGTCTTCAAACATCTTGGTGGCCGGGAAGCGCGCATCCACCCATTCCATGAACTTACTCATCCTGCTTGCTCCTGGTCCACACCGATGATGATCACATCATCCGACTCGTACATGTGCGGTGGCACCGGCAGGTTCAAGGGCGCAGGCTGCGCTTTGTAGACCCGGCCAGCGAGGTCGTAGCGAGAACCGTGGCAAGGGCAAAAATACCCCCCGACCCACTCGGCACCGAGATCGGCAGGCGCCACTTCCGGACGGAAGGACGGAGCACAGCCCAAGTGAGTGCACAACCCGACCAGCAGCAGCAGCTCCGGCTTGATCGAACGGGTTTTCGGATCGACATAGCTCGGCTGATCAGATGCCTGAGATTCGATATCGGCCAGTTGCGGCTCAAGCTTGATCAGGTTGCTGAGAATTTCCTCGGTACGGCGCACGATAAAAACCGGTTGCCCCCGCCACTCGGCAACCATTTGCTGGCCAGGCTCGATCTTGCCAACATTCACCTTCACAGGTGCACCGGCAGCTTTAGCCTTAGCGCTCGGGAACCATGACCCCACGAACGGGACCGCGGCACCCACCGCTCCAGCAGCACCCACCACAGAGGTGGCCGCCACCAAGAAGCGACGCCGGCCTGCATTCACGCCGTCATTGCTCATTCAGTCGTCTCCCATCAGCGTTGTGGCCTGTTGTCAGGCCTCTACTAGGTAAAAATCGAGTCGCGCAAAAAATCCGCCAAATGGTAAAGAAAAGCCCCTAACCTGACAAGGTAATTACCTCACAGGAAACAGCTCAATCCCTTACAGCGCACGGCGCGCACGGCTGCGGCATGATGCCGCAGAGAACCAGTCGCCCAAAAAAAACGCCCAGTTCCAAAAGGAAACCGGGCGCTTTTGAACGCAAGTAGCGAATTAACGCTTGGAGTACTGCGGACGCTTACGCGCTTTACGCAGACCAACCTTCTTACGCTCAACTTCACGAGCATCACGAGTTACGAAGCCAGCCTTGCGCAGAGCAGGACGCAGCGATTCGTCGTAGTCCATCAGCGCACGAGTGATGCCGTGGCGGATTGCGCCAGCCTGACCACTCACGCCGCCACCGAGAACGGTGACGTAGATATCGAACTTCTCGGTCATTTCAACCAGTTCCAGCGGCTGACGAACTACCATGCGGGCAGTTTCGCGACCGAAGAAACCGTCGAGAGTACGGTTATTGATGGAGATCTTGCCAGTACCAGCACGCATGAACACGCGAGCGGTTGCAGTCTTGCGACGGCCAGTGCCGTAATTTTGAGTCGCCGACATAATGAACTATTCCGTTAAAACTTCAGTTCTTGGGGCTGCTGAGCAGTGTGAGGGTGAGCAGCGCCCGCGTACACTTTCAGCTTACGGTACATGTCGCGACCCAGCGGATTCTTCGGCAGCATGCCTTTGACCGCGGTCTCGATCACACGTTCTGGCGCCTTGGCGATCAACTTTTCGAAGCTGATCGACTTGATGCCGCCCGGAAAACCGGAGTGAGAGTAGTACATCTTGTCGGTGGTCTTGGCACCAGTCACACGTACCTGCTCTGCATTGATCACGACGATGTAGTCGCCGGTATCTACGTGCGGAGTGTACTCAGGCTTATGCTTGCCACGCAGACGGCTGGCAATTTCGGTAGCCAGACGACCCAGTGTCTGACCCGCAGCGTCGACGACGAACCAGTCGCGCTTTACTGTTTCCGGTTTAGCAGTAAAAGTTTTCATTCTTTATAGCCTCAGGGGCCGCCCTGATAAATAAGACGGCGGATCTTACTGAATAGTGCTTACTTTGACAAGTCAAAGGCAGCCGAAAACGGGCGCTATCGGGGGCTCGGGTCAGCGCGTCCGTAATACGGCAAGATTCTTCGGCAGGCGGCGCATCACTTCCACCGCAGAAAGAGGTGCGCAATTATGCCGATTGCGAAAAAAAATTCAACCTGCTTGTATGGTTGTTTTACGAAAAGGAGCAGCAAATGGATTATCGCCAGTTAGGCCGCACCGATTTGCGCGTCAGCACCCTCTGCCTCGGCAGCATGACCTGGGGTGAGCAGAACAGCGCTGACGAGGCATTCGCCCAGATCGAGCGCAGCAAGGCCCACGGCGTCAATTTCATCGACACTGCCGAGATGTACCCGGTGCCGCCGCGCGCCGAGTCCTACAGTAAAACCGAACAAATTATCGGCGAATATTTCAAACGCAAAGGTGATCGCGCCGACTGGGTGCTCGCGAGCAAGATCGCCGGCCCCGGCAACGGTATCGACTACATCCGTGGCGGCAACCTGAAATTCAACCGGGAACACCTGGTCGCCGCACTGGACGCCAGCCTGAAACGCCTGCAGACCGACTGGATCGACCTCTACCAACTGCACTGGCCAGAGCGCCCGACCAATTTCTTCGGCCAGCTCGGCTATCGCCATCAAGACAGCGAGTTCACCGCACTGGAAGAGACCCTGGCGGTGCTCGACGAACAGGTCAAGGCCGGCAAGATCCGCCACATCGGCCTGTCCAACGAAACCCCCTGGGGCACCATGAAATTCCTCCAGCTGGCAGAGAGCCGCGGCGGGCCGCGCGTGGAGTCGATCCAGAACCCCTACAACCTGCTCAACCGCAGCTTCGAGGTCGGCCTAGCGGAAGTCGCCATGCGCGAACAGTGCGGCCTGCTGGCATACTCACCGCTGGCGTTCGGCATGCTTTCCGGAAAATACCAAGGTGGCGCCCGCCCAGCCAACGCACGAATCAGCCTGTTCAGCCGCTTTACCCGCTACACCAATCCTCAATCCGAGACGGCCTGCTCGCGCTATGTCGCACTGGCCCGCGAACACAGCCTGGACCCGGCGCAAATGGCCCTGGCCTTCGTCACCGCCCAGCCGTTCGTGACCAGCAATATCATCGGCGCCACCAACATGGAGCAGCTGGAGGCCAATCTGATGAGCAGCGAGCTGACCCTCGACGATGAACTGCTGGCCAGCATAGAGGCGATTCACCAGGCGCAACCCAACCCCGCCCCTTGAACACTGCCGGAGCCAGGCGTAGGGCGGCTTACACCCGCCCTACCTCCAGGCCCGCAGCTACAACGAACGCGCAATGATTTCCTTCATGATCTCGTTGGTTCCAGCATAGATGCGCTGCACCCGGGCATCGGCCCAGGCGCGCGCCACCGGGTATTCCCACATGTAGCCGTAGCCGCCATGCAATTGCACGCACTCGTCGAGCACCTTGCACTGCAGGTCGGTGCCCCAGTACTTGAGCATCGCGGCGGTCGGCACATCCAGCTTGCCCTGCAGGTGCAGCTCGAGACA
Organism: Pseudomonas paeninsulae; assembly: GCF_035621475.1. Lineage (NCBI taxonomy): Bacteria > Pseudomonadati > Pseudomonadota > Gammaproteobacteria > Pseudomonadales > Pseudomonadaceae > Pseudomonas > Pseudomonas paeninsulae. The sequence goes on from NZ_CP141799.1 coordinate 4,197,103, forward strand.
GCGATCGAGAAAGACCCGACCAATCTGAATTTCCGTGGCCATTTCTGCCAGCTTGAAGCGGGTGTTCTGGAAATCCGCGATGGCCTTGCCGAACGCCTTGCGCTCACGGGTGTAGTCCAGGGTCCACTGCAACGCCGCCTCGGCCGAGGCCAGGGCACCGATACCGACAGTCAGGCGCTCCTGAGGCAGTTCCTGCATCAGGTAGGCGAAGCCCATACCTGCCTGACCCAGCAGGTTCTCCCTAGGCACACGCACATCCTGGAAGAACAACTCGGAGGTATCCTGGGCCTTCATGCCGACCTTTTCCAGGCGCTTACCCCTAGAGAAGCCCGGCGTAGCGGCCTCGACCAGAAACAGGCTGGTGCCCTTGGCCCCGGCTTTAGGATCGGTCTTCGCCACCACGATGACCAGATCGGCCAGGTAGCCGTTGGTGATAAAGGTCTTGGAGCCGTTGATCACATAGTCGTCGCCATCCAACACCGCCGTGGTTTTCACGCCCTGCAGGTCGGAGCCGGCGCCCGGCTCGGTCATGGCGATGGCCGTGACCATTTCGCCGGACACCAGCCTGGGCAGGTATTTGTGCTTCAGCTCCTCTGAGCCGTAATGCAGGATGTAAGGCGCCACGATGTCGGAATGCAGGGAGAAACCGATCCCGGTCAGCCCCAGACGGCCAACCTCTTCGATCACCACCGTACTGTAGAGAAAATCGGCAGCCATGCCGCCGTACTCTTCCGGGATATGCGAGCAGAGCATTCCCGCCTCGCCCGCCTTGCTCCACAGCTGGCGATCGATATGCCCATCCTTTTCCCACTGCGCATGAAAGGGCACGGCTTCCTGCTCGAGAAACTTGCGCACGCTGTCGCGGAAGAGCTCATGGTCGGAGCTGAACAGGGTTCTGGGGATCATGCTGGCACCTAATAGCGAAACGTCTGAAAGATGCCTCGACTTTAACCAAGCAAACGCTTGGTCGCACTGGACACAACCGCCAAAAAATAAGACGATCCAGCCAGACGATGACCACTTAGCCTTGATAAGAACCCTAACTATGCTTATTCAGCAGTCGCCGCCCTTGCGGCGCGTCAGTATCCTCGCCACCGAAGGGGTATTTGCCTCGACCTTGATGCAGGCCAAGGACTTTTTCCACATGGCCAGCCTGCGTTACGGCAAACAGCAAGGACTCGGCCTGACCGAAACCTTCGAGATTCGCCTGGTCAGCCCGGACGGCCAGCCGGTGCGCAGCTTCAGCAACGTCATGATCCCGGTTGACGGCGGCCTCGACGCCACCGATGTGATCATCCTGCCCACCTTCTGGGATGATTTCGACGCACTCTGCCAGCGCCACCCACAGGTACTCCGCTGGCTACAAGAGCGCCACGCAGGCGGCAGCGCAATCTGCGGTGAAGCCAAAGGGGTGTTCTGGATGGCCCAGGCCGGCTTGCTCGACGGCAAGGAAGCCACTACTTACTGGCGCTTCTTCCGCGAGTTCACCGAGCGCTTCCCCAAGGTACTGCTCAACCAGGAGAAACACCTGTCGGACGCCGACAACCTGTACTGCGCCGGTGGCGTGACCTCGGCCTGCGACCTTTACATCTACCTGATCGAGCGTTATTGCGGCGCCAGCGTGGCCCAGGGCGTGGCCCGCGACATCCTCTACGAGGTACAGCGCAGCTACACTCCCGGCCGGATCGGCTTTGGCGGGCAGAAACTGCACCACGACCTGACCATCCTGCAAATTCAGCAATGGCTGGAAGAGCACTTCACCGACAAATTCCGCTTCGAGGACGTGGCCCGCGAGCACGGCATGAGCATCCGCAACTTCATGCGCCGCTTTCAGGCTGCCACTGGCGACAAACCCCTGCATTATCTGCAACGACTGCGCATCGAAACGGCGAAAAGCCTGCTTAGCGCCACGCGCAAGAGCATCAAAACCATCAGTTACGAAGTCGGCTACGACGACGCCAGCTTCTTCGCCCGCCTGTTCCGCCAGCACACGGAGCTGTCACCCAACCTGTATCGCCGACAATTCCAGCACAAGGGCAACCAGGAGCAGACAACCTGCTAGCGAATCTGCGCCTGAGAGGCTGCCGCAACGCAGCCAAATCGCATGCACGAATTGAAGTATTACAGCGCGGAACTGCCGGTTACGGCTTATGCGGTCGCGACAGGAACTCATGGGACTGCATTTCGAGCAACCGGCTCAGGGTGCGCTGGAACTCGAAATTCAGGCGACCGCCCTTATAGAGGTCTTTCAACTCGACTTCGGCGGAAATGATCAGCTTGACGTTGCGATCGTAGAACTCGTCCACCAAATTGATGAAGCGCCGCGCCATATCGTCCGTATGCACGTCCATCTGTTCGACATTGGCCAGCAACACCGCGTGGAATATCTTGCCCAGCTCGATGTAATCGTTCTGACTGCGCGGACCGTCGCACAGCTCGCGAAACTCGAACCAACCTACGTCATCGCCGATCTTACGCGCGGTCAGGCTGCGGTTCTCGATCATCAAAGCCTCGTGCTCCTGCACCACACAGTGCTCGGGCAACAGGCTTCTGAAGCTCTTTTCCAGACTCGCTTCGGCCGCCGCATCCAGCGGCCAATGAAACAGCTCGGCCTGCTCCAGCGCGCGTAGACGGTAATCGATACCGCTGTCGACGTTGACGATCTCGGTGTGTTCTTTGAGCAAGGCGATAGCCGGCAGGAAGCGCGCACGCTGCAAGCCATCCTTGTATAGGCCATCCGGCACTATGTTGGAGGTCGCCACCAGACTCACACCGTTCTTGAACAACTCCTCGAGCAGAGTGGCGAGGATCATCGCATCGGTGATGTCGGAGACGAAGAATTCGTCGAAGCAGATCACCCGCGCCTCGTCGGCAAAACGCTGGCCGATGATCACCAGCGGATTCTTCTCGCCTTTGAGGGTGCGCATTTCTTCGTGCACGCGCTTCATGAAGCGGTGGAAGTGCGTGCGCACCTTGCGCTCGAACGGCAACGAATCGAAGAATGTATCGACCAGGTAAGTCTTGCCGCGACCCACCCCGCCCCAGAAGTACAGGCCCTTGACCGGCCCCTGCGGCTTTCTGCTGAACAGCTTGCCAAATACCCCGGACGTACCCTTTTCAGCCGCGACCAAGTCGTCGTATAGGCGCTGCAGGTGACGCACCGCTGTTTCCTGGGCCGCATCGTGGAAAAATTCGGGCCGTTCGAGATCGGCCTGGTAGCGCGCAAGGGGAGTCATATTCGTTAGCCGGGCAAGTAAAACGGGGGCGTAACTTTAACGACGCCCCCGCAACTTGGCAATCGGCCAGCAGCGCTGACTGGCGGAAATCCGACTATTGCATGGGCAGGATGGGGTGAGCCAGAGATACCCATCATCGAACGGCATGGGCATCACTACGCTCAATCGGCTCTATGCTCTGAAATGAATCACGCTCTCTTTGAGGATGCCGACATGCGCTCAATCTGCTTGAGACTCTCAACTAGTTTCTGCCGTAGCTCTTCATCTTGGTTAATACGAGAATTAACCGACATCAAAGCAGTCACAAAATGCTCGCTAAGCAGTTTTTCCTGGAGATTGGTAATTGCCTGAACAACTTCAGCAACCCCCCCTGTTTCTAGCTCTTTTTTGGCCGCCCCAGCTTCTCTACCGTCACCAAACGGTCGAGAAAGCAACACCTCTTCACCATCAGCGCTCAGCAGACGGAAGCGAAAGCTGCCGTCTTCGTCGCGAAAGCTGACGAACCGCGCGCTCTTGCTCGCCTTCTTCTTGCCGCTCTCGGCACCGATGGGCTGGCTGCGGAACGAACGCAGACCAACCGCCTCGCGCAGCTCGCCAAGGAAGGGCGTGGCAATCCTGCGCGCCCTGGCCGCTCCGGCCAGCAGAATATCTTCCAACTCGGCGGGCTTTTCGATCAGGGCGTGATAACGCTCACGCGCCTCGCCCAACTCGGCCTCGAGCAGCTGAAACAATTGCTGCTTGGCTTCACCCCAGGCCAGCCCCTTGATCAGCTCGGCGCGAAAATCCGCCTGCTGGGTCGGTGCGGCGAAGGCCTGATACAGGGTAAACAGATGGGAGCTATCCGGATCCTTGGGTTCGCCGGGCAGCCTGGAGTCGGTAACGATGCGCGCAATCGCATCCTTGAGCTGTTTGGCGCTGCCGAACAGCGGAATGGTGTTGTCATAGCTCTTGCTCATCTTGCGCCCGTCCAGGCCCGGCAGAGTCGCTACATCTTCCTCGATCACCGCCTCAGGCAGGGTGAACAGCTCCTTGCCCTGGCCGAACAGGTGGTTAAAGCGCTGGGCGATATCGCGAGCCATTTCCACGTGCTGGATCTGGTCGCGACCGACCGGCACCTTGTGCGCATTGAACATCAGGATGTCTGCGGCCATCAGCACCGGGTAGCTGAACAAGCCCATGGTGACACCGGCATCTGCGTCCTCGCCCTGCTCGACATTCTTGTCCACCGACGCCTTGTAGGCATGCGCACGATTGAGCAGACCTTTACCCGCAACACAGCTGAGCAGCCAGCACAGCTCGGGGATCTCCGGAATATCGGACTGACGGTAGAAGGTCGCCCGGCTCACATCAAGACCGCAGGCCAGCCAAGTCGCCGCGATCTCCAGGCGCGAGCGCTGGATCCGCGCTGGATCATCACACTTGATCAGTGCGTGGTAATCGGCGAGAAAATAGAAGGAGTCTGCATCGGCTGCGCGACTGGCGACTATCGCCGGGCGGATGGCGCCGGCGTAGTTGCCGAGATGCGGGGTGCCGGTGGTGGTTATGCCGGTAAGGATACGAGTGGTCATGGCTATCGCTTATAAGGCTGCAATCAGTTCGAAAGGCGCGGCAACAGCAGATCCTTGAGATCGGTCAGCTTGCCGTGAAAAAAGTGGCCGCATTCTGCCACTTTCAGCAGCTCATGGGCACGCCCCAAGCCGGCGGACCAAGCATAAACCGCCTGCGGATCGATCACTTCATCGGCCTCGGGCTGGATCAGCGTCAGCGGGCAGCGCTGCGCCGGCGGATTCTCGGCAGTCAGCCGACTGACCGCTGGTGCCACCATGCATAAATGCGCTAGCTCCACGCCTTGATGCTCCAGGCGTCCGCCGAGGCTGGCGGCGACAAAGCCACCGAAGGAAAAGCCCAGCAGGGTCAGGGGCAGCTGCGGGTAGTGCTTGCGCAGCCAATGGGCCACCACCTCCGCGTCATCCACCTCGCCACTGTGCATGTCATGGCTACCGGCACTGGCGCCGACACCCCGATAATTGAAACGCAGGGTAGCCAGACCGGCATCACGGGCGGTGCGCTGCAGGGTCGAGACGACTTTGTTGAGCATGGTTCCACCCTGCGCCGGATTGGGGTGGCAGATCAGCGCAACGCCGCGCGCGTCGGCCACATTGAGAGACAGGGCTTCCAGCTGGCCGCAGGGGCCATCGATAAAAACAGGGGTTTCGCGGGTGAGCAACGGTGAACTCCGTGACCTCTTAGAGGGTCGACTCGTCTAGCTGACAGCCTGCGCCGCACACACTTCGGCATCGCATTGCGGTATACAGCGCAGGTTCCAGCCGTTAACGTAAAGCAAAGCCGTTTAGAGAGGAAGGACTCGTGGAACAGACGCTCACAGCCTGGTTGCTACCGGCCATCACCCTGGTAGCCGGCATCGCCATCGGCTTCCTGATTGCTCGCCTTGCGCCCAATGCAGCCCCCGGCCGCACACAACGCCAGTTGGACGAGATCCAGGAACGCTTCGACACCTACCAAAGCGAAGTGGTAACCCACTTCAACACCACTGCCAATCTGGTGAAGAAGCTCACCCAGAGCCATCAGGACGTGCAACAACACCTCTCCGAAGGGGCCAACCGCCTGGCACTCGACGAACTGACCCGCCAGCGCCTGCTCGCCAGCCTGCACGCAGAAGACGGCGGCAGCGAACGACGCGAGCGCTTGAAGCCTCCGGCGTCCCAGGAAATGCCCAAGGACTATGCGCCGAAAAGCGCCGATGTACCGGGCATGCTCGACGAAAGCTACGGCCTGAAGAACAAACGCTGAGCGCACTCGGAGCCGGCTGACACTCAACCCGGCCCAACAAAAAGCTCGGTACTGGTTAAGCTGCAACTCGCGGTTGCTACCTGCTGCATAGGCATGCGTTGCCCTGCACGAGTGGCCGGGTGGCGTTCCGCTTCAGCCGCCCCCCCCCCTACACAAAGGCTATGGCGCCCATAAGTGCTCACAACTGCTAATTGGCACATAGCTAACAAAAAGCCCCGCTCAAGAGCGGGGCTTTTTGTTAGGCGTACGATCCGTTAGATCGCGCCGCGCTCACGCAACAACGCCAACACCTGCCTGACGCTCTCTTCCAGCGACAGGCTTTGGGTGTCGATTACCAGGTCGGCATCCAGCGGCACGTCATAGGGGAATGACAGACCGGGGATATTGTCGCCAGCCGCCGCGTACAAGCCCTGAGGGTCACGCTCGGCACAGACCTGCGGAGAAGCCTGCACATAGACGGTGATCAACCGCTCGGCACCGAGCAGCGCCTTGGCCTGTTCACGGCCTTCGGCATCCGGGGCAACGAAAGCCGCCAGGGTCAGCAGGCCGGCCTCGTTGAACTGACGCGCCACATGGGCAGCACGCCGCCAGTTCTCGGTACGTCCGGTGCGATCCTGCGGCAAGCCCTTGTTCAGGTCATGCCGCAGGTTCTGGCCATCGAGCACATAGACCGCGCGGCCTATGTCGAACAGCTTGCGCTCCACTGCGTAGGCCAGGGTGCTCTTGCCGGCGCCGGACAGACCGCTGAACAGCACGGTGGCAGGCTGTTGGCCGAAGCGCGCGGCGCGCTCTTCGGTCGACACGTGAGCCAGCTTGCCGTGATGACCATCGGCACGTTGCACACCGACCGGGTCGGCGATGATCATGCCGGCACCCACGGTGCCGTTGGTCAAGCGATCGATAATGATGAACGAGCCGGTGGTGCGGTTGTGCGCATAGCCGTCCAGGGCGATGGGCGCATCTAGGGCCACTCGCACCTGACCGATCTCGTTCAGGTGCAAGCTGCTCGCCGGGCCATGCTCCAGGGTGTTCACATCAACCCGGTGGGTGATGCTGGCAATCGAGGCCGGCACATAGCTGGTGGCACGCTTGATGTCGTATTTCTTGCCCGGCAGCATCGGCTCTTCGGCCATCCACACCAGCATGGCGTCGAAGCTGTCGACCACCTGCGGGCGGTTGTCGGCATGCACCAGCATGTCGCCACGCGATACGTCGATCTCGTCTTCCAGGGTCAGGGTAATCGCCTGGCCTGGACCGGCATGCTCCAGTTCGCCGTCATAGGTGACGATGGACTTGACCTTGCTGCCCTTGCCAGACGGCAACACCACCACCTCGTCGCCCTTGCGCACGATGCCGCTGGCCAGGGTGCCGGCGAAGCCGCGGAAGTTCAGATTGGGACGGTTGACGTACTGCACCGGGAAACGCAGGTCGGTGAAATTGCGGTCACCGGCGACTTCCACGGTTTCGAGGATTTCCATTAGTGACTGACCGTCATACCAAGGCGAACGCTCGCTCTTGTTGACTACGTTGTCGCCCTTGAGCGCCGACATCGGCACGAAGTGCAGCGAGCTCGGCTTGAGCGCGATACCTTCGGCGAACTTCAGGTAATCGGCCGTGATCTGCTCGAATACGCCCTGATCGAAGTCCTTCAGGTCCATCTTGTTGATGGCCACGACTATGTGTTTGATACCCAGCAGCGAGGCGATGAAGCTGTGCCGTTTGGTCTGGGTCTGCACGCCATAACGGGCATCGATCAGGATGATCGCCAGATCGCAGGTGGACGCACCGGTGGCCATATTACGGGTGTACTGCTCATGGCCGGGGGTATCGGCAATGATGAACTTGCGCTTGGTGGTACTGAAGTAGCGGTAGGCCACATCGATGGTGATGCCTTGCTCGCGCTCGGCTTGCAGGCCGTCGACCAGCAGCGCCAGATCCACCTCTTCGCCGGTGGTACCGGACTTCTTCGAGTCGCGGGTAATGGCTTCCATATGATCTTCGTAGATCATCTTGGAATCGTGGAGCAGACGGCCGATCAGGGTACTTTTGCCGTCGTCGACGTTGCCGCAGGTGAGAAAGCGCAGCAAATCCTTGCGTTCGTGCTGGGCCAGGTAGGCGAGGATGTCCTCGCTGATCAGATCGGATTGGTGCGACATATCAAAAGTACCCCTGACGTTTTTTCTCTTCCATGGAGCCTGCACCATCGTGGTCGATGACCCGGCCCTGGCGCTCGGAAGTACGGGCCAGGAGCATTTCCTGAATGATGTCGGTCAAGGTAGTCGCAGTGGACTCCACCGCGCCGGTCAGCGGATAGCAGCCGAGGGTGCGGAAACGCACCATCTTCTTGGTGATGCGGGCTTTCTCTTCATCGCTCAGGTGCTCGAGGATGCGTTCGTCGTCGATCATGATCAACGTACCGTCTTTCTCGATCACTTCGCGCTCGGCGGCGAAGTACAGCGGCACTATCGGGATCTGTTCCAGGTAGATGTACTGCCAGATGTCCAGCTCGGTCCAGTTGGACAGCGGGAACACGCGGATCGACTCGCCCTTTTTGACGTTGCCGTTGTACACATCCCACAGCTCGGGGCGCTGGTTTTTCGGGTCCCAGCGGTGCTTGCTGTCGCGGAAGGAGTACACGCGTTCCTTGGCCCGGGACTTCTCTTCGTCACGCCGCGCGCCACCGAAGGCCGCATCGAAACCGTATTTATCCAGTGCCTGCTTGAGGCCCTCGGTCTTCATCACGTCGGTGTGCTTGGCACTGCCGTAGGTGAAGGGATTCATGTCCTGCGCCACGCCATCCGGATTGGTGTGGGTGATCAGGTCCAGGCCATACTCGCTGACCATCTTCTCGCGGAAGCTGTACATCTCCTGAAATTTCCAGCGCGTGTCGATGTGCATCACCGGGAACGGCAGCTTGCCGGGAAAGAACGCCTTACGTGCCAGGTGCAGCATCACGGCGGAGTCTTTACCGATGGAATAGAGCATTACCGGGTTATCGAATTCGGCGGCCACTTCACGAATGATGTGGATACTTTCCGCCTCCAGCTGTTTCAGGTGGGTCAGTTTATCGAGCATGGTTACTCACGATTTGCAGTGTGATTGGGCCGGAGGGCCGTGGACGATGGCGCACTCTAGCACAGCATCCGCTTCTAATCAGGAGGCCAACTAGATCAAAACGATCTAGCTTTATACCCGCTGATTCGGGCATCCACGGACATCAGATTGGATTGGGACAGTCGATAAACAGGTGTTCGATGGCAAACCGACGCGCCAGGTAATCACCCAGCGCCTGCACGCCATACCGCTCGGTGGCATGGTGGCCCGCGGCGATAAAGCTGATGCCATTCTCGCGCGCGCTGTGAAAGGTTTGCTCGGACGCTTCGCCGGTCAGGTAGAGGTCAACGCCGGCCGCGATGGCCTGGTCGATATAGCCCTGACCGCCACCGGTGCACCAACCGACCCGGCGAACCACTGCCGCGCCTTCAATCAACAAGGGTTCACGACCGAGCACTTCCTGCACCCGTCGGGCGAAATCGCGCGGACTCATGGGCTCGCGCAAAGAGCCAAGTAAGCCAACCGTGCGCGGATCATCCGGGTCGAGCGGCCCCTCGACGGTAATATCGAGCTGGGCGGCCAGCTGCACGTTATTGCCGACCTCCGGGTGCAGGTCAAGCGGCAGGTGATAGGCCAGCAAGCTGATATCGTTGCTCAGCAGGGTTTTCAGGCGGCGCTGCTTCATTCCGGTGATACACGGATTTTCGCCCTTCCAGAAATAGCCGTGGTGCACCAGCAGCACATCGGCCTCAGCCTCCACCGCGGCATCGACCAAGGCCTGACTGGCGGTTACGCCGCTGACGATACGCCGCACCTGGGGCCGCCCTTCGATTTGCAAACCATTCGGGCAGTAGTCACTGATCCGAGCGGCATTCAAGTAGCGCTGTGCTTCTTCCACCAGGGTGGTCAAGGCAATAGCCATATGGATTCCTCACCTGCTGTTACAGGCCGCTGCCTTATTGGCAATTGGCCCTCTATAATGGCGCACCTTAAGGGGCATATCAGCCCCCGGCAACCTTCAGGATTTCATCGATGTTCAAGGCCCTGCGTTTTCTCGGCTGGCCCCTGCTGGTCGGCGTGCTATTGGCACTGCTGATCATTCAGTACTTTCCACAATGGGTTGGCCTGCCCACCCAGGATGTGCAACTACGCCAGGCGCCTGTCTATGGCTCCGCGCAGGAAGGTCCGGTGTCCTATGCCGATGCGGTGGGCACCGCCTCGCCAGCGGTGGCCAACCTCTACACCGCTAAGTTCATCAACAAGCCGACTCACCCCATGTTCGAGGACGAGCAATTCCGCAAGTTCTTTGGCGACAACCTGCCCAAGCAGCGGCGTATGGAATCCAGCCTCGGCTCGGCGGTGATCATGAGCACCGAAGGCTACCTGCTGACCAACAACCACGTGGTGACTGGCGCCGACCAGATAGTGGTGGCCTTGCGTGATGGCCGCGAAACCCTGGCGCGGATAATCGGCAGCGATCCGGAAACCGACCTCGCCGTGCTGAAAATAGATTTGCCTGACCTTCCAGCGATCACCCTCGGTCGCTCGGACAATATCAGGATCGGCGACGTCACCCTGGCCATCGGCAACCCTTTCGGCGTCGGCCAGACCGTGACCATGGGCATCATCAGCGCCACCGGGCGCAACCAGCTGGGCCTCAACACCTACGAAGACTTCATCCAGACCGATGCGGCGATCAACCCGGGTAACTCGGGCGGCGCGCTGGTCGATGCCCACGGCAACCTGGTCGGGATCAACACCGCGATCTTCTCCAAGTCCGGTGGCTCGCAAGGCATTGGTTTCGCCATCCCGGTGAAACTGGCGCTGGAAGTGATGCAGGCGATCATCGAGCAAGGTCAGGTGATTCGCGGCTGGCTGGGCATCGAAGTGCAACCGCTGACCCCGGAGCTGGCGGAGTCCTTCGGCCTAGAAGGTCGCCCGGGCATCGTTGTCGCCGGCATCTACCGCGATGGCCCGGCGCAGAAGGCCGGCCTGCAACCCGGCGATCTGATCCTCAACATCGACGGCGAAGCAGCCAGTGACGGCCGCCGCTCGATGAACCAGGTGGCCCGCACCAAGCCCGGCGGAAAGATCCGCATCGAGATCCTGCGCAACGGCGAACGACAGGAACTGAGCGCCGAAATAGGCGTACGCCCACCCGTGAAGGAAGGTTGACAGTCATCCTGCCGCTCAGTTTATCCCGCGGCGTGGCAACCTCTAACCTGCAGCCTGTTCGCCTCGCGAAGATGCAACTCGAATAGGCAGACCGCCCAACCCTCCTGCGCAGGGCGGGCTTTAGCCCACCAGCCAGGCTGACCGTCCCGGTGAGCGAAGGCGGATTGCCGCCCAGCCCTCCCTATCTTCAGCTACAGGCTTGCAAGCGCATCCAGCAACGCTTGGTTCTGCTCCGGCGCGCCAATGCTGATGCGCAGGAACTGGGCGATTCGCGCCTGTTTGAAGTGACGCACGATCACGCCCTGCTCACGCAAGCCGGCCGCCAAAGTGGCCGCATCCTTGTGCGAGTGACGGGCAAAGACGAAATTCGCCGCCGAAGGCAACACCTCGAAACCCAGCGCCTGCAGGCCAGCCACGGTGACTTCACGGCTCTCGATGACCTGCTGACAGGTCGCCTCGAAATACTCACGATCATCAAAAGCAGCGGCAGCACCGGCAATCGCTATGCGATCCAGGGGATAGGAGTTGAAGCTGTTCTTGATCCGCTCCAGCGCCTCGATCAGGTCCGGGTGACCCACTGCCAGACCGACGCGCAGGCCGGCCAGAGAGCGCGACTTGGACAAGGTCTGGGTCACTAGCAGGTTCGGATACTGGTCGACCAGGCTGATCGCCGTTGCACCGCCGAAATCGATATAGGCCTCGTCGACCAACACCACGCTGTCGGGATTGTTCTTGAGCAATTGTTCGATGGTATCCAGAGCCAACAGGCAGCCGGTTGGCGCATTGGGGTTGGGAAAGACGATGCCGCCGTTGGGCCGAGCGTAGTCCTCGAGCCGAATCTGGAACTGCTCGTCCAGCGCGATCACCTCGGCCTTGATGCCGTAGAGACCGCAGTAGACCGGGTAGAAGCTGTAGCTGATATCCGGAAACAGCAACGGCTTGTCGTGCTGAAACAGGCCATGGAAGGCATGCGCCAGAACCTCGTCGGAACCGTTGCCGAGGAACACCTGGCGGGTCTGCACGCCGTAGTAGTCGGCCACCGCCTGCTTCAGGCGCTCGCCATTCGGGTCCGGGTACAGACGCAGGTTGTCGTTGAGCTCGGCCTGCATCGCCGCAATCGCCTTGGGCGACGGTCCGTAGGGATTTTCATTGGTATTGAGTTTGACCAGCTTGGCCAGTTTCGGCTGTTCACCTGGCACATAGGGCACCAGGTCTTTGACGAAGGGGCTCCAGAATTTGCTCATCTGCCCTTCTCTCCTCGAATTTGTTGCGTTGGCGATGGGTATCGCTGCGCTCAACCCATCCTACGGTGGCGTCGTTAGCCCTTGATGCGGTACTCGGCACTGCGCGCGTGGGCTGTCAGCGACTCGCCACGAGCCAGCACCGAAGCAGTCTTGCCCAGTTCGGACGCACCCTGCGCCGAACACTGGATGATCGAGGAACGCTTCTGGAAGTCGTATACCCCCAGCGGCGAGGAGAAGCGCGCGGTGCCGGAGGTCGGCAGCACGTGGTTCGGCCCAGCGCAGTAGTCGCCCAGCGCCTCCGCGGTGTAACGGCCCATGAAGATCGCGCCGGCATGACGGATCTGTGGCAGATACTGCTCGGGCTCGGCGACGGACAACTCCAGGTGTTCCGGGGCGATGCGGTTGGCCACCTCGATGGCCTGGACCATGTCGACCACCTGGATCAACGCGCCGCGGGCCTCGAGGGATGTGCGGATGATATCGGCACGCTCCATGGTCGGCAGCAGCCTGGCGATGCTCTCGGCCACGCGATCGAGAAAGGCCGCATCCGGGCTGACCAGGATCGATTGCGCGTCCTCATCGTGCTCGGCCTGGGAGAACAGGTCCATGGCGATCCAGTCCGGATCGGTCTGGCCGTCACAGACCACCAGAATTTCCGACGGCCCGGCAATCATGTCGATACCGACCTTGCCAAATACGTGGCGCTTGGCGGTAGCCACATAGATGTTGCCGGGGCCGACGATCTTGTCCACCGGCGGCACGCTCTCGGTGCCATAGGCCAATGCCGCCACGGCCTGGGCACCACCGATGGTGAACACCCGGTCGACCCCGGCGATGCAGGCCGCGGCCAGCACCAGTTCGTTGATCTCACCACGCGGGGTCGGTACCACCATCACCACTTCCGGCACGCCGGCGACTTTGGCCGGAATGGCGTTCATCAGCACCGAGGACGGATAGGAGGCCTTACCGCCCGGCACATAGAGGCCGGCACGATCCAGCGGGGTGATTTTCTGGCCAAGCACGGTGCCGTCGGCCTCGGTGTAGCTCCAGGAATCCTGCACCTGCTTCTCGTGGTAGCTGCGCACGCGCTCGGCGGCAAGTTCCAGTGCCTGGCGCTGCACCGGGGTGATACGGGTCAAGGCCAATTCCAGACGCTCGCGCGGCAGGATCAGGTCGGCCATCGAGGCGACTTCGAGGTCGTCGAACTTCTGGGTGAACTCGACCAATGCCGCGTCGCCACGCTCGCGCACGGCCTTGATGATCTCCAGCACACGCTGGTTGACCGCATCGTCCGAGACACTTTCCCAGCTGAGCAGATGATCCAGATGACGGGCAAAGTCCTGGTCGGCAGCGTTGAGTCGGCGGATGGCGATAGCAGCAGTCATAGCGGGCCTCATGATTGGCAAATGCTCGGGCGTCGACAGGCTACCAAGCCCACCGCATGGACGCCCGAGAAATTGGCTATGACATGGATAGGCGGCCGAAAATCGCTCCTGCATATTCGGCATTTCCGCCGTCCTTGGCGGTCACGCGGCGCAATGCCGCAAAGGTATTAGCTGGGGTGTCGTGCCTCTACGGCTTCGCGCAGGGTATCGATCAGTTCCTGGATGCGCGCGTGCTGCATCCTCATCGAAGCCTTGTTGACGATCAGCCGTGAACTGATGTGGGCGATCAGCTCCTGGGCTTCCAGGCCGTTGGCGCGCAGGGTATTGCCGGTATCGACCACGTCGATGATCTTGTCGGCCAGCCCCACCAGCGGCGCCAACTCCATCGAGCCGTAAAGCTTGATGATATCGACCTGACGGCCCTGCTCGGCGTAGTAACGCTTGGCCACGTTGACGAACTTGGTGGCCACACGTAGCCGGCCTTTCGGCTCGGACGCGCCAACGGCGCCGGCGGTCATCAGCTTGCACAGCGCAATGCGCAGATCCAGCGGCTCATACAGGCCCTGGCCGCCGTACTCGAGCAACACGTCCTTGCCGGCCACGCCGAGATCCGCGGCACCATGCTCGACATAGGTCGGCACATCGGTGGCGCGCACGATCAGCAGACGCACATCCGCCTGGGTGGTGGGGATGATCAGCTTGCGGCTTTTATCCGGATTCTCGGTCGGCACAATGCCTGCCGCGGCGAGCAGCGGCAGGGTGTCGTCGAGGATGCGGCCTTTGGACAGCGCAATGGTCAGCATGAAGCAAATTTCCTTTGGAACTGGACCAGACCAGCCCTTGCGGGCTGGCTATGGGACATCGCTGCGCTCAGCAACAACCTAACCCGGCACACGGCGAATTTTAGCGCCGAGCATCTGTAGTTTTTCCTCGATGCACTCGTAACCACGGTCGATATGGTAGATGCGGTCGATCAGGGTATCGCCGTCGGCGACCAGTGCGGCGATGACCAGGCTGGCCGAGGCACGCAGGTCGGTGGCCATGACCGGGGCGCCCTTGAGCTTGTCGACACCGGTGACGATGGCGGTATTGCCCTCGACCATGATCTGCGCACCCATGCGAGTCATTTCATAGACGTGCATGAAGCGGTTTTCGAACACGGTTTCGATCACCGTACCGGTCCCTTCGGCAATCGCGTTGAGGGCAATGAACTGCGCCTGCATATCGGTGGGGAACGCCGGATAGGGCGCGGTGCGCAGGTTGACGGCTTTCGGCCGCTTGCCTTTCATGTCCAGTTCGATCCAGTCGGCACCGGTGGTGACTTCCGCACCGGCTTCCTGCAGCTTGGACAGTACAGCTTCCAGGGCGGTGGGATCGGTATCTTTCAGTTTGACCCGGCCGCCTGTCGCCGCTGCCGCCACCAGGTAGGTGCCGGTTTCGATACGGTCGGGCATCACACTGAAACGGGCACCGCCGAGACGCTCGACGCCATCGATGGTGATGGTGTCGGTGCCGGCACCGGAAATCTTCGCCCCCATGGCGATCAGGCAGTTAGCCAGATCCACCACTTCCGGCTCGCGCGCGGCGTTTTCCAGCACGCTGCGGCCTTTGGCTAGAGTCGCGGCCATCATGATGTTTTCGGTACCGGTCACGCTCACGGTATCGAAGAAGAAGTGCGCACCGCGCAGACCGCCCTCGGGCGCCTTGGCCTTGATATAGCCAGCTTCCACATTGATGATCGCGCCCATCGCTTCGAGGCCGCGGATGTGCAGGTCGACCGGCCGCGAACCAATCGCGCAACCGCCAGGTAGGGCGACTTCGGCCTCACCGAAACGTGCCACCAGCGGCCCGAGCACCAGGATCGAGGCGCGCATGGTCTTGACCAGCTCGTAGGGGGCGATCAGCGTCTTGATCGCCCGCGCGTCGACTTCGACACTGAGTTTCTCGTCGATGATCGGCTCGATGCCCATGCGCCCGAACAACTCGATCATGGTGGTGATGTCGTGCAAGTGCGGCAGGTTGCAGATGGTCACCGGCGCATCGCCGAGCAGAGTGGCGGCAAGAATCGGCAGGGCGGAGTTCTTCGCCCCGGAAATGCGGATCTCGCCATTCAGGCGCACACCGCCGGTAATAATCAGTTTGTCCATGACTCTCTCGATTTAGGAGCGCGCGGCCCAATCGGCACGGCTGAAGAATTTCATGCTCACCGCATGGATACTGCCATCGGCAATCCACGGATTGAGGTGAGCGTAGACCTGCTGTTGACGCTTGACCGGGCCCAAGCCAGCCAACTCATCACTAATCAGGTTCAGCTGGAAGTTACAGCCTTCGCCTTCAACTTCCACCTGGGTGTCCGGCAGTTTGGCCTCCAGGAGGCTTTTCACTTCTAAGGCCTGCATGCTCAACCTCGATCAACACATTGATTAACGACAGCAGAGTCTGGGGAGCTGGAGGGCTTTTGCGCAGTAGCACAGCGACAAGCCCGACAGACTACAAAGCTCGCGGTCGCGCATCATACAAAAAAAGCCACGCGCCTGCGAACCCCGCGCGGGGGTTGTCCCGACCGCGAGCCGGGCTCAGGCTTCCAGCGGCAGCACATCCAGCAGCCCGGAGACACTGGCGATCTCGCGCATTTCCTCGGGCATGCTGCGCACCACCAGGCTTTTACCTGCAGCCTGGGCATCACGCATGAACGCCAGCAACAGCGACAGACCCACGCTGCTGGACTTCTCCACAGAGGCACAGTCGATCACGCAGCGAGCCGCCTGACTGGCGGTAATCAGCCGTCCGCCCTGCTCGCGCAAGGCCGGGCCACCGAGATAATCGAGCACGCCCGAAAGCTGAAACAGTCCGGACGATTGTTCGACGATGGCAGCCTTGCTCACGATTCACCCGCAGACTGACGGGCCTTGGCTACGGTATTGGCCCAGCTGTCGATGACCTTGTCCAGGTCATTACCGTGGTTCTGCATGGACTGGGCGAACTGATCGCGAAACAGCTTGCCGACGTTGATGCCATTGATGATCAGGTTGCGCATCTTCCAGCCGTCATCCTGCTTGACCATGGTGTAGGACAGCGGATAGAGGGTGCCATTACCGTCCTTGATCTCCATGTGCACCGAAGCGCGCTGCGGACTCTGCTTGCCGCTGGATGGCAGCACGCGAATATCCTGATTGTTGTATTCGAGCAGGGCGTTGCCATAAAACTGCATCAGACTGCGCTTGAAGTTTTCCTGAAAGCGCTGCATCTGCTCAGGCGTGGCCTGGCGCGAGTAGCGCACGGTCATCACTCCACGGGAAATGCCGTCAACATCCACCACCGGACCGAGAATATCGTTCAGCGATGCATAAAAAGCCGCTGGATCGCTGCGGTATTTGTCTTTATTGAGCTTCAGGTCTTCCAGCAGCGTGGTCGTGGTTTGCTCCACCACCTGATGGGCACTCGGCGCGGCGACAGCCAGCAGCGGCATGGCCGCCAGCAGAGCGAACAGACTGTTACGCAGGGTCTTGAGCATAGTGGGAGCCCTCATTAATTAGCCTCGTCTTTATTGACCGAGTTGAGCAGGAATTTACCGATCAGGTCCTCCAGCACCAACGAAGACTGGGTGTCGTAGATGGTACCGCCATCGACGAGCACCTCTTCATCACCGCCAACGCTGATGCCGATGTACTTCTCACCGAGCAAACCGGCGGTCAGGATCGAAGCAGTCGAATCGGTGGGCAGGTTGTCCACGCTGTCATCCAGCAAGAGGGTGACGCGCCCGGTGTAGCTGTCGCGATCCAGATCGATTGCGGTCACTTTACCGATGGTCACCCCAGCCATGGTCACCTTGGACCGTATCGTTAGACCGGCGATATTCTCAAAGTGCGCATAGACTTTGTAAGTATCGCTGCTACCTACCGTCAGACCACTGACGCGCAACGCCAGCAGCAGCAGGGCCAATAACCCGGCCAACAGGAACAGGCCGACACCAATCTCCAGTGTGCGGTTTTGCATCAGAAGTCTCCAAACATCAAAGTGGTCAGAATAAAGTCCAGCCCCAACACGGCGAGCGAGGCGTAAACCACTGTTTTTGTGGTGGCGCGACTGATGCCTTCCGAGGTCGGCTCACAGTCATAGCCCTGAAAAACGGCAATCCAGGTAACGACAAAGCCAAAAACGATGCTTTTGATCACACCATTGAGCACATCTTCACGAAACGAAACACTGTTCTGCATGTTGGCCCAGAACGAACCCTCATAAACGCCGAGCCAGTCGACGGCGACCATCGCCCCACCCCAGATACCGACCACGCTGAAAATCACCGCGAGCAACGGCATCGAGATGAAACCGGCCCACAGACGCGGCGCAACGATGTACTTGAGCGGATCGACACCGATCATTTCCAGGCTGGACAATTGCTCGGTGGATTTCATGTTGCCGATTTCCGCTGTCAATGCGGATCCCGCGCGCCCAGCGAACAACAAGGCGGTGACCACGGGGCCGAGTTCGCGCAGCAAGGTCAGGGCGACCATCTGCCCAACCGCCTGTTCCGAACCGTAGTCAGACAGGATATTGAAACCCTGCAACGACAAGACCATGCCGATAAAAACCCCCGACACGACGATGATCGCCAGGGACATCACGCCTACCGAGTACAACTGTTTTATCAGCAACTGCAGCGGACTGCCGGCAGAACTGCGACCGAACAGCGCACGCACCAGAAACACCGTCGCACGCCCAAGCGTGGCAACCGCATCGATGCCGGCGCGACCCAACAGGCGGATCCGTTCGAGCGTAGATGTCTTGTGCATCAGTGCCCCCCCAATAAATCGTCGCGGTAGTCTGCCGCCGGAAAGTGAAACGGCACCGGCCCGTCTGGAATGCCTTGCATGAACTGGCGAACGCGAGGGTCATCCGAGTTCATCAACTCGTCCGGCGTGCCCTGACCGAGCACCTTGGTGTCGCCCACCAGGTAGATGTAATCGGCAATGCTGGCGGTTTCCGCCAGGTCATGGGACACCACGATGCTGGTAATACCCAAGGCATCGCTGAGCAAACGAATCAAGCGCACCAGCACCCCCATGGCAATCGGATCCTGGCCAACGAAAGGCTCGTCGTACATCAGTATCTGGGGATCGAGGGCAATCGCCCGCGCCAGCGCTACGCGGCGCTTCATGCCACCGGACAACTCATCCGGCATCAATTCCAGCGCACCGCGCAGACCCACGGCCTGCAGCTTCATCAGGACAATGTCACGGATCATTTCGTCAGGCAGCTGGGTGTGCACACGCAGCGGAAAGGCGACGTTCTCGAACACATCCAGGTCGGTGAATAGCGCGCCGCTCTGGAACAGCACGCCCATCTGCTTGCGCATGTCGAACAGCTCGCTGCGCGAGAGGTTCGGCAAGTTCAGCCCATTGACCCACACCTCCCCCTTGCTCGGCCTGAGCTGCGCACCGATCAGGCGCAACAGCGTGGTCTTGCCACAGCCGGAAGGCCCCATGATGCCGGTGACCTTGCCACGCGGGATGCGAATGTCTATATCTTTGAAAATGTCCCGGTCGCCCCGCTGAAAACTGAGGTTTTTCAGCTCGACCGCATATTGCTGCTCGGCACTCATCTCGACTCCTTGGATGCAGCCTCCCTGACAGACGCCCGCCAGCGCTGCGAAGACACTGCAGTTGCCGGACCGGCCGAAAATGGCCGAGCACTATAACATTGCCGAATTAGCCTGCCCAAGATCGAACATTTGTTTACAAACCACCGAACCCATAATTGAACACTTGCCTGCACGCGGCCGCCAAAAGCGCTCAAGTCCGGCCGCCGAACGATTCAAAGGTGAGCGCACGAAACTTTCCCGCTATAATCGCCGCCTTTTACTCGATATGCCTATAAAGACGCCATGAGCCAGTCCAACGAGCTGATCAAGTCCGCACAACGCACCATTCGCCTGGAACTCGAGGCGATTGAAGAGCTGCTGCCACGTATCGACAGCAATTTTATTCGCGCCTGCGAACTCATTCTGGCCAGCAAGGGCCGCGTGGTGGTGGTCGGTATGGGCAAGTCAGGGCATATCGGCAACAAGATTGCCGCCACCCTGGCCAGCACCGGCACCACCGCATTTTTCGTTCATCCGGCCGAAGCCAGCCATGGCGACATGGGCATGATCACCCGCGACGACGTAGTGCTGGCCCTGTCCAACTCGGGCTCGACGGCGGAAATCATCACCCTGCTGCCGCTGATCAAGCGCCTCGGCATCACCCTTATCAGCATGACCGGCAACCCGGACTCGCCGCTGGCCAAGGCCGCCGAAGTCAACCTGGACGCCCGCGTATCCCAGGAAGCCTGCCCACTCAACCTGGCGCCGACCTCGTCCACCACCGCCTCCCTGGTCCTCGGCGACGCCCTGGCCATTGCCCTACTGGAAGCCCGCGGCTTTACCGCCGAAGATTTTGCCTTCTCCCACCCCGGCGGCGCCCTTGGCCGACGCCTGCTGCTAAAAGTGGAGAACGTCATGCATGCCGGTTCCAGCCTGCCTAGCGTGCAGCGCGGCACCTCGCTGCGTGACGCCCTGCTGGAAATGACCAAGAAAGGCCTGGGCATGACCGTAGTAGTCGAGGGCGACGGACGCCTGGCTGGGGTCTTCACCGATGGCGATCTGCGCCGCACCCTGGATCGCGGCATCGATGTGCGTCAGTCGAGGATCGATGACGTGATGACCGTGCACGGCAAAACCGCCCGCGCGGAGATGCTCGCCGCCGAAGCACTGAAAATCATGGAAGACCACAAGATCAGCGGACTGGTAGTGGTCGACAGCGACGACCGCCCGGTCGGCGCCCTGAATATGCACGACCTGCTACGCGCCGGAGTAATGTGATGCCCCCTGATGCGATCAACCCTGACCTGCAACAACGCGCCCAGGCAGTCAAACTGGCGATTTTCGATGTCGACGGCGTGCTCACCGACGGCAAGCTCTACTTCCTGGTCGACGGTAGCGAGTTCAAGACGTTCAACACCCTCGACGGCCACGGCATCAAGATGCTGATCGCTTCGGGCGTGCGCACCGCCATAATCAGCGGACGCACGACTCCGGTAGTCGAACGCCGGGCAAAAAATCTGGGCATCCAGCACCTGTACCAGGGCCGCGAAGACAAGCTTGTCGTCCTGGATGAGCTGCTCGGCGAACTCGGCCTAAGCTATGAGCAAGTCGCCTATTTGGGTGACGACCTGCCGGACCTGCCGGTGATCCGCCGGGTTGGCCTGGGCATGGCGGTCGCCAGCGCAGACGCGTTTGTGCGCCAGCATGCCCATGGCGTGACCCAGGCCCGCGGCGGCGAAGGCGCAGCCCGCGAATTCTGCGAGCTGATCATGCGCGCCCAAGGCAGCCTCGACGCCGCCCAAGCCGCCTACCTGTAGAGCCCACTATGCTGCGCAAATTGCTGACACCCGTCCTTTACACGTTCGCGGCCGCACTGCTTGCCGCCGTAGGCTACTGGAACATCAACCCCGACAGTTTCTCCGAGCAGCCGGTACGAGCCAGCGACGAAAACGCCATCGACTTCTATGTGGTCAATGCCACTACCGTGCAATACCAGGCCGACGGCAAGCTGCATTACCAGATGACCAGCGACAAGCTGGAGCACATCAAGAGCAGCGACATCACCCTGCTGACCAGCCCCTTCCTGCACCTGTATCGCGGCACCGAACTACCCTGGAAGGTGAGTAGCGAGCGCGCCGAAGTGGCGCCGCAAGGCAAGGAAGTGGAATTGATCGACAACGTCCGCGTCGAACGCACCGATGCCAAGGGCCGCCCAACTATCCTGACCACCAGCCGCCTGACCGTATTTCCGGATAAGGAATATGCGCAGACCCAGCAAGCCGTTAGAATCGTCGCGGCCAATGGAGTGACCACGGCACAAGGAATGAAAGCGTATTTGAATGACGGCAGGATGCTCCTGCTGTCCAACGTAAGAGGCCAGCATGAGGTTCGTTAAAACCTTCCCCTTTTTGCTCAGCTTGAGCGTCGCGCTCGGAAGCGCGTGCGCTTGGGCGCTGCCCACTGACCGTGAGCAACCGATTCGCGTACAGGCCGACAGTGCCGAACTCGATGATCGACAAGGCGTCGCGGTCTATCGCGGCGACGTGATCATCACCCAGGGCACCCTGAAGATCACCGGCGACACCGTGACCATCACCCAGAACGCCCAGGGCGACATCGAAATTTTCACCTCGGTCGGCAAACCCGCCTATTACGAGCAGAAACCATCTGCGGACAAGCAGATCGTCAAAGCCTACGGCCTGACCATCCAGTATTTCGCCGCCAATGAGCGCATCGTGCTGATCGACCAGGCCAAGGTGATCCAGGAAGGCAATACCTTCGAGGGCGAGAAAATCATCTATGACACCCGCCGCCAGATCGTCAATGCCGGGCGTGCCACCGGCACCAACATCACTACGCCGCGCCCACGCATCGACATGGTGATCCAGCCGAAGAACCCACCAGCCGAACAGCAGGCACAGTAGCAATGGCCACTTTGACAGCCCAGCACCTGGCCAAGAGCTACAAAGGCCGCCAAGTCGTGCGCGACGTCAGCCTGAGCATCGACAGCGGGCAGATCGTTGGCCTGCTCGGCCCCAACGGCGCGGGCAAGACCACCTGTTTCTACATGGTCGTCGGCCTGGTGCAGGCCGATCAGGGCCGCATACTGATCGACGACCTCGACGTCAGCCACCTGCCGATGCACGGCCGCGCCCGCGCCGGTATCGGTTACTTGCCGCAAGAAGCCTCGATTTTTCGCAAGCTCAGCGTGGCCGACAACATCATGGCCATCCTCGAGACCCGCAAGGAGCTGGATCGGGCCAGTCGTCGCAAAGAATTGGAAAGCCTGCTGCAGGAATTCCATATCAGCCACATCCGCGACAACCTCGGCATGAGCCTGTCTGGTGGTGAACGCCGTCGCGTGGAAATCGCCCGCGCCCTGGCCAGCGCACCAAAATTCATCCTGCTCGACGAACCCTTCGCCGGAGTCGACCCGATCTCGGTCGGCGACATCAAGCAGATTATCCACCACCTCAAGGCCAAGGGAATCGGCGTACTGATCACCGACCACAATGTCCGCGAGACCCTGGATATCTGTGAAACAGCCTACATCGTCAGCGACGGCCAACTGATTGCCGAAGGCGATGCCGATGCTATTCTGGCCAACCAACTGGTCAAAGACGTTTACCTGGGGCACGAGTTCCGCCTGTAACAGCGGTTTTCCTCAACCGAACAGCAGCCAGAGCTAGGCAAACCACTGCAGATCAGGCATATAATTTGCTTCCTTGTGGCGCTACGGCGCCCTGTAGTGGATTGCGCACAGACGCCGGCAAATAAGGTCTGCAATGAAACCATCGCTAGTCCTGAGAATGGGCCAGCAGCTGACGATGACCCCGCAGCTGCAACAGGCTATTCGCCTACTCCAATTGTCTACCCTAGATCTGCAGCAAGAGATCCAGGAGGCCCTGGAGTCCAACCCGATGCTCGAGCGCGAAGAAGACGGTGACGACTTCGACAACGCGAACCCCTTGGCCGACGGCGCCGAAAACCCGGCGCCCGCCCCTCAGCAGGAAGAGTCCTACCAGGACAACAACCACCAGGAAACCCCACAGACCGTGGACAACCTGGAAGAGGGCGAATGGAACGAACGTATCCCCAACGAGCTGCCGGTCGACACCGCGTGGGAAGACGTCTATCAGACCAGCGCCAGCAGCCTGCCGAGCAACGACGATGACGAGTGGGACTTCACTACTCGCACTTCGGCTGGCGAAAGCCTGCAGAGTCACCTGCTCTGGCAGCTCAATCTGGCGCCGATGTCCGACAAGGATCGGCTGATCGGGGTCACCCTGATCGACTGCATCAACTATCAGGGGTACCTGGAAGAAAGCCTCGAGGAAGTCGTCGCAGCCTTCGACCCGGACCTGGACATCGAGCTCGACGAAGTGGAAGCCGTACTGCACCGCATCCAGCAGTTCGAGCCAGCCGGCATTGCCGCCCGCGACCTGCGCGAGTGCCTGCTCCTGCAACTGCGCCAGCTTCCAGCCAAGACACCCTGGCTGACCGAGACTCAACGCCTGGCCAACGACTACCTCGACCTGCTCGGCAGTCGTGACTACAGCCAGCTGATGCGCCGCATGAAGCTCAAGGAAGACGAGCTGCGCCAGGTCATCGAACTGATCCAGAGCCTCAATCCGCGCCCCGGCTCGCAGATCGAGTCGAGTGAGCCAGAATACGTGGTGCCTGACGTCATCGTGCGCAAGCACAACGAACGCTGGCTGGTAGAACTGAACCAGGAAGCCATGCCGCGCCTGCGGGTCAATGCGCAATACGCCGGTTTCGTCAAACGCGCCGACTCCAGCGCCGACAACACCTTCATGCGCAACCAGCTGCAGGAAGCGCGCTGGTTCATCAAGAGCCTGCAGAGTCGCAACGAAACCCTGATGAAGGTCGCCACCCAGATCGTCGAGCACCAGCGCGGCTTTCTCGACTACGGCGACGAGGCGATGAAGCCACTGGTCCTGCACGACATCGCCGAGGCGGTGGGCATGCATGAGTCGACCATTTCGCGGGTCACCACGCAAAAATTCATGCACACCCCACGTGGTATTTATGAGCTGAAATATTTCTTCTCCAGCCACGTCAGCACCTCCGAAGGCGGCGAATGCTCGTCGACGGCGATCCGCGCCATCATCAAAAAACTGGTCGCCGCGGAAAATGCAAAAAAGCCGTTGAGTGACAGCAAGATCGCTGGTTTACTGGAGGCACAGGGCATACAAGTAGCCCGCCGCACAGTCGCAAAATACCGTGAATCGCTTGGTATAGCGCCTTCTAGCGAGCGTAAGCGATTGATGTAAGGTGGCACTCGACGAAAGACCCACAAACAAGGCATACGTCATACCCGGCCTCGCTCTCGCGATAGCAGCCACACTGCCAAGACCCGAGCGACAGCGCCAGGTGTGACTTGCCAGCGTCTTTCACGCCAAAGTATTCCGGCGGCAGGCCCGGTAGCCTGCCTCTCATCCGCGGCAACAAGGAGAAACGGTATGCAAGTCAACATCAGTGGACATCAGCTGGATGTGACCGACGCCCTGCGCGACTATATCGACGAAAAACTCGGTCGATTGGAGCGCCACTTCGACAAGATCACCAACGTGCAAGTCACCATGGAGGTCGAGAAGCTCAAGCAGAAAATCGAAGCGACCCTGCATATCGCCGGCGGCGAAGTGGTCGCCAATGCCGAGCACGACGACATGTACGCAGCCATCGACCTACTGACCGACAAACTCGACCGCCAACTCATCAAGCACAAGGAAAAGCAGATCGACCGCCAGCAGGGCGCTATGGCCCGCTGAGATCGCCTCCCTCCTATGATCCGACTCGAAAATATCCTGACCCCCGGCCGTTCCCTGGTGAACGTGCCGGGAGGCAGTAAGAAACGCGTACTCGAACAGATAGCCAACCTGGTGGCACGCGAACTGCCCGACCTGGATGGCCAAGACATCTTCGAAAGCCTGATCGCCCGTGAAAAACTCGGCTCGACCGGTTTCGGTAATGGCATTGCCATTCCGCACTGTCGCCTGCCGGGCTGTAACGCACCGATCAGTGCGCTGTTGCGCCTGGATGCAGCGGTGGACTTCGACGCCATAGACGGCGCCCCGGTCGACCTGCTGTTCGTCCTGCTGGTACCGGAAGCGGCCACCGACGAACACTTGGAACTGCTGCGCCAGATTGCCAGCATGCTCGACCGCAGCGATGTGCGTGAGCGTTTGCGCCAAGCCCAGAGCAGCGACGCGCTGTATCAGGTCGTGGTGGACATACAAAGCCAACTCAACCGGGCCTGACCATGCGCTTGATCATCGTCAGCGGTCGCTCCGGCTCCGGCAAAAGCACCGCCCTCGACGTCCTTGAGGACAACGGCTTCTACTGCATCGATAACCTGCCGGCCGGCCTGCTCCCCGAACTGGCGGAGCGCACCCTGCAGGACACCGAACTGCTCCACCCACAAGTCGCCGTGTCGATCGACGCGCGCAACCTGCCCAGCCAGCTCAAGCGTTTCCCGGAAATCCTCGAAGAGGTCCGTGCGCGGCATATCAAGTGCGACGTGGTCTACCTGGATGCCGATGAGGAAACCCTGCTCAAGCGTTTTTCCGAGACCCGCAGGCGCCATCCGCTGACCAACGCGAACCGCTCGCTGGCCGAGGCCATTGCCGATGAAAGTCTGCTGCTCGGGCCAATCACCGACCTCGCCGACCTGCAAATCGACACCACCCATCTCAACCTCTACCAGTTGCGCGACAGCCTGAAGCTGCGCCTGCTCAATCAACCGGAGCCAGGCACGGCCTTTCTGGTCGAGTCGTTCGGCTTCAAGCGCGGCATGCCGGTGGATGCCGATCTGGTGTTCGATGTGCGCTGCCTGCCCAACCCCTACTGGAAGCCGGACCTGCGCGATTTTTCCGGGATCGACCAGCCGGTTGCCGATTATCTGGCGGCCCAGGCCGATGTCGAGGAAATGTTCCAGGACATCCTCGCCTACCTGAAGAAATGGCTGCCCCGCTTCGCCGCCAGCAACCGCGCCTATGTCACGGTGGCAATAGGTTGCACTGGCGGTCATCACCGCTCGGTATACCTGGCCAATCGCCTGGGCGAGGCCCTGAAACCCATTCTGAAAAACGTCCAGGTTCGCCACCGCGACCTTAGCTAAGGATCCTGCCGCGATGCCCACCTGCCAAGTCACCATCATCAACAAACTGGGCCTGCATGCACGCGCAGCCGCCAAGTTCGTCGGTGTCGCCGGGCGCTTCCCCTGCCAGGTCAGGGTCGGCCGCGCACCGGAGAGCCTGGTGGACGGCAAAAGCATCATGGCGGTAATGATGCTCGCGGCTGGCAAAGGCACGCCGATTCACCTGCACACCGAAGGTGAGCAGGACGATGACGCACTCAACTCCCTGGTCGAACTGATCAACAACTACTTCGACGAAGGCGAATAAGCGCGCAAGCGACAAGCAGTGTGCCCTCGTATTCACTCAGTTGACCTCCTGTTTTTCTTGCAGCTTTAGATTGCCAGGGACAGAGAACCTTGAGAAACAGCCAAACGAAAGGGCGCCAATGGGCGCCCTTTCGTTTTTTACTTTTAGCTTGCCGCTTAGGGCTGGCGTCAGCTACCCGCCACCGTCATCTTCTCGATCAACACCGAGCCGGTGCGGATATTACTGCGCAGCTCGAGATCGTTACCCACCGCGACTATCTGTTTGAACATGTCGCGCAGGTTGCCGGCGATGGTCACCTCCTGCACCGGGAACTGGATCTCGCCGTTCTCTACCCAAAAACCACCAGCCCCTCGCGAATAGTCGCCGGTGACCATGTTCAGGCCCTGGCCCATCAACTCGGTGACCAACAGGCCACGGCCCATGCGCTTGAGCAGCGCGTTCTGGTCTTCCGCGCCATGGCTGACGAACAGATTATGCACACCTCCAGAGTTGGCCGTACTCGGCATGCCCAGCTTGCGCCCCGAGTAGGTGCCCAGCACGTAGGAGACCAGCTCGCCGCCCGCGACAAAGGGCTTGGCATAGGTCGCCAGCCCATCGCCGTCGAAGGCCGCACTGCCCAGGGCACGCGGAATATGCGGACGCTCGTCGAGAGTCAGCCACTCGGGGAACAACTGCTGGCCCAGGGCACCTTCGAGAAAGGATGACTTACGGTACAGGTTGCCGCCGGAAATAGCCGCGAGGAAATGCCCAAACAGCCCCGTCGCCAGTTCGGCGGAAAACAGCACCGGCACTTCGCAGGTCGGTACCGGCCGCGCGCCCAGACGACTGACCGCACGCTGCGCGGCACGCTGACCAATCCCTGCGGCATCGGCCAGCAGCTCGCCCTGACGATTGACGTCATACCAGTAATCGCGCTGCATCTGCCCGCCATCTTCGGCGATCATCACACAGCTCAAGCTGTGCCGCGTGCTGGCATAGCCTGAGATGAAACCATGACTATTGCCATAGACCCTGCAGCCCTGATGGGTATTGAGGGTGGTGCCGTCGGCGTTCTTGATCCGCGGGTCCGCGGCAAAGGCTGCAGCTTCACAGCGCAGCGCCTGCTCGATGGCCTGCTCCGGACTGACCGCCCAGGCGTGATACAAATCCAGTTGCGGAAACTCGCGCGCCATCAGCTCGGCATCGGCCAAGCCTGCTGCCTCATCTTCCGACGCATGCTTGGCGATCGCCAGAGCCGCCGCCACGGTTTCCCGGATAGCGGCATCGCCACTTGCCGAGGTGCTGGCCGAGCCCTTGCGCTGGCCGACATACAGGGTGATACCGAAACCCTGGTCACGATTGAATTCGACCGTTTCGACTTCGCCCTGGCGAACCGACGTGGACAAGCCTTGTTCCACCGACACGGCCACCTCACAGCCACTGGCGCCCTGCTTCTTCGCCTCGGCGATAATCTGCTCGACCTGGGCCTGCAACTGCGGCACGGCTTCGGGGCCGACACTATCTACTGCACTCATAACCACTCCTAAGAATCTGTTCCGGATCTACTGCGAGCTTCGCGCGTGATGCTGCGGGCTGAACGCTTGCAGTTGGATACTTGCTATCATGGCGGCGTTTTCCATTGGACCCCCCCCATGCCTGAATATCTTGATGACTTCTCCGGCGAGAAGAGTAAAACCCAGGTCAAGCGCGAGCTGCACGCCTTGCAAGACCTGGGTCAACGCCTGACCACCCTGAAGCCCGACTTGCTCAACAAACTGCCGTTGACCGACGAAATGCGCCGCGCCCTCGAAGAGGCGCCCAAGCACACGGCCAATTCCGCGAAAAAGCGCCATATGCAGTTTATCGGCCGGCTGATGCGCGATCAGGACATCGAAGCGATTCTTACCCTGCTCGACCAGCTTGATGCCTCCACCCGTCAGTACAACGAACGCTTTCATGGCCTGGAGCGCTGGCGTGACCGTCTTATCAACGGTACCGACGACACCCTGGAAGCCTTTGTTGGCGACTATCCTGAAGCAGATCGGCAACACCTGCGGCAGTTGATTCGCCAGGCCCAGCACGAACTGGCGCAGAACAAAGCGCCAGCGACCTCGCGCAAAATCTTCAAGTACATCCGCGAACTGGACGAAGCCCAACGCGGATTGCGTTGATCCTGCCGTAAAGGTGGGTAACGCCCTCGGCTAACCCACGTCCTAGGAGCCTGTGCCGCCGACGGTAATCGCATCGATCTTCAGGGTCGGCTGGCCGACGCCGACCGGCACCGATTGACCGTCCTTGCCGCAGGTGCCGACGCCGCTGTCCAGGGCCAGGTCGTTGCCGACCATCGATACCCGGCTCATGGCCTCGGGGCCGTTGCCGATCAGGGTGGCGCCCTTGACCGGCGCGGTGATCTTGCCGTCTTCGATCAGGTAGGCCTCGCTGGTGGAGAAGACGAACTTGCCGCTGGTAATGTCGACCTGGCCGCCGCCGAGGTTGGCGCAGTAAATGCCTTTCTTCACCGAGCGGATGATTTCTTCCGGGTCGCTTTCCCCAGCCAGCATGTAGGTATTGGTCATCCGCGGCATCGGCAGGTGCGCGTAGGATTCGCGGCGACCGTTGCCGGTGCGTGCCAGCCCCATCAGGCGGGCGTTCAGCTTGTCCTGCATATAGCCCTTGAGCACGCCGTTCTCGATCAGCGTGGTGCACTGCGTCGGCGTGCCTTCGTCATCCACGCTGAGCGAGCCACGACGCCCGACCAGAGTGCCGTCGTCGACGATGGTGCACAGGCTGGAGGCGACCTTCTCGCCCATGCGCCCGCTGTAGGCGGAACTGCCCTTGCGATTGAAATCGCCTTCCAGGCCATGGCCGACCGCCTCGTGCAGCAGCACGCCGGACCAACCGGCGCCCATCACCACCGGCAGGGTGCCGGCTGGCGCGGGAATCGCTTCGAGATTGACCAGGGCCTGGCGCAGCGCTTCGCGGGCATAACCCATGGCGCGATCCTCGCTCATGAAGTAGCGGTAGTCGCTACGCCCACCACCACCATGGCTGCCACGCTCGCGGCGGCCGTTCTGCTCGACGATCACGCTGACATTGAAACGCACCAGCGGACGAATATCGACGCCCAGGCTGCCGTCCTGCGCCGCCACCAGAATGCGATCCCAGACCCCGGCGAGACTGACCGTGACCTGCTTGATCCGCGAATCGAGAGCACGCGTGGCCACATCGATCTGCTTGAGCAACTCGACCTTCTGCGCCCGACCGATTACGTCCAGCGGGTTTTCCGCTGCATACAAGGCAGTGACCTGCGGGCTGCTGAAGGCCTGCACCCGCGCGTTCTGCCCGGCGCGGGCAATCGAGCGGGCCGCACGGGCGGCCTGGGTCAGTGCCTCGGCGGTGATGGCATTGCTGTAGGCAAACCCGGTTTTCTCGCCGGACTGGGCACGCACACCGACGCCCTGATCCAGATTGAAACTGCCTTCCTTGACGATGCCGTCCTCCAGCACCCAGGTCTCGGACACCTGGCTCTGGAAATACAGATCGGCAGCATCGATACCGGGGCCGGACAACTCGCCCAGCACCCCTGGTAGATGGTCGAGGGTCAAGCCGCCTGGGCCCAACAGGTGCTCACTGACGGATAACAACATCTCGCTCATAACTGCTTCATCTCGTTCATGGCTGTTTCATCTCGTTCATGACTGTTCCAAACCAGGCAGCCGTGGTTCGGCCGCTGCAAAAAATCGTTTATGCCGGCTTACCGGCATGCGTTGGCGAATCGCCGCCTGCTCGACGGCATCGCGGCTAGCCAGCAAGACCGCTTCGCCTTGCGCCTGCTCGGCCAACATCCGACCCCAGGGATCGACGATGGCCGAATGGCCGAAGGTCTCGCGCCCGCCGGGATGAATGCCGCCCTGACCGGCGGCCAGCAGGTAACACTGGGTCTCGATGGCCCGGGCCCGCACCAGTATCTGCCAATGCGCCGCACCGGTCAGCGCGGTAAAGGCCGCCGGTACGCTGATCAACTCAGCCCCGGCGTCACGCAGGGCGCCATACAACTCAGGGAAACGCAGGTCGTAGCAAACCGTCAACCCCAGGCGCCCAACGGGGGTATCGACCACCACGACCTGGCTGCCGTGGGCAAAATCATCGGACTCGCGGTAACGGCCCTGGCTGTCGCCGACCTCCACATCGAACAGGTGCAGCTTGTCGTAGCGCGCAACCTGCTCGCCATGCTCGTCGAGCAACAGGCAACAGGCCCGCGCCTTTGCCTCGGGCTGACCTGCGGGCGGCAAGGGCAAGGTACCGGCCACTATCCATAACTTGAGGTCGCGGGCGGCCTGTTTCAACCAGGGCAGGATCGGCCCTTCACCGCGCGCTTCGCTGCGGCCCAGCGCGGCTAGGTCGCGGCGCCCCATGGCGGCGAAGTTCTCCGGCAATACCGCCAGGCGCGCTCCGCCCGCCGCGGCCTGCTCAAGCAGACGCCGGGCCTGGAGCAGATTGGCCGGCACATCGTCCCGGCTGACCATTTGAATCACCGCAAGGGTCATGCGCGCTCCAGGTCGGTGAGTGGTTGGATCTTCAGCTTACAAGCCATGGCCATCGGCTGCATCGCCTGGCGCAGCGGTTTTTTCAACAACCTGTCAGCGCGACTTCTCGAAAGGCTTGTCGAACGTGATCTGTGGATCCTGCCAACGGCCTTTGACGCTGTATTGCACACTGGCAAAACGTGCCACGCGATCGCCCAGCAGCTTGTCCACCAGAAATAACGCCCCGCCAATCGCCGGTGCGCCGACGATCAACGCCGCCAGCGGCAAGTTGTTGGTCACCGGCAAGGTCACCAGCAGCTTGGCATCGACCAGGTCATCGGCCAGGTTCAGGGTGCCGTCCAGCTCCAGATTGCTCGATGGCCCGGTCAGGGTAATGGGTTTGCGAGTGACGTACACCCCGTCGCTGGCGACCAGTAGCCCCTTGACCCGGTCATAGCTCAAGCCCTTGCCGAGCAGGTCGGAAAAGTCCAGGCGCAGACGGCGGCCAATCGAGTTGAAATTGAGCAGGCCAAATACCCGCAGCGCCGATGCAGGGCCTTGCACTTCAGTGAACTGGCCCTTGCGCAAGGTTGCATCCAGGCTGCCGGAAAAGCGCTTCAGACTGATCCACGCCGGCGAACCCGGCCAACGCCCATCGACATCCAGATGAAAGCTTTCACTGCTGGCCGTCGGCGCAAAGTCCCAGGCCAGCAGCACATCGGCCAGGTCCTTGCCCTGCAGGCGCCCCTTGTACCAACTGCTGCTGGCATCTGCCGTACCCTGCCAACCGGCGCGACCGGTCAGCTGCAAGCCTTTCAGATTCAGATCCAGGTCGTTGAACTGCACCCCCCTAGCGCTCGGTCGCGCTTTCAGCGACCACGCGCCCAGCGCCTCGGTACCTTGCAGCACCTGATCGATGTGCAGATCGAGAAGCGGAATCTGCCGCGGGTCGACGCCAAGCAACGGGTCCGGCTTGTCCTCGACCGCGGCATCCTTGGCGGCGGCCGCCGGCAAACGCAGGTACTCCAGGTTGACCGCGATAGGCGTCGCGTCGGCGTCCGGCAAGTCGACCCGACCTTTCAATAGCTGGCTATCCAGGTGAAGCAACCAAGCTGCAGGCGCACGCTTAAGCTGTACCCCGAGGTTGTCGACAGTGCTGCCAAAGCCGCTGAATCGACCGATCTGCAGCTGTGCATCCTTGAACACCTGCTGCGCATCCTCGCGCGCCACACCGGCATAAGGCTTGAGCGCCGCCTGCCAGGCCGGCCAATCCAGTTCGCGGACTTGCCCACGCAAGCGCACACCCTTCGCCGCCGGCAACAGCGCCGGGCCGTCACCCAGACGCAGTTCGCCGCGGCCCTCGGCTAACTGGCCGGGCGGTGCCGCAAAGGCCAGACTCGCCAGATCGGCATAATCCAGCCAATAGCGGCGCTCGGCGCCATTCAAGGTCATGCGCCAATCGGCATAACCTTCCTCGCTGGCGCTTTTGCCGAAGGGCGCTGGTAGTGCGACGGCCACCCCCTGGAGATTGGAATCCACGCGCAGCTGGCTGTCGACCCCATCCAGAGTCAGGCGCAGGCGATAGGGCAAGGTACCGCTCAGAGGCAGCGGTGCGGTCACGCCCAGCCAAGCCGTCAGGTTGCTCAGCGGCACCTGCCCGCCGGCCTCGATCTGGGTGCGCGCCTGGCCGCGGGTACCCTCCGCGATTGCCTTGCCCCGCACGGCATGGCCGAGGACTTGCGCGCGAATGTCCGGGGCACTCAAGCCACTGGCCGTGTCATAGCGAAAAGCCCCCTTGAGCTGGCTGAGCTCCAGCTCGGGAGTGCGCAACTGCAGCCGCGCACCTTTGGTGGCGAAGTCGACTATCACGTCCGCGTCCGCTGCCTGCCCCTTGCGCAGCGGCAGATCGAGTTTCAGCCTACCCGATAACGGCCCCTCGCCCTGCCAGCCGGCGAACGTCTCGGCAGTGCCCATGGGTGCATCCTGGAGTATCTTCAGGGCATCGACGACGTTGCTTTCCAGCTCGCTGGTCAACCGCAGCCGCAGTGCCTGCCCCGGCGCTGCGTGGGGGATGTCAGCCTCGGCATTGCGCACCCGACTATCGAGTATGCGCCCCTCGGCCACCCGTACCCGCACGCCGCTGTCTTCGATGAACACATCGCCACGTGCCTCGCGCAGTGCCGGCCAACCCGGCTGGAAGGCCAGCTCGGCATCTTCCACGGCGAAGAACAGGCTGAGGCTGCGCGCGGAATCGGCGGAGCCCTTGATCAGCGAACCCTGAAATTGAAAATAGCCTTCATTGACCTTGCCGCCGCGAATCGCGCTTTTCAACCAGTCAGCCAGTTGCGGACTAAAGTCAGGTGCACGGGTCGGCAGGTATTTCTCGGTATAACGCGCGTCGCCGTTACGCAGACCCACACGCAGATCCATGTAGTCCTCGGCCTCGGGATCGAACATCAGACGGATCAGGAAGTCACCGGCAACTGGCCCCTCCTCACCGACCACTTGCAAATAGGGGCTGCGCAGGGTGAAGGCCTGCTCATCCAGTTGCCAGGTCAGCCGGGCGTTGGCCTGGCTATACAGCCAGGGTTTGGGGAACAACGTATCCAGGTGCAGGGAGAAATTCTCTGCTGCCAGGCGCAGCTCGCCCTGCCCCAGGTCACCGGCCACACTGCCGCTGATGTTTTCTGCCGCGGGCGAAGCCAAATAGGCGGCAAAGCCGATGCGCTCGAGATTGGCGGCGAACTGCAGGCGCTTGTCGCCTTCGGCCTGCGGCCGGTAGTCCACCTGGATGTTGCGCAAGGCC
Source organism: Pseudomonas paeninsulae (assembly GCF_035621475.1). Classification (NCBI taxonomy): domain Bacteria; kingdom Pseudomonadati; phylum Pseudomonadota; class Gammaproteobacteria; order Pseudomonadales; family Pseudomonadaceae; genus Pseudomonas; species Pseudomonas paeninsulae. The sequence continues at coordinate 4,231,327 of NZ_CP141799.1, forward strand.
CCCTGCGGCTGCAGGCTTTCGAGCAGCGCCAGACTCTTGTCCGGCAAGGGCGCCAGGGCCTTGACCAGCGGTAGCAGCGGCGCCAAGTCGAGGCGATCGGCGCCAAGCGACCACTGTTCTTCGGCTTCAGTACTGCCCTGAAGATGACTGATACCCAGCTGCACCTCGCCCCAGCGGGTCTCCCCCTGGCTCAGGGCGAGATCGTCCAGCAGCAGCTCGAAGCCCAGCTCGGTGCGGTTGAAATAGGCGTTGAGGGCGAGGTTCTGCACCTGCGCCGCCTCACGCTCGCGATAGGCAGCGACCACTTGCGGCGCATGCAGGCGGCTAACGGCACGCTGCAAGGCACCATCGGCCCAGTCCAGCCAGACTTCACCGCCGGCCTGCAACTGCTCAAGGCGCCACTCGCGCGTCACGCTCGGCGGCAACCAGCGCGCCCAATCGCTTTGCGGCAGACTCAGGTACAGGTTGGCCTGCGCCTCGCGCCAGCGCTCGGCTCGCATGCGCGTGCGCAGTTGCACGGCAACCGGCTGGCCATCGGGGAGCAGTAGGCGCGCATCCAGACGCTGGCGACTCGCGCCATTGCGCAGGGTCAGGTTGACGTACGTCAGGGTAACGGCCGGCCGCTCATGGGCTTCCAGGGTCACCTGGCTGTTCAGCAGCGACACCCGGTTCACCGCTTGCAACTGCTGCAATACCTGAGCGACATCCAGGGCTGCGGGCTCACTGCGCTGCGGCAGCCCCTTCAACGTCCAAGCGCCCTGCTCGTCCTGGTGCAGACTGAACTGCAAGCCATCCAATTCAAGATTGGCCAGCCGCGGCTCGCGCGCAAACAGGCTGGCGAACGGGTCCAGCGTCAGGCGTACCTGATCCAGACGCAGCGCGCTGACACCTTCGCCCAGCTGCACGTCATGGGCGATCAACAGCGGCACGAAGCCCTGCCAGCGCCCCTCCAGTCTGCCGATACGCAGCGGCATGCCGAGCGCCGCGGAGGCCTGGTCTTCAGCCTCCAGGCGATATTCGGCGACCCACGGCACCAACTCGCGACCGAGGCTGACATACAGCGCCGCCAGCACCAGGCCCAGTGCGCACAAGCCCAGCCCCCAGCGCAACGCCACCACCAACAAACGGGCCAGAAGCGCCATTCAGTTCATACCTTGAACACGGCCGACGGATTCACAGCAGCACCACATCGTATTGCTCCTGGGAGTAAATCGTCTCGACCTGAAATTTGATGGTCCGGCCGATAAAGGCTTCGAGATCGGCAACATTGCCCGACTCTTCGTCGAGCAGGCGATCCACCACTTTCTGGTTGGCCAGCACGCGATAGCCCTCGGCCTGGTAGGCCCGCGCCTCACGCAGAATCTCGCGGAATATCTCGTAGCAGGTGGTTTCCGGGGTCTTCATCTTGCCGCGTCCCTGGCAGCAGCCGCAGGGCTCGCAGAGTATCTGCTCGAGGCTCTCGCGCGTGCGCTTGCGGGTCATCTGCACCAGGCCCAACTCGGTGAGTCCGATGATGTTGGTCTTGGCGTGATCGCGCTCCAGCTGTTTTTCCAGGGTTCGCAACACCTGGCGTTGGTGCTCTTCATCTTCCATATCGATGAAGTCGATGATGATGATGCCGCCAAGATTGCGCAGGCGCAGTTGCCGAGCGATGGCAGTGGCCGCTTCAAGATTGGTCTTGAAGATAGTCTCTTCGAGGGTGCGGTGACCGACGAAGGCACCGGTATTGACGTCGATGGTGCTCATCGCCTCGGCCGGGTCGATGATCAGGTAACCACCGGATTTCAGCGATACCTTGCGCTCCAGCGCCCGCTGGATCTCGTCTTCGACGCCGTACAAATCAAAAATCGGCCGTTCGCCCGGGTAGTGCTCCAGACGATCGGCGATTTCCGGCATCAGCTCGGCGACGAACAGGCTGATCTTCTGAAAGGTTTCCCGCGAGTCGATGCGGATTTTCTCGGTGCGCATGCCGACCAGGTCGCGCAGGGTGCGCAAGGCCAGGCTGAGATCTTCGTAGATCACCGAAGGAGCCGGGGCGCTCTGCTTCTGCGCCGCAATCTGATCCCACAGGCGGCGCAGGTAGCGGATATCGACCAGAATTTCGTCGGCGCCCACACCATCGGCGGCGGTGCGCAGGATAAAGCCGCCAGCCTCGGCGATGCCTTCAGCCGCCACGCAGTCCGCCACCACTTGCTTGAGGCGTTCGCGCTCGGCTTCGTCCTCGATCCTCAGTGAGATGCCGACATGACTGGTCCGCGGCATGTACACCAGATAGCGCGAGGGGATCGATAACTGCGTGGTCAGCCGTGCGCCCTTGCTGCCGATCGGATCCTTGGTGACCTGCACTACCAAGGCCTGGCCTTCATGCACCAGGGCGCTGATGCTTTCCACCGCACTGCCTTCACGGCTGGAAATTTCCGCGGCATGAATAAAGGCAGCGCGATCCAGGCCGATGTCGACGAACGCCGCCTGCATGCCCGGCAACACCCGCACCACCTTGCCCTTGTAAATGTTGCCGACGATACCGCGCTTCTGCGTGCGCTCGACGTGTACCTCTTGCAGCACACCGTTTTCCACTACCGCTACGCGCGACTCCATCGGCGTGATATTGATCAGGATCTCTTCACTCATGGCTCTATCTCTGTTCCGGCGAAGCGGCGAACCGGGGGGAACCCAAGCCTTCAGCGCAAGGATTCACTCACCCGCGGCCAGCGCTCTCTTGACTATGGACTGGCAGCGTCTGCCAGCACGGAATGCTGAATTCTGCGAGCAACTCGGCGGTTTCGCACAGGGGCAAGCCCACCACGGCCGAGTAACTGCCCTGCAACTGGCTGACGAACACTGCCGCCAGCCCTTGAATACCATAACTGCCAGCCTTGTCCCGGGGCTCGCCGGTGGCCCAATACGCCTCGATCTCTGCACGGCTCAACTGCCGAAAGCTCACCCGACTGCTGACCACCCGCGCAGCCACCTTGGCAGTCGACGCCAGGGCCACCGCCGTCAGCACCTGATGCTCGCGACCGGACAGCGCGCTCAGGGTCGCCACGGCTTCGTCGCGATCCTGTGGCTTGCCGAGAATCTGCCCATCGAGGACCACCGCGGTATCGGCACCGAGTACTACAGCATCACCCGGATCAACCAAGACGGCCAGTCCGGCCTGCGCTTTGGCGCGGGCCAGACGCTCTACATAGGCGCTGGGTGACTCGTTTGGCAATGAATTTTCATCGACGGGGACGATTTGCGTGATGAAGGGCACACCGATCTGGGCCAATAATTCGCTACGTCGCGGCGACCCGGACGCCAGATAAAGCGTAGTCATGCGGACTTCTCCCTGTCGAGTTCGTGCAGGGCCAGCCGCACTCAATTGACGCTGAGGCGTTTGTGCACACCGCGCAGGATGACACAGACCCATGGCCACAATAGTGCGCTGACCAGTGCTGGCAAGACGAACGCCAGGGTCGGCGGACGGTTGCCGGTCAAGGCATTGAGCCACAGCTGGACCAGTTGGGCTAGACCGAACACCACCAGCAGCACCATGCTCTGCTGCCACATGGGGAACATGCGCAAGCGCTGCTGCAGGTTCAATACCAAGAAGATCACCAGGGTCAGAATCAGGGCATTCTGCCCCAGCAGCGTACCGTTCAGCACATCGGCCAACAGGCCGGTGCACCAGGCCGTGGTCATGCCCACCCGATGGGGCAAGGCCAGCACCCAGTAGGTCAGGAACAACGCCAGCCACAGCGGCCGGCCGACCTCCATGAACTTGGGTAAGCTGGACACACTGAGCAACAGGGCGAGAGCCAGGCTGAGCCAGATCACCCAGGTATTGCGCGCACGCAAAGCGATCATTGGCCAGGCTCCGCTGCAGTGGTGGATGAAGTAGCTGGCGCGTCGCTCTGCGCCGCAGGCACTGCCGACGAGTGCGGCGATTGCTCAAGGGACTGCCGATCCACCGCCTCCTGGGCCTCGGCCGAATCGCTGGCGCGCTGCTCCGGCGTGCGCGGATCGGTAAACACCAGCAGCATGTAGCGGCTGCGATTGAGGTTGGCGGTCGGCATGGCGCGGACAATCGCGAACGGCTGACCGGAGTCATGAATCACCTCGGTGACCACCGCCACCGGATAGCCGGCCGGAAAACGCTGGCCCAGCCCGGAGCTGAGCAGCAGATCGCCTTCCTTGATATCCGCAGTATCGGCCACATGGCGCAACTCCAGGCGCTCCGGATTGCCGGTGCCAGTGGCGATCGCGCGCAGGCCATTGCGGTTGACCTGTACCGGGATGCTATGGGTGGTGTCGGTGAGCAGCAGCACCCGCGAGGTGTAGGGCATCACCTCGACCACCTGGCCCATCAGGCCGCGTGCATCGAGTACCGGCTGGCCGAGCAGCACGCCGTCTTTGGCGCCCTTGTCGATCAGGATGCGGTGGGTGAAGGGGTTGGGGTCGATACCGATCAGCTCGGTGGCCAACACATCATCATCGACCAACGCCGACGAGTTGAGCAGCTCGCGCAAGCGCACATTTTGCTCGGTCAAGGCCGCCAGTTTCTGCAGCCGCCGCTGCATCATCAGGCTTTCGGCCTTGAGTTTTTCATTCTCGGCCGCCAGGTCGCTGCGCGAACTGAGTTCCTGAGTGGCGCTGTCCCATAGGGTCACCGGCAAACGGCCAAACCAGTAGACCGGCTCGACAATAAGACCCAACTGGCTGCGCAACGGCTGCAACACGGTAAGTCGCGCATCCACCACCATCAGCGCAGCCGATAGCACTGTGAACACCAGCAGGCGTACACCGAGCGAAGGACCTTTGGCAAATAGCGGTTTTATGGCGAGTTCCTCTCAAGCGTCAAGCAGCAAACAAAAAGCTGCAAGCGAGTGGAAACCCGGCTTGCAGCTCGAGACTTGGCGCAGACGGCTCACTCCGTGGACAGCAGGTCCATGGTGTGGCGATCCATCATATCCAGGGCCTTGCCGCCGCCACGGGCGACGCAGGTCAGCGGGTCTTCGGCAACGATCACCGGCAGACCGGTTTCCTGGGCCAGCAACTTGTCCAGATCACGCAACAAGGCACCGCCACCGGTCAACACCAGGCCACGCTCGGCGATATCCGAAGCCAGCTCCGGCGGCGACTGCTCCAGCGCACTCTTGACCGCCTGCACGATGGTGGCCAGGGATTCCTGCAGGGCTTCCAGAACTTCATTGGAGTTGAGGGTGAAGGCGCGTGGCACACCCTCGGCCAGGTTGCGGCCACGCACGTCGACTTCGCGCACTTCACCGCCTGGATAGGCGGTGCCGATTTCCTGCTTGATCCGCTCAGCGGTGGATTCACCGATCAGCGAACCGTAGTTGCGCCGCACGTAGGTGATGATGGCTTCGTCGAAACGGTCGCCACCGACCCGTACGGATTCGGCGTAAACCACGCCATTCAGCGAAATCAGGGCGATTTCCGTGGTGCCGCCGCCGATATCGACGACCATCGAGCCACGCGCCTCTTCCACCGGCAAGCCGGCACCGATAGCGGCGGCCATCGGCTCTTCGATCAGGAATACTTCGCGGGCACCGGCACCCAGGGCCGATTCACGGATGGCGCGACGCTCCACCTGGGTGGATTTGCACGGCACGCAGATCAGCACACGCGGCGAAGGCTGCAGAAAGCTGTTCTCGTGAACTTTGTTGATGAAGTACTGCAACATTTTCTCGCACACGCTGAAGTCGGCGATCACGCCATCCTTCATCGGCCGGATAGCTGCGATGTTGCCAGGGGTGCGACCGAGCATGCGCTTGGCTTCAGTACCGACAGCAACGACGCTCTTCTGGTTGCCGTGGGTACGGATGGCTACGACCGAAGGCTCGTTCAGGACGATACCGCGCTCGCGCACATAAATCAGGGTATTGGCAGTGCCCAGATCGATCGACAGATCGCTGGAAAACATGCCACGCAGTTTTTTGAACATGGGAGAGGGACCCTAGGCAACGCGTGGGTAAAAGCAACGCGCGGGTAACGCGCAGGTAATGTGTGCATAAAGCACGCGCGAGTAACGCGCAGGTAAAAAGTGCGGCAAACTCTAACAACGACAGGGATTTTGAGCAAGGCGGCAATATGTTAGATTGCCTGTTTTCGGGGCTTTACCGCTCATCATCGCGGCCTTTGACCACCCAATCACTGAATCCGTTCCCTGCCCAGCCCCGTAGGCCATTGAAAAATATAACGAGCGACGGCTAAGCCGGGCCGCGTAGCCAGGCGCATTCAGCCGCTACGGAGCGCAGTAACAACCGCAGGCTAGCCCGCCGGGCAGGCGAAGTGAGTCAGAAGCGCCGTGTACGAGCTGTACATAAGCATTTTGAGACGCCGAGCCCCGGGCTGATTTCAACGCCGCTTAGCCGAGCGCAGGAGTTTTTCAACGGCCTGCTAGAGGGTGTTTACAAAAGTAGCGAGCGATGGCCAGGCAAGGCGAAATCAGCCGAAAAAGCGGAGTGTACGAGTAGTACATGAGCATTTTGAGGCTGATTTCAACGCAGCATGACCGAGTGCAGTAATTTGTAAACACCCTGCTTAGGCATGGCGACCCACGCACACTTCAATTGGCTGCCCTCTACTGGAGAACCTCAATGGCGCTTGAACGCTCCGAGGTGGAAAAAATCGCCCATCTGGCCCGACTGGGCCTGAATGAAAGCGAAATTCCACGTACAACCGAGACCCTCAACAATATTCTCGGCCTGATCGATCAGATGCAGGCGGTCGACACCACGGGTATCGAGCCACTGGCTCACCCCCTGGAAGCGACCCAGCGCCTGCGCGCCGACGCAGTGACCGAAGAAAACCACCGCGACGCCTACCAGGCGATCGCCCCGGCCGTCGAGAACGGCCTGTATCTGGTTCCCAAGGTGATTGAGTGATGCATCGACTGACCCTGGCTGAAATCGCCCGCGCCCTGGCTGCCAAACAATTTTCCGCCGAGGAACTGACCCGCGGCCTGCTGCAACGCATTGCGCAACTCGACCCGCAGCTCAACAGCTTCATCAGCGTCACCGAAGAGCTGGCTCTAGGCCAGGCCAAGGCCGCCGACGCCCGCCGCGCCGCGGGTGAATCCGGCGCCCTGCTCGGCGCGCCAATCGGCCACAAGGACCTGTTCTGCACAAAAGATGTGCTGACCAGCTGCGGCTCGAAAATCCTCCAAGGTTTCAAGGCGCCCTATAACGCCACCGCGGTGGAGAAACTCGCCGCCGCCGGCACCGTGACCCTGGGCAAGCTGAACATGGACGAATTCGCCATGGGCTCGGCCAACGAATCCAGCCACTACGGCGCGGTGAAAAACCCTTGGGATCTGACCCGCGTACCGGGCGGCTCCTCCGGCGGCTCGGCCGCAGCAGTAGCCGCACGCCTGCTGCCGGCCGCCACCGGCACCGACACCGGCGGCTCGATCCGCCAACCGGCGGCGCTGACCAACCTCACCGGGATCAAGCCGACCTACGGCCGCGTCTCGCGCTGGGGCATGATTGCCTACGCCTCCAGCCTCGACCAAGGCGGCCCACTGGCCCGTAGCGCCGAAGACTGCGCACTGATGCTGCAGGCCATGGCCGGTTTCGACCCGAAAGATTCCACCAGCGTCGACCAGCCGGTCGATGACTACCTCGCGGCACTGGCCAAACCGCTGAATGGCCTGCGCATCGGCTTGCCCAAGGAGTACTTCGGTGCCGGCCTCGACAGCCGTATCGCCGAGGCGGTGCTGAGCGTGGTCGAGGAGCTGAAAAAACTCGGCGCCACGGTCAAGGACATCAGCCTGCCGGCCATGCAGCATGCGATTCCGGCCTATTACGTGATCGCTCCGGCCGAAGCCAGCTCCAACCTGTCGCGTTTCGATGGCGTGCGCTTCGGCTACCGCTGCGAAAACCCGGTCAACCTCGAAGATCTGTACAAGCGCTCGCGCGGCGAAGGCTTCGGTGCCGAGGTCAAGCGCCGGATCATGATCGGCACCTATGCCCTGTCGGCCGGTTACTACGATGCCTATTACCTGAAAGCGCAGAAGATCCGCCGACTGATCAAGAACGACTTCGTCAGTGCCTTCAACGAGGTGGACGTGATTCTCGGCCCAACCACGCCGAACCTGGCCTGGAAGCTCGGCGAGAAGAACAACGACCCGGTCGCCGCCTACCTGGAAGACATCTACACCATCACCGCCAACCTCGCCGGTATTCCCGGCCTGTCGATGCCCGCCGGCTTCGTCGATGGCTTGCCGGTCGGCGTGCAACTGCTCGCGCCGTATTTCCAGGAAGGACGCCTACTCAACGTGGCGCACCAATATCAACAAGTCACTGATTGGCACACTCGCGCGCCAAGCGGATTTTGAGGACGACTCACATGCAATGGGAAACCGTGATCGGGCTGGAAATCCACGCACAGCTCAGCACCCAATCGAAGATTTTTTCCGCCAGCGCCATCGCCTTCGGCGCCGAACCCAACACCCAGGCCAGCCTGGTTGACCTCGGCATGCCCGGCACTCTGCCGGTGCTCAACGCCGAAGCGGTGCGCATGGCCTGCAAGTTCGGCCTGGCGATCGACGCGCACATCGCGCCGCAGAACGTGTTCGCCCGGAAGAACTACTTCTATCCGGACCTGCCCAAGGGCTACCAGACCAGCCAGATGGATCACCCCATCGTTGGCAAGGGCTTCCTCGACATCACCCTGGAAGACGGCAGCAGCAAGCGCATCGGCATCACTCGCGCACACCTGGAAGAAGACGCCGGCAAGAGCCTGCACGAAGACTTCCACGGCATGAGCGGCATCGACCTCAACCGTGCCGGTACGCCGCTGCTGGAGATCGTCTCCGAACCGGACATTCGTTCGGCCAAGGAAGCGGTGGCCTATGTCAAAGCCATCCACGCCCTGGTGCGTTACCTGGGGATCTGCGACGGCAACATGGCCGAAGGCTCGCTGCGCTGCGACTGCAACGTCTCGGTACGTCCGGTCGGCCAGGCCGAATACGGCACCCGCGCCGAAATCAAGAACGTCAACTCGTTCCGCTTTATCGAAAAAGCTATCAACCATGAAGTACAGCGGCAGATCGAGCGGATCGAAGACGGCGGCAAGATCGTCCAGGAAACCCGCCTGTACGATCCGAACAAGGACGAAACGCGCTCCATGCGCAGCAAGGAGGAAGCCAACGACTACCGTTACTTCCCCTGCCCCGACCTGTTGCCGGTGGTGATCGAACAGAGCTTCCTCGATGAAATCGGCGCCAGCCTGCCAGAGTTGCCGGTGGAGAAACGCGCGCGCTTCGAGGCGCAGTTCGGCCTGTCCGCCTACGATGCCGACGTACTGGCCGCCACTCGCGAATTGGCCGACTACTTCGAGGCGGTCAATGCCGTGTGTGGCGATGCCAAGCTGGCCGCCAACTGGGTGATGGGCGAGCTGTCCAGCCTGCTCAACAAGGATGCCCTGGCCATCGAGCAGTCGCCGGTCTCCGCCGAGCAGTTGGGTGGGATGATCCTGCGCATCAAGGACAACACCATCAGCGGCAAAATCGCCAAGATGGTGTTCGAGGCGCTGGCCGCTGGCGAAGGCGCAACGGCTGACGAGGTGATCGAGAACAAGGGCCTCAAGCAGGTCACCGACTCGGGCGCCATCGAAAGCATGCTGGATGAAGTGCTGGCGGCCAATGCCGAGCAGGTCGAACAATACCGTACCAGCGACGAAGCCAAGCGCGGCAAGATGTTCGGCTTCTTCGTCGGCCAGGCCATGAAGGCCTCCAAAGGCAAGGCCAACCCCGGCCAGGTGAACCAACTGCTGAAGAAAAAGCTCGAAGGTTGAGCCTGCTTTAAATTTCTGAAGAATACGCCAACGCTTGCGTTGGCCCAGCGAACGACCGGCCATGAATGGCCGGGCCGATCCTCTTAACAGGATACGGATGTCTCGCTACACACAACGCCGGGCCCGCCCGGCGTTGCTTTATCCGTAGGGTGGAAAACCGCGCAGGGTTTTCCTCCACAATCCGGTGGATGCCCGAAGCGCTATCCATCCAGACAAGGAGTCGCCATGCGCCTGTTCTTGATCGTGACCATCAGCCTGCTACTCAGCGCGTGTGCCAGCCAGGGCCCGCTAGACCCGCACGGTTACCGCGCCGAAGGTCAGGCGTCCTATTACGGCGCGCGCCACCATGGCAAGAAAACCGCCAGTGGCGAGCGCTTCGACCAGCACGCCCTGACCGCCGCGCATCGCAGCCTGCCCTTCGGCAGCAAGGTACTGGTCACCAACCTGCGCAACGACAAGAGCGTGGTGGTACGCATCAACGACCGCGGCCCCTATGCCAAGAAACGCATCATCGACCTCTCGAAAAAAGCCGCCGAACAGCTGGATATGCTGCGCGCCGGCGTGGTGCCGGTGCGCGTGCAGCAACTGGCCGAGTGAACATAGCTGTTTACAAAGAAGTCGCGATTGCCCTGGTCGCCCTCTGGCGTACTGCACGCCGATGATTAAACTAGCGGCACTTTTCTGGAGCCCCGTGCAATGACCCCGATTACCTTCGTCTACCTGATTGCCGGCTTGGTATTGCTGGTGGCCGGCGCCGAGGTGCTGGTCCGCGGCGCCGCCAAGCTGGCGGCGCAATTCGGTATCCCGCCGCTGGTCATCGGCCTGACCGTAGTGGCCTTCGGCACCAGTGCGCCGGAAACCGCCGTCAGCGTACAAGCCGCATTGAACGGCAGTGGCGACCTGGCCATCGGCAACGTGATCGGCAGCAATATCGCCAACGTCCTGCTGATCCTCGGCATGACGGCCCTGGTCGCACCGCTGATCGTCTCCCGGCAACTGATCCGCCTGGATGTGCCGATCATGATCGGCGCCAGCCTGGTGGTTTACGCCCTGGCCTGGGACGGCAGCCTGAGTACGCTCGACGGCGCCTTGCTGTTCAGCGGCGTAGTGGCCTACACCGGCTTTCTGATCATCAGCAGCCTGCGCGACAAGAGCACGAGCGAGGATGATGAGTTCGCCAAGGAATTCAGCCTGCACGCAGCACCCAAACCCTACGCCTGGTTGATCAACCTGGCACTGATCGTGGTCGGCCTGATCCTGCTGGTGAGCGGCTCCCACTTCCTGGTCGAAGGCGCCGTCAGCCTGGCCCGCGCCCTCGGTTTGTCCGAGTTGATCATCGGCCTGACCGTGGTGGCCATCGGCACGTCGCTGCCGGAGCTGGCGACCTCGATCCTCGCCGCCATCCGCGGCGAACGGGATATCGCCGTGGGCAATATCGTCGGCAGTAATATCTTCAACCTGCTCTGCGTACTGGGTCTGGCCTCGCTGGTCTCGCCGCTGCCGATCTCGATCTCGCCGAACGCCCTGGCCTTCGACTTCCCGGTGATGATCGCCGTGGCCGTGGCCTGCCTGCCGATCTTCTTTGCCGGCTACCGCATCAACCGCTGGGAGGGTCTGCTATTCCTCGCCTACTACCTGGCCTACACCCTCTACCTGGCGCTGTTCGCCACCGGCCGACCGTTCGCCCAGACCTTCGGCGACGCCATGCTCGGTTATGTGCTGCCGCTGACTGCGGTGACCCTGGCGGTAATCGCCGGACGCGCCTGGCAAAAGCAGCGCCAGGCCTGTTAGACCCTAGAGACCCTCCTCGCCCTCAATGAGCAAGCCTCGCAGGGCGGGGGCTCCTGGATTGCGCTGACGCTTAGCATTGGCCTAGGTCGCCAATTGAGCGGTGCTCCGCGGGCCGCCGCTGGCTATCACAGCGTTCTGGATAAACGCCTGGCCTTGCCCAGCAGCCCCCTAGATCCAGCCGGCCCACTGCAACAGCAACAAACCGATATTGATGGTCACCACCGCGGCCAGGGTGGTGATCACGATGATCGCCGCCGCCAGTTGATGATTGCCATTCACCGCCCGCGCCATGACGAAGCTGGCGGCAGCCGTGGGGCTGGCGAAGTAGAGGAACAGGATCGCCAGATCCGCGTCACGGAAGCCCCACAGCCAGGCGCCCAGGGTGGCCAGCAACGGCAGCCAGACCATCTTCATCAGGCTTGCACTGATGGCAATGCCGCTGCTGTTGCGCAACGAGGCCAGCGTCAGGGTGCCACCGATGCAGATCAATGCCAGCGGCAGGGTCATCTGCGCGAAGTACTGGGTCGAGATCATCAGCCAATCCGGTAGCGGCAGCCGCCAGTAGGCGATCGGCATCGCCGCCAGCACGCCGATAATCAGCGGATTACTGAGGATGCTCTTGCCGATGGCCCAGGGACCGGACTTGACGTGCGGGCTGTAGATCGCCAGGACGATGGACGAGAGGGTGTTGTAGCAAAGGATCACCACCGCGCCCAACACCGCCCCGACCGACAGGCCGTAATCACCGTATAGGCTGGTGGCCAGCGCCAGGCCGACGATGCCGTTGTTGCCGCGAAACGCACCCTGGGTGTAGATCCCGCGATCCACCTGCGGCCAGCGCCAGATCGCCCAGCCCCAGGCGATCAGGAAACACACCAAGGTCGCCAGCACGAAGTAGCCGAGCAGCGCCGGCTGCAGGGCCGCGCTCAGGTCTGCCTTGACGATACCGAGAAACAGCAGAGCCGGCAGGGTGCCGCGAAACACCAGCGACGAGGCGGTATTGATAAAGGCGTCGTCGATCCAGCCCAGGCGCTTGAGCCCCACACCGAGAAACAGCATCGAGAAGACCGGCGCGGTGATGGCGAGGGTTTGCTGAACGACGGCGAGCATGGCAGCCCCTGGAAGACGATTTACTTAGGGGGCTAATCATAGCAACAGAAGAGGTACGATAACCCGACACTATCTGCACGTCCGCCGGATGCGCTCCAGGGGGGACGTGCAGTCGCGCCGCCTTTCTCAGCGCTTGACCGGGCGCTTCTGCAATTTGCGTTGCAAGGTGCGCCGGTGCATGCCGAGCGCGCGGGCGGTGGCGGAGATATTGCCTTCGTGCTCGCTGAGCACGCGCTGGATATGCTCCCACTGCAGGCGGTCCACCGACATCGGGTTTTCCGGCACCAGGGTGTCCAGGTCGGCGTGCTGGGTCAGCAGCGCGGCCAGCACATCGTCGGCATCGGCCGGCTTGCACAGGTAATTGCAGGCGCCGCGCTTGATCGCCTCCACCGCGGTGGCGATGCTCGAATAGCCGGTGAGAATCACCACGCGCATCTCGGCATCCAGCTCCAGCAACTTGGGCAACAGCACCAGCCCGGAATCGCCTTCCATCTTCAAATCGAGCACCGCGTATTCCGGCACGTCCTGCTCGGCCAGAGCCAGACCTTCTTCGGCGGAACCGGCGGTCGACACACGCAAGCCGCGACGGCTCATGGCCCGCGCCATCACCCGGGTAAACGTCGGGTCATCGTCGACCAGCAGCAGATGGGGCTGCTCTTCGCCTTCGAATAAGACTTCGTCACTCATACTCAATACTTCCTCAGGCTCGGCCATAGGCGCGCGGCAACTTGAGCTCGGTGAGCGTGCCGCCCTCTTCGTGGTTATACAGCTTTACCGTGCCCCCGGCACGGGTGACGCTGGCCTGACTGAGAAACAGACCCAGGCCGAAACCCTTGCCCTTGGTGGTGAAAAACGGCCGGCCAATCTGCTCGGCAATCGCCAGCGGCACCCCGGTACCGAAGTCGCGAATATTCAGGCGCAGCCACTGGTGATCCCAGTCGAGGCGAATATCCAGCTTGTCCGGGCAGGCATCGGCAGCGTTGTTCAACAGGTTGAGCAGCGCCTGGGTCAGATCCGCCGGCGGCATCAGATGGGGCGCCGTACCCAGCCCCAGGCACTGATAGCGGTAGCTGGCCTCCGGGCGCATCAGGTGCCAGCGTTTTAGGGCGGTTTCCAGCCACTCCACCGCGGACTGCTCGATCACCGCCTGACGCCGGTCCGCCTCGGCGGCGCGCACCAGGTGCTGCAGGGTTTCCTTGCACAGCTTGACCTGCTCCTGCAGCACCGCCAGATCTTCCTGCAACAGCGGATCCTGATGCTCGCGGCGCAGCTCCTTGATCAATACGCTCATGGTCGCCAACGGCGTGCCTAGCTCATGGGCGGCGCCGGCGGCCTGGGTGGCAACCGCCAGCAACTGCTGGTCGCGCAAGCCTTCCTCACGGCGCTCGGCGCGCAGTTCCTCCTGATCGCGCAGCTCCTCGGCCATCTTGGCGACGAAGAAGGTAATCAGCCCCGCAGCCAGGGCGAAACTCAGCCACATGCCGTAGATCAACAGGCTTTCGCGCGGACCTGGCGGCAAGTTCAGCGGGTGCGACCACACCAGCAGCAGCGTGTAGCCGGCCAGTGCCAGGCCCGACAAGGTGATGGTGAACATCCAGGGCAAGGTCGCCGCGGCGATGGTCAATGGCACCAGGAAATAGGAGACAAAGGGGTTGGCCGAGCCACCCGAGTAATACAGCAGCACGCTGTGGATGATCAGGTCGCAGCCGAGCTGCACCGCGTACTCCAGTTCGGTGACCGGCCAGGGTCCGCGCAGGCGCAAGGCGGTCAGCAGACACAACACCAGCGAGACCCCCAGGGTGATGCTCAGCTCCTGCCAGGGCAACGGCAGCAATCCGGAGTTGTAGGCCAGGCCCACCGAGCCCGCCTGGGCGGCCAACACCAGGATACGAATCAGCGTCAGGCGCCAGAGATTTTGCCGACTGGCCGACAGCAACTGTACGGGTGCGAGCATGGGCTCTCCAAAAAAGTCTCGTTTGCCGAGCTGGGCGAGTATAACCAAGGCTCCGCCTAGTCAGCTGCGGCAACTGGCCGCAGTCATGGCAGCAGTCAGCTACAAGGGCGGGCGGACGGCGATTCGTTTCAGCCCAGCAAACACCATAACCAAGGCAAACGCCCCGCCCCGCAGCAACGCAACGCGACTGCCCAGGCCGGACAATCAACCGGCGTTAACCCGAACCGTCGAATCACTACGTCAACCCTTAGCAACACCCCGCACACTCCGTGTCCCCATCACGCACAAGGAAACGTCATGCAGCCATTGTCCCGTCTTGCCAGTGCCCTGGTCATCAGCGCCACCGGCCTGCTCAGCCTTGCGGCACACGCCGAAGAGGTCCACTACAACCAGATCTCCCTGCGCGCCGAGGTCAATCAGGAAATCGCCCACGACCTGATGCACGTCACGCTGTACAGCGAAGCGCAGGACAGCGACCCGGCCGCACTGGCTGCGCAGATCAGCAAGACCCTCAACGCCAGCATCGCCCAGGCGCGCAAGGCCAAAGGCGTCAGCGTGGCCATGGGCAGCCGAAACAGCTACCCGATCTACTCTGAAACCAAGGGGGACGACAAGGGTCAGCAGATCACCGCCTGGCGCGAGCGTGCCGAACTGCGCCTGGAAAGCGCCGACTTCAGCGCCCTGTCCAGGCTTACCGGCGAGATGCTGCAAGACCTGAAGATGGGCGGCATGAACTTCAGCATTGCCAGCGCCACGCGCAAAACCCATGAAGATGCCCTGCTCAAAGAGGCCGTGGCGGCGTTCAAGGCCCGCGCGCAACTGGCCACCGAAGCCCTGGGTGGCAGCGGCTACAAACTGGTCAATCTGAGCCTGAACAGCGGTGGCTTTCAATCGCCGCTGCCGATGCGCATGAGCACGATGAAAGGCGCAGCGAGGATGGAGGACGCAGTGACACCGGAAATCGAAGCCGGCACCAGCCAGGTGACCATCAATGCCGACGGCGTGATCGAAGTGCAGATGCCCTGAACCATGCCTTGCAAGCATGCCGCGCCGTTATCGGAAGATAGCGGCGTTTTGCCATGTTATCGCCACACAATTGCTCAAATGCGACAACCACGTACAACTCTCCCACAGTTGCTACGCTGAATGCGTTATGCCCCTTGCCTGCGGCACATGCCATGCATAGTTTCAGCCAAGGTCTCCACGAGAGTCCCCTCACGCGAACAACCATAATAATCAATGAGGTCACTATGCGTAAGAACGCCGTCATCCAGGCTTTTCTCGTTGCTGGGCTGATCGCCAGCACTCCGCTGGCTCAGGCCGCCAGTAACCTGGTGTACTGTTCGGAAGGCAGCCCGGCCGGGTTCGACCCAGGCCTGTACACCACCGGCACCGACTTCGATGCTTCAGCGGAAACCGTATTCAACCGCCTGACCCAGTTCGAGCGCGGCGGCACCGCCGTCATCCCCGGTCTCGCGGAAAAATGGGACATCGCCGCAGACGGCCTGAGCTACACCTTCCACCTGCGTCCCGACGTCAAGTTCCACAGCACCGCGTACTTCACGCCGAGTCGCACCTTCAATGCCGTCGACGTGCTGTTCACCTTTCAACGCATGCTCGACAAGAGTCATCCGTTCCGTAAGGCCTACCCCACCGAGTTCCCCTACTTCACCGACATGGGTATGGACGCCAACATCGCCAAGCTGGAAAAGCTCGACGACAAGACCGTCAAGTTCACCCTCAACACAGTGGACGCCGCGTTTATCCAGAACCTGGCGATGAGCTTCGCCTCGATCCACTCGGCCGAATACGCCGGGCAGTTGCTCAAGGCCGGCCAGGCCGCCGACATCAACCAAAAGCCAATCGGCACCGGGCCCTTCGTATTCAAGCGTTACCAGAAGGACTCGCAGATCCGCTTCACCGGCAACAAGGAATACTGGAACCCCGATGACGTGAAGATCGACAACCTGATCTTCGCCATCAACACCGACGCCTCGGTGCGCATGCAGAAGCTCAAGGCTGGCGAATGCCAGGTCAGCGTCTACCCGCGCCCCGCCGATCTGGACTCGCTGAAGCAAGAAGCCAACCTGCAGATGCCGGAACAAGCAGGTTTCAACGTCGGCTACCTCGCCTACAACACCGAGCACAAGCCGTTCGACAAGCTTGAAGTACGCCAGGCGTTGGACATGGCGGTGAACAAGCAAGGCATCATCGACGCCGTCTATCAGGGCGCCGGACAACTGGCCGTCAACGGCATGCCACCGACTCAGTGGTCCTACGATGAGACCATCAAGGACGCCGGCTACAACCCGGAAAAGGCCAGACAACTGTTGAAAGAGGCCGGTGTCGCCGAAGGCACCGAGATCTCCTTGTGGGCCATGCCGGTGCAACGCCCCTACAACCCCAACGCCAAGCTGATGGCCGAGATGCTCCAGTCTGACTGGGCCAAGGTCGGCATCAAGGCGAAGATCGTCAGCTACGAATGGGGCGAGTACAACAAACGCGCCAAGGCCGGCGAGCACGACGCCCTGCTGATCGGCTGGACCGGCGACAACGGTGACCCGGACAACTGGCTGGGCGTGCTGTATGGCTGTGATGCCATCGGTGGCAACAACTATGGTCGCTGGTGTGACGCTGAGTTCGACAAGCGTATCAAGCAAGCCAAAGCGATTAACGACAAGGATCAACGCAGCGTCCTCTACAAAGAGGCTCAGCAGATCCTCAAGCGCGAAGTGCCGATCACCCCGATTGCCCACTCCACTGTGTACCAGCCGATGAGCAAGAAGGTCCATGGTTTCAAAATCAGCCCATTCGGCCTGGTTTCGTTCTACGGCGTCAGCGTCAGCAAGTAACCCGCCCAAAGTGAACACCCGAGCCGGTTACCCACCGGCTCGGGTTCCGTGCCAGAGCAGCTTATCCGGCTGTTACTGATCCGCACTGCCGTCCTTCGGGGAAGCACCATGCCGAACTGTCCACGCGTGTTGATCCACCTGCTGCTCTGTGGCGCCCTTGCCACTGCCAGCCAGACTTATGCCGCCAGCGACAGCCTGGTGGTCTGTACCGAGGCCAGCCCGGAAGGCTTCGACATCGTCCAGTACACCGCGGCGACCACCGCCGATGCCGCGGCGGAAACCGTGCTCGAGCGCCTGGTCGATTTCGCGCCGGGCAGCACCGCGCTGATCCCCGGCCTGGCCGAGCGCTGGGACGTCTCCGCCGATGGCCTGAGCTACACCTTTCACCTGCGCCGGGGGGTGAAATTCCACAGCACCGCCTGGTTTACCCCGAGCCGCGAGTTGAATGCCGACGACGTGCTCTGGAGCTTGCAACGCCAGCTCGACCCGCAGCATCCCTGGCACCAGCTGTCCGTGCGCGGCTTCCCCTATGCCGAAGCCATGGGCATGGCGCAGCTGATCGAACGCATCGACAAACTCGACGACAGTACCGTGCGCTTCGTCCTCAAACACCCCGAAGCGCCCTTCCTGGCCGACCTGGCCATGGGCTTCGCGTCCATCTATTCCGCCGAGTACGCCGGGCAGTTGCTCGCCCAGGGCAAGAGCGAACAGCTCAACCGCCTGCCAATCGGTACCGGCCCCTTCGTCTTCGAACGCTATGCCAAAGACGCCCAGGTGCGTTTTCGCGGCAACCCGCAGTACTGGAATGGCGCGCCGGCACTCGAGCGGCTGATCTTCGCCATCACCCCCGAGCCCACTGTGCGTCAGCAGAAGCTCAAGGCCGGCGACTGCCAGATCGCCCTGTACCCGCGGCCGGTGGACATTGCGGCACTGAACGCCGACCCCGCGCTGCAGGTGCTGGAGCTGGACTCGCTGCTCACCGCCTATATCGGCATCAATACCCGCCATCCACCGCTGGACGATGTGCGCGTACGCCAGGCACTCAACCTGGCCTTCGACAAGGCCGCCTACCTGCGCGCGCAATACGGTGAGGGCGGCGCCAGCCCGGCCGTGGCGCCCTACCCGGCGACGCTCTGGGGCCACGACCCTGGCCTGACCGGTTGGCCCTATGATGTCGAGCGCGCCAAACAGTTGCTGCGCGACGCAGGCCTCGGCGCCGGCTTCAAGCTGTCGATCTGGACCCGCCCCGGCGGCGGCCCGACCAACCCCAACCCGGGCATAGGCGCGCAGATGCTCCAGGCCGATCTCGCGGCCATCGGCATCCAGGCCGATATCCGCATGTTCGAGTGGGGTGAGCTGATCAAGCGAGCGAAGAATGGCGAACACGACCTGGTGTTCATGGGCTGGGCCGGCGACAACGGCGACCCGGACAACTTCCTCACCCCCAACCTGTCCTGCGCGGCCGCGGCAAGCGGCGAAAACCAGGCCGGCTGGTGCGACAAGCACTTCGAGGCGCTGATCAGCCAGGCCCGCCAGGTGCACGACCAGGCGCAACGGGCCGCGCTGTATCGCCAGGCTCTGGCAATCTTTCATGAGCAGGCGCCCTGGATCGCCCTGGCCCATCCCAAGCAGTTCAGCGTCCTGCGCAAGGGCGTCCAGGGTTTCGTCCTCAGCCCCATGGGCTCGAACAACTTCGCCAGGGTGAAATTCGACCCGTAGGAGCGGGCCATGCCCGCGAACAGCTATCGCGGGCATGGCCCGCTCCTACGCCGTCATTGATGAATGTCTCCCCACAACAACAGCGCCGGGCCACGCAGCCCGGCACACCGAGCCAACCGTTGGAGTGCTGATATCCCATGTTGTCCTTTATTGCTCGCCGCCTGGGGCTGCTGATCCCCACCTTTTTCGGCATCACCTTGCTCACCTTCGCCCTGATTCGCATGATCCCCGGCGACCCGGTGGAAGTGATGATGGGTGAACGCCGGGTCGACCCGGTCATGCACGCCGAAGCCATGGAGCGCCTGGGCCTGAACAAGCCGCTATACGCCCAGTACATCGACTACATCGGCCAACTGGCTCAGGGCGACCTTGGCGAATCGCTGCGCACCCGCACCAGTGTCTGGAGCGAGTTCCTCACCCTGTTCCCCGCGACCCTGGAGCTGGCCCTCGCCGCCCTGCTGTTCGCCGGCAGCCTGGGCCTGATCGCCGGGGTGGTGGCCGCACTGAAACGCGGCTCGCTGTTCGATCACGGGGTGATGGGCATCTCCCTGGCCGGCTATTCCATGCCGATCTTCTGGTGGGGCCTGCTGCTGATCATGTTTTTCTCGGTGTGGCTGGGCTGGACACCGGTGTCCGGGCGCATCGACCTGCTCTACGACATCCCGCCGGTGACCGGCTTCATGCTGATCGACAGCCTGCTCAGCGGTGAAGAAGGCGCCTTCGCCGATGCCCTGCACCACCTGGTCCTGCCGGCCATCGTGCTCGGCACCATCCCCCTGGCGGTGATCGCCCGGATGACCCGCTCGGCGATGCTCGAAGTGCTGGGTGAGGACTATGTGCGCACCGCCCGCGCCAAGGGCCTGTCACCGGCGCGGGTGGTGTTCGTCCACGGCCTGCGCAACGCGCTGATTCCGGTGCTCACGGTGTTTGGCCTGCAGGTCGGCGCCCTGCTCGCTGGCGCGGTGCTGACCGAAACCATCTTTTCCTGGCCGGGCATTGGCAAGTGGCTGATCGAATCGATCGGCGCCCGCGACTACCCGGTCGTGCAGAACGGCATCCTGCTGATCGCCTGCCTGGTGATCCTGGTCAACTTCGTGGTGGACATCCTCTACGGCCTGGCCAATCCACGCATTCGCCATCAGCGCTAAGAGCCTGCCCATGGCCTGCTGCGCGTCAGCGATACCGCGTCAAATCCGTCTCGAGATGCTCATTTGCCAGAGCAAACTGCGCTCTCTCGACAAATTTTTCCTTGTCTCGCTCTAGCTCGCGAGGCCATGCACAGGTTCTACGGAGCCCACTATGACAACTGAAACCGTTACACCCGTCATCGACCAAAGCCTGCTCTACCCCTCGCCGCTGCAGGAATTCTGGCAGGCCTTCGCGCACAACAAGGGCGCAGTAGCCGGTTTGCTGTTCATGTGCCTGCTGGTGTTCTGCGCGCTGTTTGCCCCCTGGGTGGCGCCGTTCGATCCCAGCGAGCAGTACCGCGACTTCATGCTGACCCCGCCAGCCTGGCTCGCAGGCGGCCAACTGCAGTTTCTCCTGGGCACCGACGAGCTGGGCCGCGACCTGCTCTCGCGGCTGATTCACGGTGCACGCCTGTCGCTGCTGATCGGCCTGGCCTCGGTCGTGCTGTCGCTGATCCCCGGCATTCTCCTGGGCCTCACCGCCGGCTTCTTCCCGCGCCTGCTCGGCCCCTCGATCATGCGCCTGATGGACATCATGCTGGCGCTGCCGTCCTTGCTGCTGGCGGTGGCCGTCGTCGCGATCCTTGGCCCTGGGCTGATCAACACCATCTTCGCCATCGCCATCGTCTCGCTGCCATCCTATGTGCGCCTGACCCGCGCCGCGGTAATGGGCGAACTGAACCGCGATTACGTCACCGCCGCGCGCCTGGCCGGCGCCAGCCTGCCGCGGTTGATGTTCGTCAGCGTGCTGCCCAACTGCATGGCGCCGCTGATCGTGCAGGCCACCCTGAGTTTTTCCTCGGCGATTCTCGACGCCGCCGCCCTGGGCTTCCTCGGCCTCGGCGTACAACCGCCAACGCCGGAGTGGGGCACCATGCTGGCCTCGGCACGCGACTATATCGAGCGCGCCTGGTGGGTGGTCACCCTGCCCGGCCTGACCATCCTGCTCAGCGTGCTGGCGATCAACCTGATGGGCGACGGCCTGCGCGATGCGCTCGATCCGAAGCTGAAAAATGCCCAGTGAGGAGGCCAGCATGAGCCGCACTGCACAACATTTCGTAGGATGGGTTGAGCGCAGCGATACCCATCATTACCGCTCGACCAGCAGCATGGGTATCGCGCCGCTCAACTTTGCGCGGCCCGACCCATCCTACCGTCGCCCAAATGCACGCCCGGAGACCGCCGTATGAGCCTGCTCGACATCAAGAATCTCAGCGTGCGCTTCGGCGGCGCCAACGCCGTGCCGGTGGTCGATGGCCTCGACCTCTCGGTGGACAAGGGCGAGGTGCTGGCCATCGTCGGCGAGTCCGGCTCGGGCAAATCGGTGACCATGATGGCGCTGATGGGCTTGATCGACGCCCCTGGCATCGTCCGCGCCGACAGCCTGCAATTCGACGGCACCGACATGCTGCGCCTGAAGGGCCGGCAGCGCCGGCACATCGTCGGCAAGGACCTGGCGATGATCTTCCAGGACCCGATGACCTCGCTCAACCCCAGTTTCACCGTGGGTTTCCAGATCGAGGAAGTGCTCCGTCAGCACCTCAACCTGTCGGCCAAGGCCGCCCGCCAGCGCGCCCTGCAACTGCTCGAACGGGTCGAGATTCCCGCCGCCGAAAGCCGCCTCGGCGCTTACCCGCACCAGCTCTCCGGTGGCATGAGCCAGCGCGTGGCAATCGCCATGGCGATTGCCGCCGAGCCCAAACTGCTGATCGCCGACGAACCGACCACCGCGCTGGACGTGACCATCCAGGCGCAAATCATGGCGCTGCTGCTCGACCTGCAACGCGAGCAGAACATGGGCCTGGTGCTGATCACCCACGACCTCGCCGTGGTCGCCGAAACCGCCCAGCGCGTCTGCGTGATGTACGCCGGACAAGCGGTGGAAATCGGCCGGGTGCCGCACCTGTTCGACGCGCCCAGCCATCCCTATACCGAAGCGCTGCTCGCGGCGATTCCCGAACACAGCCTGGGCGCCCGGCGTCTGGCCACCCTGCCCGGCATCGTCCCCGGACGCTTCGACCGCCCCCAGGGTTGCCTGCTCGCGCCGCGCTGCCCCTACGTGCAAAGCAACTGCCATGCGCAGCGACCGACGCTGGACCCGCAGGTCCACGGCGCGGCGCGCTGCTTCTATCCGCTCAATCAGGAGGTCACGGGATGACTGACGCCCCGCGCAACAGCAGCGTGCTCAGCGCGCGCGAGTTGACCCGCCACTACGCAGTATCGCGCGGCCTGTTCAAGGGCCACGCCACGGTGCAGGCGCTCAATGGCGTGTCGTTCGAGCTGCAGGCCGGCAAGACCCTGGCCGTGGTCGGCGAATCCGGCTGTGGCAAGTCGACCCTGGCGCGCGCGCTGACCCTGATCGAGGAGCCCTCATCCGGCTCGTTGCAGATCGCCGGCCAGGAAGTCAGCGGCGCCAACAAGGCCCAGCGCAAGCAACTGCGCCGCGACGTGCAGATGGTCTTTCAAAACCCCTACGCCTCGCTCAACCCGCGGCAGAAGATCGGCGACCAACTGGCCGAGCCGCTGCTGATCAATACGTCGCTGTCGCGCCTCGAGCGCCGCGACAAGGTGCAGGCGATGATGCAGCAGGTCGGTCTGCGCCCCGAGCACTACCAGCGCTATCCGCACATGTTCTCCGGCGGTCAGCGCCAGCGCGTGGCCCTGGCCCGGGCCATGATGCTCACCCCCAAGGTGCTGGTGGCGGACGAGCCGACCTCGGCGCTGGACGTGTCGATCCAGGCCCAGGTGCTCAACCTGTTCATGGACCTGCAGGAACAGTTCGACACCGCCTACGTATTCATCTCGCACAACCTCTCGGTGGTGCGCCATGTCGCCGACGATGTGCTGGTGATGTACCTCGGCCGGCCGGTCGAGATGGGCCCGCAGGAACTGATCTATGCCCGCCCGCTGCACCCTTATACCCAGGCGCTACTCTCCGCCACGCCGACCATCCACCCGGACCCGAGCAAGCCGAAAATCAAGATCGTCGGTGAACTGCCCAACCCGCTGTCGCCCCCCAGTGGCTGCGCCTTCCATCAGCGCTGCCCCTATGCGAACGCGCGCTGCAGCGTGGAACAGCCGCACCTACGCCTTCTCGATGCGCGGCAGGTGGCCTGTCATCACGCGGAGACGATCAACGGCTAGCAGGCTGGGCAACCCGGTAACGCGTTGGACTGAGAGGGTGTGAAAAAACCCCCTCTGCGGCGACGGCTGCAACCATCGGCAGTCCGCTCGGGCGTTGGCCGGCTCGGCCGGCGTTGCGTTCGGAGGAGGGGCGGCTTCGGAGCGCCTCACATGGCGTCCAGCAGCGCCCGCAAACGCCGCAGCACGGCCAACGATTCGGCATTGTCGCCATGCACACAGAGGCTGTCGGCACAGAGCTGCAGCGGTTTGCCGTCGATATCGGCAAAGGCTTCGCCCTGGGCGATGGCCAGGCCCTGATCGAGAATCCGCTGCGGATCGCGGTGCAGCGCATCGGCCAGCCGCCGGGGCGCCAACTGACCGTCGGCCAGGTAGGCGCGGTCGGCGAAAGCCTCGAAGATCAGTGGCACGTCGGCGGCATCGGCAAACTCCAGCTCGCGGCGGTTATCGATCAGCGCCAAGACCATTAGCGGCAAGCCCTTGCGGTAGCTGGCACAGGCATCCAGCACCGCCGCGAGCAAGGCATCGTCGCGCACCAGGTCGTTGTACAGCGCGCCATGCGGCTTGACGTAGGCCAGCTGACTACCGGCGGAGCGGCAGAAGGCATCCAGCGCGCCGATCTGATAGAGCACCTGGGCGGTGACCTCCTCCGGCGAGCAGGCCAGATGCCGGCGGCCGAAGCCGACCAGGTCGGGGTAGGCGGGATGCGCGCCGATGCTCACCCCATACTGCACCGCCAGGGCGACAGTACGCTGCATGCTCAGCGGATCGCCGGCGTGAAAGCCACAGGCCAGGTTGGCCTGATCGACCAACGGCATGGCCAGGGCATCATCACCCATGCTCCAGGCGCCGAAACTCTCGCCCATATCGCAATTCAGCAGGATTCGTCTGTTCATGGGCACAAGCTTAGAGCGCCGGCAGGAGCAGTACCAGTGCCCCGGATGCAGTCCGCCGTCATGCTCGCGCTGAGCCGGCCGCAAACTACATCCGGACTAGGCGTCAATAGACGTCACGCCGATAGCGCCCTTGTTCGATCAACTCGGTAACCGCCGCCTCGCCCAGCAGTTCATGCAGCACACCATCCACTCCGCTAGCCATGCCGGTGAGGCTGCCGCACACGTAGATCGACGCCCCTTGCGCCAGCCAGTCGCGCAGCTGCTCGGCGGACTCGCGCAAGCGATCCTGCACATAGACCTTGCGCGCCTGGTCGCGGGAAAACGCCAGGTCCAGGCGCGTCAGATCAGCGCTGGCCAGCCAGCCCTGCAGCTCGTCACGACAATAGAAGTCGTGGGCCTGATTGCGCTCGCCGAACAGCAGCCAGTTACGCCGATGACCGGCCGCGATGCGCGCCTTGAGCACGCTGCGCAGTCCGGCCAGGCCGGTGCCGTTGCCCAGTAGAATTAGCGGCCGGGCATCTTCCGGCGGATGGAAATTGCTGTTGCGGCGCAATCGCGCCTTGAGTACCTGCGCGGGGACGAGTTCCTGGCACAACCAGCCAGACCCCAGCCCCAGGGAGCCGTCGGGGTGGGTTTCCTGGCGCACGATCAACTCCAGAGCACCATCGCTCGACAATGACGCAATCGAATACTCGCGCACGGCCAACTCGCGGTCATTGCGCGGCAGCACTTCGAGCAGATCCCCCGCCTGCCAGGTCGCGCCCTCGGGCGGCTGCAAGCGCAACAGAAAGGTCGGCGCGCCGGCGCTGCCGGGGTTCAGGCAGACCCGTGCCAGCAAGCGCCACTCGTCGAAGGCCCGTTCCAGCGTCGGTAGCGCAACGGCACCGGTCAGTGCACTCAGTTGGCGGTTCCAGCTGGCAATCGCTTCGACGTCACCACTGTCGACCTCGATCGCCGCGAACAGGCTGGCGGCGCCTTGCCGCGTCAGCCAGTCATGCACACGCTGGGCAAAACCACAGAACTGCTGATACTGGCGGTCGCCCAAGGCCAATACCGCGTAACGCAACTCGCCCAGCGCCAGCTCACGACCGAGCAGCGCGCGCTCGAAACCGCGGGCACTGTCCGGCGCCTGGCCGTCGCCAAAGGTGCTGATAACAAACAACGCGTTCTGCGCCTGGCTGAGCATCTGTTGATCGACCCGCGCCAGGGGTTGCACATTCACCGGCACGCCGGCGGCCTGTAACTGCCCGGCGGTCTGCCAGGCCAGGTGCTCGGCGAAACCACTCTGGCTGGCAAAACCAATCAGCCAACTCGTCTGCCCGGTATCTGCAGCAACCAAGCCGCTACGCGCTTTGGAAACCGCGCGTTTGTTACGCCGCCGCTCGAGATACAGCAGCCAACCGGTGATCGCAAACAGCGGCATCGCCAGGCTGGCCAGCAGCATCAGGATGCGCCCCGCCAGGCCGAAGTATTCGCCGGTGTGCAGGGCATAGACGCTGGTCAGCAACTGCGCGGAGAAGGACTTGTCGGCATAGCGCTCGTTCCGGCTAACCTGGCCGCTGAGCGGGTCGAGGCTGAGCTGGTTCAACGCACGCGGATGTTCGGCGTCCGCTAGCAGATAGAACACGGTAGCCGGCTTACCGGCCACCGGCGGCAGACGCAGGTTCCAGGCCACCAGCCCAGGGCCGGCGGCGTCCTGCAGGCTGCGCCAGACCGCGTCATAGTCGACCGCCGGCGGCGCGGCTGGTGCCTCGCCTCGCCCGGCCCGTGATGCTCGTGAGCCGTCCCGTTTGTCTTGCTGCTGCGCGGACGCATCGCCGAGCAGACGGGTCATGCCTTCGCGGTACCAATCGTAGGACCAGTACAGGCCGGTCAGGCTGGCGCACAGGTAAAACAGCAGGCACCAGGTGCCGGCGACCGCATGCAGGTCCCACTTGAAGGCGCGCCCGCGCTTGGCCCAGTCGAGCGTCAGCCAGGCTCGCCAGTTCAGGGCCCGACGCGGCCAGCGTAGGTACAGACCAGACAGACAGAAAAACAGCAGCGCCAGGGTGCTGGCCGCGGTGATCTGCTTGCCCGTCTCACCCATGGCGAGGAAACGATGCAGTTGCAGCATCAGGCCGAAGAACTGCTGCCCAGCAGGGCGTCCAAGCAGCTCACCGGTATAGGGGTCGAAGTAGCGCATCGGCCCACGTCGCTCGCCTGATGGCGGGGTGAAGAACACTCGTGCGGCGCTTGCATCGCGGGTATCCACCCATAGCCCGGAGACCGTCTTGCCTGCTGCCGCCTGAATCTTTCTCACCAGTTCGGCCGGCGGCAGTATCCCGGAGTCGCGCGCCTCGACGCGCAACACCTGTGGATTGAGCGCCGCCATGATCTCGCCCTCGAAGGCGTAGAGCGCACCGGTTACGCCCATCAGCGCCAACACCAGACCGGCGCTGATCCCGAACAACCAGTGCAGTTGAAACAAGGCTTTCTTGAACATCGACGAGGCTCGACACGACCATGAGTCGGACGCCCAATGCGCCCGAATTTTGAGAACGAATTCTATTTGATAAACACAATCAACTGCAATTAGCTCGTCACGCCTACCCCTCCCGCTTCTCCCGAGCGAAATCTACAAATAACGTTGCAACTCATTTGCATGCGTAAATGCAAAGCAATATCATTCGCGCTCTTTTCATGGGGAGTCGCGCGGTGACCGTCTTACGCTTAAATCCACTCTATCTATCGCTGCTGGGCGCCTTCGCCGTGCAGACCGTGCATGCCGAATCGAACACCGCACTGGAGATTCCAGCCGCCGTGGTGACCGGGCAGCAGCAACAGACCAGCTACAAGCCCAGCCACAGCACCAGTGCGCTGAAGATCGATGCACCGCTGCGTGATATTCCGCAGACGGTCAACGTCATCCCGCAGAGCGTGATCAAGGATCAGGGCGCCCAGTCGATGGAAGACGTGCTGAAGAACGTGCCGGGCGTGGGCCTGTCCAACGGCGATGGCCAGCGCGACCAGGTCACCATCCGCGGCTTCAGCGCCATCGGCGACCAGTACATCGACGGCATCCGCGACGACGCGCTGTACTACCGCGACCTGTCCAACATCGAGCGAGTGGAAGTGATCAAGGGCCCCGCCGCCGTGCTCTATGGCCGCGGCTCCTCGGGTGGCCTGATCAACAGCGTGAGCAAGCGCCCGACCTTCGCCCCGGTGCAGGAAGTCGGCGTCACTGTCGACAGCGAAGGCAAGCAGCGCACTCAGTTCGACGCCGGCTGGGCCGACCAGGAGCAGGGCGACAAGGCCTTGCGCGTCACCGGTGCAGTGGAAGACAGCGACGGTTTTCGCGACGACGCCTTCCTCGAGCGCAAGGCTCTGGCGTCTTCGGCCTACTTCAGGCTGTCCGATGATCTGGAACTCAACCTGGGCGCCAGCTACCTGTACGACAAACGCCTGATCGACTTCGGCATTCCGGCGCTGAACGGCCGCCCGGTGGATGTCGACCCGGGCACGCGCTTCGGCTCAGGCGATCCGGACCAGGACTACACCCGCAGCGAGATGTTTTCCTTCACCGCCGGCCTCGACTACCAGATCAACGATGATTTCAGCCTGTCCAACACCAGCCGTTACTACCACTACGACCTGGACCGCAATAACACCCTGGCGCACACCGACGCCAACCGCTTCGTCACCGCGGCCAACGGCGAATTGCTGGTCAAGCTGCGCCGCGGCAACGTACAACGCAAGGAAGATGGCTGGTTCAACCAGACCGAACTGAAGCAGCAGGCGCAGCTCGCCGGCATGCAGCACAACCTGCTGTACGGCGTAGAGCTGGGTCGGCAGAACAAGGACCAGGCGTTCTTCAGCCAGAGCGATGTGGCACGCGTTCCGGTGTTCCGCGACGGCCTGGTCGAGGTGCCGTTCCAGGCGGCGCAGTTGACTGGTAAGGGCCGCAACATTCAGGACACCGCCGGCTTCTACGTGCAGGACCTGATCGAATTGGCGCCGCAGTGGAAGGCCCTGCTCGGCGTGCGCTACGACGTGTTCGACCAGGAATTCCAGGACGCTCTGAGCGGCAGCGACATCGCCCGCACCGACAAAACCTGGAGCCCGCGCGTCGGCCTGGTCTATCAGCCAGACCAGATCCAGTCCTACTACGTGTCGGTGAGCCGCTCCTTCCAGCCGTCCGCCGAAACCTTCCCGCTGAGCAACTCGAACAAGGACCTGGAGCCGGAACAAACCACCAACTACGAGCTGGGCGGCAAATGGGACCTGCTCGATCAGCGCCTGTCGCTGACCGCCTCGGTGTTCCGCTTGGAGCGCACCGACATGAAGACCAGTGACCCGGCCAATCCCGGTCAGTTGATCCTCGCCGGCGAGCAACGTACCGATGGCTTCGAGACCACCCTGACCGGCCAGCTCAGCGACAAGTGGCAGGTGTATGCCGGCTATGCCTACCTGGACGCGCAGATCAGCAAGTCCACCAGCTTCACCAATGGCGTGGCCAATGAAGGCCAGACCCCGACCCTGACCCCGGAACACAGCGCCAACCTGTGGCTGGTGCGTTCGCTGACCCAGCAGTGGCGAGTCGGCCTGGGCGCCAACTACGTCGGCGAGCGCTTCACCGCGCTGGATAACGCCACCGTCATGCCTGGCTACACCACCTTCGATGCCGCGCTGCTGTACAACCAGCCGCAGTGGGACGCGGCCCTGCGCCTGCGCAACGTGTTCGACAAGGAGTACTTCGCCTCGGCCCACGGTTCGGTCGACCTGATCACCCCCGGCGCGCCGCGCAGCCTGGAGCTGAGCGCCAACTATCGTTTCTAAGTCTATGCCTATCGAGTGTCCCCCACCGTTGAGCTCAAGGGTGGGGCTACCCGGAAAATCCGGCAACAACCGATGCTCCCCCAGGCCTAAAACGCAAAGACCCGCCAACAGGCGGGTCTTTTTTATGCAGAAGCTGTTACAGGTAGTAAGCCTTCAGCGGCGGGAAGCCGTTGAACTCCACTGCGCTGTAGCTGGTGGTGTAAGCCCCGGTAGACAGCCAGTAGAGGCGGTCGCCGCTCGCCAGGTTGAGCGGCAGGCCGTACTTGTAGTTCTCATACATGATGTCGGCGCTGTCGCAGGTCGGCCCGGCGATAACCACTTCTTCCAGCTCGCCTTTCTTCTCGGTGTAGATGGGGAACTTGATGGCCTCGCCCATGGTTTCGATCAAACCACTGAACAAGCCGACGTCGGTATACACCCAGCGCTCGACGGCGGTACGCGACTTGCGCGCGACCAGCACCACTTCACTGACCAGGATGCCGGCGTTGGCGATCAACGAGCGGCCCGGCTCGAGGATGATTTCCGGCAGGTCATCGCCGAAATCGTCCTTGAGGAAGCGGATGATTTCCTCGGCGTAGGTTTCCAGGCTGTTGGTGCGGGTGATGTAGTTGGCCGGGAAGCCGCCGCCCATGTTGATCATCTTCAGCTCGATGCCGTCTTCTTCCTTGAGGCGCTCGAAGATCACCTTGACCTTGGCAATGGCCGCGTCCCATACGGAAATATCGCGCTGCTGCGAACCGACGTGGAAGGATACGCCGTAGGGCACCAGGCCCAGTTGACGGGCGAGAATCAGCAGGTCCATGGCCATGTCGGTCTGGCAGCCGAATTTGCGCGACAGGGGCCAATCAGCCGTGGTGGAGCCCTCGGTGAGGATGCGCACATAGATTTTCGAGCCTGGCGCGGCCTTGGCGATGTTGCGCAGGTCGGCTTCCGAGTCGGTGGCGAACATGCGCACACCCTTCTCGAAAAACAGGCGGATGTCCTTGGCTTTCTTGATGGTGTTGCCGTAGCTGATGCGCTCCGGGCCGACGCCACAGTTCATCACCCGATCCAGCTCGTAGATCGAGGCGATATCGAAGCTTGAGCCTTTGTCCTTGAGCAGGTTGATGATCTCGACCGCCGGGTTGGCCTTCACCGCGTAGTAGACCTGGGCGAAATCGAAACCAGCGCGCAGGTCGTCGTAAGCCTGATCGATGATTTTGGTATCGATCACCACGAACGGGGTTTCCTGTTGGTCGGCGAAATCCTTCATTTTCTGGAAGGTTTCACGCGGGTAGTAGTCTTCGACCTGAATCGGCATGCGCGGGACTCCAAATGGCAAAACACACAAAGGTAATTAGGGAGGCCTTACCAACTAATTGCAAGGCCGCGAACGCCTGATCAGTTTCCCCACTTTGGTTCGCCTACTTCCCAAGGCATGTCGCCGAGTATCGAAATCGATCTCTCGTCGTCAGTACTTGAGCCGGATGGATCGTTGCCAGCATGGACGTTCGGGCGCGAACTTTAGGACCATGGACAGCTTAGATCAATCAAAAATTGTCGGATTGCCACTCGGTTTTTTCGGCGTATTCATGGGTCGTTGCAGATTCAAAACAAGGCGTCACGAAATGCTGCACAACGTCCGGCAAATCGCACTTTTACCGCACTGACTACAGGTCTCCGCGCTCAGGGCCGTTTGCCGTTATAATCGACGCCTTTTTTGACAGACAGACTATCAGTCGACGGGTTCCCCCAGCATGAGCAACCAGGCCGCCGAAGTCGCCAAAAGGCGCACATTCGCCATCATCTCCCACCCGGACGCCGGTAAAACCACGATTACCGAGAAACTCCTGCTGATGGGCAAGGCGATTGCCATCGCCGGCACGGTGAAGTCGCGCAAGTCCGACCGCCACGCGACCAGCGACTGGATGGAGATGGAAAAGCAGCGCGGCATCTCCATCACCACCTCGGTGATGCAGTTCCCCTACCGCGACCACATGATCAACCTGCTCGACACCCCCGGCCACGAAGACTTCTCGGAAGACACCTACCGCACCCTGACCGCAGTGGATTCGGCGCTGATGGTGCTCGACGGTGGTAAGGGTGTGGAGCCGCGCACCATCGCCCTGATGGATGTGTGCCGCCTGCGCGACACGCCGATCGTCAGCTTCGTCAACAAACTCGACCGCGATATCCGCGACCCGATCGAGCTGCTCGACGAAATCGAGGCGGTCCTCAAGATCAAGGCCGCGCCGATCACCTGGCCGATCGGCTGCTACCGCGACTTCAAGGGTGTCTACCACCTGGCTGACGACTACATCATCGTCTACACCGCCGGCCACGGTCATGAACGCACCGATGTGAAGATCATCGAGAAGCTCGACTCCGACGAAGCCCGCGCCCACCTCGGTGACGAGTACCAGCGCTTTGTCGAGCAGCTGGAACTGGTCCAGGGCGCCTGCCACGAATTCGACCAGGACGAGTTCCTCAATGGCCAGCTGACCCCGGTATTCTTCGGCACCGCGCTGGGCAACTTCGGCGTCGACCACGTGCTCGACGCGGTAGTCAACTGGGCGCCCAAGCCGCTGGCGCGGGTCGCCAACGAGCGCACCGTCGAACCCAGCGAAGATAAATTCAGCGGCTTCGTGTTCAAGATCCAGGCGAACATGGACCCCAAGCACCGCGACCGCATTGCCTTTATGCGCATCTGCTCGGGCAAGTACAGCCAGGGCATGAAGATGCGCCACGTGCGCACCGGCAAGGACGTGCGCATCGGCGATGCCCTGACCTTTTTCTCCAGCGAGCGCGAAATGCTGGTAGAGGCCTACGCCGGCGACATCATCGGCCTGCACAACCACGGCACTATCCAGATCGGCGATACCTTCAGCGAAGGCGAGGCGCTGGGCTTCACCGGCATCCCGCACTTCGCTCCGGAGCTGTTCCGCCGCGTGCGCCTGAAGGACCCGCTGAAATCCAAGCAACTGCGCCAGGGCCTGCAACAGCTGGCCGAGGAAGGCGCGACCCAGGTGTTCTTCCCCGAGCGCAGCAACGACATCATCCTCGGTGCGGTCGGCGTGCTGCAGTTCGACGTGGTCGCCAGCCGCCTGAAAGGCGAATACAAGGTCGAGTGCGGCTACGAGCCGATCACCGTCTGGTCGGCGCGCTGGATCGAGTGCAGCGACAAGAAGAAGCTCGAGGAATTTACCAACAAAGCGGTGGAAAACCTCGCCATCGATGGCGGCGGCCACCTCACCTATCTGGCGCCAACCCGGGTCAACCTGGCACTGATGGAAGAGCGCTGGCCGGAGGTGAAATTCAGGGCGACGCGCGAGCATCATTGATCGGTGGTGAAAGCCAACCCTCTCCCCTAGCCGGGCGCCCCAGCCCTCGGCTTTAGCGTCCGGCGTAGCCCTACCTCCTGCATCCATGCAGTCGTCTCCCTGGGCTGTTCGGCGGTGACGGAAAGATCACGGTCAAACAGGCTCTACGCGGTCGGCTCCCTCTACCCTCCGGGGAGAGGGTTGGGGTGAGGGGCAGCTATCTCAGCCTGTCGCAAAATCTCCGCAAGTACCTCAGGCATCTGCGCCAAAACCTCCCGGTTACTGAAGCGCAGCACCCGCACTCCATACCCTTCCAGATAGCGACTGCGCTCGGCATCCTTGCACAGGGCCTCATCGCTAAAGTGTTGCCCACCATCCAGTTCGACCGCCAAACGCAACTCGGCACAGTAAAAATCCAGCACATAAGGCGGCAACGGATACTGCCGACGGAACTTGAAACCGCCGAGCTGGCGATTTCTCAGACGCTGCCAGAGCAACCGTTCGCAGTCGGTCAATTCATGACGCAATCGTTGGGCAAATTCGCGTTGCTCGGCCGTAGGCCGTTGAGTGCCTTTGGGCATGTTTCACCTCCGTGTGAAATTGCAGAGTCACCCCTCACCCTAGCCCTCTCCCCGAAGGGAAGAGGGAACTGATCTGTACCGCCAAGAAGATCGCAGTCAGTCCCTTACCAATAATAGGTAAGCAATACTGACACGCCCCCTACGCCTTCGCCCCCGCCGCCACCAGCTCCACCGCCTCGCCCCGTTTGATCAACGCACACACCACCCCGGTCAGCAGGCTGCCGGCGACTATCGCCAGCAGGTACAGCGCTGCATGGTTGATCGTATTGGGGATCAGCAGCACGAACAGGCCGCCATGCGGCGCCATCAGCTTGCAGCCGAAGTACATCGACAGCGCACCGATCAGGCCGCGACCGGCTTGGCGAACACAATCACCCCCAGAGCCACCAGCAACGCAGCGGCAAACCCGCAGGCGCGCCACCAATCCCCCCGCCGCCGGGCGGCCAGCGAAGCCTGCAAGGCTTGCAGGGCGTAGTAGATGACGAACATCTTCGAGGCGTAGGTGATGATCTCGTAGATATTCGCCGTCCAGGTGATGGCAATGGCCACCAGCGCGGTGAGCAGGTTGCCCAGGCGCACCGGCACCCGCCCGCCCGAAGCACCGGCCAACAAACCGCCGGCGCCGTTCATGTCGGCTACCGCAGCAGACAGCTGCGAGGCCAGCGCGGTGAGGATCAGTAGCGGCGCCACGGCGCTGCCCAGCGGTCGCAGCAGGTCGATGATCGCGGTTTCCCCACCCTGGGGCGGCAAGCCATCGCTGAACAGACTGGTAATCAGCAACAGAAACGCCAGATAGATCGCGGTAGCAATCCATTGTGACCAACGCATGCTGCGCACCCGGGTGGCCGGGTCATATTTGCTACCCAGATAACGCGAAGTCTCAAAACCCTGCACCAGAATCACCAGCCCCAGGAGGATCTCCAGCGCCTGCCAGCCGCGCACATGTTGCTGGCCGAGCCAGGCCAGCTCGCCCGCCGTGAACGCTGACAGGTTGACCTGCGCCAGCACCGCCAACAGACCGCCAATCAGTGACAGCTTCAAGGCGACCACCAGCACTTCGAGGCGTTCCAGCCCGGCGAGGCCGCGCAGGGCCCCGAGCAGGCCGATGGTGGCGATCACCACCGTCGACACCAGGCGAATCCAGAACGGGTCGAGCACCTCGCCGAGACGCAGGCCAAAGGCAGCGAACAAATTAAGGTAGTAGGCCACCGAGACGAAGTAGGCCAGCGACAATGCCAGCTCGGAGAGACGCTCCAAACCCACCTGATAGAGCGGTGGCTGATTAGCCAGGCTCGGCTCGACATAGCTGATGTTGTAGCGAATGGACGCACCGAACCAGTAGCCCAGCGCACACAGGGCGAGCATCGCCAGCCAGGCCCAGTTGCCCACGGTATGCGCCAGGATCGGCCCGGCCACCAGGAAGCCCGAGCCGATGATCGAGGCCAGTGGCGTGACCGTCGCCCGCCACATGGGCGCAGCCAGCAGCCTGGGCCGAAACAACAGGCAGGCGAACAACAGGGCCGCGCCAATCAGTACGCCATTATTGATGCTCAGCATCGTGTCCTGCCATCCAGCTGAATTCAGGGGCCGAATCCTGCCGCTCCGGGGCACGGCAAGGCAAGCGGCGTTTACCCGCAGGGTTCCGGCCGGCCCCGCGCTTGCGGTCGGCGCGCTACACTGACCATTGCAGAGCGCCTGCGACCCCCGGGAAACCATGGAAAAGCCATCGCCACCGATTGCCCTGACTCCCACCCAGCGCCTGCGTGAGCGGCGCCGCCGGTTGCGCAGCCTGCGCCAGCGTGCGGCTTTCTGGCTCGGCGCCTTGCTGGTCGGCCTCATCGCGCTGGCTTTCGCCTGGCTGGCCGACCATGCCTTCGAGCAGTTCGAATGGTTGCTGGGGCAGAGTGTCTACTGGCCCTGGCTGGTCACCCCACTGGGCTTCGCCCTGCTCGCCTGGCTGACCCAGGGCTGGCTGAAGGAGGCCAAGGGTAGCGGCATTCCCCAGGTGATCGCCTGCCTGGAACAGCCCTCGACGCGCCTGCGCAGCCAGCTGCTGGCGGTACCGGTGGCCATCGCCAAGATGCTGTTGACGGTCCTGGCCCTGCTCTGCGGCGCCTCCGTCGGCAGGGAAGGCCCCACCGTGCACGTGGGCGCGGCACTGATGTACAACTTCGGCCGGCGTCTCGGCCTGCATGGCCGCCATGCCCTGTCCGGACTGATTCTCGCTGGCGGTGCCGCCGGGATTGCCGCGGCGTTCAACACCCCGCTGGCCGGCGTGGTGTTCGCCATCGAAGAGTTAAGCCACCGCATGGAGCAGAGCTTCAATGTCCTGATCCTGATGGCGGTGCTGATCGGTGGCATGGTCACCCTCGGTCTGGTCGGCCGCTACAGCTACTTCGGCGAACTCAGTGCAACGCTGCCGCTAAGCAGCGCCTGGCTGGCGGTGCTGGCCTGCGGGGTACTCGGCGGCGTGCTCGGCCGGTCTCTACTGTCGCCTAGTGCTACCGGCCAGGCGCGGCCCGCTGGCCGTGCTCGGTGCCTGGAGGGCACGCCGCCCGGTGCTGTTCGCCGGCGCCTGCGGCTTGCTCCTGGCCCTGCTCGGGCTGATCTCCGGCCATCACGTATTCGGCACCGGCTACGCCGAAACCCGCGCCCTGCTCGACGGCCAGCCACAGACCGACGCACTGTTCATCCTGTGGAAGTTCCTGGCCAACGTGGTGTCCTACCTGGCGGGCATCCCCGGCGGCCTGTTTTCGCCGTCACTGGCGGTCGGCGCCGGCATGGCGCCCTGGCTGGTCGACTGGATTCCCGGAATCGACTTGCAGACCGCTGGCCTGCTCGGCATGGCCGCCTACCTGGCCGGCGTGACCCGCACGCCACTGACCGCCACGGTGATCACCATCGAGCTGTCGCACAGCCAGGACATGGCCCTGCCGATCCTCGCGGCCAGCCTGCTGGCCAGCAGCATTTCGGCACGCATCTCGCCGGTGGCGCTGTATCGCGCCTTCGCCAATCAGTTGCTGGACAGCATCGCGCCGCTGCGAGAAAAGCCGCCCACGCCACCCGCCGCCGAAGCCCCACCCCGCTAGATACTCAGGCCACCTCCTGCACCAGCCAATGAACCGGTGCAGGCTTAGCCAGCCTCTCGCAGCAAAAAATCGCCTTAGTGACTGAGCATCCACGCTCGACCGGCGGGCTTGCCTTCATCGCCTGCGGGTTGGTCGGGGTGGGGTGCCAGCGATTTGTTTGGCCTGCAGCGACCGCAGGCGCTGGGCACACCGACAATGCCGGCACCGGCGCAACACCGAGCAGTGCATAAGCCTGGGCCGGCGAATAACCGACACCTAAACAGCGACCCGATCCAGCACCGCAGCCGTCTTGCACGCCTGCTCGCGAATGCGCCGAGCGTGCGGCTACTGCTCGGCGAGCGTCCAGGCAATCAGCGAATCGCCGATCTTGGTACCGAAGGATCCATGCCCGCCGGCCATCTGCACCACGTACTGCTTGCCGGTCTTCGCCGACACATAGGTCATCGGCGTCGCCTGACCGCCCGCCGGCAGCCTGGCTTTCCACAGCTGCTCGCCGTTCTGCAGATCGTACGCCCGCAGGTAGTAGTCCAACGTGCCGCTGAGGAAAGCAACGCCTCCGGCGGTTACCAGCGGTCCGCCCAGCGCCGGCGTACCCACCGTAAAGGGGATGCCGAGCGGCGCGCTGTCGCGGCTGGTACCGTTCTTGTGCATCCATACCGGCTTCATGCTGCGCAGATCGACTGCGCTGACGAAGCCCCAGGGCGGCGTCTGGCACGGCAGGCCGAGCACCGACATAAAGGGTTGCAGGCGCACCATATAGGGCGCGCCGAGGTTGGGTTGCAGACCGGTCTCTCCACCGCCGCTGCGTTCCTGCGGGTCGACGTCGCTACGCTTGACCAGTTGCGAAACGAACGCCAGGTAGTTCGGCGCACCGAACAGCAGTTGCCGCACCGGATCGACCGCCACCGATGGCCAGTTGAAGGTGCCTACATTGCCCGGATAGATCAATGAGCCCTGCTCCGACGGCGGCGTGAAGTCGCCTTCATAGCGCAGCTGGCGAAACTGGATGCGGCACATCATCTGGTCCAGCGGTGTGCCGCCCCACATATCCCGCTCGCGCAGCGGTTGATCCGGCGCGTAGCTGAGGGCGGAGGCCGGTTGGGTCGGCGCGGTGAAGTCACCGGCGACGGCGCCCTGCGCGACCGGCCGCTCGGTCACCGGGACGATGGGTTCGCCGGTCCGACGATCCAGCACATAGAGGTCGCCACGCTTGGTCGGCTGGATGATCGCCGGGACCTTGCCCTGCGGACCGTCGATATCCACCAGTATCGGTTGTGCTGGCAGGTCGCGATCCCAGAGGTCGTGGTGCACGGTCTGGAACTCCCAGCGCACCTTGCCGCTGTCCAGCTCCAGTGCCACCAGCGCGTCGGTAAACCGCTCGGACTCAGGCGTGCGCTGCACCCCCCACTGGTCGGGCGTCTGGTTGCCGGTGGGTATGTAGACCAGCCCCAGCGCCTCATCGGCCGTCGCGATGGTCCAGGAATTCGGCGTGCTACGCACGTAGCTTTCGCCCGGCGGCAAGGGGGCGGTCGCGTCCGGGTTGCCTGGATCGAAATTCCAGACCAGCCGGCCGCTGCGCACGTCATAGGCCCGAATCACCCCGCCCGGAGAATCCACCGCACCATTGTCGGTGATCGAGCCGCCGACAATTACTAGCTTCTCGGTCACCACCGGCGGTGAGGTCGGCAGATAGACGCCCAGCGCACCCTCACCCAGGCCGACCTTCAGGTCGACGACGCCTGCGCTGCCAAAGTCCGCGCAGGGTTTGCCGTCCTCAACATCCAGCGCAACCAGGGTACCGTCGTTGGTCGGCAGGAACAGCCGGCGCTCGCAGCGGGCGGCTGTCGGCGCTACAGGTTTTGCCCCAGCCGCGGCATAGACGCTGGCGTCGTGCAACGCCAGGCCGCGACAGGTCATGTGCTGGTAGTACTCGGCCTCTCGATTGATGCTCGGATCGAAGCGCCAGCGCTCCTCGCCGCTGTCGGCATCCAGCGCGATGGCAATGCTGTGAGGCGTGCAGATGAACAGCTTGTCGCCCACCTTGAGCGGGGTGACCTGGTTGGTCACCTCGCCGGGATCACCCGCGCCCGGCAGGTCACCGGTGTGGTATTCCCAGGCCTTTTCCAGCGTGCCGACGTTTTCCGGAGTGATCTGCTTGGCCGGTGAATAGCGATCGCCGCGATCGGAGCCGCCATAGGCCGTCCAGTCGTTCGCCGAGCGCCCCGCCAGCCCTTGAGGATTCAGGCCCTGCATCTGGGCGTCGCTGAACTCGCCCTTGAGCGATGAATAGTCCTGCGTCAGCGCGTAACCCGCCATCAGTGCACCAGCCAGCAGGCCCAGGCCAAGCAGACCGGTGGCACCGTCGCGCCAGACCAGCCGGTCGCCGACATGACGATTGATAAACGGCACGATCAACCAGAGACCAAGGATGCACCAGAGGTCGATACGCGGCGCCAGCTGCCACCAGTCGAAGCGCACCTCGTAGAGGGCCCAGGCCAGCGTGGCGAGCAGCAACAACGCGTAAAGCCCGATTGCGTCGCGCCGCCGGGCGAACATCAGCCCGGCCACGACCACCAGGCCGATGCCAGCGCACAGGTAATACCAGGACCCGCCCAGTAGCACCAGGTAACCGCCGCCAGCCAGCAGCAGCCCCCCCAGCACCAGTATCACCACGGCAGTCAGGGTGATCCGCAATGGACGTGCTGCGTATTCACTATTCATCCAGCACTCTCCTGCCGATTCAGTTGCGCCCGCAGCGCTGGCGCAATCTGGCACAACATCATTTCAGCGCGCTATCTGTGGCTACGGCTGCAGGGCCTTGATTCAGCCCTGCTACCACTCAACTCAGGCTAGCGCATCGACGACCAGCGGCTGCGCCTCGCCCCGCTTGATCACCGCATACACCACCCCGGTCAGCAGGCTGCCGGCGACTATCGCCAGCAGGTACAGCGCCGCATGGTTGATCGCATTGGGGATCAGCAGCACGAACAGGCCGCCGTGCGGCGCCATCAACTTGCAACCGAAGTACATCGACAGCGCACCGGTCAAGGCGCCACCGGCGATGCTCGCCGGAATCACCCGGAACGGGTCCTTGGCCGCGAAAGGAATCGCCCCTTCGGAAATAAAGCACAGTCCCAGCACCCCCGCCGCCTTGCCGGCTTCACGTTCGCTCTGGGCGAACTTGTGTCGGGCGATAAAAGTGGCGATGGCCATGCCGATCGGCGGCACCATGCCGGCGGCCATCACCGCGGCCATGGGCGCGTAGCTTTGCGAGGCCAGCAGGCCGACGGAGAAGGCGTAGGCGGCCTTGTTGATCGGCCCGCCAAGGTCGACGCACATCATGCCGCCGAGCAGCAGGCCGAGCAGGATAGCGTTGGTGCTGCCCATGCTGTCGAGGAACGCGGTGAGCCCGAGCAACAGGCCCGCCACCGGCTTGCCGACCACATAGATCATCACCAGGCCGGTGAACAGGCTGGCCAGCAACGGGATGATCAGGATCGGTTTCAGCGCCTCGACGCTGGCCGGGAGCTGCACCCAGCGGGCGATGGCCTTGGCCGCATAGCCGGCGAGAAAGCCGGCGATGATGCCGCCGATAAAGCCCGCCCCCAGCGAGCTGGCGAGCAGACCGCCGATCATCCCTGGCGCCAGGCCGGGGCGGTCGGCGATCGAATAGGCGATGTAACCGGCCAGCACCGGCACCATCAATTTGAACGCGGCTTCGCCACCGATCTGCATCAGCGCGGCGGCCAGGCTGCCCTCCTGCTTGAACGCCTCGATGCCGAAGACGAACGACAGGGCGATCATCAGGCCGCCGGCCACCACCATCGGCAACATGAAGGACACACCCGTGAGCAGGTGCTTGTACGCCCCGCCCTGTGCCGCGGGGCCGGACTGGGCGGCTTCTGCTTTGCCGCCAGCGACCAACGGTTGCGCCTCGACCAAAGCCCGTTCGAGGGTCTGCCGGGGCTGCTTGAGGGCCACCCCGGTGCCGCAGCGAAAGACCTTCTTGCCGGCGAAGCGGGCGGTTTCCACCTCGATATCGGTGGCCAGCAGAACCACATCGGCAGCGGCGATGGCAGCGTCATCCAGCACGTTGCGCGCGCCCACCGAGCCGCGGGTCTCCACCTGCAACTGGTAGCCAAGCTGCTCGGCCGCCTGTTGCAGGGCCTCGGCGGCCATGAAGGTATGCGCTACCCCGGTCGGGCAGGCGGTCACCGCGACCAGGCGTGGCCGGGCAGTCGCCTCGGCGAGCGCTGGCGCATCGTGCTGCAGGATTTCGGCGTGCTCGGCGGCGGCGAGCAGGAACTGCTGCGGATCGACCAGCGCTTCGGCCGGCGTGGATTGCACCAGGCGCTTGCCGACGAAGCGTTGCAGCGACAGGTCGCCGGTCTTGACCACCACCACCAGTTCGGCGGCGGCGATATCCGCCTCGCTCAGCGGCGAGCCTATCGCCTTGGGGTCGTGGACCTCGACCCGACTCGTCCAACCCAGACGTTGGGCAGCGGCTTCCAGTAAGCGCGAGCAGAGCACGCTGGTGACCATGCCATTGGGGCAGGCGGTGACAATCAGTAAATTCATGGCAATGACCTCATTATTGTTTTAATCCAGGTGCGCGACAGTCACGCCCGCTTCCAGGCGCGCCAGTTGTTCCCGGTCGTGAATACCAAAACCGAGCTGGGTGACCGCCTGGGCGGCAATCGCGGTGGCCAGACGCAACGTGCGTTCGGCCGGCCAGCCAATCAGCAGGCCGTGCAGGGTGGCGGCCAGCAGCGAGTCGCCGGCGCCCACCGTGCTGACCACCTCGACTCGCGGCGGCCGCGCTTGCAGCGCAATGTCCGGGCCGAACCAGTAGACGCCCTCGGCGCCGCGCGACAGCAGCACATGCTCCACGCCCGAGGTACGCAGGCGCAGCGCAGCGGCCCGCAAATCGGCCGCCGAGGACGTCGGCAAAGCGCAGGCCTCGGCCAGCTCCTCCTCGTTGGGTTTGATCAACCAGGGCGCCACGCCAAGTCCGGCGCGCAACGCAGCGCCACTGCTGTCCAGCGCCAGCGGCAGGCCAAACGCCTGCAGCCGGCGCAGCAGGCTGGTGAACCATTCGGGGCTGACGCCCTGCGGCAGGCTGCCGGCGACCACGATGGCGTCGTGGCCGGCAACCATCAGTTCCAGCGCCTCGAGCAACTCGGCCTGGTGCACCGCCTCGACCTGCGGTCCCGGACCATTGAGGTCGGTGATCCGCCCGCTGCGCTCGGCCAATTTGATATTGCTACGGGTTTCGCCGGGCACGCGGACGAAGGCGTCGACAAAACCGCGCCGAGCGAACAAGGCCTCGAAGGGCGTGGCGTTGCCCAGCCCGAGAAAACCACTGACCGTGACCTTGTGGCCCAGGTCTGCCAGCACCTGGGCCACGTTCAGGCCCTTGCCGGCGGCGTGAGCGTGCAAGCCCAGGCTGCGATTGACCGCGCCGGGGTGCAGGGCTTCGAGCGATACGGTCAGGTCCAGCGCCGGGTTCAGGGTCAGGCTCAGAATGCGTGCCATCAGCCAATCTCCTCGACCAGGGCGCGCACTGCCGCGGCGCTTTCCAGACCTAGCGCCTGCTGGGCCAGCAACTGGCTCTGACTGAAATCCAGCTCGCGCACCCGCGCCTTGACCAGGGCGATGCTGCGCGCCGAGACGCTCAACTCGTCCACCCCCAGGCCGACCAGCAGGGGCACCGCGAGCATGTCGCACGCCAGTTCGCCGCACACTCCGACCCACTTGCCATGGCCGTGGGCGGCCTCGACGGTCATACCGATCAGGCGCAGCACCGCCGGATGCAGGCCATCGGCCTGGGCCGACAGGGTCGGGTGGTCGCGGTCGATGGCCAGGGTGTACTGGGTCAGGTCATTGGTGCCGATGCTGAAGAAGTCCACCTCGCGCGCCAGCACCGGGGCCAGCAGCGCCGCCGAAGGCACTTCGACCATGATCCCCAGTTGCAGGTCGGCCAGCGGCATCTCTTCGCGCAAGCGCAGCGCCATGTCACGCGCGCTGCGCCATTCCTCGACGCAGCAGATCATCGGGAACATGATCCGCAGCGGCCGTCCATCGGCGGCGGCGAGCAAGGCGCGCAACTGGGTTTCCAGGATCTCCGGGCGCTGCAGGCTGAGACGAATGCCGCGCACGCCGAGAAATGGATTCACCTCCGCCGGCATCGGCCAGTAAGGCAGCGGCTTGTCGCCCCCGACATCCAGGGTGCGCACCACCAGCGGTCGCCCGTCGAGGGCATCGAGCACGCGCCGGTACTCGGCCTCCTGGGTCGCCTGGGTCGGCGCCTCGGCGTGATCCATGAACACCAGCTCGGTGCGCAACAGCCCGACCGCTTCGCCACCCAACTCGACCGCCGTAGCGGTTTCACCGCTGGCGCCGATATTGGCCGCCACTTCCAGACGATGACCGTCGCGGGTCACCGCTGGCTGCATGCGCTCGGCATGGGCGCGCGCGCGGCGGGCTTCACTGGCCTCGCGCTGGCGCAGCGCCTGCGCCAGGGTCTGCTGGTCGGGCGCCACGCGGAGCAGACCGTGATCGCCATCGAGCAACAGCACAGTGCCCTGGGCCAACGCCAGGACCGCCTCGCCGGCACCCACCACCGCCGGGATACCCAGCGTGCGGGCGATGATCGCACTGTGCGCGGTGGCGCCGCCGCGCGCGGTAAGGATGCCGGCGACGCGCTGCCGATTGAGGCTGGCGACATCCGAAGGCGCCACTTCGTCCATCACCAGAATGTAGGGTTCGTCCGGCTCGTGCAGCGCCTCGACGCCACACAACGTAGCCAGCACGCGGCGGCCGATATCCCGCAGATCGGCGGCGCGCTCGGCCAG
Organism: Pseudomonas paeninsulae; assembly: GCF_035621475.1. NCBI lineage: Bacteria > Pseudomonadati > Pseudomonadota > Gammaproteobacteria > Pseudomonadales > Pseudomonadaceae > Pseudomonas > Pseudomonas paeninsulae. Next base: position 4,274,416 of record NZ_CP141799.1, read on the forward strand.
CAGCGCATCATGCAAGGCTTCCTGCTGGCTCGCCGCCGCCTCGATCTCGCCAGCCCAGGCCGCCTCGGCGCTGAGTCCAGCGCTCAGGCGCGCCGTCACGTCCTCGGCCAGGGCCGGGTCACGCAGCATCGCCTGGTGGGTGATGAATATTTCGCGGATATTGGCCTCGGCCGTGGCCTCGACCAAGCGCTGGATGTCGGCGCTGACCTGTTCCAGCGCCGCGCTCAAGCGCTGCTGTTCCAGCGCTGCGCCCTGACCTTGCTGCGGGTAATCCAGCACCGGCGGCACCCGCACCAGCGCCGGGCCGATGGCGATGCCTGGCGCGGCGGCAACTGCCTGCAGTCGCGCCCCGGCAGCCGGTGCTTGCGGCTTGGGCACAGTACTGAGCACTGGCGCAACACTGGCCGAAACTGGGGTGTCGGCCAGCGGCAAGGGCTCGAGGCTTTCGCCGAGACCGGCCAACACGGCGGCTTCCAGGGCCGGCAGGACCTCTGCGGCGATCGCCGGTTCGGCGCTGAACTCCAGCGCCTGACCACGCCGCGCGCCCAGCGCCAGCAGCTTGCTCAGGCTCTTGACCGACACCCCGGGCCCCGCCTCGCCAGCCAGACGCACCCGCACCTCGCCGGCAAAAGCCAGGGCGATTTCGCTCAAGGCCTTGGCCGGGCGGGCATGCAGGCCATGGGTATTGGCCAGGATCACGTGCCGCATCGGCCAGTCGGCGGGCACTTCGGCGCCCAGGGCCTCGAGCACGCTACGACTGCTGGTCGCTTGACTGAAGGCCGCGGCGCGGCCCTCGATCAACAGGTCGCACAAGCGTTCGAGCAATTGCCGGTGGGCCTCACCCAGGCTGGCCAGGCAGAACAGGCCAGTCAATGGCTGGCCCTGATAGTCGAGCGGCTGCGCCGGGGTGACGAACGCCAGACCGGGACTGAGCACCGCCTGATCGCTGTGCAACCACCACAGGCCATTGCCCAGCGGCAGCGGCTGGCCTTGGGCCAGGCTGTTGGCGAACCCCGACTCGGCGCAACCCGCCTTCTTCAGCAGCCGCGCGCCCTGCCAGAGCAACTCGTCGAAATCCTCGACCGCCACGCCCAGGCCGATCAGTTGACTGTCCAGCGCCAGTTCCTGCGGCGCACCTTGCAGTAACGCGACTATCGCCTCGGGCTCCTGCGCCTCGCGCAACGCCGGGCCGAGATCGCCTTCGCCGAGGGCCCGGGTCAACAGTTGCAACAGACGCAGGTGCTCATCCGAGCGAGCGGCGATGGCAATCGCCAGGTAGACCATCTGCCCATTGCCCCAGTCCACCCCGTCGGGGAACTGGATCAGGCGCACGCCGGTGCAATACACCTGATCGCGGGTTTGCGGGGTGCCATGGGGAATCGCGATGCCCTGGCCCAGGTAGGTCGAGCCCTGCGCTTCGCGCGCCTGCATGCCGGCGAGATAGCCGGGCGCCACCAAATCATCGCCAACCAGGCGATCGGCAAGCAGCACCAGCGCCGCCGGTTTATCCGCGGCGCTACGGCCCATCTGGATCTGCGTGACATTCAACTCGAGCATTGAAGACATCCTCTGGCAACTGACGGCGGCGCTAGCGTGAAACCCCGACTATTCGCAAAGAATAGTCGCTCTGGCGACTTGCTGAATCGTTTCACCTAATGACTGGCACGTTACCTGATAATCGGCGATCCTTGAAGCCCGGTCGTCATCCCACTCAGGACTCCGCCTTGAAACTCAGTGACATCGCCCGCCTGGCCCAGGTTTCCGTGACCACCGCCAGTTACGTCATCAACGGCCAGGCCGATAAACGGCGGATCAGCGCCGCCACCGTGGCGCGGGTATTGGAAGTGGTCGAACGCCACGGCTACCGCCCCGACCAGCAAGCCGCTGGCCTGCGCCGCGGACAGAGCCGCTGCCTGGGGTTTATCCTGCCGGACCTGGAGAACCCCAGTTACGCGCGCCTGGCCAAGCTGCTCGAACAGCGCGCCCGCGCCGCCGGTTATCAATTGCTGATCGCCAGCTCCGATGACGACCCGAGCAGCGAGCGCCAGTTGCTCGAACTGTTCCGTTCGCGCCGCTGCGACGCCCTGATCGTCGCCAGTTGCCTGCCGCAGGACGACCCGGCCTATCTACGCTTGCTCACTGCCGGCGTGCCGGTAATCGCCGTCGACCGCGCCCTCGATCCCGCGCACATCTGCTCGGTGGTCAGCGACGACCAGCAGGCCGGCGCCTTGCTCACCGCCAGCCTGCTCAGCCCGCCACCGCGGCATATCGCCCTGATCGGCGCGCGCCCGGAGCTGCCGATCAGCCAGGCCCGCGAGCGCGGCTTTCGTCAGGCCCTGCACGATTTCGGCGGCACTGTCAGCGTCAGCCACGCCGAACAATTCAACCGCGCCTGTGGTTACCGGCAGATGCGTGCCCTGCTGGACAACCCCACCGACTTGCCGGATGCGCTGATCACCACCGCCTATGTCCTGCTCGAAGGGGTCTTCGATGCCTTGCAGGAACAGTCGGGGCCGGGCATCGACGGTCTGCGTATAGCCACCTTCGGCGACACCCAGTTGCTGGATTTTCTGCCGCTGCGGGTCAACGCCATAGTCCAGCAACATGCACAGATCGCCGAACGCGTCCTCGAATTGGCCCTACGCGCCATCGAGCACAACGACTACCAACCCGGTATCGAAGCCATCCCGCGCATTCTCAAGATCCGCCACGCGTTGTAGGAGCCAGGGGGACGTCTGGTGTCGCGCCACGAATAATCTGTCGCTTTCCGTGGGAGGGCCGGGTGGCGTTCCCACACCAGCCTGGCATTGAACCGGCATATCATGGTTGACGCGACGCTAGTGTCACGACAGGGTTCAAATGTCGCAAACCTGTAGGAGCACGCCATGCGTGCGAATCGCCGGCATGGCCGGCTCCTACAAAAAAGCCGGGCGGCGTATGATTCTGGCCATGCGCCTGATCGACACCCACACCCACCTCGATTTCCCCGACTTCGACGCCGACCGCACCGAGCTGCTCGCACGCTGCCGCGCCCTCGGAGTGGAGCGCCTGGTGGTGCTCGGCGTGCAGCAGGACAACTGGCAGCGGCTGTGGGATCTGGTGCAGGGCGATGCCGGCCTGTACGCCGCCTTCGGCCTGCACCCGGTGTTCCTCGACAGCCATCGCCCCGAGCACCTGCTCGCATTGCGCGACTGGCTGCAGCGCCTGGCCGGCCACCCGCAACTCTGCGCGGTGGGCGAGTTCGGCCTGGATTATTTTCTCGAGCGGCTCGACCGCGAACGCCAACAGACGCTGTTCGAGGCGCAACTGCGCCTGGCGCTGGAGTTCGAGCTGCCGGTCCTGCTGCACGTACGGCGTGCCCATGCCGCCTGCATCGCCACCTTGAAGCAGCTCAAGCCTGCGCGCCGCGGCATCATCCACGCCTTCGCCGGCAGCTACGAGGAAGCCCGCGAATACCTCAAGCTGGGCTTCAAACTGGGCCTCGGCGGCGCGCCGACCTGGCCCCAGGCCAAGCGCCTGCAGCAAACCCTGGCGCGCCTGCCGCTGGAGGCCGTGGTGCTGGAAACCGACGCCCCGGACATGGCCCCGGCCATGCACCCGCACCAGCGCAACAGCCCCGAATATCTGCCGGAAATCTGCGCCTGCCTGGCCCAATTGATGAATGTCGAGCCAGAGCAACTGGCCGCAGCCAGCAGCCGCAATGCCGCGGAGTTGTTCGGCTGGGCTCTCTGAACACCACAACCTTGCCTGCTGGCGGCCGCAGTTTTTGTAGGATGCGGTTGAGCGTAGCGATACCCATCAACTGGTTCACAACCTCCAGGTTTTATTGATTTGCCGCAGATTGTCGTGATGGGTATCGCTACGCTCAGCCTACGCGGCCCATCCTACGGATTGCTGGCCTGAAGCGACCCATCAACCGGCAGCCAGCCCGGACCGCCCTACGCTCCTGGCGCAAACGACAAGGCCCGCCAAATGGCGGGCCTTGTCGGTACTGCTACAAACCTCAGACGCGGAACGCGCCGATCAACTGCTTCAAGCGCGACACCAGCCCGGACAACTCACGGCTGGCCGTTTCGGTCTGGCTGGCGCCCGCGGCGGTGCGTTCGCCAGCGCGGTTGATTTCGACGATGTTCTGGTCGATATCGTGTGCCACCGCAGTCTGCTGCTCGGCGGCCGCGGCGATCTGCTGGCTCTGGTCGACGATCATGCCCACCGCACCGAGGATGTTCTCCAGCGCCAGTTGCACCTTGCCCGACTCGCTGACCGTGCCGCTGGCCATCTGATGGCTGGCGCCCATGGCCTTGACCGCCGCACCGACGCCACCCTGCAGCTTGCCGATCATGCTCTCAATCTGCTCCGTAGACTGCTGGGTGCGCTTGGCCAGATTGCGCACCTCATCGGCGACCACGGCGAAACCGCGGCCCTGTTCGCCGGCCCGCGCCGCCTCGATAGCCGCGTTGAGGGCCAGCAGGTTGGTCTGTTCGGCGATGCCCTTGATCACGTCCAGCACCTGGCTGATCGAGGCGCTGTCGCTGGCCAATTGGTTGATCACCGCCACCGACTGATCGATCTCGCCGGCCAGGCGCTGAATACTGCTCACCTGGGACTCGACCAAGGCGCGGCCGTTAACGGTTTCGCGGTTCACACTCTGCGCGCTGTCGACCGCCGCGGCCGCACTGCGTGCTACCTCCTGGGCGGTGGCGGACATCTGGTTCATCGCCGTCGCCACCAATTCGATCTGGCTGCGTTGCCCGGCGACCGCCTGGTTACTCTCGCCGGAAACCAGCTCCACGCTATCGGCCTGACGCTCGACCTCGACCACGGTCTGGCCGACGCGCTCGATCAGGTCATGGATCTTCTGCACGGTCTCGTTGAACACCTGCCCCAGTTCGCCCAACTCGTCCTTGCTCTGCGCCGTGAAGCTGACCGTCATATCGCCGGCCGCGACTTTATTCATGACCTCGCCGAGGCTTTTCAAGGTGCTCCGGGTCGACACATAGAAGGCGCCATAGAGGTAGCCGATCAGCAGGAACACCAGCACCAGCGCCGCGACCAACAGGACCATCTGCCCACGATTTTCCTGCAGCCGTTCCTGCAGCTGCTGATCGAGGAAAGCCAGCACCGCATCGTTCAGCTCATAGGTCTTGCCCATGGCCGCGCCGACTTCTTCATAGAACTGCGTCCAGGGCGTATCCAGGGTATCGGCGATCACCACCTTGTCTTCGAACAGCACCGCGCTGGTCTTCAGGGTCGCCTGGCTGGCCGTGGCCAAGGTTTCCAGTGCCCCACGCGCAGCCGGGCTGCTACTCAAGGCTTCCTGCAGATTCAAGCCATATTCAGCGTGGAGTTTTTCCAGTTCCAGCAATAAGTCGTCGAACTTGGTACTGGTGCCCGAATTGAGAAAGCCCTGCCCCAGGGAAGCAGCACCCATCGTCCGGCCTTCGCCCAATGCGGAGACAACCCGCGGCGTGATGCCGACGATCAGCTCGGTCATCTGCCGCACTTCGCGCTGACGATCCTGGCTGAGTCCGGCCTGAGCTGCGATCAGCTTGATAAATACCTGCGATCGGCCCAACAGCTTTTCGGCCATTGCCGCTTTGCCTTGCAGCGACGTCTCGCTCTGCACAGCGGCCAGGTTGGCAATCATTTCATCGCGTTTGGCGGCGAATTCATCGATCTGTTCGGCCTCGTGCACCACCGGCGCCAAGTCGCGCAGGCGCTCCGCGATGGAGCCTTGCAGGCGCGCGCTACGACTCTCGAGATCGCCGGCCTGACCGGACTGACCGATCATCACGTTGATTTCCGCCAGGTCGGAGAAATCCTCCAGGTCGCGCCTTAAATTCAGCGCCTGACCGAGCAGATCAATACTCTCCAGAGCCGCCTGGGTACTGACGAACTGGCGATTGGAGTCACGTACCAGATAGAAGTTGGTGACCAGCATGGGCAGAAAGAACAGGACACTGATCAAACTGAACTTCATGCCAAAGCTGAGGCGATTCATTAGCGCGATGGCCGGATACAGCACGGTCTTCACAAGACGTCTCCTGTTCTAATTATTGTTATGAAGCGGTGCACGGTCGTTCACCCAAGAGGCGACAGGCCTTGCGTCTCTTGCAGCCCGACCCAGGGTGTTGCAAGCAGTGCGTTAGATACCGATTGACCAGCTTGAGCAGTCGCACAAAGAACTTATCGGGCACAGCACCTTGTATACCTGTTATCGACGCCAGTCTCTGTAACTTAAGGTTAAGCACGCGCATATCCCAAGCGTGGGCCGTCAGCAGGAGCGGGTGCCTTGCCCGGCGAGCGCAGGCTGACCGGCAGCCGTAGAATGCTGCGGGCCGCGTAGGCTGAGCGCAGCGATACCGCTCACAGTGGCCCGGATGAACGCCGGGAAATCTGCCGCACGCGCAACCGCGCCCCGGAGAGCGCCGAAGCTTATGCGTATATGGACTGATTGACCGATGATGACGCATGAGCGCCGATGGGTATCGCTGCGCTCAATCACATCTTACAAAAGCCTGCGAGCGCGAATGATCAGTAGAACAGCGCCCACAGGGCGAATACGCTGTACCAGAGCACGGCAGCGCGCACCAGCAGCTGCCACAAGCTGTCCAGGCTGCTCACCCCGACTTCGCCGATCACCGGCGCCGGCGTTTCGCAGGCCGCACGCCCGACATCGATCACCAACTGTGCGGCACTGATGTCCCAGCTCAACAATTCGTGCAGCAACACCCGATTGACCGCCACGAAATTGCCGACCAGGGCGAAACTCGCCGCCAGTACCCGCACCGGCAACCAGTCGAAGGCATGCCGCAGCTGCACGGCGCGCTCGCGCAAGACTTCCTGCTCAGCATGTTCGGCCAGCAGAGCCAGCAGCCGATAAGCCAAGGCCGCCAACGGGCCAAGCAGTGCATACCAGAAGATCACGGCAAATAAACTCTGGTAGGCCTGCCACACCAGATGACCCTGCACCTGTTGCAGCAGCGCGCCCTCTTCGTCGGCCTCCAGAGCCAGGTCACGGCGGGCGACCAGATAGGCCGCCTCGCTGTCGCCGCGCCGCCAGCTGTCGCGAAACGGCCCGAGCGCCGCCTGCAAATCGCCACGCCCAAGGCTATAGATCAGCACCAGCAGGTGCAGCGGCAACGCCAACCAACCGTAGGCCAGCGGCTTGAGCAGCACCAGCAGCAGCCCCAGCACCACCAGCGGCAGAACCACCAGCAGCACGATCGCCAACCATGGGCTCTCGATAAAGCTCGCTTGCCGCTCCGCCCAGGCCAGCAGCCGCAACCAGGGACCGTCCTGCTGGATCTTGTTGCGCCAGGCCGAGAATTTTTCCACCCACAGCACCAGCAACAACACCAGAAAACTCATGATTTCTCCTTCCTATCCATCAGTGCAGCGCGCAGGCGCGACCAGTCGAACGCCGGGCCGGGGTCAGTCTTGCGGGTCGGAGCGATGTCGCTGTGCCCGCAGATCCGTTCCAGGGTGAGCGCCGGATACGCCCTTTGCAACTCGACCGTCAGGCCAACCAATGCGGCATATTGCGCATCGGTGAAGGCCTGTTCGTCAGTACCTTCCAGCTCAATCCCCAGAGAAAAATCGTTGCAGTTGTCGCGCCCGGCGAAACACGATTGCCCGGCATGCCAGGCGCGCTCGTTGCACGAGACAAACTGGGTGATGGCGCCGTCGCGTTCAATCAGGAAATGCGCCGACACGCGCAACGTCGCTATCTCGGCAAAGTATGGATGCTCATCGACGATCAGGCGATTCTGGAAAAACTCCTGCACCTTGCTGGTACCGAACTGCCCCGGCGGCAGGCTGATGTTATGGATCACCAACAGGGAAACCTCACCCTGCGGGCGCTCATTGAAATTGGGGGACGGGCAGTGGCGCACACCTTGGCACCAACCACTGCGAGGATCCGGCTGCATAAAGGCTCCTTGAACGAGCCTCCACTCTAGAGCAGGCCGGCAACGGGGCCAAGGGGCGATCCCCTCAGAGCGCAGCGACAGATCGTAGGGTGGGTTAGGTGCATGTTGCCGATAGCGATGACCCGGCAAGATCTGATGCACCGTAACCCACCATCGGCGCAACCCGGTATATCGCCTGGTGGGTTACGCGGCGCGCCACGATCGCGGCGCCTGATCGTTCGGAGCGTGGTGCCGCTAACCCACCCTACGGATCGCGGATTGCTCTCGACCGTAGGGCGGTCCCGGCGGCGTTCCGCTCAGCCGCGAAGCTTTAGGCGGCCCCAAGGGCCGTAGCCCCCCTGCACAAGGGCCAGAGAAAGCGAGCCAGGTCAGGCGCCCTTGAGCTTGCGCAGGTTACCGATAACCGATTCCAGCGCCCGGTCGAACAGCAGCGCATCATCGAGCAGGCGGATGGCATTGCGGCGAAACTCGACCGCCAGGCCCATACGGGTTTTTTCCAGGACCTTCATGCCGGTGCGGTTGACGAAGATGTACTTGCAGGCTGGCTTGATCACCGCGGCCAGCTTGCAACGCAGCTTGTGTTCCTGGTCTTCCTGAAACTCTACCCAGCTACCTACCCGCAGGTTATCGACTCGCAGCAGGGCTTCGTCATCATCTGCCAGGCAGATTTCAGGTTCGCTCGCGCTGCTTTGCCCCGGGGCCAGCAGCACGATCTCCTCGACTACCTCGATCATCGCCGACAACTCTGTCGGTGCTGGCAGCTCCAGCAAGGATGGCTCGTCACCGCTCGCAGCCACGGCGTCATGCGGTTGATCGTCGTTCGCGCGCACTGCCAGCGCTTCGACCGCTGGCATCACTTGTTTGAATCGCTGAATAGACTGCACATGCAGATCTTCCAGTTGACTGAAAAACTCACCCGTGGAGAACGGATCGAACGCCGCACTGGCCATGCCTTCACGCAGCGCCTTGAGCAGCCCCGGCACCAGCTCGAGCAAGCGTTGGCGCGCTTGCGGATCCTCGTGGGGTTGCGCACTCCAGACCAGATCATCCATGGTCGCCAACGCCATCTGCCACTCGGGCGAGTCGACGCCGTGCTTGAGACAGGTGAGCATCAATACCTTGCTCCACGCCTCCTGCAGCACGCGCACCACCACTTCGGGCAAACGCTTGCCCAGCAGCCGCTCATTCAGTGCCCGTTCGACCTGGCGCCGAGCCAGCTCGGCCTTGGCGCTGCCCTCTTCCGCGTCGCGAGTACGTTGCTCCAACAGCTCACTGCGCCGCCGCTCGTTACCGGTAAAGGCGAGAAAGTCCGCCAGCAGTTCGGAAAAAATCAGTGGATCATCGACAAAGTCGTTGAGTAGGCGCTGCACCATCTGCTCGATCTTCTGATACAGGCTGCCGCGCTGCGTCTCGTCCTGCTCACCCCAGCCCAGAGCGGCCGAGGCGATTTCATTGAGTAACCGCCGAGCAGGATGACTGCCACGACTGAAGAAGGTCTTGTCCAGCACCGCGACCTTGAGCATGGGGATCTGCAAGCGCGCGATCAGCGCTTTCAGCGAATCCGGCAGGGTGCGGTCATCGAGGATGAATTCGAACAGCATCGACACCAGGTTGATAACGTCCTCATCCACCTCGCCGACCACCCGGGCCTTGCCGCTCCTGGCACTGGCGCGACTGAGCAGTTGTTCGAGCTGCTCACGCAGATCGAAATCATCGCTAACCTGAAGGGGGGCATGCTGCTGCATATGGGAGAGCAGGCGCATCAAGTCGTGACTGGTAATCGGTGACGCGTCGGCCGGCAGTTCGCGCCGCGGCATGGCACTGCCGCGCACCTGGCCAAGCAGCTCCTGCAGCGCCACGAAAACTTCCTGCACGCCGTCGCCGGCCTGCTCGCCAGCACTGGCGCCCGCCGGCTCAGCCGGGCCGCGCGCAGCTGCCCCGGAACGACCCGGGTTACGCCGCGCCGGTGCCGATTTCAGCTCCGGCAACACACCCGCAGCGACCAGCGACTGATTGGCCTCGGCATAGAGCTGATCGAGATCGGCCAACACATACTTTTCAAACAATTTGAGGATGATCAATTTGACCTTGATCTCCACCCCCAAGCTGCTGCACGCCTCGAGAAAAGCCGCACAGAGCGCAGCGGGACCGAGCGGGTTGGACTTGTCGTCGAGCTTCTTGCTGACCAGGGCATTCAAGCGCGTGGTCAGATGGCTGACCCCCATGCTGTCCCTGCTCATGACCTTGGCCACCATGGCATCCAGCGCCACGGACTCCTCCAGCTCATCGTTCTGCACCAGCGCCAGGCTGTCGAAGGAGACGGCCTCCATAGGCGGCTTGCCGATCTCGTATTGGTTGAGGGTGGCGAAAGGCTCGAAGACCTTTTGCAGGAAGCCGCGCTCGATATTCTTGCGCTTCAAACGCAGATCGCGCATAGCCTCGAAGAAAGCGTTTTGCTCGGCGTTACTGGCCGCCCGATCCGCCATATCGAACAGCGTATCGTCGGCATTGTCGAACAGCGCTTGCAAGGCGTGCTTGAGCTGCAGCGCAGCCTTGTCGCGTAGATGAATGAGCGCCACGGGCAGTCTTCCTCCCGGTGAAGTGGGCGATTGCTCCGCGGCCACCTTGTTCAGGTGCACCACTTTCGCGTCAGTCTTCATTGCGACTCTCCTGCAGACTGCCCCTGCCTGGGCCAACCGATCTGCATAGCAACCAACCGAGCGTCATCCCTAGCGTCAAGGTTATGGCGTCAATATCCATAAAGTCATTATAGGTATACCGCATCCACCCCAAAACAGACTTTTCCTGCGGATATGACCCAGGTCACAGATATAAAGCACCAGCCTTACGACGACGAGCAGAACCCGACCAACGCAATCATTCAAGCCAGACAACCACCCCCGCCCCGGATTGCGCCAAGGCTTATTCGGGCGACGCGCCCGCAGGATAGCTGCGAGCGCAGCGGCACCCATAGCCACGCATCAGGCGCATTGCGGCGATTGCAGCAGATTGCCGATGGGTATCGCTGCGTTCAACCGCATCGAATGAAAGTCTCCGAGCACCCGCGATTAGCAATCTCGCTGCACCCGCCTTCGGCAATCCCTATAATCGCCCGACCCTGACAGTGGAGCCCACCATGCCGAACCTAACCCTCGCCGACCTGACTGCCGAAATCGAGGCCAATGTCCGTCGCGCGCTGACCGAGGATATTGGCAGCGGCGATATCACCGCCCAACTGATCCCCGCCGAGCGTCTGGCCCACGCCACCATCATCACCCGCGAAGCCGCGGTGGTCTGCGGCAGCGCCTGGGTCGATGCCGTGTTTCGCCGGCTCGACCCGCGCGTCGCCGTGCACTGGCAGGTCCGCGACGGTGAGCGCGTCAGCCCCAACCAGGCCTTGTTCCATCTCGAAGGTCCGGCCCGCGCCTTGCTCAGCGGCGAGCGCAGTGCCCTGAACTTCCTGCAGACTCTGTCCGCTGTCGCCACCCGCTGCCAGCAGTACGCCGACCTGGTGCAAGGCACCGCAGTCAAACTGCTCGACACCCGCAAGACCCTGCCCGGCCTGCGCCTGGCGCAGAAATACGCCGTCACCTGCGGCGGCTGCCACAACCACCGCATCGGCCTGTTCGACGCCTTCCTGATCAAGGAAAACCACATCGCAGCCTGCGGCGGCATCGTCGAAGCCGTGCAAGCCGCGCACAAAATCGCCCCCGGCAAATCGGTGGAAGTCGAAGTGGAAAGCCTGGAAGAACTGCAACAAGCCCTGGACGCCGGCGCCGACATCATCATGCTCGACGAACTGTCGCTGGACGACATGCGCCAAGCGGTCGCCATCACCCAGGGCCGCTCCAAGCTGGAAGCCTCGGGCGGCGTAAATGAATCCACCCTGCGCGCAATCGCCGAGACCGGCGTCGATTACATATCGATCGGCGCCCTGACCAAGGACGTGAAGGCGGTGGACCTGTCGATGCGCCTGAGTTTATAGATTCGTCGGGTGGATTAGCCGCGTAGCGGCGTAATCCGCCGCGGGCCGCGCCACGACGGTGCGACCATGCCTGGATCGCGGTAAACGGCGCAAGCGCCTGCGGCGATTCCACACTACGATCGGCGCGCCGTCATACCGTGATTGTAAATTCGCAACCCGTAGGATGGAGTAGCCGCCCAGCGGCGTAATCTGTCGAACCACGCAATGACAGCTCGTCACAACCTAGCTCATGACTCATGCCCAAGATCGCTTATGTGCTAGCTTGTACACATGCAAGCACAAGCTGGAGTCAACATGTCCACCACAATGACCATCCGCCTGGAAGAAGACACCAAAGCTCGCCTGGATGCTCTGGCCAGTTCGACGAACAGAAGCAGGTCTTTTCTTGCCGCCGAAGCCATTCGCGAGTACATCGAGCTGAACGAATGGCAGGTCAGGGAAATACAAACTGCACTGAATGAAGCCGATAACGGTGACTTCGCAAGCCCCGGCGAAGTAGAAGCCCTGCGCGACAAGTGGAGCGTGAATGCAGATTAAGTGGCTACGGACGGCCCTGCGCAATCTCGACGACGAAATCGCCTTCATTGCAGTTGAAGACCCCCAAACAGCACAGCGAACCGCGTCACGAATCCTTGCCGCCGTAGCCCTGCTTGAAACACAACCAGGGCTTGGGCGCCCCGGCCGAATTCCCGGCACCCGTGAGTTGCTGGTGCCGGACTCTCGCTACCTGATCCCCTATCGCGTCAACCTCCAGGCGGTAGAAATCCTGCGGGTATTCCATACCTCACGAAGCCTTCCGCAACGTTGGTAGGGGCGGTACGATTCCTACGATCTCGTGCCAGGTCGTCGCCCGCAGGGTGCGCCGCGCAACCGCGGTAAACGGCGCAAGCGTCTGCGGCGACTTTGATCGCTCCCACGTCGAGGCGTCGAACCGTCCGCGTGGGCATGCAGCCCGAGACGCTCCGCGTCTCAGCACGACGGACGCAGAGCGTCCACGGCAGGGTTACCACGCAGAGCATGGGAACCATCGGGAACCGAGTCTATGAGGTGCTCAACGGCAAGCGGGCGCTAACGCTGCCGATGATCTGGAAGCTGCACGATATGTTTGGCATCCCGGCGGAAAGCTTGATCCAGCCGTACCGGCATATAGCCAACCACTGACCGCGGGAATAAACCGTGGTCTGACCCCAGCTTTCCACCGACAAACCATGGCGCACTGTCTGCGGCGACTTAACACTACGATCCGTATGCATCGTTGCGCGAATCAATACGGTATCGTATTGTAATACCATGAATAACAAACAGCTCAGCACCCTCAAAGCCATCTTCGCCAAGCCGGTGCCGAGCACACTTGAATGGACGCGCATCGAGTCGTTATTTATCGCAGCGGGAGCCCGAACCATAGAAGGCAATGGTTCGCGAGTACGCTTCGAGCTTAATGGCGTGATCGTCACCTTCCATCGCCCCCATCCAGACAAGGAGGCCAAGCCCTACCAGGTTCGCGATGCGCGGACCTTCCTTGAGCAAGCAGGAGTTACCCCATGAGCGTGATGAACTACAAAGGCTATGCCGCCCGCATCGACTACAGCGAAGAGGACGGCGTATTCGTCGGTCATATCGCCGGAATCCGCGATGTTGTGGGCTTTCATGGCGAGTCCGTGCATGAGCTTCGCACGGCATTCGAAGAGGCCGTGAACGACTACCTCGAAACCTGCGCCACGCTTGGCCGCGCCCCGCAAAAGCCCTACTCCGGCAAGCTCAGTCTGCGCCTGGAGCCAGAACTGCACGCCACCGTTGCCATGAAGGCTGAATTGGCCCACAAGAGCATCAACCAGTGGGTAGCCGACGTAATCAGCCGCGAGGCGCACGCCTAACCATCACAATGATCTGCGGCAAACCAATAACCCGGCGCTTTTGCAGCCACTCGATGGGTATCGCTGCGCTCAACGCCATCCTACGGGGGCCGCCATCCTACAAAGAGTCGAACACGACGGATCGCAGGGTTATGCCGGCACTTTGCTTGGCGGTAATGGCTCGGGGGTAGGCTGGGGTTGGGGTTTGCGGGCGGCGTCGTCGAGGATTTTGAAGAAGACGCTTTCCAGCGATACCGCGGGTTTTACCGCCAGCAGGTGGCCGCCGGTCTGGTTGAGTTGGGCGATGAAGGCCGGCAGCGCGGCCTGGGTCAGTTCGCATTCGAACTCGCGGTCGCGCAATTGGCGGGCGCCGGGCTGGATGGCGTGTTCGGCATTGAAGCGCACCAGCAGGTAATCGGCGCGTTCGGCCGCCAGTTCGCGCGGCGAGCGCACGGTCAGCAGTTCGCCCTGGTTGATGAAGCCGAAGCGGTCGGCGATGCGTTCGACGTCGTGCAGCACATGGGAGGTGAAGAAGATCGCGCCGCCCTGGTTTTTGTATTCGTTGAGGATATCCACCACATCCTTGCGCCCGACCGGGTCGAGGCCGGACAGCGGCTCATCGAGCACCAGCAATTTGGGCTGCACCACCATGGCATGGGCCAGCGCCACGCGCTGTACCGTGCCCTTGGACAGTTCGCGGATGCGCCGATTGGCCGTCGCTTCGATGGAAAAGCGCTCCAGCCAGTGCAGGCACCAGGCTTTCTCGTCCGCCCGGCGGATGCCGTACATGGACAAGCCCATACGCAGGATTTCCAGCGGGGTGAACTGTTCGTACAGCGCCGGGGCTTCCGGCACATAGGCCACGCCCTGGCGCGCCTCGGCCTGGCGCGCACAGGTGCCGTACAGGCTGACCCGGCCCTGGTAATCATTGATGATGTCGAGCATGACCTTGATGGTGGTCGACTTGCCGGCGCCATTCGGCCCAACGAAGCCGAACACCTCGCCCTCGGCCAGGCTGAAGCTGACCTCGCGCAGCGCCTGCACCGGCTTGCCCTTGACGCGAAAGGTCTGGCTGACGCCATGAAACTCCAGTGCAGCACTCACGACTGATCCTCCATGCCGGCGATCTTCAATTTCTTCAAGATGATGCGCCCCTCGCGCAGTTCATAGCCGAGCCTGAGCGGGTCATCCGGCAAGGCTGGCAAAAAACCGGATTCGACCAGCTGCTGCAGATTTTCCAGCGCGCCGTTGTTGCGCTCGAAACGGCGCTGCGCCTCGCGCAGGGCGACCAGGCCTTGCAGCCGAACGACGCGCTTGTCGAGCATATCGCGTAGCTTGGGATCGCTGGCGGCGTCGCGCTGCTGCTGCAGGTAATTCAGGGCCAGCTTCTCATCGACGAAGGTTTCCGCCTGCAGCATAACCGCCAATTTACGCAGGCCCGCGGCATTCTCCGGCGAGCGCTGCGCGCCCAGCTCGAGGATGCGCTGCGCCTCGGCGATATCGCGCTGGAAGAACGCCAGGTTGATGCCATAGAAGAAAGCCGGAACGAAATCCCAGGTCCGGCACTGCACCGCCGCGCGCAGCACCTGATTGCCCTCGCTGACCGCGCCGCCCCAGGTGAGCAGGCCGTTGGCCAGGTAATAGTTGTCTTCATGGCAGGCATTCAACTGCGCGGCCACCTGCTGGGCACGAATCAGGTATTGGGTATCGCTCTGCCCCTCCTGCATGCCGGTGGCGGCCAGGCGCATGGTTTCCAGGTCGGCGGCGAGAAAACGATCGCCGCCATACAGCGCCAACAGAATGGGCGCGGCGATCACCACCCGATCCTGCACCTGCGGTTGCTCGACCGGCAACGGCTGCTGGGCGCGCCAGAAGGCGATGCCGGCAAAGGCGGCAAAACCCAGCAGGGCCAGCAAAAGGGGAACGTAGCGGCTGCGCATATCAGGCAAACCGCTTGCGTTGCAACGCCCAGACCGCCAGCGCCAGCAGGGCGATTATATAGGCCAGACTGGAGAGCAGCAGCCAGGGCCAGTCGGCCGGCAGGAATTCCATCTTGCCGTACAGCGCGACCATACGCACATCCAGCGCGCCGAGATCCGGCAGCAGATAGCCAAGCAGACCAACGCCTGTGCGGTAGCTCTCTGCATCGCCAACCACTGAAGCGTCACGACTAAGCAGTTCGATAATGGCGGCAAACGAGCGCGCCACCAGCATAAAGCCGAAGGTGCCGATCAGGACGAAACTGGGGGTCGAGGCGACCACCGCCAGCAGACAGGCCAACGCGCTCAGCAGCAGCAGGTCCACCCCGATAAAGCCGATGGTGACCAGGTAGTGGTGATCCAGGGCTACCGGCGTGCCCTGTGCGTAGCCCTGGCCGACCAGCCAGACCAGCAGCGCCAGCAGCAGCGCCAGCAACAGCAGCAGACCCAGGGTCAAAGCGGCAACCGCGAGAAAACGCCCCAGCAACAGGCTATGCCGCGGGCGTGGGTAGGTCAGGGTATTGAGGAAATAGCGCCGATCGAATTCGCGCGAGAGCAATTCCTGGGTCATCAGTACCAGCACCAGCGGCAGCAACAGGCGCATCACCGACAGGCCGACATCCAGTGCCACGGTGGCGGGCTGGCGACCGCTGAACTGGGCGGCCAACAGCGCGGCCAAGGCCAGCACCAGCAACGAACAACTCGCCAGCCATAGATAGCGGGCGCGCAAGGCCAAGCGAAGTCCGGTTAGAAAATCAGGGGAATACAGCATAAGCGGCCATCAGGAATTTATTGGGAAATTTAAAAAGTCATAACACGGGGATTGCCCATTATTAACTAGACGATAAAGAGGTGAAATCGGCTCTGACCCATTTACTCACTAACACCCAACACATCAGAACAAAAGCACTCAAAACCAATATAAGAAAACAACACTACCAACCCACAAAAACCTGAGCAATACACCTTTATTTCCCGCACTCTGCAAGCCGAGACAAGCCCGACTTGCAGAAGCGAGCACTATTACAAACCCGCAGCAGTAGCAACTTCAGTATTGACGTTGCCAGCTGCGGTGCAGGCCAACGCCTGAACGCCCTGAACCCGCCCACCACGGGAACTTGCAGCGTAGGTAACCCCGCCCTGCACGATCATGGATCCATCATTTGGACTTGTAGGGCTAGCCTTCACCGCACATCCTTGTGGGGGGACGTATGCGCCACCCGGAGCAGTCGCATCCCTTGGAACAGGGTCACAATCAACTGACACGCCTTGCTTGCGCCCATTCGGATGACAGGCCGCAACAGCGACAACGTTCAGAGCGGTATTACATGCATAGGAACCCTTCACACCAGACGAAAGATTCAAAACCACATCTTCACTCAACAGAGAGCAGCCCGCAGCAGCAACAGTTGTAATAACGCCATTGGCAGGAATCGCTGTCCCTGCGTTATCGGCAGCCATAACCCCTGCAGAAATACCAGCAGCCACCAGCAAAGCTAAAATATTCTTTGTCATCTCACGATCTCCAAAACGAATCATTTCAAGCTCAGCGTTGAGCCGAAGCCATAACTGTATAAATATTCTTAGCATCCACATTGGCTGTCGAATCGTTCGCCTTGGCGCGGTATTCGTTGAACTGCGGAATAGCGATGGCAGCCAAAATACCGATAATCGCAACCACGATCATCAGTTCGATCAGGGTAAAACCTTTTTGTTTCTTGAGAGACTTCATGGTCAAGCTCCTGTTGTGATTAAGGTCAGCGACCTGTGAGGGATAAAGCAGATGGCGTGCCAACTCGACAGAACTCGCCGCGCCGGGGATTTTTTGCTAACCCGGAGCAAGTTATCGGCCTCCAACGGGGCAACAACTGACGTTTTTTGTCAGCGACAACTACCACACTTGGGCTTGGCGCGCGATTAGGCTATAAGTCAGCAGCATCCGCCGCCCTTCGATTAGCAGGCTGTAATGAACGACACTCCGAATCTGACCGGCCTGGCTCGACAACTGGTCAACGCCGAACTACTGGACGAACGTGCCGCCGCCCAGGCTCAAGCCCAGGCGCTGCGCAACAAGATCCCGCTGGTGTCCTACCTGGTGCAGAACAAGCTGGCCAGCAGCCGGGCAGTGGCGGAAATCGCCTCCGAGCAATTCGGCGTGCCGCTGTGCGACCTCAAGGCCATCGACAAGGACAGCCAGCCGCACGACCTGGTCAGCGAAAAGCTGTGTCGCCAGCACCGCGTGTTGCCGCTGTACCGCCGTGGCAACAAGCTGTTCGTCGCCCTGTCCGACCCGACCAACCATCAGGCGGTGACCGACATCCAGTTCAGCACCGGCCTGAGCACCGAAGCGATGCTGGTGGAGGACGACAAGCTCGGCGAGGCCATCGACAAGTTCTTCGAGGCGGCCAACAGCGGCATGGAAGACCTGGCCGACGTCGACCTCGACGGCCTCGACGTGCAAGTGGTGGATGAGAACAAGGAAGAGGGTGTCGCTGGCGAAAGCGCCGACGACGCGCCGGTGGTGCGCTTCGTCAACAAGATGCTGCTGGACGCGATCAAGGGCGGCTCCTCGGACCTGCACTTCGAACCTTATGAGAAAGCCTACCGGGTGCGCTTTCGTACCGACGGCATTCTGCAGGAAATCGCCCGGCCGCCGATCCAGCTGGCACCACGCATCTCGGCGCGGCTGAAGGTGATGGCGGCACTGGATATTTCCGAGCGGCGCAAGCCGCAGGATGGACGGATCAAGATGCGCATCTCGAAGACCAAGTCGATCGACTTTCGCGTCAGCACCTGCCCAACGCTGTGGGGCGAGAAGATCGTGATGCGGATTCTCGACCCTTCAAGCGCACAGATGGGCATCGATGCACTGGGCTACGAGCCCGGGCAGAAAGACCTGTACATGGCCGCGCTCAAGCAACCGCAGGGCATGATCCTGGTGACCGGGCCGACCGGCTCGGGCAAGACGGTGTCGTTGTACACCGGCCTGAACATCCTCAATACCGTGGACGTGAACATCTCCACCGCCGAAGACCCGGTGGAGATCAACCTGGAAGGCATCAACCAGGTCAACGTCAACCCCAAGCAGGGCATGGACTTCACCGCCGCGCTGCGCGCCTTCCTGCGCCAGGACCCAGACATCATCATGGTCGGCGAAATTCGCGACCTGGATACCGCCTCCATCGCGATCAAGGCGGCGCAGACCGGGCACATGGTGATGTCGACCCTGCACACCAACAGCGCCGCGGAAACCCTGACCCGCCTGCGCAACATGGGCGTGCCCTCGTTCAACATCGCCACCTCGGTCAGCCTGATCATTGCCCAGCGCCTGGCGCGCAAGCTGTGCGTCCACTGCAAGAAGGAAGTGCAGATCCCGCGCGAGGCGCTGCTTGAGGAAGGTTTCCCGCAAGACCAGCTCGGCAGCTTCAAGATTTACGCCCCGGTCGGCTGCGAAAATTGCAACGGCGGTTACAAAGGCCGTATCGGAATTTATGAAGTGGTTAAAAACACGCCTGCACTGCAACGGATTATCATGGAGGAAGGTAATTCCATTGATATCTCCGTGCAAATGCGCAAAGACGGCTTCAATGACCTGCGTACTTCAGCCTTGCTGAAGGCCATGCAGGGCATCACCAGCCTCGAAGAAGTGAACCGCGTGACAAAGGACTAACCGATGGCGGCCAAAGCACTAACAACCAGCGTTTTCATCTGGGAAGGCACCGATAAGAAAGGCGGCAAGATGAAGGGCGAGTTGACGGGGCAGTCACCTGCCCTGATCAAGGCCCAGTTGCGCAAGCAGGGCATCAACCCGCTCAAGGTGCGCAAGAAGCCGATGTCGCTGTTCAGCGCCGGCAAGAAGATCAAGCCCATGGATATCGCCCTGTTCACCCGGCAGATGGCCACCATGATGAAGGCCGGGGTGCCGCTGCTGCAGTCCTTCGAGATCATCGGCGAGGGCTTCGACAACCCGAACATGCGCAAACTGATCGACGAGGTTAAGCAGGAGGTGGCCGCGGGCAACAGCTTCGCCGCCTCGCTGCGCAAGAAGCCGCTGTACTTCGATGACCTGTATTGCAACCTAGTCGACTCGGGCGAACAGTCCGGCGCGCTGGAAACCCTGCTGGACCGGGTCGCCACCTACAAGGAAAAGACCGAGGCACTCAAGGCCAAGATCAAGAAGGCCATGACCTACCCGATCGCGGTGATCGTGGTGGCGGTGATCGTCACGGCGATTTTGTTGATCAAGGTGGTGCCGCAATTCGAGAGTGTGTTCGCCGGTTTCGGCGCCGAACTGCCGGCCTTCACCCAGGTGGTGGTGAACATGTCGCGCGGCCTGCAGGAATGGTGGTTCATGTTTATTTTCGGCATATTCGCCATTGCCTTCACGTTTAAATGGGTGTTCAAGCGCTCGGAGAAATTCCGCGACTTCCTCGACCGCACCCTGCTCAAGGCGCCCATCGTTGGCGACATCATGTACAAGGCGGTGGTGGCACGTTACGCCCGCACGCTGGCGACGACCTTCGCCGCCGGGGTGCCGCTGGTCGAGGCCCTCGACTCGGTGGCCGGGGCAACCGGCAACGTGGTGTTCCGCAATGCCGTGCACAAGATCCGCAATGAC
The DNA here is from genome assembly GCF_035621475.1 of Pseudomonas paeninsulae. Taxonomy (NCBI): domain Bacteria; kingdom Pseudomonadati; phylum Pseudomonadota; class Gammaproteobacteria; order Pseudomonadales; family Pseudomonadaceae; genus Pseudomonas; species Pseudomonas paeninsulae. The sequence goes on from NZ_CP141799.1 coordinate 4,294,782, forward strand.
GTGTCATCCGGTACCCAATTGAACTTCTCGATGCGCAGCACCGGCATCTTCCCGAGCATGGCCATCCAGATGACCGCCATCGGCGAGGAATCTGGCTCGCTGGACGAGATGCTGGACAAGGTCGCGGGCTATTACGAGGACGAGGTGGACAACGCCGTCGACAACCTGACCACCCTGATGGAGCCGATGATCATGTCGGTTATCGGCGTGCTGGTCGGCGGTTTGATCATTGCCATGTACCTGCCGATCTTCCAGCTGGGTTCGGTGGTTGGCTAACTCATGACGCTAGAGTTCCTGGCCGGCAATTTGCCGGCCTTTACCTTGATCTGCCTGCTGCTCGGGCTGCTGATCGGCAGCTTTCTCAATGTGCTGGTGTATCGCCTGCCGGTGATGATGCAGCACGACTGGCAGGCCCAGGCGCGGGAAATCCTGGAATTGCCTGCGTTACCCAGCGGACCGATCTTCAACCTGATTTTGCCCAATTCGCGCTGCCCGCACTGCGGCCACGAGATTCGCCCCTGGGAGAATATCCCGGTAATCAGCTACCTGTTCCTGCGCGGTAAGTGCTCCAACTGCAAGGCGCCGATCAGCCTGCGCTACCCGCTGGTGGAACTGGCGTGCGGCTTGCTGTCGGCGTATGTGGCCTGGCATTTCGGCTTCACCTGGCAGGCCGCCGGCATGCTGCTGCTGAGCTGGGGCCTGTTGGCGATGAGCCTGATCGACGCCGACCATCAACTGCTGCCGGACTCGTTGGTGCTGCCGTTGCTGTGGCTGGGGCTGATCGCCAACTACTTCGGCCTGCTCACCAGCCTGGAAGCCGCCCTGTGGGGCGCGATTGGCGGTTACCTGAGCCTGTGGTCGGTGTACTGGCTGTTCAAACTGGTGACCGGCAAGGAAGGCATGGGCTATGGCGACTTCAAGCTGCTGGCCATGCTCGGCGCCTGGGGCGGCTGGCAAGTGCTGCCGCTGACCATCCTGCTGTCGTCGCTGGTCGGTGCCGTGCTCGGCCTGATCATGCTGCGCCTGCGCAACGCCGCAACCAGCACCCCCATCCCGTTCGGCCCCTACCTGGCCATCGCCGGCTGGATCGCCCTGATGTGGGGCGAGCAGATCACCGGAACCTACCTCCAATTTGCCGGGTTTGGGCCGTAGGATGGCGTTGAGCGAAGCGATACCCATGCTGTAGCGTTGAGCGCAGCGATACCCATGCTGTAGCGTTGAGCGCAGCGATACCCATGCTGTAGCGTTGAGCGCAGCGATACCCATCACAGCAATCTGCGGCAAACCAATAAAACCCGGCGGCTGGGCAACCGGTGATGGGTATCGCTGCGCTCACGCCTACGCGGCCCGCCACATCCTACAAAAGCCTACGCGGCCGCCGCATCCTACAAAAGCCCTGTGGCGGCCGGTTGGCTGTAAACGATCACTCCACCTATTGCTGCTCGCCGTATTCGCTGTCTGGGCCATCATCTGCTCCGGCCCAATCTTCGGGTAACAAACCCGCCCGCACATAGCGGTGGAAGGACGACCACGGCCAATCGGCTACTCGTTGTACGTGGCCGTGCTTGCGTGGGTTGTGGTGGATGTAGTCGACATGCCGGACGAAGTCCTGGTCATCACGGATGCGGTGCTCCCAATAACGCCGCTGCCAGATGTTGCGCTCGCCCCTGCCCCGTCGGCTGGCGCCAATCTGTTCGCCGCCAGGCAAGGCGCGGGAGAAGCCGGTTTTAATCAGCCGCCAGCGCACGGCAAAGTCGGCATCGCCGAGCGGCAGGGTGCAGAGGGCATGCAGGTGATCAGGGAGGATGACGATGGCCTCGATACGCCAGGGATGCCGGCGCATCACCCCAGCGAAACTGGCGCGCAGCAGGTCGACCTGCGTGGTGAGCAAACCGCGTTGGCGGTCAGCCAGGTTGAGGGTGAAAAACCAGGTGGCGCCCGGCGTGTTATCGCGACGGTAAGCGGTCATGGGCTGCAGTCCTTTGCAAGGCAGGGCTGGGCCAGTGTAGTTGATGCAAGTGGATTGATTAAATGATGGCGACCGCTGCGGCTGCGCAACCGCTTGATGGGTATCGCTACGCTCAACGCCATCCTACGGGTTGGCAGCTGCACCGTTTTTGTAGGCTGCGGTGGGCCGCATAGGCTGAGCGCAGCGATACCCATTACAACGATCTGCGGTAAATCAATAAAACCCGGCGGCTGCGCAACCGCTTGATGGGTATCGCTACGCTCAACGCCATCCTACGGGTTGGCAGCTGCACCGTTTTTGTAGGCTGTGGTGAGCCGCATAGGCTGAGCGCAGCGATACCCATTACGACGATCTGCGGTAAATCAATAAAACCCGGCGGCTGCGCAACCGTTTGATGGGTATCGCTACGCTCAACGCCATCCTACGGGTTGGCAGCTGCACCGTTTTTGTAGGCTGTGGTGGGCCGCATAGGCTGAGCGCAGCGATACCCATTACAACGATCTGCGGTAAATCAATAAAACCCGGCGGCTGCGCAACCGCTTGATGGGTATCGCTACGCTCAACACCATCCTACGGGTTGGCAGCTGCACCATTTTTGTAGGCTGTGGTGAGCCGCATCCTACAAAAGCCCTGCGGGCGCCGCGGATCCGCCACCTGATTCGCCAGGGCGCCGGCTCCTGCTCTACAATTGTTGCCCTGTTTATGGCCAACGAGAGCCGCACCCGAAGATGAAACCCTGGATTCTTGGCCTCACGGGCGGTATTGGCAGCGGTAAAAGCGCAGTCGCCCAGCACTTTATCGATCAAGGCGTGCATCTGGTCGATGCTGATCATGCGGCGCGCTGGGTGGTCGAGCCGGGCACGCCGGCGCTGGCCAAGATCGTCGAGCACTTCGGTGAAGGGGTGTTGCGGCCTGACGGTCAGCTCGACCGCGTGGCGCTACGCGGTCTGATTTTCCAGAACCCCGAGCAACGGCGCTGGCTGGAAACCCTACTGCACCCGCTGATCGGTCAGGAAATCAGCCAATACCTGGCGCGCGCCGAGTCGCCTTACGCGATTCTGGTGTCGCCGCTACTGGTCGAATCCGGCCAACAGCGCTTGACCCAGCGCGTGCTGGTGGTCGACGCACCCGAGCACTTGCAAGTGCAGCGCGCCATGCAGCGCGACCAAAGCTCGGCCGAACAGGTGCAGGCGATTCTCAAGGCCCAGGCCAGCCGCGAACAACGTCTGCAGCATGCCGATGATGTGCTGCTCAATGATCGCGACCTGGCCTGGTTGAAAAGCGAAGTCGAACGCCTGCACACCTTTTACCTGACCCTGCGCGGAGGCCAACCATGAGCCAACCCACCATCGTGAAATGCCCCACCTGCAACGCCCCGGTCGAATGGGGCCCACAAAGTCCGCAACGACCTTTCTGCTCGGAACGCTGCAAGCTGATCGACCTAGGCGCTTGGGCCTCGGAAGAACACGCCATCCCCGGTGGCGGCTTGGAAGACGACCTATTCTCCAGCGATCTGGATCTGCCGCCGCGCCAGCACTGACGACTGGAGCCATGCCAATAAGCCCACGCCGTGAGCACGACCGTGGGTGCGCACGGCACAGCTTACGGAGGCGGAACGACGGGGATCAGAGCGTAGGGTAGAACCGCCCCTGGCGTTTCCACCGCTTACCGCGCACCTCTAGATTGACGGCGGATTACGCCGCTGCGCGGCTAATCCACCCTACGGACTGCCGCCTCGCACTCAACGCGGCTTGTCGTCGTCCTTCCAGGGGGCAGACAGGTAGCGCGTGCGATTGAAGGTTTCCAGCCAGTCGGGGTAGAACACCACCAGCGCGGTAACCAGCATTCCATTGATGAACGCCTCGGGAAAGATCACCAGCCACAGGTAGCCGACGAAATCCCCGAGCCAGGGCGGCATCGGGAACAGGCCGCCGACCCACAACACCCCCAGCCCGGCCAGAATGCACAGCAAGGCGGCCAGGGCCGCAGGGAAGAAGCCGCTAAAAAATATGTAGACGAACAGATTGCGCGACTGCGCGCGCTCGACCCGCAGCGCACAGAGCTCGGTGACCAGCACCGGAATCAACACCAGCAGTACACCGTTCATGCCCAGCGCGGCCAAGTCCTGGCGGCCCAACAGGAGCATGCCGAGCTGGGCGATAAACCCGGCGAGGATCGCCAGCGGCCAATCGAGCAACAGCGTCACCGCCGTCATGCCGATGACATGGTAAGACAACCCCGAGTCGAAATCGCGGCGCACCAGCCACAGCACAAATAGCGCGAACACCGCCCCGAAGACCAGATGCTGGCGCCGCAGGTCGCTGAACAACTCCAGCCACGGCGCCCGCCATATGGCCCAGAAGACCAGCGGCAGATAAAGTGCCCAGCCGATGATCTGGCTGACAGGTGAGAGCAGTTCGGCAGCGATCATAGGTAGCGCCTACGCCTGAATGATGGACGCAGCCAGTCTACACCGGTGCTTAGACGACGAATAACGCTTCGCGGCCGAAGCGCAATGCCGCCCGGAAAATCCGGAACAACCCGCAACCCTTAGCCTGGCAGGTCATGTTTGACCATGCCGCAGGATGAGTTTTTGTAGGATGGCGTTGAGCGCAGCGATACCCATCACGACGATCTGCGGCAAATCAATAAAATCCGGCGGCAGGGCAACCAGTTGATGGGTATCGCTGCGCTCAACCACATCCTACGGGGCCGCAGCGTTTTTGTAGGATGTAGCGGGCCGCGCAGGCTTGAACCGGACGGAACGGCCCAGGGGCTACCAAGCCCCCATGACTGCAGGCTAAGCTGTAGGCATGGATGATTCCGACTACCTGCGCTTGCTCACGCACCAGGCCGAGCAGGCTAATGAATTCCTTTCCAACGCCCGCAAGTGGGAGCGTGAGCGTTGGGTGTGCCAGCGCCTGCTGCAAGCCTTGAACGTCAGCCATCGACTCGAGGAGTTCAGTGCGGCCGAGCAGGAACCGCCGGACGTACTGTTTCGCGAGGCCAGTTTCGAGGTGTTTTTCGTGCTCGACGAAGGCCGGCGCCTCACCGAGGAGTGGCGCGCCGAGCTGGAACGCCGGCGCAGTGCCTTCTCACTCAGCCAACTGGTAAAGCGCGAGGCCAAACCCAGACGTATCGGGGCCGCCGAGCTGCAGGCACGCCTGGCGACGACCCTGCGCAAGAAAGCGCACAACTACAGCGAACGCGGCCTCGACCTTGGCGAACTGGACATGCTGGCGTTCGTCAGCCTGAAACGCGCCGTCCCTGACTTCAACAGCCACTTCCCGCCGCCCACCGAGTTCCTGCGTCAGGGCTGGCGCTCGCTGTCGCTGGTCGGCCCGACCTTTGCGCGGGTATTGTTTGCTCATCCCGATGCGCCAGATTTTCTGCGCAGCAACCTCGGCCGCAGCGTATTGTTCGATGTCGGCATCAGCCTGTGATGACCTGAGACGCTGAAACGCCCTGCAATCCGGCCCACCTGATGACAGCACGCGAGAGACACTGAGCCGCCATGAGTCCATTACAAGAACTGCTCGCGGCCGTACCGCAACGTGGCCAGGTGCGCTGGATTGGCGTACGTCCCGCCTCGCGCGGCGCCATGCTCGCACTGGATGCGGTGGAGGCGCGCCATGAAGCCGGCCTCACCGGCGACCACAGCCGTCCCGGGCCACGCAATGCGCGACAGGTCACCCTGATCCAGTGGGAACACCTGGCAGTGATCGGCGCCCTGCTCGGCCGTCCCGCCACACAACCGATCCAGCCGCAGGATCTGCGCCGCAATATCGCCATCAGTGGTATCAACCTGTTCAGCCTCAAGGGCCGGCGCTTTCGCATCGGCCAGGCCGTGCTGGAAACTACCGGCTGGTGCCAGCCCTGTGCGCGGCTCGAAGAACGCTTGGGGCCAGGTACCTTCCAGGCGGTGCGCGGTCATGGCGGCATCACCGCCCGCGTACTGGAAGGCGGCATTATTCGTCTGAATGACGACCTGTGCGTTGAGCCCTTGTGAACGCCACGGCTAGAATAGCCACCATCCACAGGCCGACCGAGAACCGCAGTGTTTCCCCACGGTCTGATCCTTCGAGGTTCTTATGTCCAGCCGCCTGAGTCCCGACGATCAAAAACGCGTCGACCAGTACCTGAGTGCCCCCCAGCATCAAGTCGAACGTCAACCCTTCAAGGTGTGGCGCTTGCTGCTGATCATTGTCGGCGTGGTGATCGCCCTGGGCCTGCTGAGCCGCCTTCTGAGTCGCCTGGTGCTATGAGCTGCTTCGCGCTCGCCCAGCCAGACTTGCCGAATTTTTTTCCAAGCCTTGTGAGAGTGATCCATGTCCCATCGAATCCTGATCGTCGGCGGCGGTGCCGGCGGCCTGGAGCTTGCTACCCGCCTGGGTAGAACTCTGGGTAAACGCAGTAAAGCCAAAATCACCCTGGTCGACGCCAACCTGACGCACATCTGGAAACCGCTGCTGCATGAGGTGGCCGCCGGCTCGCTAAACTCGTCGGAAGACGAGTTGAACTACGTGGCCCAGGCCAAGTGGAATCACTTCGAGTTCCAGCTCGGGCGCATGACCGGGCTCGACCGGGCCGAGCAGCGCATCACCCTCAGCGCGACGCTCGACGAGCGCGGCGAGGTGCTGGTGCCCGAGCGGCAACTGGGCTACGACAGCCTGGTGATCGCGGTCGGCAGCACCACCAACGATTTCGGCACCGCCGGCGCCGCCGAACACTGCCTGTTTCTCGACACCCGCGAACAGGCCGAGCGCTTCCATAGCCAATTGCTCAGCCACTATTTGCGCGCCCACGCCAGCCAGAGCGATACCACCGAGCAGATCAGCGTGGCCATCGTCGGTGCCGGCGCCACGGGCGTGGAACTGGCCGCCGAACTGCACCATGCGGCGCATCAATTGGCGGCCTATGGCCTGGACAGCATCCACCCGGAAAACATGCGCATCACCCTGATCGAAGCCGGCCCACGGGTGCTGCCGGCACTGCCGGAGCGGATCGGTAAACCGGTGCACAAGACCCTGGAAAACCTCGGCGTGACGGTCATGACCAACGCCTCGGTCAGCCAGGTGACCCGCGACTCCCTGCACACCGCCCAGGGCGACATCATCACTGCCAGCCTCAAGGTCTGGGCCGCGGGTATTCGCGCGCCCGGCTTCCTCAAGGACCTCGACGGCCTGGAAAGCAACCGGATCAACCAGCTGCAAGTGCGCCCTACCCTGCAAACCACCCGCGACGACAATATCTTCGCCTTCGGCGACTGCGCCGCCTGCCCGCAACCCGGCAGCGAAGGCCGCAATGTGCCACCACGCGCCCAGGCCGCTCACCAGCAGGCCTCGCTGCTGGCCAAGTCGCTGAAACTACGCATCGACGACCAGGGCCAAGCCCTGCCGGAATACCGCTACCGTGATTACGGCTCGCTGATTTCACTGTCGACCTTTTCGGCGATCGGCAACCTGATGGGCAACCTCACCGGCAGCGTGATGCTGGAAGGCTGGCTGGCGCGAGTGTTCTATGTCTCGCTCTACCGCATGCACCAAATGGCGCTGTACGGCCCGCTGCGCACCCTGCTACTGATGCTCAGCGACCGCATCGGCCGCAGCACCGAGCCTCGCCTGAAACTGCATTGAGCGATATACGGGACGCCGGGGCAGATGCATTCGCTGGCCCGGCGCTCTCGTAGGGTGTCACTCGCCGCAGGCAGTGCACCATTGGTTTAATCGGCGCAGCACAAAAGCTGGCGGGTTGTCGCTGCGCTCCGAGGCCGCCCTACATACGGACCGCCGAATCTGAGGCAATCCACAACCCGCAGGGTGTTACTCGCCGCAGGCAGTGCACCATTGGTTTATCGGCGCGGCACAAAAGCTGGCGGGCTGTCGCTGCGCTCCGAACGGATCGCCACCTCAAGCCTGCTATCGTCGCGAGACCGACTACAAATCACGCGCATAAAAAAAGCGCCCCGAAGGGCGCTTCTTTTATGGTTGTCGATGAACATCTCATCGCAACCTTAAGATTCAACGCTGCAAACAGCTGCAGGTGAAAATGGTGGGTCGTGTGGGATTCGAACCTACGACCAATTGGTTAAAAGCCAACTGCTCTACCAACTGAGCTAACGACCCAAAAATGGTCGGGGTAGGGGGATTCGAACTCCCGACATCCTGCTCCCAAAGCAGGCGCGCTACCGGACTGCGCTATACCCCGATTGAAAGATTGGCTCCGCGACCAGGACTCGAACCTGGGACCCAATGATTAACAGTCATTTGCTCTACCGACTGAGCTATCGCGGAACTTCGTGCTTTCAGGTCTCTTCTACTAGGCTTTGGCGTGAACCTATTCCCGTGTCTGAGGCGCGCCATTTTACGTTTCCGCAGCCGCCTGTCAACCCCTTAAATTGCTTTTATGACAATGCTTTGCACGTTTGTGAGGGCCTGCTATATCTTCACTGAGTGTGCTCCGCGCAGGATGCGTTAGCCACAAGGCCGCAATCAGGAAAATCCATGAGCAATCAGGACATACCATCAGGCACGCAAAAACCAGCGCCAACCCTGGCCAGCCGCGGTATTCAGCCTCGCTTTGGCGAGCTGGTGCAAAGCTGTCGCAAGTTGGTGATGAACCGACTGGCGGAGCAACTGACGGGCGTTTTTGCTCAAGTCGATGACACCATGTTCGAGTGCGCGGAAAAAGCCGAGAATAATCAGGTGCAAAACCTGTTCTTCGACAACATGCGCGAGATTCGTAAACAGCGGCCACTGATCGAGCGAAGCTACCACCAGAAAATCTCGCAGAATTTCTCCGACTTCCTTGATGGCAAACTCAAACCTCTGCCCAGCACCACTGAACTGGATGCCGAGCAGCTCGCCCTGGTACAGAACGAGGAGTACGAGGAAAGCCTGCTGATCACCACCATGGTCAGCCAGGTCACATCACGCTGCGCGCAGCAACTGTTTGCTCTGGAGCAACGCCTGGCCCTGCTCAACAATGGACAACAACTGGGCGAGGAGAACAATCCCTTCGGCCCGCAGATGATTGCCCTGGCATTTCGTCAGGCCTTGGCGCCCAGCCCGTTTCCGCTGCAAATCAAAGCCATCCTCTACAGCTTGTTCGACAAGCACGTGATGCTCAGTCTGGACACTATATATAGCGCACTGAATCAGCGACTGGTGGACGCGGGTGTACTGCCCAACCTCAAATACAGCGCCCAGCGCGCCGCCAACCCAGAGCGACCAAGCAGAACCGAGAACACGCCCGACACCAGGATAGACCTGCCAGCGGGTAGCAATCCCCAAACCACCGCCAGCCCCTCGACAAGCGCGAGCCACCGCTCAGGCCCGGCACAGCCGCTCGATCTCGATGGCCCGCCCCCCAGCAATCCGCTAGTGCTGCTACAGGGCCTGTCCGCCCTGCTTGGCGAACACCGCCAACGCGATATTGACGCCCCCCTGCTCGGCGGCACGCGCAGTATCGCCAGCTATGCCCCGCGCGATGCCACCAGCACGTACAGCGCAAGCGACCTGCTCGACGCCCTCAACCACATGCAACGTCAGTCAGCCGATGAACTGGCGCAGCGCCTACAGCATCCACAGCAGGTCGACAGTTTGAAAGCCGACTTGCAGCGACAACTGGAAGTCTTCAGTCAGCGCCCTGGTCAACAGAAACTGGCGGAACAGGAAACCGACGTGATCGACCTGGTCGGCATGCTGTTCGACTTCATTCTCGACGACACCTGCCTGAAGGACAGCTACAAGACTCTCCTCTCCCACCTGCACACGCCTTATCTGAAAGTGGCGCTGCAAGACAAGGCGCTGTTCACCCAGCACCAGCATCCGGCGCGTCGCCTGCTCAACAGCATGGCCCAGGCAGGCACGCTCTATGGCGGCGAAACCAATGAGCGCGCCCTGCTGGCCAAGATGCAAGGGGTGGTGGAGCGGGTGATTGGCGCAGACAGCGGCGATCAATCGCTGTTCGAGACGCTACTCGAACAGTTTGACGAATACACCGCCACCCTCAAGCACAAGGTCGAACTGCGCGAACACCGCGCCGTGGAGGCCGCCAAGGGCCGCGACAAACTGCTGGGCGCCCGCCAGCAGGCCGTCAACGTGATTGCCCGCAGCCTGAACCAACGCCAGACGCCAGGGATCATTCGCAGCTTCCTCAAACTGACCTGGGCCGATGTTCTGGTGTTCGTCCTGTTACGCCATGGCGAGAGTAGCAGGGAGTGGCAACGCGCCTGTGAAGTGGCTGAACAACTGGCCTGGAGCGGCACACCACTCGATGAAAGCGGCCGCCAGCAACTGCAAGCGCTACGCGTGGCGCTACTGGATGATTTGCGCAAAGGCCTGCAACTGCTTGGTGGTTACCACGAGGATGGCATTCGCCGCTTGCTTCAGGACCTGGTTGCCTGCCAGTACGCCGCACAAGCCAAACAACCGCAACTCGCCGATACCTTCACCCAGCAACTGGCGGCGAGCACACTCGGCGCCATGCTCGGCGAGGACGCCATGCTCGCCTCTCTGGCGCCGCGCGAGTCTGGCCTGTCTGCACGCGCGCAAACATTCGCCCAGGAGCTGATGCAAATCGAGTTCGGTACCTGGTTCGAATTCCTCACGGACAATCAACCCCACCTGCTCAAGCTCTCTTGGTTCAGTCCGACCACGCGCAATTACATGTTTGTCGACCACAGCGGCCAACGGGCGGCGATCAAACCCTTAACCCAACTGGCCACTGAAATGGAACAGGGCCAGGCCCGCATCGTTCCACCCGAAAGCGATGCGCCGCTGGTGGATCGCGCCCTCAACGCCATTTATCGTGTGCTGCAGCGCTTTAGCGGCCGCACGAGCAAACCCCGCTAACCCGCCAAGGAACCCCCATGGAAGATCGCCGTCAGCACAGCCGTCACAGCACCGAACTGCAGCTGGAAGTCTTCGAGCTGCATACCGGACAGCGCCTCGGCCGGGTGGCAGACCTCTCCGCCGACGGTTTCATGCTGTTCAGCGACAAGCCGCACCGCGCGGACAGCCTGGTCGAATGCCGCCTGGTCAGTGAACAGGTGATCGACGGGGTCGGCGAGATCCAGTTGAGCGCCGACTGTTTATGGAGCCGCCCCGGCGCCGACGGCCAACACTGCTGGGCCGGTTTTCATATCATCGACCTGGAACCAGGCCAAGCCGCAGCACTGGACGTGCTGCTCAAGCATCTTTAAACGCTAGCCGATCATGCCGATGATCCAGTGATCCGTAGAATGGTGCGGGCCGCGTAGGCTGAGCGTAGCGATACCCATCACCGCGACCGGTAGGAAATACGGGCAATTGCGGCGCCTGCCCAACCTCCCCCGAATTGCGCCGGGGGCTTGTGCCGGCTACGTCGCTGAGTGAGCGTTGCTCCGCGTGGCCGCCGATGGGTATCGCTGCGCTCAACCGCATCCTACAAAAAGCCGTACCTACAGACTCGCGGCCACGCATGAGAGCGGCCGCAACCGCATGAAAACGCCCTGCACGGCGCTGGCCGTGCGGGGCGTTGTTGCAGCAGCAGGCTTAGACGAAGACGATTTCGTCGTTTTCGACTGTGCCGGTGACGGTGCTGCCAGGGCCGAACTTGCCGGCGAGGATCAGTTGCGCCAGCGGGTTTTCGATCCAGCGCTGAATCGCCCGCTTCAGCGGCCGCGCGCCGTAGACCGGGTCGTAACCGATGGCAACCAGCTTGTCCAAGGCCTCATCGCTCAGTTCCAGGCTCAGCTCGCGCTCAGCCAGACGCAGGCGCAAGCGGCTCAGCTGGATTTTCGCGATGCCAGCGATCTGCTCGCGGGCCAGCGGCTCGAACACCACCACTTCATCGATACGGTTGACGAACTCCGGACGGAAATGCGTGTTCACCGCATCCATCACCGCAGCTAGCTGCGCCTCGCGGTCACCGACCAGCTCCTGGATTTGCGCGGAGCCCAGGTTGGAGGTCATCACGATCACGGTGTTCTTGAAGTCGACGGTGCGCCCATGGCTGTCGGTCAGGCGACCGTCTTCCATGACCTGCAGCAGAATGTTGAACACATCCGGGTGAGCTTTCTCCACCTCGTCAAGCAGCACCACCGAGTAGGGCTTACGGCGCACCGCCTCGGTCAGGTAACCGCCCTCTTCGTAGCCGACGTAGCCTGGCGGGGCACCGATCAGCCGCGACACGGAATGTTTCTCCATGAACTCGGACATGTCGATGCGCACCAGCGCCTCCTCGGTGTCGAAGAGGAACTCGGCCAATGCCTTGCACAGCTCGGTCTTGCCCACCCCGGTCGGGCCGAGGAACAGGAAGGAGCCGCTGGGCCGATTTGGATCGGACAACCCGGCGCGGGATCGCCGTACCGCATTGGCCACGGCGACCACCGCTTCGTTCTGGCCGATCACCCGTTGGTGCAGCAGGCCTTCCATCTTCAGCAGCTTGTCGCGCTCGCCTTCGAGCATCTTCGATACCGGGATACCGGTCCACTTGGACACCACCTCGGCAATTTCTTCCTCGGTGACCTTACTGCGCAGCAGCTGGTTCTCGGTCTTGCCGTGCTGGTCGACCATCTGCAGGCTGCGCTCCAGATCCGGAATGATGCCGTACTGCAGCTCGGCCATGCGGCTGAGATCCCCCTTGCGGCGCGCGGCCTCCAGCTCCTGGCGCGATTGCTCGATTTTCTGCTGGATCTGCGCGGAGCCTTGCACCTCGGCCTTTTCCGCCTTCCAGATCTCTTCAAGATCGGCGTACTCGCGCTCCAGCCGGGCGATGTCTTCCTTGAGTTTTTCCAGGCGCTTGATCGCCGCCTCGTCGTCCTCTTTCTTCAACGCCTGGGCTTCGACTTTGAGCTGGATCAGCCGGCGCTCCAAACGGTCGAGCACTTCCGGCTTGGAGTCGATCTCCATGCGGATACGACTGGCTGCCTCGTCGATCAGGTCGATGGCCTTGTCCGGCAGCTGGCGGTCGGTGATGTAGCGGTGGCTGAGCTTGGCCGCGGCGATGATCGCGCCGTCGGTGATCGCCACCTTGTGGTGAACCTCGTAGCGCTCCTTGAGGCCACGCAGGATGGCGATGGTGTCTTCCTCGCTCGGCTCATCCACTAGCACCTTCTGGAAGCGTCGCTCCAGAGCGGCGTCCTTCTCGATGTACTGACGGTACTCGTTGAGGGTGGTGGCGCCGACGCAGTGCAGTTCGCCACGCGCCAAGGCCGGCTTGAGCATATTGCCGGCGTCCATGGAGCCCTCGGCCTTGCCGGCGCCCACCATGGTGTGGATTTCGTCGATAAACAGGATGATCCGCCCTTCCTGCTTGCCCAGTTCGTTGAGCACCGCCTTCAGGCGCTCCTCGAACTCACCGCGGAATTTCGCCCCGGCAATCAGCGCGCCCATGTCCAGCGACAGCACGCGCTTGTCCTTCAGGCCATCCGGCACCTCGCCGTTGACGATACGCTGGGCCAGGCCTTCGACGATCGCGGTCTTGCCCACGCCCGGCTCGCCGATCAGCACCGGATTGTTCTTGGTGCGGCGTTGCAACACCTGGATGGTGCGGCGGATCTCGTCGTCACGGCCGATCACCGGATCCAGCTTGCCCTCTTCGGCGAGCTTGGTCAGGTCGACGGTGTATTTATCCAGAGCCTGACGAGATTCCTCGGCATTCGGGTCGTTCACCGCGTCGCCGCCGCGCAGGTTGCTGATAGCGTTTTCCAGGGCTTTCTTGCTCACGCCCTGGCCGAGCAGCAACTTGCCCAGTTTGGTGCCTTCGTCCAGGGCAGCCAACAGCACCAACTCGCTGGAAATAAACTGGTCACCCTTCTGCTGGGACAGGCGATCGGCCTGGTTGAGCAGGCGCGCCAGGTCCTGGGACAGGTTGATATCACCGGTAGGGTTCTGAATCTTGCCCAGACGATCGAGCTCCTGACTCAACCCCTGGCGCAGGCTGTTGACGTCGAAGCCAACCTGTCTCAGCAGCGGCTTGATCGAACCGCCCTGCTGGTCGAGCAACGCCTGCATCAGGTGCAGCGGCTCGATAGCGGCATGATCGAGGCCGACTGCCAGTGATTGGGCGTCGGATAAGGCAAGTTGCAACTTGCTGGTTAAACGGTCGATTCGCATTGCGTCATCCTTCCTTTAAGAGCAGGCCGGCGCGATGGACACCCCTATATTGAAAGCCTGCCGAGATGAAGACTAGATGAGGTCGATTGTGCGAGTTTCAAGCGCGCAAGCGTTGATCTGGGTCATGCCGAGCACTCAGGCGTTCGCTCGGAGCACAGCAACAAGCTCGCCTGCCTTGTGCCGCGCCCACAAACCGCAGCGCACTGCCTGCGGCGAGCGACACCCTAGAGAGAAAGGATCAGCTGGCCAGCCAGATCAACGAAGCGAAGCGACCGGTACGGGCGGCGCGGCGGTAGGAGTAGAAGCGCGGGTCGCTGTAGGTGCACAAACCGCCTCCGTAGACGGCCGTAACCCCTCGCGCCGCCAACCGGATCCGCGCCAACTGATAGATATCGGCCATATAACGATCCGGGTTGACGCTGGCAACGAAGGCTTCGGCTGCCTGAGGATGCACGGCCATGAACGCTTCGCGCACCTCGGCGCCCACTTCGAAGGCTTGCGGGCCAATCGCTGGCCCGAGCCAGACCAGTACGTCCTCCGGCTGCACGGCCAGCGCATCCAGAGTCGCCTCCAGCACGCCACCAGCCAGCCCACGCCACCCCGCATGGGCGGCGGCGACCCGACTGCCGGCACGATCACAAAACAGTACTGGCAGACAATCGGCGGTCATCACGGTACAGGCGACCCCCGGCGTGGCGGTCCAACTGGCGTCGGCTTCGACCACTTCACCCGGCTCGGCAGGCACGACGGCAACGCCATGCACCTGACGCAACCAGGCCGGCCTGCAGCCCAGCTGGCTGATCAGGCGCTGGCGGTTCTTGATCACGGCAACGGGGTCGTCCTCGACATGCTCGCCGAGGTTGAAGCTGTCGAACGGCGCGGCGCTGATGCCACCGCTGCGCGTCGTGATGCAGGCCTTGACCCAGGCGGGCGCAGGCCAATCTGGCGTCAACCAGTCATGGGCCCAGCTGCTCACCCGATAAATGCCTCGCGATCCTGACGCAATAGCGTCAACAACCAGACGAAATCATCCGGCAGCGGCGACTGCCACTTCATCCGTTTCCCGGTAATCGGGTGATCCAGTTCGAGGAAGCGCGCATGCAGGGCCTGACGCGGGAACTCCTTGAGGCTCTGCACCATGGTCAGGCTGGCCGCAGGCGGAATGCGGAAACGCCCACCGTAGACTGGGTCGCCGACCAGCGGATAACCAACATGGCTCATGTGCACGCGAATCTGGTGAGTACGCCCGGTTTCCAGCTTGACCCGCGCATGGGTGTGCGAGCGGAAGCGCTCCAGCACCCGGTAATGGCTGACCGCCGGCTTGCCGCCGTCGCTGACGGCCATACGCTGGCGCTGCGCCGAACTGCGGCCAATGGGCGCGTTGATCTTGCCGCCGGCGGTGATCACGCCGATCACGATGCACTCGTAGATCCGGCTGACCGTACGCTTCTGCAGTTGATCGACCAGGCGCGTCTGCGCCTCAATGGTCTTGGCCACCACCATCAGTCCGGTGGTGTCCTTGTCCAGGCGATGAACGATGCCGCAACGCGGCACGTTGACGATATCCGGCACGTGGTGCAGTAAGGCGTTGAGCAAAGTGCCATCGGCATGCCCCGCGGCCGGATGCACCACCAGCCCCGCCGGCTTATTGATCACCAGAATCTGCTCGTCCTCAAAGACGATGTCCAGGGCGATGTCCTGGGCGATCCACTCGCCCTGGGCCTCCTGCTCGGCGCGCAGCGCCAGTAACGCTCCGCCATGCACGATGTCACGCGGGCGTACCACGGCACCATCGACAGTCAGCAGCCCCTCTTTGATCCAGGCAGACAGGCGCGAACGCGAGTGCTCGGCGAACAGTTGGGCGGCGACTTGGTCGAGGCGTTGACCGCCCATATCAATGGGCACCTCGGCGTTCAGTTCAATGGTCTGCTTATTAATAGAGGACATGCTCGGCAACAGTGGAGGACCTGAGGGTCGGTTGATGTTTCATTGCACGCCGCATTGCCGTGGCCAATCAGGCCAGGCAAGGCGTGGGACATCGCGGAATGGTCGCTAACTTGGCACGACCCGCAATACGACCTGGCTGCTTTTACCGCACAACCCCAAGGGCTGCGGCGAAAATGCAACGTCAACAGGCCCTACTTTTGGTTTCGGCTACGCGCTTGTGGTTAAATACGGCGTCTTTGCCCCAGGGTCACCGGGGGCGCTCATCATAACAGGACGGCTTTGCTCAAGACAGCCGCCGTCACAGGGACGCAAGCCGCCATGCAAGTGAGACACCTGCTGCTGATCGCCATCCTCGCCCTTACCGCTGCCTGCTCGTCCAAAGACGTACTCGACGAGAACCTGAGCGAGACCGAGCTGTACCAGCAGGCTCAAAGCGATCTGGACAACAAGAGTTACACCAGTGCGGTGACCAAGCTCAAGGCTCTGGAGTCGCGTTATCCGTTCGGCCGTTATGCCGAACAAGCCCAGCTGGAGCTGATCTACGCTTACTACAAGAATGCCGAGCCGGAAGCCTCAAGATCCGCCGCCGAGCGCTTCATCCGCCTGCATCCGCAGCATCCGAATGTCGACTATGCCTATTACGTCAAGGGCCTGGCTTCCTTTGACCAGGACCGTGGCCTGATCGCCCGCTTCCTGCCGCTGGACATGACCAAGCGCGACCCCGGTGCCGCCCGCGACTCCTACAACGAGTTCGCCCAGCTCACCAGCCGCTACCCGAACAGCCGGTACTCGCCGGATGCCAAGCAGCGCATGATCTACCTGCGCAACCTGCTGGCCGCTTACGAAATCCATGTGGCTCACTACTACCTGACCCGTCAGGCTTATGTCGCCGCCGCCAACCGTGGCCGCTACGTGGTGGAAAACTTCCAGGAAACCCCGGCAGTCGGCGACGGCCTGGCGGTGATGACCGAGGCTTATCAGCGCCTGACCCTGGATGATCTGGCCGCGACCAGCCTGGAAACCCTCAAGCTCAACTACCCGGATCACCCAAGCCTGGTCGGTGGCGAATTCGTGCCCCGTGAAGAAGAAGCCGACACCCGCTCCTGGCTGGCCAAGGCTACTCTCGGCCTGATCGAAAGCGACACGCCGCTGCCGCCGGGCGAAACCCGCGCCGGCCAGGACGTGATCCGCCAGTACGAAGACGCCGCGGAGGAGATCCCCGAAGAGCTGAAATCGGCAACCGCTGACGAACCCCGCCAGGAAACCCAGGGCCGCAAACGCTCCTGGTTCAGCTACATGACCTTCGGCCTGTTCGACTGAAAAACTGAACCGCCTAAACAGCGAGATTCAGAGCAAATGCCGCGCACTTGAGACGAGTGCGCGGCATTTTTTATGGGCAAGATAAAATCGGGGATATCAGACGCCTGCGTAACCGAGCCATGGATTGCGCCGGGGCTTATTCGTCATGGGTTGACGGCTACCGATGGGTATCGCTGTGCTCAACCGCATCCTACAAAAAATCAAAACAGCCAACACGCAGGATGGTGCGGGCCGCGTAGGCCGAGCAGAGTGATATCCCTCACGGCGACCCGTGATTTGACGCAGGCTGCCTTTACACCTCAATCGCCAATCCGCCAACCCGAGGTGATCGGGTAGCGCCGGTCGCGACCGAAGCCGCGCTGGGTGACCCGCACGCCGACTGCGGCCTGGCGGCGCTTGTACTCGTTGAGATCGACCAGGCGCAGCACGCGCTTGACCGTATCCGCATCGAAACCCTCGGCGATGATCGCATCGGCCGACAGGTCGTACTCGATGTACAGCTTGAGGATCTCGTCGAGCACCGGGTACGGTGGCAGCGAATCCTCGTCCTGCTGATCCGGCGCCAGTTCGGCTGAAGGCGGTCGGTCAATGACCCGCTGCGGAATCCCCCCCCCCCGGCTGTTGCGGTACTCGCAGAGGCGGAACACCAGGGTCTTGGGCACATCCTTGAGCACATCGAAACCCCCGGCCATGTCGCCATAGAGGGTGGCGTAGCCGACCGCCATCTCGCTCTTGTTACCGGTGGTCAGCACCAGGTAGCCCTGCTTGTTGGAGAGGGCCATCAACAGCGTGCCACGGCAGCGTGCCTGCAGGTTTTCCTCGGTGGCATCGCGGGCCAGGCCCTTGAACACCGGGGCTAGGGTGCCCATGAACGCTTCGACCATGGGCCCGATCGGCAGCACCCGATAAGTCACGCCCAGCGCATGGGCTTCGAGCTCGGCGTCCTCCAGGCTGATCTGCGCGGTGTAGCGGTACGGCATCATCACCGCTTCGACCCGTTTGGCGCCCAGCGCATCGACCGCCACCGCCAGGGTCAGGGCCGAGTCGATGCCGCCGGACAGCCCGATGAGCACGCCCTTGAAGCCGTTTTTGCCCACATAGTCGCGCACGCCCACCACCAGGGCCTGATACACGCTGGCTTCCAGCTCCGGCAAGGGCACGCAGTTGGCCGGCCGCGGGCTGACCCGCTCGCCATCACACACCAGGTCAACCGGATACAAGCCTTCGGTGAAGGCGGCCATGCGCTGACAGACCTGGCCGTCGGCATCGACCACACAGCTGCCACCGTCGAACACCAGCTCGTCCTGGCCGCCAACCTGGTTGACGTAGACAATCGGCATCGCCCCTTCGCGCGCACGCTCGGCAAGTGCTTCCTCGCGCTCGCGCTGCTTGTCGAGGTGGAACGGCGAGGCGTTCAGGCTCAGCATCACTTGCGCCCCGGCGGCACGGGCCTGCGCCATCGGCTCGGCGAACCAGATGTCCTCGCAGATGCTCAGCGCCACGGCCACGCCCTTGATGTCGACCACGCAGGGCTGGTTGCCGGGCTCGAAATAGCGCCTCTCGTCGAACACCCGATAATTTGGCAATTTTTGCTTATAGTAGCTGGCTAGCAGTTGGCCGTCGGCGATCACCGCGCAGGCGTTGTAGCGCAGTTCATCCTCCTGCCAGGGATAGCCAACCACCAGATAGATGCCGCTGACGTCGTCCTGCAGGCGCTGCAAGCCCTGCTCGATGCGCCGCTGCATGCTCGAGCGCAACAGCAGATCCTCTGGCGGATAGCCGCAGAGCGCCAATTCGGGGAACACGATGACATCCGCCAGCCACTGATCACGGGCGTTGCATGCCGCCTCGATGATGCTCTCGACGTTGCCGTGCACATCACCCGCACGCAAATTCAACTGGGCCATCACGACCCGCAGGATTTGGCTCATGACTGCCTCCACCTCATAAGTCCCACTTTCGACTGCGCCCGGCGGCTCAGTCGTAACACTCCATCATCCACTCATCAGCATAGGGTTTAACCGGCAGGTAAGCATGTCGCGAACGCAATCACAGGCAAAACTGTCCGAAATTAGTTGACCACTACACTGGCCGCTCTTGTAGGAGGGCCGCCCCGGCGCGATGCGGGGTTTCGTCAGATCGCCGTGATGGGTATCGCTGCGCTCAACCGCATCCTACAAAAGCCCGCCGCCGCCAGCCCATAGGATTCGATGGTTCCCATGCTCTGCGTGGGAACCATCGACGCGGTGTCTGCTGCATTTGTAGGAGGGCCGACCCCGGCTCGATGCTCTTGATTGTTGGGCGGACGTTATGGATGAGGGGAATGCCGCAAAGCCCGTCAGGAACGGGCGCGGTCCTCCTACAGGGGAGCGCGGTTTCGATGGTAGCCAACCAGGAAGCAGAATAG
Organism: Pseudomonas paeninsulae; assembly: GCF_035621475.1. NCBI lineage: Bacteria > Pseudomonadati > Pseudomonadota > Gammaproteobacteria > Pseudomonadales > Pseudomonadaceae > Pseudomonas > Pseudomonas paeninsulae. The sequence continues at coordinate 4,314,526 of NZ_CP141799.1, forward strand.
CCGCTGTGCTGACGCCACTTCCTTGGCTAAACTGCCAGGCTTTCCATCCATCTGCCTTTCCAATCAAGAAGAGAGCGTTATGGGCCTGTTCCGCCTGCTGTTCTGGATAGCCATTATCGCCGCCGCCTTCTGGCTCTGGCGGCGCTTTACCCGCCCCGCGCGGCGCTCCGGGCCAAGCCGGCAAGACCCCGCGCCCATGGTCCGCTGTGCCCATTGCGGGGTTTATCTGCCCCGCGAAGAGGCACTGACCGAGGCAGATCGCTGGTATTGCAGTCAGGGCCATCTCGAGCAGGGCCCAAAAACCGGTGAGCGTTGAAGCGCTAGCGCTCACCGGTACTCAGGGCCGCCGCGTGCTGCGGCTCTACCACCTGTATCGTCTGACCATCGGTTTGGCCCTGGTCCTGTTGATTTCCAGCGACATGGACACACAGCTGCTGAACCTGGCCCATGCCGAGTTGTTCCGTTACGGCAGCTGGTTTTACCTGATCCTGAATATGCTGGTGGCCGTGCTGGTGCAGCGCCCCCGCAACGTGGTGCAGATCTTCAGCCTGGCCATGGTCGATGTGATCCTGCTGTCCGCCCTGTTCTATGCGGCCGGCGGCACGCCCAGCGGGATCGGCAACCTGCTGATCGTTGCGGTGGCCATCGCCAATATTCTGCTGCGCGGACGCATCGGCCTGCTGATCGCCGCTGTCGCCACCATCGGCCTGATCTACCTGACCTTCTACCTTAGCCTCAGTCGCCCGGAAGCCAGCGCGCAGTATGTGCAAGCTGGGGCGCTCGGCACCCTGTGTTTTGCCGCCGCCCTGCTTGTGCAAGGGCTGACCCGGCGCCTGCAAGACAGCGAAAGCCTGGCCGAACAGCGCGCGGCGGACGTCGCCAGCCTGGAAGCCCTGAACGCCCTGATCCTACAGCGCATGCGTACCGGCATCCTGGTGCTCGACGCGCAGCATCGGGTACTGCTGGCCAACCAGGGCACACTGCACCTGCTCGGCCATGATGCACTGACCGGCAAGATCCTCGACCCGCACTGCCCCGAACTGGTCAAGCGCCTGCAGGAATGGTTGCACAACCCGACGTTACGCCCCTCGAGCCTGCAGGCCTTTGCCGATGGCCCGACACTACAACCGAGCTTTATCGCCCTGCAGCGCGGCGGCCAGCGGCACATCCTGGTGTTTCTCGATGACATCTCGCAGATTGCCCAGCAGGCCCAGCAGCTCAAGCTCGCCTCCCTCGGTCGCCTGACCGCCGGCATCGCCCATGAGATCCGCAACCCGCTCGGCGCGATCAGTCATGCCGCGCAACTGCTGCAGGAGTCGGAAGACCTACATGGCCCGGACCAGCGCCTGGCGCAAATCATTCAGGATCACTCGCGGCGGATGAACCTGGTGATCGAAAACGTCCTGCAGCTGTCGCGCCGACGCCAGGCCGAGCCGCAACTGCTGGACCTGAAATACTGGATGCACCGCTTCGCCAGCGAGTTCCGCAGCTCGGCTGCGCCTGGCCAGACACTCCACCTGGAGACCCAGAGCGGCACCGTGCAAACCCGCATGGACCCGCACCAACTCACCCAGGTACTGACTAATCTGGTACAAAACGGCCTGCGCTACAGCGCGCAGAACAACCCGCAGGGTCAGGTCTGGCTGAAACTGTTCCGCGATAAGAACAGCGATCTGCCGGCGCTGGAAATACTCGACGACGGTCCAGGCGTGGCGCCCGAGCAACTGCAGCACATCTTCGAACCGTTCTTCACCACGGAAAACAAAGGCACCGGCCTTGGCCTGTATATTTCCCGCGAGCTGTGCGAAAGCAACCAGGCGCGACTCGACTACAAACCGCGCGAGGGCGGCGGCAGCTGCTTTCGTATCACCTTCGCCCATCCACGCAAACTGAGCTGACCATGACCCGCCAGAGAGCCCTGATCGTCGACGATGAGCCCGATATCCGCGAACTCCTGGAAATCACCCTAGGCCGCATGAAGCTCGACACCCGCAGCGCCCGCAACGTCAAGGAAGCGCGCGAATGGCTGGCCAAGGAGCCGTTCGACCTGTGCCTGACCGACATGCGCCTGCCCGATGGCACCGGCCTGGACCTGGTGCAGCATATCCTGCAACGTCATCCGCAGGTGCCGGTGGCCATGATCACCGCCTACGGCAGCCTGGACACCGCGATCAATGCGCTGAAAGCCGGCGCCTTCGACTTCCTGACCAAACCGGTCGACCTCGGCCGCCTGCGCGAGCTGGTAGCCACCGCTCTGCGCCTGCGCTCGACGGGCAGCGAAGAGCTGCCGGTCGACAGCCGCCTGCTCGGTGAGTCGCCGCCGATGAAGGCGCTGCGCAAGCAGATCCTCAAACTCGCGCGCAGCCAGGCGCCGGTGTATATCAGCGGCGAGTCCGGCAGTGGCAAGGAACTGGTCGCCCGCCTGATCCACGAACAGGGCGGCCGCAGCGAACAGCCGTTCGTGCCGGTGAACTGCGGCGCGATCCCGTCGGAACTGATGGAAAGCGAATTCTTCGGCCACAAGAAGGGTAGCTTCACCGGCGCCATCGAAGACAAGCAGGGGCTGTTTCAGGCGGCCAATGGCGGCACTCTGTTCCTCGACGAAGTCGCCGACTTACCCTTGCCCATGCAGGTCAAGCTGCTGCGCTCGATTCAGGAGAAAGCCGTACGCGCGGTCGGCGGCCAACAGGAACTGGTGGTCGATGTGCGCATTCTCTGCGCCACCCACAAAGACCTGGCCGCAGAGGTCGCCGCGGGACGCTTCCGCCAGGATCTCTACTACCGCCTGAACGTCATCGAACTGCGCGTGCCACCGCTGCGCGAGCGACGCGAAGACATCGGCCAGCTGACCGAGGTCATGCTCAAGCGCCTGGCCGAAGGCCCCGGCCTGAGCCCGGTCAGACTCGACGCAGAGGCGCTGGACAAGCTCAAGAGCTATCGTTTCCCCGGCAACGTGCGGGAACTGGAGAACATGCTCGAACGCGCCTATACCCTGTGCGAAGACGACCGCATCACCGCCAGTGACCTGCGCCTAGCCGACGTCTGCGGCTCCAGCGAAACCGGCGACGCCAGCCTGGCGCAGATCGACAACCTGGAAGACCACCTGGAAGACATCGAGCGCAAGCTGATCATGCAAGCCCTCGAAGAAACCCGCTGGAATCGCACCGCCGCCGCCCAACGCCTGGGCCTGAGCTTCCGCTCGATGCGCTACCGGCTGAAGAAACTGGGGATCGATTGAGCCTGCCGATGGGTATCGCTGCGCTCAACCGCATCCTACAAAGGCCCCAGACCGCCAACCCGTAGGATGGCGTTGAGCGCAGCGATACCCATCACAGCGATTTGGATGCATCCGTGAAATCCGCGCCGGCACGAGCGCTCCACGGATTACGCCGGGGGCTTACTCGAGCCAGGTGATTGATTGACCGGTGATCCGTGCAGCCACTGGTGGGCTGGAGCGGATCACCGCCAGGCCCGTACCCACGCCGAGCGTCCTGAGCGGGGTTACCACGCAGGGCATGGGAACCAGGCAAAACCAAAGCATCGCGCCGGGGCGACCCTCCTACAAAAGCAGCGGACACCGCATCCTCAACCCAAACGCCCCTCTGGCGCGTAAGGCGCCGGATCGATGATCGGTTCATTCCCGAGCAGCAGGTCTGTCAACAACTGGCAGGAGGCCGGCGCCAGCACCAGGCCATTGCGGAAATGGCCGCAGTTCAACCAAAGGCCTGCATGCCCCGGCACCGCGCCGATAAAGGGCAGGCCTTTGGGTGATCCGGGCCGCAATCCGGCCCAATGGCCCACTACGTCGGCATCGGCAAGCGCCGGCAACAGTCCGACCGCCGACGCCTTGAGGCTGGCCAAGGCTGCCTCAGTAGGCGTCTTGTCGAACCCCACATGCTCGAGGGTACTGCCAATCAGGATATGGCCATCGCGGCGGGGAATCGCGTAACGCCCGTTGGCCAGCACGATACTGGTGAGGAAATCCTCGGCGCACTGGTAGAGGATCATCTGTCCCTTCACCGGCTCGACCGGCAACTCGATGCCCAGGCTGCGCAACAACTCGCCACTCCAGGCGCCGGCGGCGACCACGACCTGATCGGCATGCATCTCCCCCAGCGAAGTATGCACGCCACCAATCCGCTCGCCTGCACGGATAAACCCGGTTACCGCACACTGCTCATGCACGGTCACATTCGGCATTTGTGCCAGCGCCGCCCGCAAGGCCTTGACCAGCCGCGGGTTGCGCACATTGGCCACATCCGGCATGTGCAGCGCCTGCGAGAAGCCCTGGGCCAACGCCGGCACAGCCCGATACACCGCCTCGACAGGCACCGCCTGCATCGGCCGCTGTTCCCGCGCGGCCCAAGCCAGGGGCGCGGCTTGTTCCTGATCGAGCCAGTACAGGCCGGTGACATACACCTCGGGATCGATGCCAGTGTCCTCGAGCAACTGCGCTCCCAGCTGCGGGTAGAAATCCTGCGACCAGTGCGCCAGCGCCGTCACCGCTGGGCTGTAGCGCCAGGGATAAAGCGGCGAAACGATGCCGCCTCCGGCCCAGGAGGACTCGCCACCCACCGCGCTCTGATCCAGCAGGCATACCTCGACACCGGCCGCGGCCAACAAACGCGCCGACAGTAGACCGATTGCACCGCCCCCCACTACCAAGATCCGCATAGCTCCTCCAAAAAAACGGGCCGCAAAGGCGGCCCGTTATACGTCAAAACCCCTGCAGTTTTCTACCAACACTGCGCCACGGTACGCGTCGCCCCATCCAGGGTCTGCGCTCCAGAGTGGGAGATTCTGAAGTTGCCGCACGGATCGTTCGCCATGGTGTTGGCCCGCGTAGCCTGCAGGACAAAGGTGGTCGCGGTGGGAGCGCCCTGCACCCAGCTTGAAGCCGGCAGCATGCCTAGGCGCCGCTAATTCAGACCTTCCTTAGCGATCAATATCTGTTTTCCAGTAAATCTTTTGACGCGACTGATCTACTTTCGGCTCAACCAGGACCGGAGCAAGCCCCGGCTTACATCCGATACAGACAGTAACGATTATAGGATTAGTCGTATCACAATTTGCAATGCAAATGGCTGGAGGAATAGTGGGCGGTATTGGAGGAGGTCCGACGAGAGTCGTTGTTGTCATCTCACAGGCGCCAGTAAAAAGACTCGCACTATAGCCAGTCGCAATGCCCTTAGGACCAGCACAGACCCCCGCGCTCGTACCATCGGGCTGATACGAGTTGAAGAATACTTTTCCGGCGCCGATGACCGCAGGATTAATCACCTGCTCACCTCGTCCAGCCAAGTCATAGTACCAGCCGCGCTTAGTGCTATTCGGATAGATTCCTGCAGCTCCGCAATTGCTTCCTGCCACTGAATTATTCATAGAACTGCCATCAAGGTCGACGGCTCCGCTGCTAGAACTCGGATTATCCAGGAATACATAGAAGCGGTCTTCTACCTGAGTCTGGTAGGGGTAATTGGATTTCAGTTGTCGCTCCCGATTACCCGAGCCCAAACTCACATACACTGAGTTCTTATAGACCGCTACCGCTGGTGAGTTGAGGAAGCGCCGATTAGCACCCTGAGTCGAAGCGATCTTGGTTATGCTCCATGCATTTTTTGCTAGCGCAGTAAGCGTGCCATCGCTAGCCATGTTTGCAAAATTGACTCGATAAAGATTACCTGCCGCATCCGCTGCATACGCAAAATCCGTCTTGCCGTCTGAGTTCACATCAGCTAGCGCGACGTCTCCCACTACCGGATAGTCAGTTGCGAGAATTGGCAGAGTGCCCAGTATTGTGGCGTCTGTGGCATCCAGCACGTAGACGCCCTTGCCGTTGGCCGAAGAGCAGGCGAAAGTGCGGCTATCCGGATCAAGGCAGGTATCGTAGCCTCCACCGAAGATCAAAACCGGCTTACTAGCGCCACTAGTAGCATCGACATATCCGCCTAAATAGGCGCCTTGTGGTGTTGACCAGGTCTGGCCGATACCAGAGAAGCCGCTATCGCAGCCAGTGGTGTTGCCCTGATTAGGGCAGCCGCGCTTCCATAACAGTGAAGGAGCATTCGGATCCGTCACATTCAAGGCATAGACCATGCGCCCCCCGCGGCGCATGGTCGGGTAGATATAGGCCGAGGTAACCGCATTATTCGCATCGTAGTTAGTAATTTGGCCCACGGCACCGTCAAAGAAGTAATCCTTTGGCGTGGGAGTAGGCGTCTCGGTCGCACTTGCGTTGGGAAAAGCGATCAATGGACTGTCATCGTACAAACGCTGGATCTTAGCGAAGTGTTCTGGTGCCAGAAGCGACCACAGCTCGGAACCGTCAGCACCTTTAACTGCTCGAAACAAGCCATCGTTTACACCATAGAACAGCACGGTACCCGTACTGCCGCCATAGTTAATCGGCAAAGGGCGCGAATGTATAACATCACCATGAATGCTCGGCCTGCCGGTGGAGGATGACATGGTCTCACCCGCACCAGGCGTGCTGCCCTTCAAGTAGTTCAACAGGGTAGTGTTATTGCCCAAATTGGCGGCGGTCACCGCCGCCAGGCTGCTCCCGCTCACCGTCAGCACCTTCCGGTTGGCAATCACGCTGTAGCGCGAGACCTGTGCAGCGCCACCTTTCTCCACGAATGGCCCGTCCGGCGAATCCGACCACTTTTGGAGGATACTCGCTGTCGTACACTGACTTAAGGGGGGGGGAGATAAGTTCAGGCTCTCCCAGTAATTGCCTTTATCCAGCGTCCAATAGCTTTTCGCACATTCAGTCAAAAATCCACTCAGATTATTTACTGCAGATTCACCCGAACTATCTACCAGTTCGGCGGCGCCATTAATCAGTCCAATTTTATAGCGCTTAAGGTTGCCGAACCAACGCGGCGCCTTATACGGACGAAACATGCCGATGTACACTTCGTTCGCACTTTGCGAGCGGTTGGTGGCACTCAGCGGCAAGGTAGCAGCAGAAAAGGTCGCACTGACCGAAAGAATATCCGACAGCGCCGAGTTGATGCCATCGACTATCGCATTTTCATTTTTCGCGGCGAAATATTTCCCACCGCCGACATCGGCCGCACTCAAAAACAACTTGGTTTGACTAGCATCTTGATGGGCATTAAACACATCGATCAAATAGGAGGTCACCTTGACTCGCTGAATTACTGAGTTGCCCGAAAAAGCATCAGTCACTGTAAATGGCACACCATAGTTATGGAGAAACTTGCTCCAGTCATCAAGGTTCCAAGCTGCACCAGACGTAGTGTCGAAAGAGCCTACAACAGGCGCCACTGTTGTGGTGGTTTCACCAGCCTGTGACACCACAAACTTCGAGGTTGATTTTGTACATGCTTGGGGGGTAGCTGTACTACATGAGCAGTTACTTTTCCCTACGCACAACCCTGTGGCATTCTCCGCCGTAGTACAGTTATTAACCTCGTTGTTCTTGTAACATTGCGCTGAATAGCCCAACTGAGTTGCTGGAGTGGTAGTTGTAGTGGTCGTAAACTGAGGCAGCGGCAGTGGAGCGCCACCACTCAACCCGGCAAGCTTCTCGGGAGAATCCCCTAAAGCGGTATAGAGCGCCTTAAGAGCATCGCTGTTAGTCGACGAATCATCCGCCGGCCCGCTCGAATTGGGGTTACCAATAAAGATCAGATAGGTATTCGAGCACAAATTATCGTCGGCTATTGGCGTAGCGAAGCGAGAGTACAGGCTACTGTAGCCACCGGGATCTGCCTTGGTACTTTCCGTACCACCCCCAGCGTAACTTTGCGAAAAACCGCCAAGGTAGTTGTAAAAATCGTACATCAAATTACCGTAAGCGGTATTCGCGCTACGCTTCTCCTTGTTGTCATTGACCCCGCCTGGGGCGAGTATTTCATCAAGCTCTTCGCTCAGCGCTTTATAGCCATTAGGCGTCAACGCTTGCAAATCGAAGCGCACAAAACCGCCGTCCTCACCGGCATTACCGGAGGTCGTAAACTCAAGCATACCCACATTAAACTTGGCCACGCTGGTGGTATTGTCCACCATGCCTGCAAGGGCCGTTTTGATGGCGCGCGCCTCGGATTCCCCCTGCGTCAGACCGCCAGGCCACTTCTGTGATGCACGCGACCAGTTAGCCGTATTATCCAAGATAAAGACGATATTGGGTAAGGCGGAATTCGCTTCTCCCCCGATGAAAATATCAATGTCTTCCGCCTTAGCCATACCAAGCGGAAAATTCAACGCCATTAAAATTGCCATCAGCTTGATGAACCTAAGCCATATATTCACTTTTAGTCTCCTCCATTTATCCGGGACAGATACCACTGACTTTATTGGCACTGGCACGCATACCCACGCCCTGAGTCATGACGGCTTGCGCCCCCGTCAGGTTATCCGTTGCTGTGGCTGTCAACTCGAATACTGCATTGACGCACAAGGAATTCTGCCCATTCATAAAACAATCGGCATCACGCGGCATAACCAAGTCGTCATTCTTTATATTGAGGATAATTACGCAACTGGGCGGAGCAACCGCGACCGTTATATCGTTGATGCCATCACCGTTGACGTCGTAGCACTTGCTGTTCGCCTGGCCGCAGCTGTTGGTAAACATCGCCGTAGGGCTGCTCACGATTTTCGTGCTGCTGATCGCTTCTTCCAAAGCAGAACTGGCAGCATGTAATACCAGCTCCCGGCTTTCCATGTTTTGCACCACCTGCAGATTGGTTTGGGTAAGGTTGAACCCACTCACCGCCATCAGGGTAACCAGTAGCAACATGAGAAGCGCGACAACAAGCACCACGCCTTGCTGCGAATTCCCGGAAGGAATGTGTACGAGCCGCTTCATGACCTTTCCCTCCGGCCAGAGACATTGGGCAAATTCACTGTGGTGGAATAAACCTGCCGTTTGAAGCCCTTCAACGCGGCAGGCACGCTGTAATTAGAACTCCCCAACTGATAAGTGCGCGCATCGGTATAGCCATTGGTTGGATCAAGATTGCGGGCAACCAGCCAGACTCGCACGGCGACCACATTCGACCACTGGGTGGCGGCTGGGCTGACTGAAAAGGAATTAACCTCGCCATCCCCGTCGGTATCGAGTCCGTACTCAAATTGCAGTGTCTCGATACCATCAACCAGTGGACTTGTGAAACTATAATCAATGCCACTCAATTCTTTTCGCGTGAGCACATCATCGGCTGTCACGTAGTAGACCCTGCTCAGCAGTCGGTAAATAGGCGCCGTTTTAGTGCAGTCTCGCTGTTTGTACGTCAGACCAGCGGCAGCGGAAGCCAAGAGAACCACACCGGGAGAGGAGTTTTTGCAGGCTGAAACCTGCAGATGAACATCTCCGGCCTTAAACGCCGGGCAATTTGTCGAGCCGACGTCACAAGTACTAGCCCGACGAATAGCAATGAAATCGCTACCGCTCTTAGCCGCAGCACAGTTAGTGCCTGAACCAATCACCCCCTGCACTGGAACTCCCAATGCATTTTGAATATCTACTACTGCAGTAGGGCATATCGGTGGAAGCAACGCCGGAGCCGCTTGAGTGCCCGCCTCGCCCAAGTACCCGGCATTGCGCAACTCATCCGCAAGCAGTGAAAGAGCGTAAGCGCCGTTTTCGATTTGCCTGCCTGTCTTCTCGATTTCGCCACGGGTGCGACTGTTATTGATGAACACTTCGGACACGGCAAGCAGGATGACTATACCGAGTACCATGGCCACCATGATTTCGATCAAGGAAAAGCCCCGTTGCCGCAGGCATGCACACAAAAACATTTTGGAACTCATGTTCATACCCCCAGATAGGCCAACGTCACATCCACGAAAACCTCCCGACGCTGGCGGTCATCGCCATAGCTTTCTTTCCCGCAAGCCGAGGCAGGGGCTACTGTTGGCGAAAGCCCTTGCCATACCACCGTGACCCTGACCACCATCTGACTGGTCGCTGAACCGCTAATGCTCTCAATACAACCTCGCGCACCGATCATCGCGCTCAACTTTTGCGTACCTTCCGTGATTGAGGCCCCTTTGAGCGCCTGATTCCAGGCACAAAGATCGTTTTCAACTACATTTCCCGACGTACAGTCCGTTGCATCTCCCAAGGCATTGTTAATGCCATAGAGAGTCGCACTGACATACCGAGCATCACGGGCGGCGGAGACATTACTCCGCAGACGATTGGCCATATCTCCAACCAGCATCACTGCCTGCGCTCGCTGATAAGCCTCGAACTGCGAATTCAACATGCGCGCCTGCATGCCCGCCAACCCCATCAAGCCTACGGCCAGCACCAAGAGCGTAATCAAAACTTCGATAAGGGTGAAACCTGCCTGGAAGGCTGTATAAATCCTTGCTGGCCGCATATCAACACCCGCCCTTTGCCGAACTGACCCGCCCATCGACACCCAGAGTCAGGCAACTTAGTTTTGCCGCGTCGGAGGTCGAACTGACTTCAAACTTAGCTTCAGCACCCACTCGACCAGAGGCCTTAAAGGCAATAGCAGCTGCTGGCCCAGATATCGCAACCCCCCCCGTCAGGACTTGACTGAGTATTGCAGCACCGCCGCTCGGGATAATACTCCACCCTCCACCCCAACCTCCGGTCGCCGCAGGGCTTAGCGTGACCTGCCTGTTGCGCTTGATCGCTTCTGAACGCGCCAGAACCAAGGCAGAATGCAGATCCGTCGTTGTCGCGCGAACGCGTTGATTAGCGACCATCCCCTTATATGAGGGAATCGCGATACCCACCAAAATCGCCAAGACTACCAAGCCGATCATCAGCTCCATCAAAGTGAAGCCATTGCATTTGCTCAAGCCCACCCCTCGACCACGCCATAGCGCCGAGTCTTCGACCTTGCCAGCCCCTTTAATCACGCCAGCCTTCAGAGAGCATGAAGCGGCAACAGCCCGACACATCACCAAGCACCCCCTGCCCATGTTTTGCTGCCAGCCTGATTAATAACCAAATTTCCATCTCCGGCTTGAACAGTGCCTGTTTTGGGAGCAGCCGTGATGGTAAAGGTTGGCGGGGTGCCAGCCCCAACACTTATAGTGATGGTGTAGTTGCGCTGAACGCTACTTGGCTGGGTGGCCCCCAAGGCCGATTCACTACTGGCGTAAGCCCTCGCATCCATAAGGTACTGCTGCTCCCTCTGAGCCAGGTCCATAACGTAAGCCTGTGCTTCTCCGCGGTTTGCTCGAACCACATATTGGGTGTATGACGGGTAAGCAATCGCTGCCAGGATTCCAATGATCGCGATCACGATCATCAACTCGATCAGGCTAAACCCCCGCTGTTCAGTTCGCTTCACCATGTTCCCTCTCGCCGTTGGTTTTATCCACATGCCCTACTCATGTCCCGGTAGGGTACGAATCATTGCACTGGAATACCGCTAACCAGTACGGAGTTTCGACAGTTGGAGCGTTTCAACTCACAGACGGCCATGCCCATCGTTTCAGGTGAATCCAGCAGCTTTCTTGCCCTTTTCTTTGCAAAAACCGGTTTCCCGACTAGAGCTTATAGGCCGGACGTAGAAAAGACCCCGACTTACGCGACCACCGGAGTCGAGGCGGAGACGACCGGCACACTCCCTACCAGGATGGCAGGGGAACTCAACAAAGAGGCACGGACGCCATGTACCGCCACGCATACGGTTTCACCCTTGTCGAACTGCTTACCTCGCTCAGCATCCTTACCCTGCTGGCGACTGTAGGCGTGCCCAGTGCCCAGCAGTTCATGGGCAATCAACAACTGGTCAGCGCCAGCAATACGCTGGCGGCGAACCTGTCGCTGGCTCGCAGCGAATCGATCAAGCGCCGCCAGCCGGTACTGGTCGACAACGTCGATGGCGACTGGGCCAGTGGTTGGCGGGTATTCGTCGACCTGAACAACAACGGCCAACTGGATGAGGGCGAACCCTTACTCAGACAGGAACAGTCGCTGCCCAAGGGCGTGATTGCCAAGGGCAATACGCCAGTCAGGCGCTATGTACGCTACACCCCGCTCGGCAACGCCAAGCTGTTGAGCGGCGCCTTTCAGGCGGGAACGCTGACGCTCTGTCACGCGACCGGCGAGCAGGCGGTCAGGCGCTTGGTGTTAAGCGCGAGCGGCAGACTTAGACGAGCCAGGGATGAGCCGGATTATTGCTGAAGGGGCACGCAATCCATATCAGGGTGTCACTCGCCGCAGGCAGTGCACCGTGGTTGATCGGCGCGGCGCAAATCTGGCGGATTGTCGCTGCGCTCCGAAGCCGCCCTACGGAACGTCGCCGAACGCACGATCTGGCATAACCCGCAATCCGTAGGGTGCAGCAGACAGTGCACCGTGGTTCAGCGGCGCGGCACACATCCTCCTGGAGGGCTGTCGCTACGCTCCAAACGGAACGCCGCCCGGACCGCCCTATTCTCTGCGCCCAGCTCAGGCTGCTCAGAGCTGCTGAACGCGCAGCTCCTTCGGCATCGAGAACGTCACGTTCTCCGGCCGCCCCGCCAGCACGCTCTCCCCTATCGCGCCCCAGGCTTGCAGTTGGCTAACGACGCCGCGCACCAGCACTTCCGGCGCCGATGCACCGGCAGTGATGCCGATGCCGCTAACGCCATCGAACCACTCGCGCTTGAGATCTTCGGCGCCGTCGATCAGGGAGGCCGGGGTGCCCATGCGTTCGGCCAGTTCGCGCAGGCTATTGGAGTTGGAGCTGTTAGGGCTGCCGACCACCAGCAGCACGTCACTCTCGGCCGCCAGTAGCTTGACCGCATCCTGGCGGTTCCGGGTGGCGTAGCAGATGTCGTCCTTGCGCGGCCCACCGATGCTGGGGAATTTGTTGCGCAGGGCGTCGATGACCTTGCTGGTGTCGTCCATTGACAGGGTGGTCTGGGTGACGAAGGCCAGGGCCTCGGGGTTGCGCACCTTGAGCCGGGCCACATCGGCCTCGTCTTCCACCAGGTAGATGGCGCCGGCTGAACCATCCACCCGTTGTTGAATTCGCCAGCCCCTATCTGGCGCGGCCTGAAGCGCATTTGTGCCCGGGAACTTCATGGTTTCGGGAAAAGGTTAGTGCACCAGGCTGAATGCTGGCGCCATGAACTCTATTTCCGATCGGCTTAGCCCGGCACGCTGGGCAGCTTTTCGCCAGAACTGACCGATGCGCAACTGGAAATGCTCGATGATGGCGTCAGCATCAGACGGCTTGATACGGTAGTAATGCGCCACCGAGCGGGCCAACTGCAGATCCATCGCATTGTCGTCTTCGGAGATGTTCAACTTCAACCCGTCAGCGTAGGGCACAGGGTTCATGTCGTAGGCGGCCGACAAGCGCCATCCCCGACCAGGATCGAGGATGAAGCCGTGGTTACGCAGGTGGTCGTCGGTGTTGCTGACCAGCAGGTTGAAGACGATGCGCTGCCACAGCTCCTTCAGATCTTCTTGCGGAGCCGCCCCATGGCGCATCAAGACCTCGGCGATCTCAAAGTAGCTGACACCGGTGGAGTGATCATCGCCATCGGCATGGCCGGTCATGGTCATGGCCGACGCGAAGTGCAGACGCTGGCCGTCCTGCGTGCGATCGAAGCGCTTGACCATGAAACAGTGATGGTCACTGGCGAACTTCGCCGCGGTTCCTTCTGCCACACGCAGGCCGCAGAGGTTGGCCAGCGTGTTGACCACCATTTCCCACGCCCCGACGTCGTAGTCGTCATTGTTGCTGGGAAATTTGGCGATCCATAAGGCATTCTCCGGGCCGGCAACGCTGGCCTTGGGCCGCGCACCGCCCAGCGAGCCACCGGGTGCGATCAGCATACGCAGCCAGTCTTGGCCTTCGCTCATGTCCTCGCCACGCTCAAAGCGCCGGGAGGCTTCTTCCAGCTCGCGCAGCTTGGCCAGCGGCGGCGCCGCCCGGTCGTGGTGGTCGTCGAGGAACGGGCCATGCGCTTGCGTCTTGAAGCGGAGTCCGCCGATGCGGAAGCTATCGTGCACGCCGAGCAGGAAGTCGGATTCATACAGCCTGGCATTTGTTGGCGCAGCACCCGCACGCTTGTCGCGCTCATGTCGCCGTTTCATCAGCAGACGCCCCCAGCGGTCGGGCGAAGCATCGGAGAATACGCCAAAGGTATCCGACCCCTGGGCGGGAAACTGCCGGCCGGCAGTCGCCCAGATCCTTGGGTCGATCTGTACCTGGAGCCCAGGGGTTTCCAGCGCAGCGGCGGCGTACTCGAAGTCAAACCGCTCGGCGGCTTTCGTGCGCAGGCAGTGCAAATATCCCAGGAGCTGGGGGCCACCAAGGCCGTCCCAGTCGGCGTAAACCAAGACAGTGTTATCCATCAGATTCCCTCAGCAGCGATTCGGCCAGGTCTGCACCGGTAACCAACGTCGAGCGCGGGGGATACTTCTTGATTGCGGTGAGTGCCGACCGACCGCCATCCTCCTTCAGCTTCCCGCCCCCCGCCATTCGCACCTTGCCCTGGCCCGGAGCCGAAGTTCTGGCCTTCGGGAGAGACAGTTCGGCGTCCTGGAGATGACGCCCAAGCTCATCCTGCAGCGCCACATGGGACAGATCATTCTCCAGCCCCAACGCCTGCAGCACAGCCAGGTAGGCACCGATGGTCACGCCAGCGCTGCCCTGCTCGAGCGAGCGCAGGGTAGGCAGTGACATGCCGGCCCGCTCAGCCATCTGCTTGGCAGTGATTTTCCGGCGCTTACGCGCAAGCATCAGGCGCTCGCCAAAAGACTCGAGCAAGCGGTCTGTTGCGGGTAGCAAAGGGGCGGTTCTCTTAGCCATAGTGAAAGTATTTATTAATTATCATGCGATAGATGGAGGAATAATAACACCCGCAACACATATACTCGCACCAACCGTAAAAGTGAAAATATTATTTAATATATCTAGATATATATGAAAACATATTTTCATATTAGCAAACCGAGCTTGATGCACGAACGAAAGCAAACAAAGAGCTTATGCCGCTGCCAGTGATTGAACCCCGAGGACAACGAGGCGCGCGCACATACCAGCCGGCATCAGGG
Organism: Pseudomonas paeninsulae; assembly: GCF_035621475.1. Taxonomy (NCBI): domain Bacteria; kingdom Pseudomonadati; phylum Pseudomonadota; class Gammaproteobacteria; order Pseudomonadales; family Pseudomonadaceae; genus Pseudomonas; species Pseudomonas paeninsulae. Next base: position 4,329,542 of record NZ_CP141799.1, read on the forward strand.
TCACACGCCGCAGCGTAGACTTAGACGAGCCAGGGATGCGCCGGATTATTGCTGAAGGGCACGCAATCCGTAGGGTCATTCGCCGCAGGCAGTGCACCGTGGTTGATCGGCGTGGCGCAAAGCTGGCGGGCTGTCGCTGCGCGCCAAAGCCGTACGCAACTGACGCCTCGCCTCGTGCGGGGCGTTTTGTTGTTGCGCGGCTAATCCATTCTACGGAACTGCTCAGAGCTGCTGAACGCGCAGCTCTTTGGGCATGGAGAACGTCACGTTCTCCGGCCGCCCTTCCAGCTCGCTCTCCCCTGTCGCGCCCCAGGCCTGGAGCTGGCTGATCACCCCGCGCACCAGCACTTCCGGCGCCGATGCACCGGCGGTGATGCCGATGCCGCTAACGCCATCGAACCACTCACGCTTGAGGTCTTCGGCTCCATCGATCAGGTAGGCCGGGGTGCCCATGCGCTCGGCCAGTTCGCGCAGGCGATTGGAGTTGGAGCTATTGGGGCTGCCGACCACCAGCAACACGTCGCTCTCGGCGGCCAATTGTTTGACCGCGTCCTGGCGGTTCTGGGTGGCGTAGCAGATGTCGTCCTTGCGCGGCCCGCCGATGCTGGGGAATTTGTTGCGCAGGGCGTCGATGACCTTGCTGGTGTCGTCCATCGACAGGGTGGTCTGGGTGACAAAGGCCAGGGCCTCAGGGTTGCGCACCTTGAGCCGGGCCACATCGGCCTCGTCTTCCACCAGGTAGATGGCGCCACCATTGGCCGTGTCGTACTGGCCCATGGTGCCTTCGACTTCCGGGTGGCCGGCGTGGCCGATCAGGATGCATTCGCGCCCCTCGCGGCTGTAGCGCACCACTTCCATGTGCACCTTGGTCACCAACGGGCAGGTGGCGTCGAAGATCTTCAGGCCGCGCCGCTCGGCTTCGTTGCGCACGGCCTGGGAAACGCCGTGGGCGCTGAAGATGACGATGACGTCGTCGGGGATCTGATCCAGCTCTTCGACGAAGATGGCGCCGCGTGCGCGCAGGTCTTCGACCACGAATTTGTTGTGCACCACCTCATGGCGTACATAGATCGGCGGGCCGAAGACTTCCAGGGCGCGGTTGACGATTTCGATGGCGCGATCGACACCGGCGCAGAAGCCGCGGGGATTGGCGAGTTTGATATGCATGGTGACTCCCGGCGCGCGGAAAACTTGAGGATGAAGAGTGTAACGCGAGACGCCTGCACGATCCCGAGCTACGGGTTCGAATCGACACGCGGGGCGCCCTTCGCAGGGTTGCCTCACGCCTTTGATCGTTCCCACGAACCTCAGGGATACGCGGCGGAACTATGCTCCAGACGCTCGGCCAGCCAGACTTTAATGATCGATTGGCGCGTCACGCCCAAGCGGCTGGCTTCACGGTCCAGGGACTCGATCATCCACACCGGAAAATCGACATTGACCCGCTTTTGCTGATGCTTGGCCCGCTTCGCTTGGGAGAGGTCGAGATGAGAGACGATGTCCTCGTCGCCTTCGTCGACAAGCCGATCAAATTTCGCTGCTTTCATATAGGGCTATCTCCTCCGTACGGGACCCGCGAACGGAAATAATGCGTATGTGCTCTTGCCGATAAGTAATCACGGCTGACCAGTGTTTCTCTGCTATCCGCCCAATGACCAGGTAGCGCGGCTCATCTTGGGTCTTGGCAGGAATCTCCAACAGATCGAGATCCTTCCAGAGCCGCTGGGCGACGATGAAATCGATCCCGTGCTTTACCTGGTTGGACTGGCTCTTGGCTTCGTCGTAGTTGAACGTCAGCATGGTATAGAAATTATACCCATCACTCCGTTATCGCAACTCACGACTCGACAACCGTTACCACGCGCCACGTGGGCGCGGCCGGACGGCGTTCCGCTTCAGCCGCGAAAGCTTGTGAAGCACAGCACAGCTTCGCGGCTGAGGCCCCCCTTCAGGTGCCCACAAGCCGACAAACGCGATTGCCTCGCTGCGCAGCGTCGAAGGCTGCGGGCAGTCGCCTAGCCAATCAGAGCGCTTTGACCGCGATGATCTCGACGTCGAAGCTCAGGGTCTTGCCGGCCAGCGGGTGGTTGAAGTCGATGGTCACCTGGTTGTCGTCGAATGCCTTGACCACGCCCGGCAGCTCGGCATTAGCGGCGTCATTGAAGATCACCAGCAAACCATCGGAGAGCTCCATGTCCTTGAACTGGCTGCGCGGCATGACCTGCACGTTCTGCGGGTTGGGCTGGCCGAAACCATGCTCAGGCAACACCTGCACAGTGCGCTTGTCGCCGGCCTTGAAGCCGAACAATGCGGACTCGAAACCGGGCAACAGATTGCCGTCGCCGACTTTGAAGGTGGCGGGCTGCTTGTCGAAAGTGCTGTCGACCACGTCGCCGTTGTCCAGCTTGAGGGCGAAATTCAGGGTGACTTCCCTGTCCGGGCCGATACGTACGTCAGTCATGGGGTAGTTTCTCCGGATTTGTTGCTTTTGAACATATCCAGCGCCAAGAGGATAGCGCCGAGGGAAATAGCGGCGTCCGCGACATTGAAGGCCGGGAAGTACCAGCGGTGCTGCCAGTGCACCAGGATGAAGTCGACCACATGGCCGAACACCACGCGGTCGAGCAGATTGCCCAGCGCGCCGCCGAGTACCAGCGCCAGCGCCATGGCCAGCCAGGTTTCATCCGGTTTCAAGCGCTTGAGCCAGACCACCAGCACAGCGCTGACGACTATGGCGATCAAGGCAAACAGCCAGCGCTGCCAGCCCGAGGCGCCGGCCAGGAAGCTGAACGCCGCGCCGGTGTTGTAGGCCAGGGTCCAGCTGAAGTAATCGGGGATCACCACGATCTGCTGGTACAGGGTCAGCGCGTTGTCGAAGTAGAACTTGCTGGCCTGATCGATCACGAACACCAGCAGGCTCAGCCACAACCAGGGCAACCTGCCGAAGCGGGCGCTCATACTCTGCCTTCCTGTAGGAGCCAGCTCGCTCGCGGTATACCGCGAATCGCCGGGACGCCGGACCGCAGCAAGCTGGCGCCTACAGATACCGGCACAACAGTGCGCGGGGCATCACGCATAGTGACGAACCTCGCCAGCGCCTTCGATATTGTCCACACAGCGGACGCAGATTTCCGGATGCGCCGGATTGACCCCGACATCTTCACGGTGATGCCAGCAGCGCGCGCACTTGGCGTGCCCGGACTTGAGTACTTTCAGCTTGAGGCCCGGCACTTCGGTTTCCACCGCATCGCTCGGCGCACTGCTTAGCGGCGCCAGGCTGGCAGTCGAGGTGATCAATACGAAGCGCAGCTCGTTGCCGAGCTTGCTCAGGTCGGCAATCAGGCTGTCTTCGGCGTAGAGGGTCACTTCGGCCTGCAGGTTGCCGCCGATGGCCTTGGCCGCACGCAGGTTTTCCATCTCCTTGTTGACCGCGACCTTGACCGCCATGACCCGTTCCCAGAACTCGCGGCTCAGCTCGAAGTCCTCTGGCAGCTCGCTCAGGCCCTGGTACCAGCCGTTGAGCATCACCGATTCGTTGCGCTCGCCCGGCAGGTACTGCCACAGCTCGTCGGCGGTGAACGCCAGTACGGGCGCGATCCAGCGCACCAGCGCCTCGGCGATATGGAACAACGCAGTCTGGCAGGAACGCCGCGCCACGCTGTCGGCGGCGGTGGTGTACTGGCGGTCCTTGATGATGTCGAGGTAGAAGCCGCCCAGCTCCTGCACGCAGAAGTTGTGCACCTTCTGGTAGACGTTCCAGAAGCGGTAGCTGTCGTAGGCTTCCTCGATCTCGCGCTGCAGCAGCAGGGCGCGATCCACCGCCCAGCGATCCAGCGCGAGCATGTCCGCGGCAGGCAGAACATGCTGCGCCGGGTCGAAACCGCTGAGGTTGGAAAGCAGGAAACGCGCGGTGTTGCGAATCCGCCGGTAGGAGTCGGCGCTGCGTTGCAGGATCACCTTGGACACGGCCATTTCGCCGGAGTAGTCGGTGGACGAGACCCACAGGCGCAGGATGTCGGCGCCCAGGCTGTCATTCACTTCCTGCGGCGCGACCACGTTGCCCATCGACTTGGACATCTTGCGGCCGTTCTCGTCGACCACGAAACCGTGGGTCAACAGCTCCTTGTAGGGCGCGTGACCATCGATGGCGCTGCCGGTCAGCAGGGAGGAATGGAACCAGCCACGGTGCTGGTCGGAACCCTCCAGATAGAGATCGGCGCGCGGGCCAGTGGCATGGCCGAGCGGATGCGAGCCGCGCAGCACATGCCAGTGAGTGGTGCCGGAGTCGAACCAGACGTCCAGGGTGTCGCCGATCTTGTCGTACTGCGCGGCCTCGTCACCGAGCAACTCGGTGGCATCCAGCTTGAACCAGGCTTCGATGCCCGCCTGCTCGACGCGCAGCGCTACGGCCTCCATCAGCTCGGCGGTGCGCGGGTGCAGCTCGCCGCTTTCCTTGTGCAGGAAGAACGGGATCGGTACGCCCCAGTTGCGCTGGCGCGAGATACACCAGTCCGGCCGGCCGGCGATCATGCTGTGCAGGCGCGCCTGGCCCCAGGCCGGGACGAATGCAGTTTGCTCGATGGCGGCTAGCGCGCGTTCGCGCAAGGTGTCGCCTTCGTTAGGCTGCTTGTCCATGCCGACGAACCACTGCGCGGTGGCGCGGTAGATCAGCGGGGTCTTGTGCCGCCAGCAGTGCATGTAGCTGTGCTGGATGACTTCGTGCTTGAGCAGGCAACCGACTTCGTCGAGCTTGGCGACGATATTCGGGTTGGCCTTCCAGATGAACTGGCCACCGAAGAACGGCAGCGACTCGACGTAGACGCCATGGCTCTGCACCGGGCTGATAATGTCGTCATTGCTCATGCCGTAGCCCTTGCAGGAACGGAAGTCGTCCTCGCCGTAGGCCGGCGCAGAATGCACGATACCGGTGCCCGCGCCCAATTCGACGTAATCGGCCAGGTACACAGGCGCGAAACGCTCATAGAATGGATGGCGGAAACGGATCAGTTCCAGCGCTTCACCCTTGGCGATGGCGATCACCTCGCCCTGTAGGCCATAGCGCTGCAAGCTGCTTTCAACCAGCTCTTCGGCCAGCAGCAGGAGCTTGTCGCCGGTATCGACCAGGGCGTAGTTGAATTCGGGATGCACGTTGAGCGCCTGGTTGGCCGGGATGGTCCAGGGCGTGGTGGTCCAGATGACGATGCTCGCGGGTTTGCTCAGGCTGGCCAGGCCGAAGGCGGCGGCCAGCTTGTCGGCATCTTCGACCGGGAAGGCGACGTCGATGGCATCGGATTTCTTGTCCTGATATTCGACTTCGGCTTCGGCCAGCGCCGAGCCGCAGTCGAAACACCAGTTGATCGGCTTCAGGCCCTTGAACACAAAGCCCTGCTTGACCATCTCGGCCAGGACGCGGATCTCGCCGGCCTCGTTGGCGAAGTCCATGGTCTTGTACGGGTTGTCCCAGTCGCCGAGCACACCGAGGCGGATGAAGTCAGCCTTCTGCCCTTCGATCTGCTCGCCGGCATAGGTGCGGCAGCGCTCGCGGGTCAGGTCGGACGGCTGGTTCTTGCCGAAAGTGGTTTCGACCTTGTGCTCAATCGGCAGACCGTGACAATCCCAGCCCGGCACATAGGGGGCATCGTAACCGGACAGGGTCTTGGAGCGGGTAATGATGTCCTTGAGGATCTTGTTGACCGCATGACCGATATGAATGCTGCCGTTGGCATAGGGCGGGCCGTCGTGCAGGACGAATTTCGGTCGGCCTTCGCCCAGCTGCCGCAGCTTCTGATACAGACCCATATCGTTCCAACGCTGCAGAATCTGCGGCTCGCGCTGCGGCAGGCCGGCCTTCATCGGAAACTGGGTATCAGGCAGATTTAGCGTGGCTTTGTAGTCGGTCATTTCAGGCTCTTCACTTAAGCGGTTGACCCTGCCAATGGGCACGGGCGGCGGCAATATCGGCAGCAATTGCCGTCTTCAGTGCCTCGAGGGAGGCGAAACGCTGCTCTTCACGCAGCTTGTGGTGGAATGCCACCGTCAAACGCCGGCCATACAAATCACCGGCAAAATCCAACAAATGCACTTCGAGGTGGGCACTGCCATCACTCGCCACGCTCGGCCGTACGCCGATATTGGCGACGCCCGGCCACGGCTGACCGTCCACTTCGGTACTGACCAGGTACACCCCGGTCAGTGGTACACGCTTGCGCTTGAGCTGCACATTGGCGGTCGGCGCATCCAGCTGGCGACCGAGTTTCTGCCCGTGCAGCACGCGCCCGGCGATCTGGAACGGACGACCGAGCAGGTGTTCGGCCAGGGCGAAGTCACCTGCAGCCAGGGCCTCGCGCACTCGGGTACTGCTGACGCGCACGCCATCCAGTTCGACCGTGGCGGCAGCCTCGACGGTAAAGCCCTGGCGCTCACCGGCTTGCTCCAGAAAGGCGAAGTCGCCGACCCGGTCGCAACCGAAGCGGAAGTCGTCACCGACCTCCAGATGCCGCACATCCAGCCCGTCGATCAGGACTTTCTGCACGAACTCGGCGGCGCTCAACTCGCGCAAACGCGGATTGAAGCTCAGGCACAGCACCCGATCGACACCTTCGGCGGCCAGCAACGCGAGCTTGTCACGCAGACGCGTCAGGCGGGCGGGCGCCGTGTCGGGGCCAAAGAACTCGCGCGGTTGCGGCTCGAAAATCACCACGCAACTGGGCAGCGCCAACTCGGCCGCGCGCTCACGCAAACGCGCCAGAATAGCCTGATGGCCACGATGGACGCCGTCGAAATTGCCAATAGTGGCGACACAGCCCCGATGCTGGGGCCGCAAGTTGTGTAGGCCTCGAACCAGCTGCATAACGCGCTTCTTGCTCATAAAGTGGCCGATTATACCCATGCCCGGCCCTCGGGCGTAGGGTCGATCGGCAGACAAGCACAATGCCGCGGTCAAACCCAGCCACACCGGGCCATTAGCTGATCAATGACGCAGATGACGCAGGCGCAGCCCCAGCGCCAGCAAGGCCGCGACAAATGCCAGCAGACCGCCGCCGACCAGCAGGCTCAACCAGAGCACGCGCTGCTGCCAGCCCCAGACGAACCACTCGGCCGGCGTCACATTCAACCACCAGACCAGCGCCACCATGGCCGCACAGGCGCCCAGCAGGCGCAGACCGTACAGCCCCCAGCCCGGCGCGGGGCGATACACACCAATCTTGTACAGGCCCCAGAACAGCAGGACGGTATTGAGTAACGACGACAGCGAGGTCGCCAACGCCAGACCGGCATGCTGCAAGGGCCAGATCAAAATCAGGTTGAACACCATGTTCGCCACCATGCAGATGATCGCGATCCGCACCGGGGTTTTCAGGTCCTGCCGGGCGAAGAACGCTGGCGCCAGCACCTTGATCAACATGAAGGCCAGCACGCCGAGCGAATAGGCCCGCAGCGCAGAGGCCGATTGCAGCACGTCACGCTCGGTCATCGCCCCATAGTGAAACAACGTGGCGATCAACGGCTCGGCGAGGATCGCCAGGGCCAACGCCGCCGGCACCCCGAGCAGCAACACCATGCGCAAGGCCCAGTCGATGGTGGCCGAAAACGCCTTGGGATCATCGCTGGCGTGCTGGCGCGACAGGCTCGGCAGAATCACCGTGCCAATGGCGATACCGAACGCCCCCAGGGGCAATTCGGACAGACGGTCGGCGTAATACAGCCAGGACACGCTGCCTGTCTGCAGCAACGAGGCGAGCACGGTATCGAGCAGCAGGTTGATCTGGCTGACCGACACCCCGAACAGCGCCGGCACCATCAACAGCATGATCCGCCGCACACCCTCGTCGCGGTGCACCTTGGGCGTGGGCAGCAACTTGATCCGGGCCAGAAATGGCAGCTGGAACAGCAACTGGGCAAACCCGGCAATCAGCACGCCCCAGGCCAGCGCCATGATCGGCTGATCGAAATACGGCGTCAGGTAAATTGCCGCCCCGATCATGCAGACATTCAGCAGTACCGGGGTAAACGAGGGCACGGCGAAACGCCCGTAGGCGTTCAATATTCCGCCAGAAAAGGCCGTGAGCGAGATCAGCAGCAGATAGGGAAAGGTAATCCGCAGCAGATCCCCCGCCAGTTCGAGCTTGGCCGGATCACTGTGAAAGCCGGGCGCGAACAGCATGATCAGATAGGGCGAGCCAACCACCCCCAGCGCGGTCAGCGCGGTCAGCGTCAGCCCCAGGTAGCCCGCGGTGCGGTCGACCAGCTGCTTGACCTCGGCCAGACTGCGATGCGTCCGATATTCCGAAAGCACCGGGACAAACGCCTGAGCGAAGGCACCTTCGGCAAATAATCGGCGCAGAAAGTTGGGAATCTTGAAGGCAATGAAGAACGCATCGGCCGCCGAACCCGAACCGAAATAGGCGGCAACCACCATATCGCGTATCATGCCCAACACACGCGATAACAGGGTCATTACACTGACCACCGCGCTGGAACGTAACAAGCCGCCCTTCCCGGTTCGCTCGGACATATGTAACCCCTTAGAAAAGGTCGCCGAGTTTACCGACCCGCATGGATACTGGGTAGAGCAAGCGGTGTGCAGTTGATTGTTGGCGACCAGCCGACAGACAGCAAGTAGATCCAAGCCAACAGGCTTGACAATAAGCGAAGGCCTCGGCATGATTCGCGGCCTTATTTGTTAGTAACCCAGATTTCGAGGAGCTTGACGGTGGCCAATACACCTTCTGCCAAAAAACGCGCCAAACAGGCTGAGAAGCGTCGTAGCCATAACGCCAGCCAGCGCTCCATGGTCCGTACCTACATCAAGAACGTGGTCAAGGCTATTGACGCCAAAGATCTTGACGTAGCAAAAACCGCTTACACCCTGGCTGTGCCAATCATCGACCGCATGGCCGATAAAGGCATCATCCACAAGAACAAAGCAGCGCGTCATAAAAGCCGCCTGAACGGCCACATCAAGGCCCTCAGCGAAGCTAAAGCCGCTTAATAAGCGCTTCTTGCTTTACTGCTAGTTCTTAAAAAACCGACCTTAGGGTCGGTTTTTTATTGCCCGCACAAAGCCAAAAGTTGTAGCCAGAATGGGTCAAAGGCATAATCCGTGGATTACCACGCCCGCAGATTGCGCGGCATCAAGAGTGCAGGGCGGAATCGCCACAGACAGACAGCACAGAGCATCAGTGCGGCGCAAATCTGGCAGGCTGTTGCTACGCGCCGAGGCCGCCCTACGGGGGGTCGCCGAACACACGACCTGGAGCAAACCGCAATCCGCAGAGTGTCACTCGCCGCAGGCAATGCACCGATGGTTCGGCTGTGCGACACACATTTGGCGGGCTGTCGCTGCGCGCCGAGGCCGCCCTACGAGGCGTCGCCGAACGGAGAAATGAGCAGGCTCAGCGCTGTTCCGGCCAGGGCAGGATCGGGATAGCGGTTACCGCATTCTGCGGACTGCCTTCGATGACGCGATCGCTGTACACCAAATAAACCAGGGTATTGCGCTTTTCATCGAAGAAACGCACTACCTGCATGGTCTTAAACACCAAGGATGTGCGCTCGCGAAACACCTCCTCACCGTCTTTCAGCTCGTCCTTGAAGCTGACCGGCCCCACCTGGCGGCAGGCAATTGAGGCTTCGGCACGGTCCTCAGCCAAACCCAGACCACCCTTAATCCCGCCAGTCTTGGCACGCGACAGGTAGCACGTAACACCCGCCACCTTGGGGTCATCGAAGGCCTCGATCACGATCTTGTCGTTCGGCCCCATCCACTTGAATACCGTGGACACCTCAGCTATCTGCTCGGCCGACGCAAACATCGGCAACACCAGCAGCGCCCCCAGCAATCTCTTAACCATCCACATCAGCACACCTCAAACCAGAATCAGATTATCTCGATGGATCAATTCGGGCTCATCGACGTAACCGAGCAACCTTTCGATGGCATCCGACGACTGACCGATGATTTTTTGCGCCTCGAGCGCACTGTAGTTGGCCAGACCACGGGCGATTTCACGCCCATCCGGATCGACACAGATCACCATCTCGCCACGCCGGAAGCTCCCCTGGAGCGCCCGGACCCCGACCGGCAACAGACTCTTGCGTCCGCTCGCCAAGGCCTTGACCGCCCCCGCATCCAGCACCAGGGTACCGCGGGTCTGCAGATGCCCGGCCAGCCATTGTTTGCGCGCCGCCAGCAAGCCCCGCTCGGGCGCCAGCAGAGTACCCAAGCGCTCACCCGCCTTGAGCCGCGCCAGCACCTGCTCGATGGCGCCACCGACAATCACCGTATGCGCACCGGAACGGGCCGCCAGCCGCGCTGCGCGCAGCTTGGTCTGCATGCCGCCACGCCCCAACGCACCACCCACACCACTGGCCACGGCATCCAGCGCCGGATCATCCGCGCGCGCCTCGTAAATCAATTCGGCATCGGGATTATGCCGCGGGTCGGCGGTATACATACCGTCGCGGTCAGTCAGGATCACCAGCAGATCAGCCTCGACCAGATTGGCCACCAGCGCCGCCAAGGTATCGTTGTCGCCAAAGCGAATCTCATCGGTGACCACCGTATCGTTCTCGTTGATCACCGGAATCACATCCAGGTCAACCAGAGTCCGCAAGGTGCTCCGCGCATTGAGGTAGCGCTTGCGATCCGACAGGTCGTCATGGGTCAGGAGAATCTGCGCCGTGCGCCGCGCATGCTCACCGAAACTCGACTCCCAGGCCTGAATCAGCACCATCTGCCCAATCGCCGCCGCTGCCTGCAACTCATGCATGGCCTTCGGCCGCGCAGTCCAACCGAGGCGACTCATACCCGCCGCCACCGCGCCAGAGGACACCAGCACCAACTCCACGCCTTGCGCACGCAAGGCCACCATTTGCTCGACCCACACCGCCATGGCCGCACGATCCAGGCCACGCCCATCGGCGGTAAGCAATGCACTGCCGATCTTCACCACCCAGCGCCGCGCACTGGTCACCTTGTCACGCATGATCATCCAACCTCAGCCAGAAAGCGCCCAACGGAATAGAAGCCACTGCGCTCGCAGCCCCCAATCACTCGCCACAAGACAAGAACGCCGCAATTAAGCGGCGTTCAACAAGTTGCTTAATCCCGGACGTAAATAATTTCCGGGCCATCCTCATCATCTTCTTCATCCCAGAAGCTGTCATCTTCCTCAACATCACCGACAGCCTTGACCCCGGTACGGCGCAACGTACGCTTGTCATCCAGCGCCTGCAATTGAGCGCGCGCCTCATCCTCGATGCGCGTATCCAACTCAGCCAACTCAGCGGCAAACTCAGGGTTCTCCTGAATACGCTCAGCGCGCGCCTCGAGGAAATCCATCATGTCGTAGCACAGCTGATCAGTGCCCTGGCGAGCCAGGGCGGAAATCACATAGACCGGCCCCTTCCAGTCAATCCGCGCGACGATTTCGGCGACGCGCGCCTCCTGCTCCTCGTCGAGCATCTGGTCGGCCTTGTTCAGCACCAACCAGCGCTCGCGCTCAGCCAGCGAAGGACTGAACTTGGTCAGCTCATCGACGATGGTTGCCGCCGACTCAGCCGGATCGGTCAGATCCAGCGGCGCCATGTCCACCAGGTGCAGCAACAGACGGGTGCGCGCCAGGTGCTTGAGGAAGCGAATACCCAGGCCGGCGCCATTGGAAGCACCTTCGATCAGCCCGGGAATATCGGCGATGACGAAGCTCTTGTATCGATCGACACTGACCACCCCAAGATTGGGAATCAGGGTGGTGAACGGATAATCGGCAACTTTCGGCTTGGCCGCCGACACCGATCGAATAAAGGTGCTCTTGCCGGCATTCGGCAAACCGAGCAGACCGACATCCGCCAACACCTTCAGCTCCAGCTTGAGGTCGCGCGCATCACCCGGCTTGCCCGGCGTAGTCTGCCGCGGCGCCCGGTTGGTGCTGGATTTGAAGCGCGTGTTACCCAGGCCATGCCAGCCGCCCTGGGCGACCATCAGGCGCTGACCGGCGCGAGTCAGGTCACCGATGACCTCCTGGGTACCGGCATCGATCACCGTCGTGCCGACCGGCACGCGCAAGACCATCTCCTCACCCTTGCGCCCAGTGCAATCGGTGCTGCCACCATTGGCCCCACGCTCGGCATCGAAACGCCGGGTGTAGCGATAGTCGACCAGGGTGTTGAGGTTTTCGTCGGCCACCATATACACGGAGCCGCCATCGCCACCATCACCACCGTTCGGCCCACCATTTTCGATGAACTTCTCACGCCGGAAGCTCATGCAACCGTTGCCACCATCACCAGCTTTTACAAAAATCGATACTTCATCGACGAATTTCATGGGTACGCCTCCCGCAGTAAACGCGGGTTATCTAAACCAAGGGACACCAGGTTCTTGCAAAATTGACCTGCGCCGGATCCGCTCAAAGCACAAGCGCGACAGCCAGGACAGTTTGGCAAGAACCCCTAGAATACAGAAACAAAAAAGCCCCGTCGCAAGGACGAGGCTTTCCCAGCAGTCGCGCGATTAGGCTGCAACGACGCTCACGTAACGGCGGTTGAACGCGCCTTTTACTTCAAACTTGATCACGCCTTCGATTTTCGCGAAGAGGGTGTGATCTTTACCCATGCCCACGCCGTAACCAGCGTGGAACTGGGTACCGCGCTGACGCACGATGATGTTGCCAGGAATGATTTTCTGGCCGCCATACATCTTCACGCCAAGGCGTTTAGCTTCTGAGTCGCGACCGTTGCGGGTACTACCGCCAGCTTTTTTGTGTGCCATGAGTTCAATACTCCTATTAAGGGATCAGGCCGAAACGAATTAGGCTTGAATACCGGTGATTTTGATCTCGGTGTACCACTGACGGTGGCCCTGACGCTTCATATGGTGCTTACGACGGCGGAACTTGATGATGGTGACCTTGTCGTGACGGCCTTGTGCAACGACCTCAGCCACAACCTTGGCACCTTCAACAACTGGAGCGCCGATTTGCACGTCGTCGCCGTTGCCGATCAACAACACGCGATCGAAAGTAATGGCCTCGCCAGTGGCGATTTCAAGCTTTTCGACCTTGAGGAATTCGCCTTCGGTGACCTTGTATTGCTTGCCACCAGTAACAATCACTGCGTACATGGTAAATCTCCGTTAATCCTGCTCACCCAGCGCTTTATAGAAATAGTTATTAGCTGGCATGGCTGCTCGGGGCCGGATATGACGCCCTTGCAATTGCGTAAGTCAGGGAAATACCCAGGGGGAAGTTCAGGGTGCGCGATTCTACGCAAGCCACCGTCACGACGCAAGCCCCTCTACCACTCGCCTTGACAGCCCCTACCCCGCCCCATAGCATGCCGCGCAACCTTTGAGGAGCACGTGCCGCTGATGCAACCCCAGGCTTTCTACCATGTGGTGGCGGATGACTTTACCGCCGTCGACGGCATCATCCGTCAACAACTCGTCTCGCGCGTGCCGCTGGTGGGTAAGATCGGCGACTACATCATCTCCGCGGGCGGCAAACGCCTGCGCCCGTTGCTGGTGCTGCTCAGCGGCAAGGCCCTGGGCCTGCAGGACGACAGGCTGCGCTTGCTCGCCGCCACTATCGAGTTCCTGCATACCGCCACCCTGCTGCACGACGACGTGGTCGACATGTCCGACATGCGCCGCGGCCGCAGCACCGCCAACGCCCAGTGGGGCAACGCCCCTAGCGTACTGGTGGGCGACTTCCTCTATTCGCGCTCCTTCGAAATGATGGTCGAACTCGGCTCGATGCCGGTGATGAAGATCCTCTCCCGCGCCACCCGGGTCATCGCCGAAGGCGAAGTGCTGCAACTGTCGAAGATTCGCGACGCCAGCACCACCGAAGAAACCTACATGGAAGTCATCCGCGGCAAGACCGCGATGCTGTTCGAGGCCTCGACCCACAGCGCGGCGGCCCTGGCCGGCGCCTCGGCCGAACAGACCGAAGCCCTGCGGACCTTTGGCGACAACCTCGGCGTGGCCTTCCAACTGGTCGACGACCTGCTCGACTACCGCGGCGATGCCACGACCCTGGGCAAGAATGTCGGCGACGACCTGGCCGAAGGCAAGCCGACCCTGCCGCTGATCTACTGCATGCGCGAAGGCACTGCCGAACAGGCCGCCCTAGTGCGCCAGGCGATCCAGAAAGGCGGCATCGAGAACCTGGAAAGCATTCGCAATGCCGTAGAAGCCGCCGGTGCCCTGGACTACACCGCCCAGCAAGCCCGTGACTACGCCGAGCGCGCCATCGCCTGCCTGGATGCCCTGCCCGCCAGCGAATACCGCGACGCCCTGGTCGAACTGAGCCGCTTCGCCGTCGCCCGCACCCACTGACGCTTGACGCGACAAGCAGAGCCCGTCCATGCGACGGGCTTTTTATTGCGCGACCAAAGGCAGCGATTAATGCTTGCTATTAATTTAACAGGAATTATTCTCATCTAACTACTTGAAAGGGAGATGAGTCATGACCTACTTGATCGATGCCTGGCTGGACCGACCACAGCCTTACCTGCGCATTCTCAATCGCAACACCGGGGAAGTCTGCGCGGTACTGGAAGAACAAGCACTGGATGAACTGCGCGATCAGGGCGATCTGGATTTGCATGAGCTGAATTCGAGCGAGCCGCTGGTGCTCAAGGAATTGGTCCGCAGCCTGTTTCTGTACTGCTATGCACGGGCTTTGCGCCCGTGACACACGGCCTATCTCGCCCCCGGATTGCATCCGGGCGACGGGACAGCCGTAGGGCGGATGCACAGAGCGCAATCCACCCTAGGTGAGCGCCGCTTAGAGGACGTCCAACAGCTCGACGTCGAACACCAGCACGCTGTGCGGCGGGATACTGCCAACGCCTTGCTCGCCGTAGGCCAGCTCGCTCGGCACGTACAAACGCCATTTGCTGCCGGCATTCATCAGCTGCAGGGCCTCGGTCCAGCCGGCGATGACGCCACCAACCGGAAATTCGGCCGGCTGGCCACGATCATAGGAGCTGTCGAAGACAGTGCCGTCGATCAGGGTGCCATGGTAGTGAGCGCGAATGGTGTCTTCGCGCGTCGGCATCGCGCCGGCGCCAGCGCTCAGCACTTCGTACTGCAGACCTGAAGCCAATACGGTGATGCCATCACGCGCGGCGTTCTCGGCGAGGAAGGCCAGGCCGGCGCCTGCCGCGACTTCGGCCTTGGCCTGAGCGTCGGCCTGCATGACATCGCGGATCACCTTGAAGCTGGCCGACAGCTCGGCCTCGCTGACACGGCTCGGCTGCCCGGCGAATGCATCGGAGATGCCGGCGATGATGGCTTCCAGGCTGGCACCCGGCGGCGGGTTGTCGCGCAGCTGGCCGCCAAGTTGAAGACCGATGCCATAGCTGACGCGGGTTTCGTCAGTGGAAAAATTGAGTTCGGACATGCGAAGGCTCCGCTGGTGCTGAAAAAAGGGCGACCAGCCTAGCACAGCTGCGCCGGTCACCCTATCGCTGCCACGCCCCGCGCGAGTGCCGCCGCGAACCCAGGGTGGTGACAGGTCCAGCTTTCAGTGCGATGAAGTCGACCCCGGTTTTATCCCCGGCTCATCGGGCATGCCGCACATTTCGTCATGCACTTGCGCCTGCACCAGGTGGAGCGATGGCAGTTGCGGCAAGGCCTGCAGCACCTCACGGGCATGCTCCAGCGAGCGCAGATGGAGGATATGGCCGTGGCCATCTTCAAGCGTGAATGGCTGACCGCTCACACGTGCTTCCAGCAGGTAATAGTTGCCCCCTTCGAGGGAGATCAGGTTCAACTCATCGACATGCCCGGCGCGGGCATGACCGGAAAGGTCGTGCAGGTTCATGAGGCTACCTCGTGCTAACGACTCGTACAGACTCCATAAGGATAGTCGTTGCACAGGAGCCAAGAAGCACAAGGCAGAAAGCAAACCGCCCGTCCGTTTTGCAACGGCCGGGCGGCGGCTCAAGCCTAGGCGGGGGATTAGTCCGCTTGTTTTTTGGTCAGCTTATCCAGATAACCCATGGCGAACGCCGATCCGACGAAAGTCAGGTGAATGATCACGTACCACTTGAGATGTTCGACCTCATAGTTCTTGGCATCCATGAACACCTTGAGCAGATGAATCGAGGAAATCGCCACTATTGAGGCCGCCACCTTCATCTTCAGCGAGCTGGAATCCATCTTGCCCAGCCAGCTGAGTTTTTCGGTGCCCTCGTTGATATTCAACTGGGAGACGAAGTTCTCATAGCCCGACAGCATCACCATGACCAGCAAGCCGCCAACTAGGGCCATGTCGATCAACGACAACAGACGCAAGATCAGATCCGCTTCGCTCAGGGCGAAGATCTGCGGCAGGATGTGGTAGACCTCTTGAAAGAACTTGATCGACAGCGACAGCACCGCCAACGACAGCCCGAAGTAAATTGGCGCCAGCAACCAGCGCGAGGCGTACATCGTGTTTTCGATAAAGCGTTCCATGAGGTCTCGCAAGTGGCCGATAAAACTGCCAGCGAGTATACCCAGCGTTCCCCGGCAGACAAAGGCGCAAGTCGCTACCGACCATTACGGCTCTCCCCCGCAACTGTGGATAACCTTGTGAGCATGCTCGGGATTAAAGCCGCCAGGCCAGCGACGAGCAGCCATGCTGGCAGCTGCTCAAAAGTCCACCAGGTCGTACTCAGCTATCCGGCTGAAATTGGAAGCAGCCTGGATGGCCGTAGCGGTCGCCATTCAAACGGCGCAGCTCGGCCTGGATATGCAGACGCCAGATCGGCAGCTCGGGGCATTCCTCGTAACCTTGGATGAGCAGGCTTTCGGCAATCTCGGCAAGCACCCCTTCGGCCACAACAGGTCCGCAGAATGGGCCTTGTGCCTTGATCGCAGAGGGTTGGGCGCCGGACAAGCCGGCGGCACAGATCAGTGTCCAGAGGCCCTTATCGCCAGCCAATGGCAATACCACGCATTCGATACGGGTAATCAGACCCAGACATTGACGGGTGAGACAGAGGCTGCGCGGCATGGCGGCGACCCTCATGTGATCAGGTCTTCAGCCTACACCCGCACAGGCGGCGCTGGGAAGCCGCCAGTCAGCTCGGTCATCTGTGGATAACTGTGTGGATGAAATCCTCAGGCAGCGGCCTGCAGGGCCGCGCCGAAACCTCGCCCAATCCGCTGGTTGCGCCCGCAGCCCGCCAGGCTGCGGACGCATGGCGGGTTCAGGCGGCCGGCTTCTTCACTCGCGGCTTTTTCTCCTTGGGCAGCGCCACCAGCACTTCGCTCTTCACCTCCTTGTCATCCTCGGTCATGCCTATTTCGGCGATCTCGCGCAAGCGCTCGACCACCCGCGCATTGACGCTGCCAGGCGGAAACTTACCTTCGGCGTCTGGCGTGCCGGCATCTTCGCCGACCAGCAGGCTCAACGCCTCGTCGACCTGGCGCACCGCGTAGATATGGAACTGCCCGGCCCGCACCGCCTGCAGCACGCGCTCGTCAAGCATCAGGGTGGCAATATTGGAGTGCGGAATGATCGCCCCCTGCTCGCCAGTCAGACCGCGGGCCTCGCACAGGCGGAAGAAGCCTTCGATCTTCTCGTTGGCACCGCCGACCGCCTGCACTTCACCGAACTGGTTGATCGAACCGGTAATGGCGAAACACTGCTTGAGCGGACGCCGCGACAAGGCCGAGATCAGGGTACAGACCTCGCCCAGCGAGGCACTGTCGCCGTCGACGTAGCCGTAGGACTGCTCCAGGGCGATGCTCGCGGAAATCTCCAGGGGAAACTCCTGGGCGTAGCGGCTGCCCAGGTAGCCGGTGAGGATCATCACGCCCTTGGAGTGAATCGGCTGGCCGAGGTTGACCTCGCGTTCGATGTCGACGATGCCCGAACCGCCCGGGTAGACGGTGGCGGAAATCCGCGCCGGTACGCCGAAGGCCGAGTCGCCGACTTCCAGCACGGTCAAGCCGTTGCACTTGCCGACTGCGGCACCCGCGGTGTCGATCAGGATGATACCGGCCAGCATGTCGTCGATGATCCGCGCCGAGACGCGCCCGGTGCGGGTCGCCTTGGCTTTCAGCGCGCGCTCGATATGGCCGACGTCGGTCACAGCCTCATTGGCCAGCTGGCGGATGAAATCGGCCTCGCTGACCAACTGGAACAGGTCGCCTATCCGCGCAGACAGACGTCCCTGGTGCTCGGCCAGGCGCGCGCTGAAGGTCGCCAGGCGTGCTACCGCCGCGGCGGTCAGCGGCGCCATGCCCTCCTCCATGGTGCGGGTTTTCATCAACTGGGCGAACTGCTCCAGGCTCTCGTCGCCGAGGGGAATGTCCTCGTCGAAGTCGACCAGTACGCGGAACATCTCCTGGAAATCCGGATCATGGTCCTGCAAGGCGTAATACAGCGGGCGCGCGCCGATGATGATCACCTTGACCTGCAAGGGGATAACCTGCGGACTGAGGGTCACGGTGGCAATGCGGCCGAGGTCGCCGAGCGGCGACTCCATCTTCAGCTGGCGTGAATGCAGGGCACGCTTGAGCGCATCCCAGACGAACGGCTCACCGAGCATCTTCTCCGCTTCGAGAATCAGGAAACCGCCGTTGGCGCGGTGCAAGGCTCCAGGGCGCAGTTGCCGGTAGCTGGTATAGAGCGCGCCCTGGTCGGTGTTGTACTCGATGCGCCCAAACAGGTTGTCGTAGGTCGGGTGCGGCTCGAACACCACAGGCGCGCCGCCATTCACCTGATGACCAACTACCAGGCTTGGGCAGTACTGCTCCTCGAGCAACATGCGGGTTTGCGCATCGGCCTTTTCCCCCTCGACCAATTGATCAACCACAGTTTTCAGCAGGTTGACCTGTACCGCCTGCAAGTAGGCGCAGACGCCGGCATTTTCCTCGTACTTTTCCGACAACGGCGCCAGCAGCGGCTGCAGCGCCACGGTGATGGTGTCTTCATTGAGCTGGCGTAGCTGATTGCTCGACTCGCGCTTCCACTGCGGCAGGCTGGCCAACTCTTCGTTGAGCCGCTCTTCCAGGGTGGAGATGTCGATATGGAAGCGTTCACGCTCGGCTTCCGGCAACTGGGCGAATTCGGCCTCATCCAGCGCCTTACCCTCGAGCATCGGGGTGAAGGCGATGTTGCTGCTGTCGCGGTACAGCGCCACACTCTTTTCCAGGGCCAGCTTCTCGATCACAGCGAGCGCCTGGTCGTAACGCTTGTTGAACGCACGATCGATGGCGCTTTTCTTCTGCTGATAGGATGGGTGTTCGAATACCGCGGGAAAGGTCGCCAGCAGGTTGTCGATCAGCAGGTTGATGTCGCTGATGAACGCCCCGGCGCTACCCGACACCAGTTCCAGCGCACGCGGCTCGCGCGGTTCGTCGAAGTGATTGACGTATACGTGATCTGCAGGGGTCGCCAGGCGCTTGGCTTCTGCCTTGAGGTAACGTTTGACGAAAGAGAAGCGCCCGGTACCGGGCTCGCCCATGACAAATACGTTGTAACCGGGACGCGGCATCGCCACGCCGAATTGCAAGGCTTCGACCGCGCGTTCCTGGCCCAGCACACCACGAAAAGGCTCCAGGTCATCGGTGCTGGTGAAGTTGAACTGCGCGGGAGAGAACGGACGGGTGAGTGCTTCAGGTGCCAATCGCAAATGGGCTGCAACGGAGTCTGGCATTGGAAATCCTTGAACGGGGGGCTGGTGAAATCATGGCCGCATCGGCCGTCATCCACAAGCCGTATGGTTGATCCCAGGCTCGTGAAAAGATGCCGGCATACGTCAGATCAGCAGCCTTACTCATGAGCCTGCGCCAGGAAGCCGCCATCCTCCTGGCCCTATCCACGCCCGCCACTGGCAGGGCAACTGAAATAGAGCCGATGCAGCCCTGCTAGCCGGCACCTACATGATCGGCACAGGCCAGGCAATATTCGGCAGCCGGCAACACCTGCAAACGCGCGGCCTCAATCGGTTCGCCACAACGCAGGCAGTCACCATAAGTGCCTTCGGCCAGCCTCAGCTTGGCCATGCCCACCTGCCGCATGCCCGCCTCGGCCTCAGCTTGCAGGGCTTCCAGCACCTCATCGTTCTGTCGTTGCAGGGCCTGTTCGGCGAAGTCCGGCGAGTGGCTGCGGGCCAAGTCTCGCCGAGTGGCTTTGGCCCGAGCGCTGTACTCGGTGAACAGGGCATCAAGCGCTGCTTGAGGATCGAAAGCAGACATAGGGAAAACTCCAGAGGAACCTGAGTCTTTAAAGTGTGGACGTTCCTGGCCGACTTGCACTGAGATCAATCACTACATGCATGAAGAGCCCATCGATCCTGGCTGGCTAACTAATGACATCGGGCACTGCCGTGGCGGCGGCAGACCAACCACGAAGATCTTTGAAACGCCGGTAAAGCTTCGCGGATAAATCCGCGCCTACGGGAAAACGTACACCCGGGCAGCACATTGCCGGAAAACAGCCATAAAAAAAGAGCCTGCACAGGCTATGTGCAGGCTCTTTTTGCCAACGGGTTACTACGCCAGTTTCTTGTGCCGTACGCGGTGCGGCTGGGAGGCGGCGTCGCCGAGGCGTTTCTTGCGATCGGCCTCGTACTCGGTGTAGTTGCCCTCGAAGAACTCGATGTGCGAGTCGTCCTCGTACGCCAGGATGTGAGTGGCGACGCGATCGAGGAACCAGCGATCGTGAGAGATGACGATGGCCGCGCCAGGGAAGTCGAGCAGCGCTTCCTCCAGCGAACGCAGGGTTTCCACGTCGAGGTCGTTGGACGGTTCGTCGAGCAGCAGGACGTTGGCGCCCTCTTTCAGGGTCAGGGCCAGGTGCAGACGGCCACGCTCACCACCGGAGAGATCCTTGACGAACTTCTGCTGGTCGCCGCCCTTGAAGTTGAAGCGACCGACGTAGGTACGCGCCGGAATCTCGTAGTTGCCGATGCGAATCTGGTCGGAACCGTCGGAAATCATCTGGAACACCGACTTGCTGCCATCGAGGTCGTCGCGACTCTGGTCGACGCAGGCCAGCTGCACGGTTTCGCCGATCTCGATGCTGCCCGAGTCCGGCTGCTCCTTGCCCATGAGCATGCGGAACAGGGTCGACTTACCGGCGCCGTTACCGCCGATCACCCCGACGATGGCGCCCTTGGGCATGCTGAACGACAGGTTGTCGATCAGTGCACGGTCGCCGTAAGCCTTGCTCACGTTGACGAAGTCGATGACCTTGTCACCCAGGCGCGGGCCGGCCGGGATATAGATCTCGTTGGTTTCACTGCGCTTCTGGAATTCCTGCGACTGCAGTTCCTCGAAGCGCTGCAGGCGCGCCTTGGATTTCGACTGGCGCGCCTTGGCGCCTTGGCGCACCCACTCCAGCTCTTCCTTCATGGCCTTTTCGTGGGCCGATTGCTGCTTGGATTCCTGGGCCAGGCGATTCGACTTGGCCTCCAGCCAGCCGGAATAGTTGCCCTCGTAGGGGATACCGGCGCCGCGGTCGAGCTCGAGAATCCAGCCGGCGACGTTGTCGAGGAAGTACCGATCGTGGGTGATCGCCACCACGGTGCCGGGGAAGTCGTGGAGAAAATGCTCCAGCCAGGCCACCGAGTCGGCGTCCAGGTGGTTGGTCGGCTCGTCGAGCAGGAGCATGTCCGGCGCCGACAGCAGCAGGCGGCACAGCGCGACGCGGCGTTTTTCACCACCGGAAAGCACGCCGACCTTGGCATCCCAGGCTGGCAGACGCAGCGCATCGGCGGCGACTTCCAGCTGGCGCTCGAGGTTGTGGCCATCGCTGGCTTGCAGGATGGCTTCCAGCTTGGCCTGTTCGGCGGCCAGCTTGTCGAAGTCGGCATCCGGCTCGGCGTATTCGGCGTAGACCTGATCGAGGCGCGCCTGGGCGTCCTTGATCACGCTGACGGCTTCTTCGACCACTTCGCGCACGGTCTTGTTCGGGTCGAGTTGCGGTTCCTGCGGCAGGTAACCGACATTAAGGTCGGGCATCGGCCGGGCTTCGCCATCAAACTCGCTGTCGACACCCGCCATGATTTTCAACAGAGTGGATTTGCCCGAACCGTTGAGGCCGAGCACGCCGATCTTGGCGCCAGGAAAAAACGACAGGGAAATGTTCTTGAGGATTTCCCGCTTCGGCGGCACTACTTTGCTCAGCCGGTGCATGGTGTAAACGTAAGAGCCTGTTTTGCCTGCTTTGTCACTTTTTGACATGATTGTACTCGCCTTTAATCCTGTGTTTTCAGTGCTTTATGGTAGCGACAAGCGCTTAAATTCTGGAAAGCAAAACGTTAGGTTTTGCGTTGACCTTAACTTGTTCCTGACTATACTTAGAAAAGTTATTTTTTATGAGGGAGCAATATGGGTTTCCAGGTCATAGAGCAGGTGGTGAATGGTGCTCGTAGAAAGCTGCTGGTGCAAGACTACATCCCGGTTTACTACCCCAACCTCTACATGACCATGGAGCACTCGGGCAGAGCACTGGAAACAACAAAGAAGTACCTTGAGCATCTGGTTGTGCTTGAGCAGTTTCTAGTTTTTTCCTCTATTGATCTGATTTCCAACCTCGAACAGCACCCTCACAGCCAATACCTGAAAGACAACGAGCTTTCCAGATTTGTGTCGGACGCGGGGTTTAGCAAGGAAACCCTGGCCATGAAGTATGCGGGGATGCATTTGCATCCGACTGCCTACAAATCCGTTGGCAAAGTCCATGCGCAGCAGCGAATCGAGGCGGTACGCGACTATCTGGCCTTCCTCTATGACAAGTTGGGTGATCACTCAACACGACATGAGGCGGTTGACGATCTGAAGAAGCGCATCAACCGCAAGATCAAAGCGGCCAGCCCTGCGTGGAAAAAAACGCGATTGGACGAAATGAAAGGACTGACAACCCAGGAGCGAGATCGATTGTTGGAGATTCTGCGCCCTGACAGTCCGATCAACCCCTTCGCTGATCCAGCTATTCGATTACGTAATTACATCATTTTGCTGCTGGGTCTCGACATGGGGCTGCGACGCTCCGAGATGCTGCTGATCAAGACCAGCGATATTCACTGGCACAGTCGTCAACTAGCGGTGGTTAATCTGGAGGATGAGAGCCTCGATCCACGAACCATGGCCCCGCAATTCAAAACCCACGAACGCATGCTGGTGATGACCGATGACCTTTATGACGCAATCACTGATTACGAATCGAAATATCGCCACAGAAAGCCCCGTAACGGCGCATCGCAAGCGAGAAAGCATCCGTTTTTGCTGGTGGCGCACAAGCGAAATGAGGGCGGACCGCTGACCATCAAGGCAGTTGATGGCGTTATGTCCAGGGTCCGAGAAAAAGCGCCGGAACTGGCTCATGTGCACCCGCATATTCTGAGGCATGACGCGGTCTACACGATGCTAGAAAGCATGCGTGAGGAACTGGCAGCGCTCACGCCGGAGGATCGCACCACGCAAGTTCAAAAGACCCTCACATGGATGTTCGGCTGGAGTCCCGAATCGGACATGCCCGGCCGCTACGGCGCGAAGTTTTGGAAGGAAGAGGCGGACAAAGCGATACAGAGGCGGGCCGAGCGGTTTAAGGCCAACCGTCAGAAGGCCGGCACGACACAAGGAGGTTCAGAGTGAAGATTGCCGTCGAAGCACTTCAGGCACCCACGAAGATCACCCTAGATGCGTGGCTGAACACGCCTCGCCTAGCGAAATGCGGGAAGGTGTTCACACCCACCGAACCGATGTGGAAACCGGATCAATCGGCTAATCATTCAGTCAACTGGAAAGCAGCTGTTGCCTGCGTCTCGCTAGATTGGCAGCCTTGGTTGCACGCCGCCCTGGCGTACCGAATGGCCGATATGGCAGCGGGCACGGTTGCTAGCGCCGCCAGTGGGTTGTCGCGGGCTGCACAAGCTGGGCTTGACCCGCTCAACGAGGATCACCTGATCGATCTGCGGGAGCGCTTTAGCATTAGTGAGTTTAGTGTCATTGCCTCTTTCATGGCGTTTTGGCACGACTGCGAATCGCTCGAACAGCGCCCGTCGCAACCCCTGATCGATGCTTACCAGGCACTGCCTAGGAACAAGAAATCCAGCCACGATGTGATCCTCAGCCTGGACCCCGAACAAGGCCCGTTCACGCAGGTGGAGCAGGACGGTCTGTACCAATGGATACATGAGCAGTTTTGTCACGGTCAGTTAGATCCCGAGCAGTACCTTTACCTGCGCTTGTTGATGATTTATGGGCCGCGAGGCACTCAGGCGCGAGCGCTGGTTTTTGGTGATTTCACGAAGAGCGATCAGGGCTGCAAGGTCAGGATGCCCTGGGCAAAGCAAAGATGGGACGAGGGAGGTTGGCGAGTAAAGTTCGAAACATTCAGTCTGGATGATGACTTCTACCGCGTGGTGCAGGCCTGCAAGGCAATGGTACTGGCGCAACTCTGGCAAACGTATCCAGACGGTACCGATTGGAATGTAGCAATTGAGAATGTGCCCCTCTTTCGTCGGAAGCTGGATGATGAAACAGAACTTAGGGAGCGGGTGAATCCCCCTGTTTTGCTCGATAGTAACCTTCATAAAAGCCTCGAAGACGCGCCGCAGGCGATCTTTCATGCCGGAAAAAGCACGATCAATGCTTGGCTTGAGCGCATCGGGCGGATGGAGGGCTTTCCGATTTCGCCTCGCACCCATCAGCCGCTGATTGTGACGCGGGGTCACCGGTTCAGGCACACCCTCGGCACGGACCTGTCCAATGCGGGGATGAGTGAGTGGGCGATGGCCCGCGCATTGATGCACAAGGGTACTCAGACAGTGCGAAAGTACCGACAGGTGTCGGCAGAGTTGCTGGCGTTGATCGACGCGAAGATGACCGACCATCTGGCCTTGGTGGTGAATGCGTTCACCGGGATCATCGTCACAGATCGCACCTCAGCGAAAAACGGGGAACTAGCGGATCGACTAATCGAGGATCTGGCGGTGTGTGGTGCGGATGCCGCCTGCCATCTCGATGCGCCGTTTACCTGTTACGCCTGCGGAAAGTTTCAGCCACTTCTGGACGCGGACCACAGTTCGGTTCTTGAGCGATTGGAACGTCGTCGGGAGCAAACCATTGCCACGGACAAAACCACCGGTGTGCTCTGGGATCGGGCCATTTTGGCTTGCCGCAAGGTGATTCTGGATTGTGAGGCCATGCGCCGATCATCGGGTTCTGGGAGGACAGAAGAATGACTGAAGCGTTTGATTCTGAACCGTCTGAACCAACGAGCAACATTGTTGATTTTAAGCCCAGGAGCCAACTGGCTGCGGAGGCTCAGCTCGCGGCGTTTATCGAATGGGCAAAACAGACCCTGCCCAAAGGCATTCCCAATCGAGTTCACGCGAGCATTCGCTGGGAAGACGGCAGTTGGCACTCGCATGGCATCCAATCCTCTAGCTTCACGGCGCTCGGATCGACCAAAACCGCCCCAAAGGCGATGCAGGTACCCTTCACCGAGTTAGCCAAAGCAATGGTGGTGTACCGAAGGGTGTATTTGCAGAAAAAGGACATCGGTCATTGGCTGTACCCCCTGAAGGCGCTGGAAGCCGCCCTATTCGAGTTGACCGGCACGCTGGATGTGACGCGGGTGTCCGCCGCTGTCTGTAATAAAGCGTGCGACCACCTGAACCGTCACAGGACAAAAGGCAATAACGCATACAGACACAGTAAGGCACTTGAGGCCATCATCACCCTGATGCGGAACAAAAAACTGCTCAAGTCGGATTTCCGGTGGACATCTCCGCTGACGCAGAGGCCGAGTGGCACGCTCAAGCAGCAAAAAGAAGATCGGGAAAATAAGCTGCCCAACCCTAAAGCGATCAAGGCCCTCGGGGAAGTGTTCAATAACGAATTGACCCGCTCCCTCGATATCGTTGTGACATCCGCATGTGCGCTGTTGCTGAGTGCTCCTAGTCGCGTGGGTGAATTGGCGGATGTTGAATTGGATTTCCTAGTATTCAAAGAGGATACCCAAGGCAACCAGCGCATGTTCTTGCGCTGGTACGCGGAAAAGAAAAACCAGGTAACGCTGAAGCCCGTCATTACGCCTGAGATGGAGCCGGTCGTCGAGCGGGCCATCACGTTACTGAAACCGATCACCGATGAGGCGCGGGCTTACGCCGCCTGGCTGGAGGATCATCCCGATGAGTTTCCGCCCCATGAAGGACTGCCACCCAAGGGGCCTGATGAACCGCTCACGTACACCGAAGCCTGTGCCGCGCTGAAACTCAGCGTTGGTGACGGCCCGCGAAGGAGATTCAATCAAAAACTCCTGATATGCATGGAGAAGCAAAAGGCGCTCAGCCCCGTCGCCCGAGCCCTATTGGCCGAGATCCGAGACGGGTGGGATTTCAGCGCGGGGAAGCGCATATATGTTGAGGGCAGGATAGAGAGCTTTGAATTTGACGACCGGTGTGTGATCACGCTGCGCAAGCTCAATGTACTGTTGCGGGAAAAGTATCTTCCAAAGGATTTTCCATACACCACGCCGTACACGGAGGGCAAAGCTCGGGTGAAGTACCGTGATGCGTTGTTCACCGTGCGCACGGGAGCGCTGGCTGAAGACGCAGGTGGCATTACTGTGACACACGGGTTTGGCGTGGAGATCGCAGCGAACGCTAACCGCCTAAGTATACAATTAGGCGGTTCGACCGACCCGAAAAAGAAAAGCCTGTTCGAGCGCTATGGCTACTCCGGCGTCACGGTCAATACACATGCGTTTCGGCACGAATTGAACACGCAGATGCACCGCGCGGGCCTGTCGCAGCTCCTGATTGACGCCTTCTCCGGGCGCACGACGTTGGGGTCGGTCTACAACCATGAAACCGTCGAGGAACGCACCCAAAGGGTTGCGGATTACCACCCACAAACCAAGCACAGCACCGCTGCTCAGCGTCTGGAAAAGGTCAAAACCAATCAGCCGCTTAACCTGATTGAGGTGAGAGAACTACGCGAGGGTGAGCAGGACCGCATTATCCATCTAACTCCTTACGGCGTTTGTGTGCACAACTTTGCTTCCGAGCCCTGCCCGAAAATGGGCGCCTGTTTGGACTGCGGGCGGCTCGGTTGCGTCAAAGGGGATGACATAAAGCTGAGCAATCTTAAGGAAGAACGCGACGACCTTAAACGTCGTCTCGATAAAGCCCTGGATGCGCAGTCTCGGGGTGTATTTGGGGCATCGGAGTCGGCCAAAAAACTGGGTGAGAAGCTCTTTAAGTGCGAGGCGCTCATCCAAATGCTGGAAGACCCCGAACTCGAAAACGGTGCCATCGTGTGGAACGCCGATAACGGTTGGACGCTGACCAAGAACGCCGCCGCAATGTCGGGGCTGATCGAAGTCAAAGTCATTGAAGCGAACCAGGCACAAGAGGCGTTACCATCGTTGGATGACGTCTTGGCTTTGCTGGATGAGATCGAGGGTTAACGATGGGGCATTTAACACCAAAGGATGAGAAACGCATCATTAAGCTGATTGAGGAATGGTCAGAGCCGAAGCTGACCTGGCCTTTGCTCGTTGAGGCCTGCAAAGAAAAACTGGGTATCAGTCGTGCTCGCCAGTCCCTGATGAATCTACCTGCCGTGGATTTAGCGATGAAGAACTGCAAGGCGGCATTGAAGGCTCAGAAGCTGAAGCCGGGCTGGATTAGCGATATTCAGGCAGCCAACGAGCAGATTGAGAAACTGACAGCGACCAATCAGAAGCTGTCAGCTGCTGTTCGAGATATGTACCGCCGGTTTTTGATCTGGCAAGCCAATGCGGATATGCACGGGCTAACGCAATCGATGTTGGAGCAGCCGGTTTCACAGCTTCAAAAGAAGACCTGATCCGGTGTTCAGAAACTTATACCTGGAAAAACTCATGGCAGCTACGCCCTGAAATTCGAGCACTCGGACCATGCTCCGCGCTACGTTCTGGAAGGGGACGAGTTGATGATACGGGGCGTCGCGCCCCATCACCGATCAGTATTTCGGCAGCTTGGAAAACCCAACTTTTTCAACAGAACCGGCCGATTTCTGCCTGTTTTGGTGGGCCGGAGTCGGCCAAAAGCAGCCGTACGCCAATAGCCACTTCCGGCACACTCTAGTTGAAGGTGCAGCTGGACCTGAACGATCTGGTGCAGCAGCTGACACTGATAACGCTCTAATCTGGACTGAGCAGCTGACAGCCGACTATTGCATAGGTCTATCGGGTCAGTATATCGGAGGAGTGGCTCGGTCTGATCGCATGGTGTTGGCGCTGATGGAAAATTGACCCACCCTGCCGATTGAAATTTGACCCAGGGCGGATTGCTGATTTCTTTACCAGCAACTGTGGATAAGTCTATCAACGCAGCTGCTCTTGATCCCCCTCTTTCGTTAGCCCAGTTCAGTTGTTGAAAACCTGCCGCATGCTGTCATGCAGCAGGCCACTCGTTCGGCATGGTCAAAACGGTTCGTCGTCCTCCGGTTCCTGGCCAGCCTTACGTTTTCGTTCCCGTGATTTGATCTTTGCCTGGGCCGCCAAGCTGCTGTGTTGCAAGCGATAGGACTCGTTGCCGGTTTCGACGATGTGGCAGTGGTGGGTTAGCCGATCCAGTAGGGCGGTGGTCATCTTGGCGTCGCCGAACACGCTCGACCATTCGGCGAAGCTCAGGTTGGTGGTGATCACCACGCTGGTGTGTTCGTACAGCTTGGACAGCAGGTGAAACAACAGGGCGCCGCCGGCCTGGCTGAACGGCAGATAGCCCAGCTCGTCGAGGATGACCAGATCCATGCGCTGCAGGGCCTGAGCGATCCGCCCGGCTTTGCCGTCGTGCTTCTCGCGCTCCAGCAGATTGACCAGATCGACCGTGGAGTAGAAGCGCACGCGCTTGCCGTGCCGGGTGATGCCGGACACGGCCAGCGCGGTGGCCAGGTGGGTTTTACCGGTGCCTGGCCCACCGATCAGTACCACGTTCTGCGCGGTGTCGGTAAAGGCTAGGCTGGCCAGCTCGCTGATCAGGCGGGCGTCGGCGCTGGAGGAGCTGAAGTCGAAGCCGGCCAGATCGCGGTGCATCGGCAGCTTGGCCATGTTCATTTGGTGGCTCACCGAGCGCATGGCGCGATCTGTGTGTTCTTGTTCCAGCAGGTGTTCGAGCAGCCACTTGGACGAGGCTGTGTTCGACTCACCCTGCGCAGTCAACTCCGCCCAGGCAGTGGCCATGCCGTGCAGGCGCAGCTCCTTGAGTTCCGCCATGAGATCACGCATGACCGGTCTCCTCGGTCTGGCCACGCAGGCGGTCGTAGCGCGCCGTGTTGGCCATGGGGACTTCCTTGAGCGACAAGTGGGTCTCGACGCTGGGCGGTGGCTCAGCCGCTGTCAGGCGCGCCACGACATTGAGGATATGTTCGGCGCTCAGGCTGCCGCTCTCCAGTACCAGGTCAACGGCCACCAGCACGGCATCGAGACCGGCGACCGGTACGGCAGCCAGGACTTGCGCCATGATCCGGTCACCGCCGGCATGCCGGCCCAAACCGTGCTTGAGCTGACGCAGCGGCGCTGGCAGATCGGCAAAGGGCGCGCCGTTACGCAGCGCGCCGGGCTTGCGCTCGATCAGCGGGATGTAGTGCTGCCAGTCATAGCTGACCTGGTCGCGGTCCAGCAAACGCCCGTGGTTGGCGATCAGTGCGTCATCCGCGACTACTTCGATTCGGGTCGTATACAAACGGCTGCTGACCCACTTACCTGCGTACTCACAAGGCACCGAGTAGCGGTTGCGCCCGACGCTGACCAGGCAGGTGCTGGAAACCCGTGCCGCCCGCTCGACGTAACCATCGAAGGGCGCAGGCATAGGCATCAGTTCGGCCCGCTCCAACTCCAGCACCTCGGCCACGCTCAGGCCGCCGTATTGCGGGTGCGCCAGCTCGCTCCAGAGTGCCCGGCAGCGCTGGCCCAGCCAGGCATTGAGTTCTTCGAAGGAGTGAAATTGATGATCTTGGGCGTCTAACCAGATACGCCTGCGGCTGTCCTGCACGTTCTTTTCAACGATGCCCTTTTCCCAACCCGAGGCGACGTTGCAGAAGTCCGGGTCGAACAGGTAATGCGCGCACATCACCGCGAAGCGCGCATTCACCGTGCGGCCTTTGCCCTTGTTGACCTTGTCGACGGCGGTCTTCATGTTGTCGTAGATGCCCCGGCGCGGCACGCCACCCAACGCGCCGAACGCTCGCGTATGGGCGTCGAACAGCATCTCGTGGCCCTGGCTCGGATATGCCACCAGCCAGAACGCACGGCTGGCGCACAGCTTCAGGTGCGCCACCTGCATGCGCCGGTAAATGCCGCCGATCAGCAAACCCTCTTCGCTCCAGTCGAACTGAAACGCCTCGCCCAAGGCAAAGGTCAGCGGCACAAAGGCCTGCAACGCCTTGCCCTGCTCACCACGCCAGGCACGGACAAACGCGGTGAGCTGGCTATAGCCACCGTCGTACCCCTCGGCTTTGATTTGCGCCAACAGCGCCTTGGCACTGCGCCGCTGTTGCTTGGGCCGCAGCGAATCGGCTTTTAGCGCCTGCTCCAGCGTGGAGTGAAAAGCACTCAGCTTGTTGAAAATGGCCTTACGCAGGTACACCGGCTGCTTCGCCTCCGGTGCTCTGACCCACTTGCGAATCGTGTTGCGCGCCAACCCCGTGCGCTTGGCTATCTCATGCAGCGACAGCTTGTCGCGGAAGTACATCCGGCGAATTTTGCCCATCATTTCCATACTGATCACCCTGTGTTCTCCTGCTCAAAAATTGAGCAGGAGCAGTTGAACACCTGGGTCAGTTTTCAGTCGGCAGAACAGCCTCTACTGGGTCAGTTTTCGGTCAGCGGCAACAGTCAGTCACCTTTTTTGTGTTTATGTACTTCCAGATCAGGATGTTTGGGTTTGTTTTCTTCAGTAACACGACGGCGCTGGTCCTTTTTGCCGGTGGATTCAGCGATCGGTTTGGGGCCGGGTTTAATACTCATGTGTTCAACTCCTTCGATTGATAACGGGTCTGTAAGTAATGCCGTACGCATGGACAGTGAAGCTACGGGGCGACCAACTCGGCAAGCTTGGCCGCGATATCTGCAAACGTATCTTCAGCAGTGCTCAGGCCGCTTCTCGAACCGAGTAGAGGACTGACTTCGCGCAGCGATTCGTATGTTGTGTCGTGAATGATGGGAACCAGCAGATCCCTTGCGAGGAGCGCGGAAAGCTCTTTGTCGGCGATGCCTTCGGCTGCTAGGCGGCGCAGCAAAGCAGGGGTCACCAGCACAATTCCTACTCGAGACTTCGCCAATCCCTTATCAATTTCACGCAGTAACGAAGAGCCTAGAAGGACATCTTTCTCGCTGAACCAAACGGAAACACCGAGCGACTCGAGTACATCATGCAGCTCCTTCGCGGATCCTTTCCGGTCGTCCCAGGCGTGACAAAGAAAGACGTCACGTAGATCAGGTACTGTCGCACGCCTCTCGACATTTTCGCGTACCGGTGTGAGCGTTCGTACCTCGGCGGAGGTGTAGGCCACAGAGGATCCGGGTTTCGACCAGCGCGGCTTTGCGTTGCTGGATGAACCGTCGCTACTGCGACCACCCCCGCCATGAGACGGGGACGAATAGGATGGTGCGTAGGACGAGGATGAATACGATCGCGATCCGTACCCGCTATATCCGCTGCCACATGCGGGACACGCTGCTCTTGCGCTTGCCGAACGATGACCATGTACCGGTGCTGTACATCTAGACATGTCGTAAACCTTCCGTTTGTAGCTGCTCGCCCAAGAGATGATTAAGCAACGGCTGTACCGAGCCATCAGCTTTTGAAAACACCGCAGCCCATCCTTATTGGCTCGAAATCACCTGCGCTTCAGATCGTGATTCCAATATGCTGGCACAAACGATAGCCCATAGCGCGAATTCCGCTAGCAGGCGTAGCGTGAATGTTCGCTAGCGGCTTCCGTTACAAATGCCGCCATGGTCTAGAGCTATCTATCATAGCGGGTAGCTCTCGACCCAGGTTTCAGGTCCCTGACGTTCAACGGCCCCGCCATCGATGCCGTTGTTCAATCGACGAACGTCGCCTATGGGTCGGTTCCCGCCGGTCGCAGCTGACTGGTTCAGGTCATCTACGGCCGATCAGATCCGGTCGGGTGGTTCCTTGGAATCAAGGGGTGCAATCAGCGCTGGCCCGGTGTTTTTCATGTTACCCACCGCCTTGCCGACCTGATACCACTCGAACGCCTCGGACTGAAGGCCCAGCTCCCGCACGATTTGTTCTGCACGCTGCGAAGTTGTGTTCGGGTCGATCCACTCCCGGGCCAAATCCGCTGGTAGCACCACTGGCCGGCGATCGTGGATATCCAGCATGCCGCCCTGGGCGTCGGCGGTGATGATTACGAACCCATCGTCCTCACGAACCTCGCTGCCGGCCTGTGGGAGCTGGCCGATGGCGGCGAAGAACATCGGCTCGCCGCTGCGCAGGCGGATGAAGTAGGGTTGCTTGTGCTTCGGATCGGTCTCGTCCTTCACCCATTCATACCAGCCGTCAGCTGCGACCAGCGCGCGGTACGGCCATATCTGCTTGAAGAACTTGCCGCTCGCCACCGTCTCGACGCGGGCGTTGATCGGCACCGGCATCTTTCCCTTCTTCGCCCAGTGCGGTGCCCACCCCCATCTCACCGCGGCGATCGTCAGGCCGCCTCCCTCCGCGTGCAGCAACTGCACGGTGGTCTGTGGCGCCACGTTGTAGCGCTCGATCGGCAGGTTGTCGTAGCCGCCGATCACCTCCTGCTCGCTGTTCAGCTCGCGCAGGTAATCCGCCATCCCCTGATACTGCGCAAATCGTCCGCACATGACCGTCCGCTCGTCATCGTCTTGCTCATTTCGATTGTAGGCTGGCTGTTTTGTTCTGTATTGTACTGTATATACAGACAGTATTATTACGGGTGCACCATGTCCTGCACGATTCTCGGGTCACTGAGCAGCAGCTCCGTGACCCTGCCTTTCTATTCCTTCCGCGTCCCGGCCGGGTTCCCCTCTCCGGCGCAGGATCACATCGAAGCCGAGATATCCCTCGACGAGCTGCTCGACCTCCGCGCGCCGCATATGTACTTGGTGCGCATCATCGGCGACAGCATGATCGACGCGGGGCTGTTCGATGGCGACCTGGCGATCGTCAATAAAGCGCTAGAGGGGCGGCCTGGACTAATCGTCATCGCCGCGCTCAACGGCGATACCTTGGTCAAGCGCTTGGCCAAGGAAGGCGACCAGTTCGTTCTGCGGGCTGAGAACAAGGCCTACGCGCCGCGCTACGTACTCGAAGGGGATGAGCTACTGATCTGGGGCGTGGTCACTCACAGCGTGCACTGCCATGCCCCAGGCTGAGTCGGCAATTGCCCTGATCGACTGCAACTCGTTCTACGCCAGTTGCGAGAGGGTGTTCCGCCCGGATCTGCTGCGTACGCCTATCGTCGTGCTGTCGAACAACGATGGCTGCGTGATCGCCCGCTCGGCTGAGGCCAAGGCGCTGGGCATCAAGATGGGCGAGCCGTATTTTCAGATCAGGCACAAGCTGCGGCAGCACGGCATTCTGGCGTTCTCCAGCAACTACGCGCTTTACGGTGATATGAGTCAGCGGGTGATGACCATCCTCGAGGGGATGGCCCCGGTGCTGGAGGTGTACAGCATCGATGAAGCGTTCGCCGACCTGACCGGTGTGCCTGGCAGCTTGGAGACGCTCGGGCGGGAGATGCGTGCCCGGGTGCTGCGCTGCACTGGCATCCCGGTGGGGGTGGGCATTGCCCAGACCAAGACCTTGGCCAAGCTGGCCAATCGTGCGTCGAAGTTATGGCAACGGCAGACCGGTGGTGTCGTGGACATCCGCCAGCCTGAAAAGCGCGACAAGCTGCTGAGGGTGATGGATGTCAGCGAGGTCTGGGGCATCGGCCGGCAAATGACCGTCCACCTGGCCGACATGAACATTCGTACGGCCTGGGATCTTGCCCAGGCCGACGCCTGGACACTGCGTAGCAAGTTCTCGGTGGTGGTGGAGAGGACTGCCCGTGAGCTGCGCGGCACACCTTGCCTGGCGCTCGAGGAGCAAGTACCGCCGAAGCAAGATATCTGCTGCAGCCGGATGTTCGGCAAACGCTTGCATGAGCTGCCGCCGATCCGCGAAGCGGTGGCCACCTACGCCGCCCGGGCCTGTGAAAAGCTCCGTGCGCAGCGCTCCCTGTGCAAGAGGGTACGGGTCAGCATCCGCACCGGCATGTTCAACCCGGACGAGCCGAAGTTCGCCAGGGGCATTATCTGTGAGTTGCCCTATCCGACCGACGATACCCGACTGATTACCAAGGCTGCCTCCGCGGGGCTGGAACTGATCTACCGGGCCGGTTTTGCATTCAGCAAGGCGGAGATACTGTTGCTCGATCTGCGCCAGCGTGGCGAGTTCACCGGCGACCTGTTCGTCGCCACACCGCCGGAGGCGGCCGAGCGGGTGATGGAGGTGATGGATGCGATCAATGCGCGCTGGGGGCGTGGAACGATGCGGCCTGCCGGAGTGCCGGCGAATCCTGACTGGGGGATGCGGCGCGAGATGATGAGCCCGAGCTATACGACACGGATCGATCAGTTATGGCGGGTGACGTAAGTGCTTGAGACGGCCTATCCTGGAAGAGACAGGTACCGGCCAAGAGCTGCCCGAGTACGAACTGACTCGCTCTAGTTGATTCAGGCGTTCATTGCCCCAGAGCAATCAGCGAGACTGGACTGACTGGCGGCTGTTGCGGCTCTACGATGAAACCTGCCTGATATCCAACACGACCCAGACCTCATACCCTTTCTCCCGAGCTGCTTTCTCGGCCTCGAGGTGGGCCGCGAGTGTACTGATGGAGCGGGAGCGGTGCTCGAAGCGGAATGGCGAGCCACCGTTCTTGCGCACGCTCAATTCAACGAGTGTGAAGGTGGAGTGCTGTTTGGGTATCGGCTGCTTCGATTTCGAAGGAGCGGGGTCAAGACCGAGTGCGCGCCGCATCTCGACTTCAGTGAGTTTTGTGTCAGTCAAGCGAGATCCCTAGAGCGATTGCGGGTGACGCCATTGTAGCGAGGAGTCGTGCTGTTATGGCCTAGTTCGATGCTGGCGAGCCAATAACCTCATCTCTGCGATATGGCTACGAATCGCCAAAGTAGTCATCACGGGCGACTAGTCCGAATGGGCGTTCATCGCAGGGCGGCTCATCGCTGAACAAATTCTGCGTGCGGCGCTCCTGCTTCAAAAACGCTAGTGCCGCGAAAAAGCAACTTTCGCATAGATTGACTCGATAGCGTTCGCCATCATGCCCTGCGCCATAGCCCCAGAGCGCCTGGAGCGTCCCGAACTGCTCGCCGTATCCCGGCACCCTCGTACTGGTAGCGCATACATCGCAAATGGTGTCTTTATGGGTCTCGGTCATCGGGTAGTCCTCGTGTTCGTATTAAAGAGGGTAACCGGGGGCACTGCGCAACGGAGCGCCTTTTGTCAATTTGCCAGCCCCGCTGCGTCAGCTCAAGCATGGTCGGGTGCGCCATGCCAGCGGTGGATGTGGCAGGTCTTCGACAACTGAACTGGGCTATCGAAGGGAGGATTCAAAAGCAGCTGCGCTGATAAACTTATCCACAGTTGCTGATGCAGAAATCAGCAATCCGACTGGGTCAATTTCCCATCAGCGCCAACACTTCAAACTGTCCATCGACGACCTGTGCCGTGATTGGAAACGCGACGAGTGTCTGGAGATGCGGTTGGCGTTGGTTTGTCATGGTTGTCCCCTGCACATTTCTTGCGTTGCCGGCGGCGACCACTCCATTCCCTCTTCGAGGATCGGATGGCTTTCGCTCACGACGATCAACGGTTTGTTCCGATTCTCCAGCGCGAACATGGCGATGGAACCTTTGACGTCCGCCACCGGCACCTCCCCCTGTGGGTCAAGCCTGCCAACCCAGACATATTGCCGGGTCTCCAAACATGCAAGGTAATACGAAATACCCATGTTTCCTCCGAATTCGAATCAAGTCTTTTGCTGCGCCAATCCGGAACGGGAGGCGGTACTGCCGAAAACATCAAAGTCAGCGTGACACGCTCACACGACAACTATCCTGACACCGGGGGAACCTGTCGAGTATTGAGTTCAAGCACAATAGCTACCCAGATCCGGCATTGGCCTTCCGCCAGCCGCCAGGGCAGCTTCCTGCCCAGGCTGTGTAAAAACGTTTTCGAGAATGAGCGCTGCTCAGAAAACGAGCAAATTTCGCGCTTCCTCGCGAATTCCAGTCGGGCCAACGGGGAAAATTTCACGTAGCAACGTGAGCCTCGAAATTGAGCGAGCGTTTTTACACAGCCTGTGCCAAAAACAGCCCCTTATCCTTAATCAGTCCAAAGCCGCTACATACCCCGCCGCTCCATTGCTCGTTGGCGAGCAACTGGAATGTCGCGCTCACTTGCCTTAATCATGCCGACTCTTGATTAGGCTGTGTCAAAAGACTGCATGGGATAACCTTGCACCACGAATCAACCATGAAGCTGCGAACTGAACGATGGGTTTTGAACAACTAACTGAGCTACGCGACCGCCTGCGGGCCGAAAAAGTGCAGGTAAAGACTGATAGTACGAAGCAGCGTATGCGGAAGCCTTCTCTGCAGACGAAGCCTCGCGAGCAAGATCCTGCGGTGGAAGCGATATGGAGATTGCAGAAGCACTTTCCATTGGCCTTCCCGGTCAATCCGGCCCCCAAGGTTCCGCTAAAGGAGGGCATTTTCAAGGATGCCGAGCAACACCTGAAGCTGCTCGGAATATCCAGCGAACAGCTCAAGCAGGGCATCGCTACCTGGTGCCGAGGAAGTCGATACTGGGCAAGCATGACGGAGAATGCGCCGCGCTTGGACTTGAGCGGCCAGGCAGTTGGCATGGTGACGGCGGCTCAGGCGCTGCATGCGAAGCAGCAGGCTAAGCGGCAGCGCGGACAAGCACGACGTAATCAGACAAAGCCGAAAGAGCGTATACAGGACAAGGCCGTCGATACCGCTGTGGAACAGATCGTGGATTAAAATCACTCGCGCTCGGCACCGAGTCGCCCAATCACTGACAAGGTGCGCGAGGCGATGGTGAGGCGGTTCGAAGAGCAGCAAGTGGCCGATACCGCCTGTCAGATGTGCCCGCTGCCGGCCCAGGCTGTGTAAAAACGCATTCACAGTTTTGAAGTCTGCGTTCCTACGTGAAATCTGACAGAGATTGGCGGTTCAGAAGACCTGAAATTTCCATAGCGCCGCGTTTTTTGACCAAATTCAGCTAGCCACTACCGGTCAAAAACGATTTCACACAGCCTGGGCCGTTTGCGGCCTTTTGCCAGCGACAGCAATGGATCGACTCCGGCCTGTCACGACAGGCCGAAAGCGGCCAAAAGCGGTCATACGCTTCCGCGAGCATCGCTAATCCATTTCAGATACGTAGCGACAATGTTCGCACAGTCTATCTAGCTCGCCGTTAATGTCGCAGACATTTTCAAGCTCTCCGCCACATTGCAAGCAACCCAGTTCAGGGCTGTTCTCTTGGCATAAAGCACAAAATGCGTCGTCTACGATGTAGGTTCTGTGCTTGCATCTGAAGCAACGCTCTAGCGGCGGCTCGCCCCCCTGGGTAGCTGTTAGATACAAATCCCGAAAGTATCTCGTGGCCAGAATACTTTCGACTGCTTCTTCGTAGGTCGCGACGGATCCACACCTTGTACATTCGAATCTTGTTTCAGTGGGCTGAGCAACGGGTTCCTGGGGTTTGACCAGCTCTGATCTACAGCTACTGCAACGCAAGCCCCTAGCGGACTCGGCTAGCATTGAGAGCGGCCAGGAGATAGCTCTGGAAGCTTCCTGACAAACGTGGAGCTCATGTTTGTAGAACGCATTCTGCTCAGTGAGGAAAGTCCAAACATCACCGCCCAGCAGATGGAGTGGACTTATCCCCAGGTGCTGGGGGGCGAATTGCTGGATGAGATGGAAGGAGGCTTCCATGGCCTCAAGTAGCACAGAGGAAGGGTGCGGGCTGAAGTAATGCTCAACGTCGTTGCGCAACGTCGTAAGCGCTTCAAGGCGGGTCCAATCGACATCGTTTACACCAAGCCCCTTGAGGCGTTGGATGATGGAGTGCACATCAACTGTCTTGCCACCTGTACCAACCCAAATAGGGTTGCCATCGATACCCATCTTCGGAGTCACGTACTGCTTAAGGAGGGATTCCTTGGAGCCGGGAGGACTGAGATTTTGTAGCTTGACCTTGAAAAGCAGCAGCAATCCGGCTGTCAGATTTCGAATCGCTGAAAGAGCACGTGCGTCATCTTCTGCGGCGGCCTGATAGTCCTCCACCCCGAGTCGTATGGAGGCTACAGCATTGTCGAGCATCGACATCCAAATTTTCCTTTGCTACGTGAAGAGATATTGGACTCTCGAACGACTGGGCTAGAGAGACATGCTCCGGAGCACTTTTCGTTTCGGGTGTAGCAAGGTGATCCAATCAGCGATTGATTAGCACCTCCAGGGCGGCGTCCAACGCCGTGACAGCATCAACAATTATCCGCACGGTGGCACGATCAAATTCATGGTCGCGCTGCGAGTCGTGGACACCGCTGTTGAGGTAGCCCCACTCAATACTTCCTGCACCGACGCCTAGCAGTTGATCCAGAGCGGCGACGATTTCTGTAGCGCCAGCATACTGTGCTGCGATGCGACCAACAGCCGAACGCAGCTTGCTGCTTTTGTTGTTCAGTTCCCATGGCGACCGTGGTCCTCCGAGCTTGAGCTCAAGACGTCCATCGGCGCGCTTGCCCAGCCAAGTCCAAATACGATCGGTCAAACTCTCCAGCGCGGGCCGTGCTTGACGTAGTGCCTCGCGCTTCTCGTCGTGCGCAATCGCCTGCTGGGCCAGCAGAACATAATTTTTTACCGGCGGGTCGCTGTCGACGCGGAGTTGATGCTCACCATTGTGTGGCAAGAATTTGTAGCGCTTGATAACAGAGGCACGCTGAGCGCCAAGCTCCTGCTGGATGCGGTGCAAGAACTCCTCTGCGTGGGAGGTCAGGATTACTTGCTTACCATCCAGCAAACCGTCCTCGAAGAAGGTGCGCCAGATGCCATCGCGGTGTTCGTCGTCGATCGCGTTGACGACGTCATCGAAGATGACCAGAGGGCAGCCCTGTGTGATGTTTTTGGCCAACAAGATCGCCAGGCCCAGGCACTTGATGTGCCCTTCGCTGAAGACAATGAGTGCGTCATACCGCACGCCTGGTTCGCCAACGAACTCCACCTCAATCTTGCCGTTCTCTGCCACCGGCAGCCGTAGCGCATGTAGCAGGTCACCCGGTGGATCGCCGCGGTTGAACGCGTTGTACAGATTACGAGCCTGTTCCCCCAGCCCCTGTAGCAGGACGCCCGGCAGAGCGGCCATATAATTCTGGAGCGCTGGTAGAAAACCGTCGTAAGCAGCGTTGATCCGGTGGTGGTGCGCTACAACTGGCTCCTCCAGCGCTACAGCCTGGATCAGTTCTCGGTTCGCCTCGTCGAACTGGGCTACAGTCTGGTTGGCTGCGACCAGGTCCTGATCGACTGTTGCTCGCAACGTCCGCAGCCGTTCTAATTCCAACCGATACTGGTCTAGCCTGGCCCGCTCTTGGACCAATGCCTCGCGCTGAGCATGCGCCTCGCGGGCCTGTTCATCCAAGCGATCAATAATCTCGGCGATACGTAGCAGGCTGTTCCATGCGAGCCGTTCACCGTCGAGCCATGTGCTAAGCCAGTTACCTGCGGATCCTTGGGGCAACAGCGGCAGGCCGGCTGCTTGCAGCTCTGCGGGACACACAGTGGCGGCAGCGGTAACCACGCGACGCATCTCATCCCACAGCGTCCGTACAGACTCGCTCAACTCGTCCTGAAGGCCGCGTTCGCGCTGCTGGAGCTCGGCCAATTGCGCGAGCTGCTCCAGGCCCGTGCGGGCCTTGGCGAAAGGATCCTCTGCCACGGCTGCCAACCCTGTACCACACGCAGGACAGGTAGTTGCCCCGTCGGCCAGGGCTAGTACCGCCTCGTAAAGACTTGCGTAGGACACGTCGCTGGCGCGGGCTGCGAGCTGCCCAGACGCCTCCTGCCAGAGGCCCTGGACGCGGTAAGCGTCTGTCAGCAGTGCCTGAAGACGAGCCGGGGTCACATCATGGACAGTTGGTGGAGCAGCATCCAGCTGTGCTTGAACATAGGGCAGCCGTCCTTGCTGCTGAGGAGTGCCAAGGAGCCAGTCTGCGCATTCCACGCCATCCGGCCACTCATTCCACCAACATCCGGCCACCCGTTCCACGCTCATCCGGCCAGGCAGTCGGAGCGCAGCGACGCAGATTTTCATTGTTAGTCTGAAGTACCCGATGTCGTCAATTTCGTCGTGCGTCTACGCATCGATTCGCCCTTCAGTTCGATGCGGTAAGCGTTATGTACCAGTCGGTCGAGGATCGCATCGCCCAGGGTCGGATCGCCGATCAGATCGTGCCATTTGTCCACCGGCATCTGGCTGGTTACCAGTGTTGAGCGATGCCCGTAGCGGTCGTCCAGCAGTTCCAACATGTCGCGTCGTTGCGGCGCAGTAAACGGCGCCAGGCCCCAGTCATCAAGGATCAGCAGATCGGTCTTCGCATAACCGGCCATCAGTTTGGCGAAGCGGCCGTCACCGTGGGCCAGGCCCAGTTCTTCCATCAAGCGCGGCAGGCGCAGGTAGCGCACGCTGTAGCCGTCCCGGCAGGCCTTGTGTGCTAGCGCGCATGCGAGCCAGGTTTTGCCCACGCCAGTGGGCCCGCCGATGATCAGGTTCAGCCCGTCGCGTAGCCATTGGCCGCTGCCCAGTTGCAGGATCAGGGATTTGTCCAAGCCGCGCGGGCTGCGGTAATCGATGTCTTCCAGGCAGGCGTTGTGGCGCAGTCGGGCTGCTTTGAGGCGAGTCGTTAGACGTGCGTTTTCACGCTCAGTCAGCTCGCGGTCGACCATCAGTCCCAGGCGTTCATCGAAGCTGAGGTCGTTGATGTCC
Source organism: Pseudomonas paeninsulae (assembly GCF_035621475.1). Taxonomy (NCBI): domain Bacteria; kingdom Pseudomonadati; phylum Pseudomonadota; class Gammaproteobacteria; order Pseudomonadales; family Pseudomonadaceae; genus Pseudomonas; species Pseudomonas paeninsulae. Next base: position 4,370,606 of record NZ_CP141799.1, read on the forward strand.
GGTGTTGCGTGCTGCTCGCTCAAGGCTTTGATCATGCCGTGCAGGCGCAGGGTTTGCAGCTTGTCTAGAGTCGGGTTGGGTAGCATTTTGGTGCTCCTTTTTTAGGTCAGTGGTAGTAGCCGGGGCCACGCAGGTTGCTGTGTTCGTCGGGCAACAGCGGCAGGTTCTGCTGGCCCAGCGGTAGCCGCTCCAGGCCTTGGCGCAGGATCGATTCGAGGCTTTTGTAACTGCATGCGCCCAGCGCCAGAGCTCGCTGGCAAGCGGCTTCCAGCCGCTCTTCGCCGTGGTGTTTGCCCAGCCGCAGGATGCCCAGGCAGGCGCGGAAGCCGTGCTGCGGATGGATCCGGCGTTCGAGGATGTAGGCGATGACGCCGGCAGTGTTCGGCCCGGTCTGCTCTGCCCAGTGGATCAGCCTTTGCGGCGTCCATTCGGCGTGTTCGCGGTGGCTCTTGGGCATGTGTTCGGTTTGGGTGGTGTGGCGGCCTTTATGTGGCGAGCGCAGATGGCTGGCCACACGCTGGTTGGCGTGGAAGCATTCAACGGTCTGCGCGGTCAACCGCACTTCAAGCTGGTGCTTCACCAACTGATACGGTACGGAGTAGTAATGCCCGTCGACTTCGACGTGGTAGTCGATGTGCACCCGTACCTTTTTCCATTCGGCGTAGACGTACGGATGTTCCGGCAACGGTTGCAGTGCGGGGCGGTCAATGGCCTCGAAGGCTGAGCGGCGTGAGCCGGGCAGCTTCTTGAAGGGCCTTTGGTTGAGGCGTTCGAGCAGCACGCCGATCGCCGTATTGAGTTCGCCCAGCGAGAAGAACTGGCGGTTGCGCAGCGCGGCGAGGATCCAGCGCTCGACCACCTGCACACCGACTTCGACCTTGGCTTTATCCCTCGGCTTACGCGAGCGAGCGGGCAATACAGCGACCCCGTAGTGCTCGGCCAAGTCGCGGTAACTGGGGTTGATGTCCGGCTCGTAGCGATGCGCCTTGGTGACGCCGCTGCGCAGATTGTCCGGCACCAGGATCTCCGACGTCCCACCGAGAAAAGCGAAGCAGCGCGCGTGCGAGCCCAGCCAGTCGGGCAGTTTCTGCGACCAGGTGGCCTCGGCAAAGGTGTAGCTGGAGGCGCCCAGGACGGCGACGAATATCTGGGTCTGACGGATTTCCCCAGTCTGCCGGTCGATGACCGGCACGGTTTGGCCGGCGTAGTCGACGAACAGCTTTTCGCCTGCGCGATGTTCCTGGCGCATGACCACATCGACCTTGGCGGCCCAGAGGCGGTAGTGCTCGCAGAACCAGCTGTACTGGAAGCCTTGCGGGTGGCTGAGGCGATACTCCTGCCAGAGCAGGGCCAGGGTTACGCCGGGGCGCCGTAGTTCGGCGTGGGCCCAAGCCCAGTCGGGCATAGGACGCTGCTCACTGGGGACGGCGGGCAGTGGTGGAAAAAGACTCCGTTGCAACTCGGCGTCGGTCAGAGCAGAGGGCCAAGTCAGGCCGCTGGCAGCAAAACGATTGAGGTAGTCACCGACGGTGGCTCGCCCCACTTGCAGGCTGACAGCGATCTGGCGGGCAGATAGACCAACCTCAAACTTGAGACGCAGTACTTCTCGAATCTTACGCATGGATAACCGCTCCACAACGACCTCTTCGCTTCGATAAAAGAGGTCGATGGTAGTGAATTAATCCTGCGTTGCTGCCTGCCTGAACGGTGGCCGGATGTGCGTGGAACGGGTGGCCGGATCACCGTGGAATCGGTGGCCGGATGCTCATGGAACAGGTGGCCGGATGGCCGTGGAATCCGCAGCCAGTCGACACAAACCAGATACGCCGTGCCTGGCGAAACTCGCTGTGCTAATGCGGACTCCTGCTCGACGACCGCGGCAATCCTTTGCGGATAAGCAGCAATCGTTTGCTCGGAGTTTGTCAGCTGGAGTCGACGCACCGCCAGTTGAGACGCCTGAGTCCCAACGAGCATCAGGTCTTGATCGAGTGATGGGTTGAAGCCACGTATGAATTCGCTAAATTGATCTACACCGAACAGCGTTGCGATTAGCTGGCGCTGATCACCTGGTGTTCGCGCTGCGATGCGTGCGAAGTCGTCTAGACGATTCTTTTCGATGAAGCAGAAGCGGTACTCGGCTTCATCGGGCTGAACGATCTCGGTGCCTCCGTCCCCTCTAGAGGACAGCTCCGGCGCAGCATGGCGGCGCAAGCGGGCGTTGTTGCAATACGTCCGCTGGTCCATCCGCTTAACTTGCGCTTCGCTGATGGAACCCAGCATCGCGACTTCCAGCGCCTCGAAGAAGCTACTTTTCCCGGTTCCGTTGGCACCGTAGACCAAGGTGATGTCATGGCTGAGGTCGAAGGTCTCCTGCCGCATGAATCCGCGAAAAGGTCCGACCTCGAGTTGGTGTAAGCGCCCGAGCGCAGGTCCGGCATCAGGCCCGTGGGGATTTCCCTCGTACGCAGCAGGTGATTGCGCCAAGTGCGCAACGGCCAATGGCGATAAACGAATAGACCGTCCTCGGCGTGCGGCGCCGACCTCGGTAAGTGGCTGCAAATGGTTGAGTACCACGTGCGCGAGTCGGCGCACGTCATCGTGCACTTCCAACTGTGCCAGGTGCTCAAGGAATCGGTGGTACTCCGAATGAACACTTGCCATGCAGTTCCTCCCTCCCTGCCAAAAGACGCTGTGCGCATGTCCATGGCACTGTTGATCGACCTACTGGGTAGTCAGGTCATGATTCCGTTCGCCGTCATGGCTTTTGGAAGTTCACGGCATAGTAGTCAATCACCTGCGCCGCCTGGCTCCCCTGTCGGAAACGTTTTTGCTCCTCGAAATCTATCGAAGGTAGCATGTGGATCAGCTGGTGTTCTCCATACTGGGCCATAACCTGTTGGGCATCCAGCTCTCCCACACGATGCCCCATGAGAGTGTTTGCAGCCTCAATGGCTGCGCCGATCATCACGTCCGCCAACTGCACCGCTGGACTGGTCTTGGAGTCGACCTGTATCACCGATTTGAGCTTGAGTGGAAAGGTGATGCTTGCGATCTCAGACTGACGAAACGTGACCGCGTCCTTGTGGCCGATAAAGCGCAGGAGCAAGTCGTGATAGGCCAGCAGGTTCTTGGACTGATCGTGTTCGACGCGATAGGGGCCGTCGGCCATGACCTCCATGCGGCTGATCAGGGACTGTAGGACTATGAAGGCTGCATCTGTGCTGACGCCGGGGGTAGCGATTGCCTGCAGGCACTCCGGCGACGCGAACTGCGCAAGGGGACCCAGCGCTTCCGGTAGATCCCTCCATCGCGAGGAGCGCGCGGCCTCCACCAGGTCGTCAAGTGCTGCACGGCTCTTCTCTTTCATTGCGCGCTGGAAACAGCGGAGTAACCGATCGAGTGCGCCCGGCCCAAGGAGCTTCGCTCCTGTCACGTAAAGCAGTGATGCGAGCGAGTAGTTCTGCCCGTCCTGATAGAAGTCCACCCCGAGCTCGTAATAGAACGGCTCTACTGCGTAGTCCAGGAACATCAGCAGCAGGAGGAAGCGCTTATCGCAGACGTAGGTCACGCACTTGTGGTTCGTCAGCAGCTCTCGATGCAGCGCAATTAGGCGCTGATGATTAGCCGGCCTGCGCGCTAAGGCTCGATACTTCAGCTCCTCAGCCTGCAGTCTGGGAAAATACTCTCGAATGAGGCGCGCCGCCTCGCCATCGTCAATGGCGATAGCGGCTGCCCCTTGAAGCCGCTGCTCGGAGTTTAAAAGATCGAAGCCGGTGTAACCGCTTTCGTCGATTCGAAAACATTCCATCTGCAATATCCATCACGCGGCTGGAGGGGTATTCAGATAGTACAGCTTTGAATGAGCCCTAAGCATGCAGGCTGCTTTTCATCAGTGGTGTATCGAGAGCTGGGCTGATTCACATAGTGCTACGGGCGAGAGCTATGCGCGTGGGTAATGGATTTCATCCAATCAAAAATGGGGCGTAGATTTATTTCCCTTACTAAAAAATGTCCGCTTTGGGCCGACTCCAGCCTGAAGCGTCTGGCAGAAGTCGGCCAGAAGCGGCCTTTTAAGTAGCGAAGGTAATCTGTACCCATTTGCCTTCGCAGGACCTAATTTCAGCTTTAGTGCCAACCCTTTCGCGCGCTGCCACACATCAAACATTTGCTGTATGTACCGTAGCGGCCATCTAAATGGCGCAAGGGTCCACCACAATTATCACAGCCGCCCAGCAACTCCCCCTGCATCCAGCGGAACTCAAGCCAGGCACGATAGAGGCTCCACACTATCCCGCCCACCGTTAACATGACCGCTACCCAAAACACTCCTTGTTTTAGAGGTGCAATCATCTGGTCAAGCGGACTCGCTGATGCGGCGGAGGGATCAATCAGCAACATTGTGCCCATCCCGATCAAGGTAAGCAGTCCTGGCAAAGCGTAGAGCCTGATATTTCGTTCAATTGCTGTAACGTTGATGTTCATTACCCCCCCGCTCCACGCATCCCCAAAGGACCATTCTTAACCGAGCTCGCTACGACCCATTTCCCCCTTTGGCGCTTATAGCCAGGGCCTGCGCGCTCCGCTTGCTCTTAAAGCGAGCATCTGGGCAAGCCCCGGCTTCCCTAGCCCCACGAGCTGCTTGCCAAAGGATCCGTCAGGGCCTACCAAACACCAGCTTTTCACGAATCAAGTTGAACAACTCCGCCTGGTAAACGGCGTCATCTAGGGCATCATGGTTGCCCGAGCTTTCAGGATTCACTACCTTCTCAATTTCGCTTGAGCGGGTCGATTTCCAAGCGCATCCGGAGGCACCGAAGTACATCGACTTAATGTCGAGCGCTGCGATTCCGAAGGGGTTTTCACCCAAGAACAGATGAAAGTAATAGTTCACGAAGCTCCAGTCGAACGAAGCGTTGAACCCTACGAACACTACCCTTTGACCGGCATCAGCTAGTGACTCTACCCAGGCCCTGAATTGCGCCATTGCCTCACTAGGTTCCAAGCCCTCTTCGCGAAGCCTCTCAAGTGACAACCCTGTGACCTCAAGGGCAGCCGGCACAAACTCCTGAGAGATAGGCTTCAGAAAGCAGGAGAACTGCTCCGCCGGATTCGACGCCACGCACGCGCCGATAGAAAGCATGCTGTACTTGCCAGGGATCGGGCCAGATGCCTCGATGTCGACTGAGACGAAAATTTCTTTGTCTGCTTTCATAAATACTCCGTTTTAGCTGATTTCCGCATGGCAACAGCAGCCTTCAGCACCAGACACCACAACAGCGGGAAAGATCATCGCGTACTAGGTAAAGAGGGCTGCAGGTCAACCCGAGGCGTCGCCACCGAGCCCGATCACGCGACCAGAATGTTTACTTATCTTCCATAACCGGTGATGGCTTCATCTCCAGTATTGAGTCGGTCAGATCTTTGAAGCTCAGCGGACGATTAGGGAAGGCTTTCGCCATTGCCGTAGGGTACAAGCGCGTCCGAATATCGGAGTAAGTCCATGCTGGCTGACCGTTACGCTCGCCAGTGACTGACGCCAAATCGGTCAGCTGCTTGTCCGTGAGCCCCATGCCCAGCAGATCCATGCTGAGCAGCTCTTTCCGCTCAGTAGCGTCTGGGCGAGTGAACTCTTCAACGATGGCAGCTCGTCGACGAAGTGCTGCGTCCAAGACTGAAAGTCGGTTAGTGCACAGGATCACCACGATCCGACCGCCATATTTGCGCAATTCATCCACGCCTTGGATCAAGGTGTTCACAGCCACCTTATCTTCGTGGTGGCTCTGACTTTGCGAGCGGGAAGCAGCGATCGAGTCGCCTTCGTCGATGATGAGAATCGCCCTGCGCTTTTTGCCTGCTGCCTCGACAACCTCTGCAAAAGCTTGGGTCAAAAGCGTACCCATCTCGCCGACCTTACCAGAGCCGCGGACCCGGTTGCTGAGCTTGAACAGCACCGAGTCTTCAGTGCGTGAGTCACGGACGATACGGTTAGCAATGCACTCCGCTGTCGCTGTCTTCCCGGTACCGACGTCGCCATGGAAGATCACCAGGGGATATTGATCGGCAACCAGATTGCAAATCGGCAGCACGCTTTTATGGTGCGCCTTGCTCCACTCGGACAACTGGCCCTGATTCAGTAAGAGCTGGAGCTGGTTTTGCACACGCTCATAGCGACCCACAAACCCGAGCAACACTTTTTCACGCTCAGTCAGCTGGGCTTCCGGCAGTTCAATCACCGAGTCAAAAACGCTATTGTTGCTCATCGGATGTAGTCCTTCCGTTCCATGCCGTAGCCGTTGCTAGAGTATTCGCGACCACCGCTCTGGGTTAGCTGAGAGTGGCTAATGTCGTCGTAAGAGGTCGTCCAGTTGATTTTCAACTTGCCAGACATATTCTCCTGCGCTTGCTGGGTGTAACTGTCGTTGTAGGACAGAACGATCCGCAGGTGTGCACCCTGAACCTTCGGCCAGCGCGCATCACCTGGGCGCTGGTTGGCTAGGGAGCCAGACTCGTTGACATAGAACCGGGTGGCCTTCTGCTCTACCCCATGACTAAGTAATGTGAGATCCGCAAACTTGAGGTAGCCATTCTTTGCCAGCAGCTCAATGTCATTGGCCCATTCTTTTGCTTTCACCTCAGTCACAGCTTCGCTGCTCGACGCGATCATCAGGAGGTCGGCAGTGATTCGCCGCACGACCGCTTCGATGTCAGTGGTGGTGTAGGTAGTGGTTTGAGTGGCGCTGTAACTCATGCTGCGTCCTCGACTTTGAAGCCCTTACCGAACAGCTCTTTCCAGATTTCGAAGTCGTCCTCCACCGATGCGAAATGCGCGGTCTCCCACGACTCCTCGGCAAGCTGAACGATCTCTTGGCGCTCTTCTTCAGTGATCCGGCTCGCAACGTTGTTCGTATCGCATACCGGGTCGATGATTACGACCGTATCGGAGAAGTCGGGAACCTGCTTGTTCTCGGGAAACTTAATGACGTCCTTGAGTCCTGAGTCCGCAATGTAGAGGAGGAAGTCACGGAAGCGCTTTTCCAGCGAGCCGGTCTTCCCTTTAAGCTCGAGGACGTGAGCCATGATCAGCTCGATATGGAAGGATTTTAGCGGCACCTCCTTCCAGGTGCGCCAGCGCTTGGCGAGGCGCACAAGGGTGCGGAAGTCCGGATCTTCATCCTTCCGGACCTTCACGAAGTTCACCTGGCACGGTGCGCAGGTTTCAGTTTTCGAGCCGTCAATTCGGTCGAACTGCCAGCCGTAGTTTTCCTTGTTCGGATTTTCAATGACCGGAACGATATCGACCTCAAGCCCGGTACCCACGAAGGTGACCTTTGCTGCCTTGCGCTGGATTTCAAAGTCTTCAACAGACTTGTTCGGGTACAGGTTGATCAGGGCGTCGTAGATTTTCTGGCTGAGAGTCGCAAAGGTTTCTTCATCAACCTTCTGGCCGCTAATGTAGAAAACCACGTCGACGTCGGCAGGGCTCTGAGCGTTGGGCCGCAGGATGGTGTGTTTGGCGAAAGAGCCGGCCTTCACCACCTTCTTGATGGTGATCTTGTCCTGCTTCTTCAGGCTGTCCTTCAGCGCTGCGATCAGGCGGTCGACCTGGGCGTTATAGGTCTCCCGCTTGTCCTTCGGCAAGCGCAGCACGTTACTATCGTAATACTTGATCTGTGTGTTGGTTAGTGGCATCTGCCATCCCCTCCTAGAAATGCTGTGTTAGTCGCAAAGCCTCCCTACCAGCAGCTACACCACATGCCGACGGATGAGATGGCGTGGCCACTCGAGCACCAGACCCGAATTGCCCTTACGGCTTGCTGCAGTTCAACCTCCTCGAACCGTCCGAAGATCCGGCCAGGAAAATTGCGGACCGCAGCGTGCTAGCGTATGATTACTATACGCATAGTTTCTATATGCAGTCTAATTTTTATACGCTATCGAGGCTCGATCATGACAAATGAGTCCAAACCCACGGACGACCAACCCACAAGCAAGGGAGGAGCACGCTGGGGCCAGGAGCGTCGGTTGGAATTCATTGACTATCGACTGCGGTGGGATGGCCAGATCAACCGCAGCAGCCTAACTGACTTCTTTGGCATCTCGGTGCCCCAAGCTTCGCTGGACATTACCGAGTACGCGAAGCTTGCCGAGAGCAACCTGGAGTACGACACCCGGGCCAGGGTTTACAGAGCTACCGAGTCATTCAAGGCGGTTTTCAAGTCGAGTGCTGTTGAGCGCTACCTCGAAGACCTGCTTCGCGTAGCGGTACAACCAGAGGTGCCATATGGCAGCTTTTTAGGCTGGCAATCGCCTGTTGCGGGCGTTCCTAAGCTAGGTCGACGTCTCAATGCAGGCATTGTTGGGGAAATCCTTCGCGCGATTCGAGAGAAGGGTTCGGTCAAGGTCTTTTACCAGTCAATGACAGACCCGGAGGGCGGTGAGCGAAAGTTGTCTCCTCATGCCCTGGTACATGACGGTAACCGCTGGCATGCCCGAGCGTACTGTCACAGGCGCGAAGCCTTCCGAGACTTTTCTCTGACCCGTATCAAGCGCTGCTGCTATGCGGGCCCCGATCGGGAGCGCGCTTCAGACGACACGCCCTGGAACACCATGGTGGATGTCGTATTGACCGCACATCCAGACCTCAGCCCGGCCAAGCGAGGACTTATCGAAAGTGATTACCTGATGGAAAATGGCGAGATGCACATCGAGTGCCGTCAGGCACTGCTGATGTACCTCTTGTTCCAGCTTAACCTGACAGAAGATCAGGCGGGCCAAAAACCCGAGGTCATCCAGGTTGCCCTTAAACATCCAGAAGAAATACGGGCCCTGCTCAAGTATTAACACCTAACAATCAGCCAACACTCAACACCTCAGCTACCGGAATTGTCACGATGGCAAACCTTGAAAATGAATTCATTCTGATTGCAGGCAGCATCTCCAAGAAAACAGAGAAGGCCTCGATCGACCTCGCGCACGACTTCACTCGCGCGGTTACCAAAAGCGTCTTGGCCGCAAAAGGTGGCCTGGTCGTCTACCTAGCTGGTCTACCCACCAATGAGGCTGGAGATGCACTGACCTTCGATTGGACGGTGGTTTACGAGGCGGAGAAGCTGTTGGCTGAGTACGCCCCTGCCCGCCAGCTGAAGATCGTTACCTCGCAGTTGGCCATGCGGGACAAAATGACGCTCGATCAGCGGACTCTCATCCGTCGACTCTCTGCTGAAAATTTCGCGGAGATCATCTATATCGAGGATGACTTGGTCACCGGCGGAAATATCGGTGATGAACAAGTGGAAGTGGCAACCGCTATGATTGCCTTGGGCGGTGGTAAGGGCGTCTCTGACCGGGCCCGCAAGATGCGCAAACGGAAGCTTCCGGTGCTGCCATTTGACCTGCAGCTCGGTGGCTTCAGCGAAGATGGCGAAGGCGCACGCGGTCTACGAGATGCCTTCTTTAAGGAGCCTCTCATGATGTTTCACTTCACTGGTGAGCATGTGAAGGGACGCCTGGATAGCATGTCTCTGCAGGAGCCGCTCTACAGCCTGGACAAGCTGGCAGAGCTGTCCGTTGGGCTCTTCCAAGCTGAAATTGAGGCCAGAGAAGCAGCACGCTCTCCCGATCTCTTGGTCATCACGGCCATCGCCATTGAACTCGCCGCCGCGAAAAAGGTGTTTGGTATCGGCGAGGATGTACCTGCTCGCTACTCCAAACATGGCATTCATTTCTGGCCTGTAACGATCCAGCGAGCGGACGGCCCTCTTTCGTGTGTAGTTGCCTCTCTCGGCAACGCTGGCAACGTCAATGCGAGCGCCATCACCACACTCCTGTTGTCAGAGCTGAACCCCAATAAGGTTCTGATGATGGGGATCGCGGGCGGACGTCGTAAAAAATTGAGCCTCGGCGAAGTCATTTTGTCCGAGCGCGTCGTGTACTACGAAGGGGCAGCAGCGCACGCTGGCGGCAAGATTGCGCTACGGCCAGAGATGCAACGACCAGGGCTTTCCACCCAGCAAGATCTCAATGCTTACTTCGCAACCGCCTCTCTGCCTGATCGTCTGCAAGAACGTGCGGAGAAGCTGGGCTTCGCGATCCCGGTAGAGTCCACTGCAGGGGACGTTGCAGCAAGGCTGATGGTATCGCCAGCAACCATTGCCTCCGGCGAACTGCTCATTCGAGACCCGGAGATCTTCGAAAGCTTCCAAGGCATTCACGACAAAGCACTGGTAGCTGAGATGGAAGCTTACGGGGTATTCGACGCCTGCGAAAAGCAGAACGTGCCCGTATTGGTTGTCCGAGGAATCAGCGATTACGGAGACACGACTAAGGACAATACCTTCCACAGTGTAGCGTCCGAGGCTGCAGCCATTGTGACCCTTGATTACGCCACACACGGGTGGAGCCGAAGGGTCATGTGATAACTGGCTCTTGTGTAAGCAGCCGGCAATCACTGAATCGCCAAGGATTTTGTAGGCACCAGATGACCGCTTTTGGCCGGTTTCCGCCGGTCGCAGCTGACTGGTTCAGATCATCTCCGGCCGATCAGAGCCGGTCGGGTGGTTCCCCTGTGTCAAGGGGGACAATCAGCGCTGCCACGGTGTTTTTCACGTTATCCACCGCCTTGCTGACCTGATATCCGCTGTTTCAACCAAGAGCACCACCACAGCCGCATCCGCTCCGTGACCCCGGGAAGCGGCATCTCGATGAGGAGCCTCAAGCGTCATGACGCTGTACCAGAAAGCTCGCCATAAATACCCGCATCGCTGGTCAGGTGCAACGCGAAATTGGCAACCTGTCGGCGCCGTCACACTCAACCTAGAGAGGGAGCAAACGGCACTAAAAATAGCAGCTAAAAACACGGCTGACGCGACAACTACCTTGCAACACGCCGGGGACACGGGGCGATTCGTGGCGTATCTTTTCCCTGTTGCCCTGGGAGATCGCATCAGTGGATAAGCCGGCCGAAGATCGAAGCGTCACAGCACTCAAAGGACTGATCAAGAAGCCCGAAACCCCAGTTTCTGTCGATTTGATGAATCCCATCAGCGCGACGACACCAGTCTGTCTTACTCAGGTTGTCGTCTTAGCCGAAGAAGTTTTCGAAGACAAGGCCATTGCCACCTCATGGATGACCACGGCCAACAAAGGCTTGGGTGGGAAAACGCCCATCTCTCTTTGCGAGACTGAGATTGGCGCTCACCAGGTGCTCAGGGTCTTGCGTGCGATTGAGTGGGGCGGTGTCGCGTAATAGCGCCGCGCTGTTGGTGCTGATGGAAAACTGACCCACTAGCCGCAAAGATTTGAGTCGCGCAGCTTCAGTACCAACAGAAAGCCAATGATACCAACGGCTGGAGAGGCTCAGCGCGCGTAGTTTTCATATTCTTTGCAGTTGTTCAAGCTGACATTGATCTGAGGCACCGGAAGCGGGTTGTTGCTGTTAAGGCTTCCAGCCCAGGTCTGAACTGTTTGGTGATCGATCACGCAGCCCGCGTCTACATCGGCTAATGCCTCACAGGTCAGGCGGCGGTGCTCTTCTTCCTGATCGATCCAAGCCGCCAGGGCTTGTTTGACAACCCAGTCTCTGGTTCGGCCCGTACGCTCGGCGAACCGATTGATTCTCTTGTCCAGTTGCAATGGGACATGAGCCGTGAAAACTCGGGTTTCGACTAGAGCAGTCATAACGGGTACTCCTGTTCGGTGATGCCCTGTTCAATGAGAAGGTTGAACGCCGCTCTACTGATAGACCCCATACCGCATGCGCTGAAGCAAATCCCTCACCTGTACTGAGCCCTGCGCGGTGGAGAGCAAATCAATTGGACTGAACCCAGACAAACCCAAGGCAGGGGTATGGAACCACGCCTTTGCGATGTTCTGATCACCCAGAACATCGATAGCCAGCGCCATCAACTCGCTCAAGATCATGTTGTCCGGCTCGTCACCAGACACCTCAGAGGCGGAACCAGTATCCAGCAATGAGTTCCAAGGCCGGCTATACAACTCAGCGCAAGCCGCTTGTGCACCGCCAAAGCAGAAGCGCACAGAACACGAGAAAGCATTTGGAGAGGCATAGCGCAACAACTCGCCCCGCTCATTCCAGATGTCCCCGTTGACCGCGCGCAACAGGGCATGGGCTGCAACGACGTCATGGGTGGAAACGCTGTACAACGAGACAGCCGCAATACCGTCACCAGCAGCGACTCGCGCCAACCGGTAAGCAATACTCGGCATCGGGTGAAAAATAGCCGGTCGGCAAAGTACGGCGTTCTGCTCTGGTTTCAAGTACGCGCTGTAGCTCACGAAAACCACTGAGTCAGATGACAGTGTCGCCGAGCACAGGTCTCGGCTGACAGGCTGCCCATTACGCAATAAAGTCTGGAGCCCCTCGGCCCATGCTATGCAGTCTGGGCCATGTGCATTTACTGGGGCATACACAACCCCCAGCACTGGCGTCCCATCCCGAAGAAGACCAATCGAAACTGCAGAGCCTGGCCGCCGTTTGAGAAAGTCGGCGGTACCGTCATTGGGATCAACAACCCAAGCGAATCGGTGGCCGGAGAGATCAACGCCAGTTTCCTCGCCGACGAAATCGCAGGCAAGAATCTGCTGTAACCCTTCGCGAAGCAGTTTCTCGATCTCAACGTCGATCTCGGCCTTATCGCCTGAGCCCCTCGGGCCATCCGGTCTGGACAGCTCGGCCTCTATGAGCAGTCCAGCCTGCAAGGCAAGCTCAATGACAGGGGCCAAAAGGTGACGCACCTGTAGTTCAGCCATTAGCCTTGCTCCCAATAGTTACCCGTGCTGATCAGCCCGAAACCGTCTTCGGAGAAGGGTCTATCGTCATCGAACATGCCATTGACCATACGTTCTCGACGCAAGCCGCTTAGCACTCTGAAAAAGCAAGGCTCACACAGGTGGACACGGTAGTGCTCTCCGTCATGTTGAGCGCCATAACCCCATTGCGCTTCCAGCTTGCCATATTGCAGACCGTAATCGGGGATACGGGTACTAGATCTACAAACGTCGCAGATCACATCCTCAACCACATCTACTGACGCCAGAGTTTTGTTCTCCATAGTCACCTCCCGATTAGTTTGCTACCCGATGAAGCAGTCGATCCTGTCCGATCACGAAAGCGGGCGCGACTCCATTTGGGCGAGGTCTCGCAGTGTCAAAAACAAGCCAGCAACTGTTGCCTGTAATGCTGAGAAAAGCTCACCTGATAACTTGGCTCAGCTGCAAAGCTCCCCAGAGAGATAATGCACGTATCGCCTGACCCAATAACATGCTCGGCCCCACTTCCAATACTGTCATCAAGAGCATCGATATTGCCGGTGGCCCCAGTCCAGCCAGTCTTTGAACCTGAGGTGGAGGCCGGCATCTGCACCTCGTTCAGCACCGCTAGGTCATCCGGCAGATCATCCGCAATTCGCTCCGCCAAGCGCTGCAGCGTCGATTCCGCCAGCATGAACAACCAAGCATGGTCATCGGGCTCGCCTATGCGCCGCAGTACCCGCCCCAACACTTGTCGGTAATGCAACTCGGTGCGGATACGGCTGAGGTAGCAGCACACCTGTAAGCGGGGAATGTCGGTACCTTCACTGATCATTCCGACGGCGACAATCCAACGGCAAGCGCTGTGTCTGAACGCATTAATCACCAGCTGCGCATCAGGGGTTTTGTTGGTCACAATGCGGCAACCTTCACCCCTTGAGTCCAGGGCCTGGGCAATTTGCTGGGCGTGCTCGATGTCGGTGGCAACCACCAAGCCAGCCGCATCAGGCTTGATCAGGCGAAGCTCGTCCAGCTTGCCGCATCCAAGACCGAGCAGTTGATCGATCACCTCGTCATGGCGCAGAAGTTCCTCATAGGTGACGGGGGATTCCACCAATAGCTTGGCGATGCTGGGAAACATCCTGACAGTGCTCTCGGTGCCAAGCTCCTCGGTGAGTTTCACCTTCTGATTGTCGAGCAGGACAATACGAGGGGAACGGCACACCCCATCAGCAATGGCCTCTTTCAGTCCATAGCGGTAGTCGCAGATCAGGTATCCCTCAGGCGACGAGTAGCGAGCCAGGGCAATGGCCCGGTCGTCCGAACGCCATGGCGTGCCAGAGAGAGCCAAGGTGAAGGCAGCACGATCCTGTATCCGGTGCAGTATCTGCTGGCCCCAGGCGTTGCTAAGAAGTGGATCATGGCCGGCGCAGTGGTGAATTTCATCGAATACCACGAGCACGCGGTACTCATCGAGGAGCTGCCAGAACCCCTCATCTCTGTATTCCATGGCCTGATAGGTGAACGCTGCCCCCACCGCGCCGATCTGACCGTCCAGACGCCGGCCGAGCACTGCAGCAAAGGTTGAGCGAAAGCCCTCGACTACCTGGCAGGATGGCGCGAAGCACATCACCAGATCGATCCTGTCCTGCCCCAGCAGTCTGCTGGCCAACTCTGCCGCCATGCGCGTCTTGCCAGCACCCGGCGTTGCCTGGCAGAAGAAGTGTGGCGTGGAAGTAAAGTGCTCCAACGCCGTGTCGATGCATCTGAGTTGCCAGTCTCGCAGCGATGTGGTCATCGTGCGGCGGCAAGCGTCTTGATCGTCTTCTCGATGGCGCGGAGATGACCCAGCAGGCGAGAGCTGCGGTCTCTAGCGTCCAGATACTCGCCTTCTACCTTGCCCCGGAGATGAGGCATCTCATCCAGGAGAAGCTTGTATCGCTCCGCCTCGCCCATCGAAGACAAGAAGTCCAACCGGATCTCTTTGAGGAGCGCTTCCAGGTGCTGATCCGCATCGAGTGAAGGTTTAAGCGGTATAGCTGCATTATCGACAACTGACGGCCCCTGCTCTGGTTCAAATGCAGTCTTGAGGCTGTTCTGAAACCCGTTGTCAATCAGCTCCAGCTGTAGATGTGCCGGGATGGGCTGCAGGTGGTAGACCTGTCCTCGCGTGCGGCGCTCTTCGTCATATGCGAGCCAGCCTATGCGCAGCATTCGGCGGATCTGCTCATACACATAGCGGCGCACATCGCCGATGCGAAAAGTCATGCCCTCTAGGCGCTTGGCGTAGGCATCCCGCAGTTCACGGATCGTGAACTGAGTGCTCCCTTCCTCCTGAAGTAGCTCATACAGCCGCCTGTCAAAGATGAACGTGGCCGATTTCATTGAGGCACCAGAAGAGTAATCGCAAAAATGCGGATTATAGTCCGTGGCCTGTACATCCGCAAACGCACGATAGTGCCGCCTCAAGTGGAGTTGAGGCGGTCATGGATCAGTTGGCGAAAGCGTTGGGGGCACGCATCCGGACGCAGAGAAAGGCCTGTCGGCTTTCTCAGGATGCACTCGCGCTGGCCTGCAGCATCGACCGCAGCTACATGGGGCGCATCGAGCGTGGTGAGGTGAGCATCACCGTCGAGAAGCTGTACCGCATCGCCAGCATGCTGAGCTGCAATCCAGCCTCCCTCCTGCCTCCAGTGTCGGAGTTACAGGGCTAGTCGATCCTGGAGCTCAGGAAAACCCACGGCAGGCCATCTTCGCGCTGCTCCTCTACCTTCCCGGCAAGCAGCACCTCATCGGCGGTCGGATAATGACGCAACAGGCGACGCGCCTCAGTGCGCACGGCCTCAGGCAGCGTCTTGTCGCGAGACAAATCGACCAGAAACTCTCGGGTTTGAATGATCGAGCGGGTGCGCTCGCTTGGCATCGTCATAGCGTTCTCCTCAAATTCCTGCACCAACAGGCCCGCCCAGCTCCCCCGCCGTCTTCAGCATCTTCAAAATCACCAACGCAAACGCCCGGCTCTTGGTCTCGTTATCCAGCACTTCAAGCGACAGTTTCTCGTGGTCGGTCATGGCGTCCAGCACGGTGTCGAGCACGCGCTTGGGGAACAAGCCGTGCATCACTTGTTCCACCGAGTGGTTGTTCACCTGGGCCATCACATCCTCCTGGCGGCTGATACGCTGGGCGATGCCGGTGAGGAATTGCAGCTGGTCGTCATCGCTCACCTCGGCACCGAAGATATCGTTCAGCGCCTCGATGATTTCCGACAGGCGCTTCTTCTCTGGGTCATGGGGCTTGCCGCTGCCGACCGCGCTGGCCGGGTCGAGGCTGTAGTCGCCATCTTCCTCGCTCAGGCGCAGTTGGTGCTCGGCGCGCTTGCTCAGGCGGTAGTGGCTCAGTTGTAACTCGCCCACATCCACGTCGTCTTGTTGCAGGCGGTCCACGCGCAGCAGCGGGTGCAGGTGCTTGGCGTACACACAGAGCTGCTCTAGCTCGCGGTCCTCATACGGTACGATCTGCGAGAGAAACTCGTACAGGCGCACAAAGCTCTGCAGGTTCTTGCGGAACAGGTCGAGCTGGTCAACCTGCTCACCGGCCTCTTTCAGCGCATGCTCGGCTTTTTTCAGGCCGGCGCTGTCACCATTGGCTTCGGCGGTGCGCTTGTAATCCAGCGCCTGCTGGCGCGACTCCAGCGAGAAGGCATAGCGCTTGGCAAAGCGCTCCTTGGCCGGTGTGCAGTAGTAGCTGAGCTTGCTGGCCGCCGCCTTGGGGTCGAAGAAGGCTATGGCGAACGCCTCAACCTCCTGCCAGTGATAAATCCCCTCAGCATCCAGCGTCTTCTGCAGGTCATAGATGATCTGCGGATCGGTCACATCGGTCAGCTCGGCCTTGGTGTAGTACGGCAAGAAGGCGTCGAGAATGTCCTGCGGCTCGTTGAAGAAGTCGAGGATGAAGGTTTCCTTGCTGTCACCGAAGGTGCGGTTCAACCGCGACAGGGTTTGCACGCAGTCCACGCCTTGCAGCTTCTTGTCTACGTACATGGCGCAGAGCTTGGGCTGATCGAAGCCGGTCTGGTACTTGTTGGCGGCGATCATCACGTTGAAGTCCTGGGTATCGAAGGCATCGGCCAGGTCGCGGCCATTCAGGCCGGCGTTGAGCAGGTTGCTGTTTTCCGTGACCTCTTCGGGGATCACTTCATCCGGCAACACGCTGCCGGAAAACGCCACCAGCGGGTGCACATCGCTGTAACCCATCTGCTGCACATAGGCCTTCACCGCCAACTGGTAGCGCACTGCCTCCTGACGGCTGCTGGTCACCACCATGGCCTTGGCCTGGCCATTGAGCAGGCCACGGATATTGGCGCGGAAGTGCTCGACGATCACCTCGACCTTCTGGCTGATGTTGTAGGGGTGCAAACGCACCCAGCGCGCCAGTTTGATGCGTGCTTTCTTGCTGTCCACCTCGTCGTCTTCGCCATCCGGGTGGGCGATCTTCCAGGCGGTGCTGTAGGTGGTGTAGTTGCGCAGCACGTCGAGGATAAAACCCTCTTCGATGGCCTGGCGCATGGAGTACAGGTGAAACGCCTCCGGCTTGTTGCTGGCACTGGCCGGTAGCGTCGGGTCGGCCGGACGACCGAACAGCTCCAGGGTTTTGGCCTTGGGCGTGGCGGTAAAGGCGTAGTAGCTGATGCGCTCATTCGGTTGGCGCGCCTGCACGGCGGCGTCGAGCAGCTCTTCGGCGCTGACTTCCTCGGCATCAAGTGCATCACTGCCGAGAATCTGTTTCAGCTTGCTGGCCGACGAGCCGGTTTGCGAGGAATGCGCCTCGTCGGCGATCACCGCATAGCGCCCGCTGGCCAGCTTCGGGTACTTGTCCAGGGCATCGAACAGCGCGGGGAAGGTCTGGATGGTGACGATGATAATGCGCGTCTGCTCAGACAGCGCCTCGGCCAATTGCTCGGACTTGCTCTGGCTGCTGGTTTCACGATTGATCTGCTTGACCACGCCCTGGGCATGCTCGAACTGGTAGATGGTGTCCTGCAGCTGCTTGTCCAACACGGTGCGATCGGTAATCACGATCACCGAGTTGAACAGCCGTTGGCCGGCCTCGTCGTACAGCGAGGCCAGTTGATGGGCGGTCCAGGCAATGGAGTTGGACTTGCCCGAGCCGGCGCTGTGCTGGATCAAGTAACGCTTGCCCGGCCCTTCGGCGCGGGTGGTGTTGATCAGCTGGTTGACCACTTCCCACTGGTGGTAACGCGGGAAGATCATCGTCTCCTTGGTCACCGGCGTGCCGTCGAAGCCTTCGCTGGTTTTCTTGTCCAGGTGCAAAAAGCGCCCCAGCACCTTGAGCCAGGCATCCGGCTGCATCAGGCGTTGCCACAGGTAGCTGGTGGCGTACTGGCTGTCGTCATCCGGCATCGGGTTGCCCGCGCCGCCTTCCGCGCTGCCAAGGTTAAACGGCAGGAAGAAGGTGTCTTTACCCGCCAGCTTGGTGGTCATCGCCACCTCGTTCTGGCCCACTGCAAAGTGCACCAACGCGCCGCGCTTAAAGGTCAGCAGCGGCTCGGGCTTGCGCGTCAGCGGGTCTTTTACCGGGCGGTCTTGACGGTACTGGCGCTTGGCGTTTTCCACCGACTGCTTGAACTCGCTTTTCAGCTCCAGCGTGGCGGTGGGGATGCCGTTGACGAACAGCACCAGATCCAGCCGTGGGTTGTAGCTCTGCCCGCCGCTAGCCGCATCACGTGCATGGGGCGAGTAAGACACTTCCGGCACCACGCGCAGGCGATTGCACTGGTAGCGTTTGAGGGTATCCGGGTTCATGCCGTGGTCTGGCTTGAAGCTGCAAAACTCCAGCCGCTGCCCCAAATGCTTGAAGCCATGGCGCAGCACATCCAGGGTGCCGCTCTGCTCCAGCTCGCGTACCAGTTTCTGCACCAGTACGTCGTCCGGGTTATTCGGGTTGGCCTTGGCGAACTTGTCCCAACGCTCCGGCCAGGCTTCCTTGAAGTAACCCAGCACATCCTCGGTATACAGCGCCGTACGGCGGTCGTAACCGCTAGCCGTGCCGACCAGCCAGCCTTGAGCGGCTAGGGCGTCGATGATGTCTTGTTGAAACTGAGCTTCCTTGCTGTCCGCCATTTATACGGCCTCTGCTACTTCTAATTCGGGGACTTGCGCGCTGGCGGGTGGCTGCCAGCCGCGCACGTCAATTTTGCCGGTGACGGCGGCGGAGATTAGGGCGGAGCGGCGTTCTTGGAGTAACTGTATCGACTCGAACGATTGCGAAAGCAATGCATCAAATCGAGCATTCGCCTCATCGACATATAGACAAATTGACTCTTGCTCGCCGTAAAAGGGGATCAAGACTGGAAGATTTTCAAAGCCCTGCTGATTTACATAAACCAGTGTTGCCGCAGTACCAATCAGCTCAAAATACTCTTTTGATAGCGAGACGATGTTTTTCAGGTATTCAGCCTTAATTTTTCTAGGCTCAAAGGCTTGAAGCTGTTGGTTGATAACAACATCGACAGCATTTATGGCAACTATGCCGAAGCGGCCGACGCAGCTTGCGATGACAGCACCTTTTTTGAGCACTTTAGAGCCTGCCTCATCAGCAGCAAGCTCTGTGACTTTAAGATTCGTAGCTGAGATATATCCGCCATTCATATCCTCCATCGTTACCCACGCGATACCTTCACTATCGTTGAGTTCGGGCTTGTTTCGCTGAGGCACAAATATGTCAGATACAAGCTTCGCCCGGCTTACCACCCAATGCACCGGCACCTCGCCGAGCCACTCCACGCCGGAGTCTTTCATCGGCACCGTGACGTCGAGGCCTTTGGTGACGGAGTGGGAGATCACAGCCTGGCGCTTTTCCTTGAGCAGCTCGATCAGACGCTGCTGCTCTTCGATCAGCGCGTCGATGCGGGCGGTTTCGTGGTCGAGGAAACCAACAATCATCCTCTGCTCATCAATGCCAGGCATGGGGACGATCGTATCAGCAAGGTATTCTTGCTCGACACTTTCAACCGTGGCACCTTGCTTTAACCATGCATGCAGTAGCTCATTGTTAAACCCTTGAACCCATCGAAAAAAGAAATCGAAGAGCGCTAACTTCGGATTAAACCTTAGAGCCTTCATGTCTTGATTCAGGGCTACTTCAACATTGTTGATTGCGACTGGAATTGTGTGTTTCAAGATGCCTGAACGCACAACAATGAGAATACCCCCAGGCGATACCAGTGAAGTGGTGCTGTTTTGCAAACCCTCGATAGTAATATTTTCTTCAGTGCCGACGATTACTTCGACCTTCATGTCTTTTGGAGACACCCATGGAATATCGCCATTCCAGTAGGCTAAATTTTCTCTACTTGGTGTGCCTCCGCCTGAAAATCGAGCAATGTATTTAAGCTTATGCAGAGCCCAATGCTCCGGGACATCCCCCAGCCACTCCACACCCGAATCTTTGTAAGCCGGATACGCTGGAAACGTACTCGGGCTTTCCCTGCCCTCACCCTGCGGGCCAACGGCTGCGCCATTGTTCAAATTTGCTCCCGACAAATTTGTCATGCCGACAATCCTTCGATCATCTGCTTGATACGGTCGGTGCAGGCTTTCAGGTCGCTATCAATAGCGGCCAGCGGGCGCGGCGGCTGGAACACGTAGAAGTGGCGGTTAAAGGGAATCTCGAAGCCGACAATGCCGACCTCGCCATCCTGCGCATCGGTCTTGCTCTCATCGATCCAGGCATCCGGTACGTGGGGGATTACTTCGCGCTGGAAGTAGTCGTACACCGATTCGCCCAGCGGCACGTTCTCGTTATCACGCAGACCAGCATCGGCTTCTGGCTGACCCTTGGTGGTGCAAATATCCGCCTCGGGGTCGCGCTCGCTCAGGGCGCTCATCAGGGCTTTTTGCTCCGGCGCGCTGAGGCTGACGCTGTGCGCGCTGAGGGCTTTTTTCAGCAGCTTGCTGAACTGCTCGCGGTTGCGCTGCAGCACGCTGGCGTCCATCGCTTGCAGGGCGGCCATAAGTTGCTGCTGGGCGGCGCTGTCGAGTTTCTGCAGGGCCTTTTCTTCCAGCACCTTAGCGATGCGCTCGGCGCTGGTTTGGAAGTTCAGGCGCAGCGGGCGTTCGACGGTGATACGGCGGTAGCCGAAGGCGTCGATGGGGAAGATTTTGCTCTGCGCGGTTTGCTCAAAGCTGCCATACAGGCGCACCAGCTCACTGATTTGATCCTCGGTGATGTACTGGCGCTTGCTGCCCAGCGACTTGCGCATTTTGGCGTAGTGCTGGCTGCCGTCGATCAACTGCACCTTGCCCTGGCGCGCGGCGGCCTTGTGGTTGGAAAGTATCCACACATAGGTGGCGATGCCGGTGTTGTAGAACATGTCGGTGGGCAACGCGACGATGGCTTCGACCAGATCGTTCTGCAGCAGGTAGCGGCGAATCTCCGACTCACCCGAACCCGCGCCGCCGGTAAACAGCGGCGAGCCATTGAGGATGATGCCGATGCGCGAGCCACCGTCGCGCGGGTCACGCATCTTGCTGACCAGGTGCAGGAGGAACAGCAGCGAACCGTCGGACACGCGCGGCAGGCCGGGCCCGAAGCGGCCGTCGAAGCCTTTGTGGCTGTGCTCGTCGGTGATCTGCTTCTGCACCTTCTTCCATTCCACGCCAAACGGCGGGTTGCTTAGCATAAAGTCGAAGCGCTTGTCGGCCAGTTGGTCGTTGGACAGGGTGTTGCCGAGCTTGATGCTGGCCACGTCCTGGCCCTTGATCAGCATGTCCGCCTTGCAGATGGCGTAGGACTCGGGGTTCAGCTCCTGGCCGTGCAGCGACACGCTGACCTTTTCGCTGATGGACTGGATGTACTCATCACCCTCAGACAGAAAGCCACCGGTGCCGGCGGTTGGGTCATAGATGGTGACGATGCTGTTGGGCGCGAGCTTGTGGTCCTGATCGGTGATCACCAGCGAGGTGGTGAGGTGCACGATGTCGCGCGGGGTGAAGTGCTCCCCGGCGGTTTCGTTGGAGCTTTCCGCGAACTTGCGGATCAGCTCTTCGAAGATGATGCCCATGCCGAAGTTGCTGATGAACTCGGGGCTCAGGTCCGTGGCGGCGAAGCGCTGCACCACTTGATACAGCAGGTTGGCGGTTTCCAGCTGCTGAACGAAATCTTCAAAGTGAAAGTGCTCGAAAATCTCGCGGGCATCCTTGCTGAACGCCTGCACATAGCTCATCAGGTCGGCGGCGGTCTGGGTGTCGGACAGGCTGCCGAGGTTCAGCTTTGATGCGTTGAAGAACTGCTGGTTGGCGGCGCGTAGCAGAATCATCTCGCGCACGGTATCGGGCCGGCCTTCCTGGGCGAAGGTCTGCTTGATCACTTCATCCTTGGTCGGCGCGAGCACGCACTCCATACGGCGTAAAAGGGTGAACGGCAGGATGATGCGGCCGTACTGGGACTGCTTGAAGTCACCGCGTAGCAGATCGGCAATCGACCACAGAAAGGCGGCCGTCTGGGAATGATTTTCCGTGTTCACGCGGGAGCTCCTTAAAATAAGCGCAAAACGGCGAGTCTAACCTAGACGTCCGTCATCACTTCACCTGCACCGCTAGAATTTTCTCTATAGCGTCGCGGAAGCCAGGCTTGTGGATGCCCTGAGAAGTAATGAGCCTCTTAATATAAGAGGAACTTTATTTGCTACCTAATAACAGGAAATCTGCGGGCGATACCTGGCAAGAAGCGATCACAGGAACACTTCTAAAAAGTTAAGTTTTGGAGCCTAAATTTGACCCAAAATTAGCAAAAGCTAACTAAAATCCATGGGCTGAGACAGGATTTCGAGGAAAAACATACTGGGGAGACTGGAGAGCCAGCGGCCATGAGGGCTCGACTGCAGATCGTAAAACGTGACTAAAAGCTAATAGGGCAGATCTTTAAATTGGGCCATGAATAACCTTGGTTCTAAGACAGAAAACTGAAAATGGCAGCGGTTTGTCGCGCAACAAACGCAGGGCATAGGTGACGACTTCTGCCAGGCTATACACCCGGTACCACACACCACCTGGCTTGTCGAAAACGCCGATAAAAGCTCCCGCGCGCGTGCGGCAAAGCTACCGGAATGCGCCGTGCAGGGCAAACGACGCTGGTCGGCGCCACTGGCACTTCGCCACGGTTATGGCATGCTAGCGGCCCTCGCGCGCGCCCGTATTGCATGAAGACATGGACACGCCCTGCTTTCATCCAGCCGTAATTGCAGGATCGTTATCAAGTGCCAAGCCACCCATCACCGCCGTTACCCCACGCACCAGACGAACCATTGACGCCTCCCCGGCGCAGTTCCATCAAGGGTGCTCTGGTCGCGCTGGTGCTGGGCATGCTGGCGTTGCTGCTGTGGCAACTGCAGCTGGAGTCGCAGCATTTACTCGACAACCAGCGCCAACTCAACCATGCATTCAACGTGCAACTGGCCAATAACATCAGCCTGAGCATGGAGCTGAAGGCTCAGGCCGGCATGGTGATGCTGCAACAAAACACCGCCGCGCCAGGCCCAGGCGAGATCGACGAGAACCTGCTGCGCAGCCTGCAAGGAGCCTTTAGCAGCCTGCACAGTCTGGCCTGGATCGGCCCGCGCGGCGATATCCAGACAGATACCCAAGCCCTGGCGGATGACCCGCAATACCTGGCTGGCCTGATCCAGCGCAGCAACGGCTCGGCTTATCACTATGCGTTCAACACCCGCGATGGCGGGCTGATCTACCTGCTGCTGCGTCAGAACGAGGGTGGCAGCCCGAGCGGTTACTGGGTCTTGCGTCTGACCGCCGAAGCATTGCGCAACTGGATGTATCAACACCACCAGAGCCCCTATCGCTGGCAACTGGAAGACCACCAGGCGCAACTTACGCTTGCCAGCCAGCAGGCCGACTCGGCCACCGACAACGCGAGCGTGGCGCCGATAAGCGCTGCCGATCGGCAACAGAGCATTCTCCTGGCGCCGCTCAACGGCAGCGACTGGCAACTGCGCGCCCTGTTCGACGAACGCAGTGCCCGCGCCCAATTGTTACCCGCGCTGACCAGCAAACTCCTGCTATTCACCCTCTGCGTCGTGCTAACTCTGCTCGCCCTGTACCGCCTGCTGCGCGAACAGCGCAGCCTGCATGAACTCAATACGGCCTCGCGCCGCTCGCTGCGCCAGGCGGCCAGTGCGCTGGGGGCTATCGAGGAACGCGTGCTGGTCACCGACAGCAATGGCCAGCTGAGTTACCTCAACTCCCAGGCCGAGGAATTGTTCGGTTTACGCAGCACCGACGCGCATAACTGGCACCTGCTGCAACTGCTGCCACGCCTCGATCCGCTGCGCCTGCACGACGGCGCCTTGCCTAACAACCCTGCCGCCGACTTGGTCGAGATCCAGCAGGATGGCATGCTCCGCCTGTTCGCGATAAGCCGCAGCGACCTCGCTGAGCCGGCCAAGCGCCTGGGCTTCGTCTGGGTGTTGCGCGACGTCACCGAGCAACAGCATGCCACCCGCGTGTTGCAGGAAACCCGCCGACGCTACCAGGATATCTTCGAAGGCACCGGCACCGCGCTCTGCGTCCTGGACCTGGCCGCGCTACCGGAGTACCTGCAACAGCAACAGATACATGACGGTGCGAGTCTGAGGCGCTGGCTGCTCGCCCACCCGCAGCGGCATGCCGAGCTGCTGCACCTGCTGCGTTTCACCGAGGCCAACCAGGTCGCCCTGCGCCTGCTCGGCGTCGACTCCGTCGAACACGCCTGGCAGCACCTGATCGACAGCGGCCCGCTGCGCCCCGAGGGCTTCCGCGTGCAACTGCTCACGGCCCTGCTCGAGGGTGCCGGCCAGCTCGAACTGGAATGCCAGATCAGCACCCCGCAAGGCCACGAGCGTCACCTGTGGCTGCTGCTGCGCCTGCCGGAAAGCGCGCAAGAACTGAATGCAGTAACCCTGAGCATCAGCGACATTACCAGTCGCAAACGCATCGAGCTGTCGCTGATCGAGCGCGAACGTTTCTGGGCGGATGTGGTGCGCGCGGTACCGGACACCCTCTACGTGCACGACCTGCTGAGCAAAAGCGTGCTGTTCAGCAACCACCACCTGGGCCTGCAACTGGGCTACAGCACGTTTGAGCTGAAAGCCCTGGGCGAGCACTTCTTGGAGCACATCCTGCACCCGGACGACAGCGACTATTACTGGCGCATCCGCAACCTGCAGCAGGTAATCGGCGACGGTGTGCTGCTCGAATCCCAGCTGCGCTGGCGCCATCGCAACGGCACCTGGCGCTGGTTCAGCATCCGCGAGCAGGCCCTGGCCCGCGATGCCAGCGGCCGTGTCAGCCGCCTGATCGGGGTGGCCAAAGACGTCACCGAGCAGATCGAAAGCAGCGAATCGCTGCGCAACAGCGAGCAGCGTTACCGGCTGCTGGCCGAGAGCACCAGCGATGTGATTTTTTCCACCGACAGCAACCTGCACCTCAACTACGTCAGCCCCTCGGTGGAACCGGTGCTCGGCCATCCACCAGAATGGATTCTGGCCAACAGCTTCGACAGCCTGGCTGCCAACCCCCAGCAATTGGCCGGCCTGTCGATATTGCTCGAGCGGATACACGGAGCGCTCGGTAGCCCCCTGCGCATGATCGCGTTACGCGAGCAGTTCCAGCCGCAACTGTTCGTCTTCGACTGCCTGCGCGCCGATGGACGGAAAATTCCGGTCGAGTTGCGCCTGGTGCCGATGTGGGATGAGAACAGTCATTTCGAAGGCCTGCTCGGTGTGGGCCGCGACATCAGCCAGCAGCGCCGTGCGGAAAAAGAGCTGCGCATGGCCGCCACGGTATTCGAACATTCCACCGCGGCGATCCTGGTCACCGACCCGGCCGGCTACATCGTCCAGGTCAACAAGGCCTTCAGTCGAGTCAGCGGTTATTCCTCGGCCCAGGTTCTCGACCAGTTGCCGGGCATGCTCACTGCCGACCGCCAACAGGCCAGTCACCTGAATTATGTTCTCAACCAACTCCATCAGCGCGGTAGCTGGGAAGGTGAAATCTGGCTCAAGCGTCGCGACGGCGAGAGTTTCCCGGCCTGGGTTGGGATCACCGCCGTACACGACGAAGAGGGCGACCTGGTCAGTTACGTGTGCTTCTTCAGCGACATCAGCGAGCGCAAGGCCAGCGAACAGCGCATCCATCGCCTGGCCTACTACGACGCCCTGACCCTGCTGCCCAACCGCACGCTGTTCCAGGATCGCCTGCACACCGCCCTGCAACACGGCGAACGGCATCAGGAATGGGTGGTACTGATGTTCCTCGACCTCGACCGTTTCAAGCCGATCAACGATTCCCTCGGCCACGCCGCCGGCGACCGCATGCTCAAGGACGTCGCCGTGCGCCTGGAGGCCTGCGTAGACAGCGACGACACCGTGGCACGCATGGGCGGCGACGAATTCACCCTGCTGCTGCAGTCGTGCGCCACTCGCGAAGGTGCACTGAACCGGGCGATTCATGTTGCCGAGCAGATTCTTGCCAGCCTGGCTCAGCCGTTCGTGCTTGAAGGCCGCGAATTCTTCGTCACCGCCAGCATTGGCATCGCCCTCAGCCCACAGGACGGCAACGAGCTCAGCCAGCTGATGAAGAACGCCGACACGGCGATGTACCACGCCAAGGAACACGGCAAAAACAACTTCCAGTTCTATCAAGCGGAAATGAACGCCAGCGCCCTGGAACGCCTGGAGCTGGAGAGTGACCTGCGTCATGCCCTCGAACAGCAGGAATTCATTCTTTACTACCAACCGCAGTTCTCCGGCAACGGCCAACGCCTGACCGGCGTCGAAGCCCTGTTGCGCTGGCAGCATCCAGTGCGCGGCCTGGTGCCGCCGGATGACTTTATCCCGGTGTTGGAAGAGCTTGGTCTGGTGGTGCAAGTCGGCGACTGGGTCCTGGCCGAGTCCTGCCGCCAACTGAAGAGCTGGCACGCAGCAAAGATCCGGGTGCCGAAGATCTCGGTCAACCTGTCGGCCCGGCAGTTCAGCGAGGGCGCACTGGCTCAGCGCATCGCCACGATACTCGAAGACAGCGGCGTCGCCCCGGCTTGCGTGGAGCTGGAACTGACCGAAAGCATCCTGATGCAGGACGTGGCGAGCGCCCTGCGCACCCTCAACGACCTGAAAAGACTTGGCCTGTGCATCGCCATCGACGACTTCGGCACCGGCTACTCGTCGCTCAACTACCTCAAGCAGTTTCCCATCGACGTGTTGAAGATCGACCGCAGCTTCGTCGACGGCCTGCCGCATGGCGAACAGGACGCGCAAATTGCCCGCGCCATCATTGCCATGGCCCACAGCCTGAACCTTTCAGTAATCGCCGAAGGCGTGGAGACCCAGGCGCAACTGGACTTCCTGCGCATCCACGATTGCGATGAAGTACAAGGCTACCTGCTCGGCCGACCCATGCCCGCCCACCAGTTCGCCGCCCAGTTCAGCGGTGCCGCGCTGTTTATGCTCGGCTAGCAAATGAGGTAATGGGGGAACCGGACCCTGACGGCGCGACGCTCGGTGCGTAGGGCCTCGGAGCGCAGCGACAACCCGCCAGTTTTGTGCCGTGCCGGTGAACCACGGTGCACTGCCTACACCCTACGGATCGCGGATTGCTCCAGATCGGGCGCTCGGAGGTAGGGCGGCAAGCCCGCCGGATGGCGCTGGCACTTATCTGGGCGACGAGACGACCCGCCGAGGTTTGCTCGGGATAAGCGGGTCGACCGCTAACCCACGCGGCCCGACCCAACCTACCAGCTTGGGCAGCCCGCAAAATGAACCCTACTTGTCTGCCACATGACGGCGCTGCATACCCCTGCTTAACCGAGATGGGGTAGAATTTGCCCCCTCTTTCTACCGCCCAGCCGATTTTCTCAGAGGATTTGCCATGTTCAGCCGTGATTTGAATCTTGCTCGTTTTGACGCCGAACTGTTTGCCACGATGGAGCAAGAAGCCCAGCGCCAGGAAGAACATATCGAGCTGATCGCCTCGGAAAACTACTGCAGCCCAGCGGTGATGGAAGCCCAGGGTTCGGTGCTGACCAACAAGTACGCCGAAGGCTACCCGGGCAAGCGTTACTACGGTGGCTGCGAATACGTCGATGTGGTCGAGCAGCTGGCCATCGACCGGGCCAAGCAGCTGTTCGGCGCCGATTACGCCAACGTCCAGCCGCACTCCGGCAGCCAGGCCAACGCCGCCGTGTACATGGCCCTGCTCAACCCGGGCGACACCGTACTGGGCATGAGCCTGGCGCATGGCGGCCACCTGACCCACGGCGCCAGCGTCAGCTTCTCCGGCAAGATCTATCATGCCGTGCAGTACGGCATCGACAACGTTTCCGGCCTGATCGACTACGACGAAGTCGAGCGCCTGGCCGTCGAGCACCAGCCGAAGATGATCATCGCCGGCTTCTCCGCCTACTCCCAGGTCCTGGATTTCCCACGTTTCCGCGCCATCGCCGACAAGGTCGGGGCCTACCTGTTCGTCGACATGGCTCACGTCGCCGGTCTGGTTGCCGCTGGTGTGTACCCGAATCCGCTGCCGTTCGCCGACGTGGTCACCACCACCACCCACAAGACCCTGCGCGGCCCGCGCGGCGGCCTAATCCTGGCCCGCGCCAACGAAGCGCTGGAGAAGAAATTCAACTCAGCCGTGTTCCCAGGCGGCCAGGGCGGCCCGCTGGAGCACGTGATCGCGGCCAAGGCAGTGTGTTTCAAGGAGGCCCTGCAACCCGAGTTCAAGGCCTACCAGCAGCAAGTGGTGAAGAACGCCCAGACCATGGCCAGCGTGTTTATCGACAACGGCTATGACGTGGTCTCCGGCGGCACCGAGAACCACCTGTTCCTGCTTAGCCTGATCAAGCAGGACATCACCGGTAAAGACGCCGACGCCGCCCTGGGTCGCGCCTTCATCACGGTGAACAAGAACAGCGTGCCCAACGACCCGCGCTCGCCCTTCGTCACCTCGGGCCTGCGCATCGGCACCCCGGCCGTGACCACCCGCGGTTTCAAGGAAGACGAGTGCCGCCAACTGGCCGGCTGGATCTGCGAGATCCTTGCCAACCTGGGCGACGACTCGGTCGAAGCGCGCATCCGCGAGCAAGTCAAAGCGCTCTGCGCCAGGTTCCCGGTCTACGGCAACTAAGCTCAAGCGCAGCACTAAAAAGCCCGCCACTTGGCGGGCTTTTTAGTGGCTTGGCAACAAGCGCCGGATGGCTGCCGACTGACAATTACTCAGACCACCCGACCAGGCATTGGGCCTTGTGTCCCCCAAGTGCGCCGCATAAAGCCAAGCCCGCCGCACCGGCCTTGGCTATAGTGGACAAAACCGTGCAGGAGTTTATTTGTATGAGCGACACGAGCAACGAGCGTAGACGCTTTCAGCGCATCGCCTTCGACGCCCCCACCGAGATCATTCAGGGGGAGCGCCGCTGGGTTGTCGAACTGCATGACGTATCGCTCAAGGGGCTGCTGATCAAACGTCCGCAGCAGTGGAATGGCGATCCCAATCACCCCTTCAACGCCAGTATCCAGCTCGCCGAGGACGCCCGCGTGGAGATGGAAGTGGTCCTGACCCGCACCCATGGCGAGCTGCTCGGCTTCATCTGCCGGCATATCGACCTCGATTCGATCAGCCACCTGCGGCGCCTGGTGGAGCTCAACCTCGGTGATGAAACCCTGCTGGAGCGCGAACTGGCGGCGCTGGGCGAAAGGGACTGAGGGGGTAAGCCAGCACGTATCCCGGATAACCCGCGAAACGCGGAACAATCCGGGAAACAATCCCGGACTGCACCGGCGCCGGCGCTATGAATCCAGACGGGCGACAACACTGGCGATACTCGGCCATCATCGTCGGGACGCCGGACCGCAGCAGCGGGCTCCTACGCACGGTTTTAGTCGAACAACGCATCAAGCGCCTGTTCCAGACGGGTTACCGCGATAACCTGCAACCCTGCCGGCGCCTCCTTGGGGGCATTGCCCTTGGGCACGATGGCGCGTTTGAAGCCGTGTTTGGCGGCTTCCTTCAGGCGCTCCTGACCGCTCGGTACCGGGCGCACCTCGCCGGACAGGCCAACCTCGCCGAACACCAGCAAATCATGGGCCAGCGGCTTGTTGCGCAGGCTGGAGATCACCGCCGCCATCAGCGCCAGGTCGGACGCTGTTTCCAGCACCTTGACCCCGCCGACCACATTGAGGAACACGTCCTGGTCATGGGTGGGGATGCCACCGTGGCGGTGCAGCACGGCCAGTAGCATGGCCAGACGGTTCTGATCCAGGCCCAGGGTGACGCGCCGCGGGTTGGCCATATGGCTGATGTCGACCAGCGCCTGCACCTCCACCAGCATCGGCCGGGTGCCTTCCCAGGTGGCCATCACCACGCTGCCCGGCACTTCTTCCTGGGCGCGGGTAAGGAAGATCGCCGACGGGTTGGTGACTTCCTTGAGCCCCTTGTCGGTCATGCCGAACACACCCAGCTCGTTGATCGCACCGAAGCGGTTCTTCACCGCCCGCAGCAGGCGCAGGCGGCCATCGGACTCGCCCTCGAAATACAGCACGGTATCGACCATGTGTTCGAGCACTCGCGGACCAGCCAGCGAGCCATCCTTGGTCACGTGACCGACCAGGAAGATCGCCGTGCCGCTCTGCTTGGCGTATCGCACCAGCAAGGCCGCACTCTCGCGCACCTGGGACACGCCGCCGGGGGCCGACTGCAATTGCTCGGTGAAGATGGTCTGGATCGAGTCGATCACCATGACCTTGGGCTTTTCCAGCCGCGCGGTGGCGATGATGCTTTCGATGCAGGTTTCGGTCATCACCTTAAGTTTGTCTTGCGGCAGGCCCAGGCGGCGGGCGCGCATGGCTACCTGCTGCTGGGATTCCTCACCAGTGACATAGAGCGCGGGAAAGCGCGTGGCGATATTGCACAGGGTCTGCAACAGGATGGTCGACTTGCCGATCCCTGGATCACCGCCGATCAGCACCACCGAGCCGTCTACCAGGCCGCCACCGAGCACCCGATCCAGTTCGCCTGATGCGGTGGAAAAACGCGGCATTTCCTCGACACTGACTTCTGCCAGGGTTTTCAGCTGCGTCTGCTGCCCCGTCCAGCCGCTGCGTCCGCTGGGCGCAACCGCATGGGCTTCGATCATGGTTTCGGTCAGGGTGTTCCAAGTGCTGCATTCGCCGCATTGCCCGGCCCACTTGGGAAAGGTGGCGCCACACTCGGTGCAGCCGTACATGCGCTTGGCCTTGGCCATGGAGCGGACTCCCTCAAACGAAAGCCCGCATCATAGCCTTTACCAGCAGTCAATCGGGAAGCCGGATCAGCCCTTGCAGCAACCGCAGCACTGAGCGGCAGGGGGAGCGAGGCGCTTGGCCACCTGATCTTTGAGGTCAACACGTTCGCGCTTCAACACGGCCAAGGCATCATCGGCCAGCAGCTCGATACCCTCTTCGACGCGGCAAATACGCTTATCCAGCGTCTCGTATTCATCGGCCAGACGTGAGAAGTCCGGGTCGGCCTGACGCAAATCGTGCAACTCGGCACGTAGTTCGGGGAAATCATGAATCAAGGGGTGATGTTCGATATGCATGCTGATACTCCAAGGAAAGACTGGATTCAGCATATGCCCCTGCTCCGGCTCGCCCCTTGACCCGGATCAACCCGCCGCACCGTTGCGCAGCAAGGTTTCGATTTCGTCCTTGAGGACAACCCTCTGCATTTTCAGGCCCTGTAGCTGCAACTCGTCCATTGCCACCCGGCCACCTAGCACCTCATAGATACGTTTATCCAGCTGCTCGTACTCCTCGGCCATACGGGCGAAATGACCGTCAACCTGCAACAAGGCGCGCATTTGCGGTTCAAACTGTGGAAACTCGCGGCTGAGTGGATGATATTGCAATGGCATGGCGGCACCCTCCGAATGTATGTATCAGACTAGTTCAGCCCGATGCCTCACACCGATATCCTAGACCACTGGCGAACTTGCAGAACACGCGCGGCATTTATTGCTTAGCTTGGTTGGCGTGCCCCACACGAGATAATGCCCATGAACACGCCTTCAAACTGTTCCGCCTGCCGAGACGGGGAAAAGCTGGAGTTCCCCATTACCATGGCCTTCCAGCCGATTCTCGACCTGGCCAAACAAGAAATATTTGCCCACGAGGCCCTGGTGCGCGGCGTCACGGGGGAGTCGGCCGGCAGCCTGCTAGCCCGGGTCAATACCGACAACCGCTATGCCTTCGACCAAAGCTGCCGGATCAAGGCGGTGGAATGGGCGGCTAAGTTGAGAGTGCCGGCCATGGTTTCGATCAATTTCATGCCGAACGCCGTGTACCGCGCGGAAACCTGTATCCGCGCCACCCTGGAAGCGGCTCGGCGCTGCAATTTTCCGCTCGAGCGGATCATCTTCGAGGTCACCGAGCAGGAGCAGGTGCTGGATATCGCTCACCTCACCAATATCCTCAGGGCCTACCGCAAGCAGGGCTTCATGACTGCCATCGACGACTTCGGTGCGGGCTATGCCGGCCTCAACCTGCTGGCCGACTTCCAGCCCGACCTGATCAAATTGGACATGGCGCTGATCCGCAACATCGACCAGGACAGCGTGCGGCAGATCCTGGTCGAGGCAACCCTGCAGATGTGCCGCAAGCTGAATATCCGCGTGATCGCCGAAGGCATTGAAAGCACTGGCGAACTCGATGCGCTGCGCGACATGGGGGTGGAACTGTTTCAGGGTTACCTGTTCGCCAAGCCGGGTTTCGAGACCCTGCCCGACGTACGCTTTCCCTACTGAGTTTTTCACCAACGCTGAGCGCTCGTCTGGCAAGTGCGGCGCACTGCATTACACTCTGCACATCAACTAAATCAGGGGGTGACACATGAGTATCGTCAGCGAATTCAAGGCCTTCGCCGTCAAGGGCAATGTGGTCGACATGGCCGTGGGCATCATCATCGGCGTGGCCTTCGGCAAGATTGTCTCGTCCTTCGTCGG
Source organism: Pseudomonas paeninsulae (assembly GCF_035621475.1). Classification (NCBI taxonomy): domain Bacteria; kingdom Pseudomonadati; phylum Pseudomonadota; class Gammaproteobacteria; order Pseudomonadales; family Pseudomonadaceae; genus Pseudomonas; species Pseudomonas paeninsulae. The sequence continues at coordinate 4,403,417 of NZ_CP141799.1, forward strand.
CGATGTGGTCATGCCGCCTATCGGCCTTCTGATCGGCGGCATCGATTTCTCCGACCTGGCGATTACCCTCAAGGCTGCCGAGGGCGACCTGCCGGCAGTGATCCTCAGCTACGGCAAGTTTATCCAGACCCTGCTGGATTTTGTGATCGTAGCCCTCGCCATTTTCATGGCCGTTAAGGTGATCAATCGACTCAAGCGCGAGGAAGCCGTAGCCCCGAGCCTACCGCCGGCGCCAAGCCCGGAAGAAACCCTGCTGACCGAGATTCGCGACCTGCTCAAGACCCAGCAAAGCAAGGAATAGGGTGGATCGGCGGATTTGAAGCAACCCGCAATCCGTAGGCCGTCACTCGCCGCAGGCAGTGCCGCATTGGTTGCGGATGGCGGGTTGGCGCTGCACTCCTGATCGGTCGGCGTCCCGCGCCGCCTCATCCTCACCAGTAATTCTCGACCGCCACCTGGCCCGGCCGACGGTTCAGGCTCAACTGCAAGTCGCGCTGTTTCAGGAGCTTGCGCGTGTCGTCGATCATTTGCGGATTGCCACAGAGCATCAATCGCGAGTGCGCGGGGCTCAGGGCCAGGTCGGCGGCGTGCTCCAGGGCGCCGTCGGTCAGTAGCGTGGTGATGCGCCCAGGCAGACAGCCTGACGCCTGTTCGCGGGTCACCAACGGCAGGTAGGTCAGCTTGTCGCCGTACTCGGCAAGGTGTTCCAGCTCCTTGAGTCCGTGAATCAACGGTTGATAGGCCAGTTCGCTGACGGTGCGCGCACTGTAGACCAGGACGATGCGCTCGAACCGCTGCCAGACCTCGAAGTCCTGGAGAATCGACAGAAAGGGCGCCAGGCCGGTGCCGCTGGCCAGCAGCCAAAGATCGCGGCCATCGATAAAACGGTCGAGGGTCAGAAAACCGAAAGCCTGCTTGTCCACCAGCAAGCTGTCGCCAGCCTTGAGGCGACTCAACTCGGAGGTGAATTCGCCGCCGGGCACGACGATGGAGAAGAATTCGAGAAAATCGTCATGCGGCGCCGAAACCATCGAATAGGCACGCCAGACGATAGTGCCGTCGGCCTTCTGCACGCCAAGCCGGGCGAACTGTCCGGCGCGGAAACGGAACCCGGAATCGCGCGAACAACGCAGGCTGAACAGACTCGGCGACCACACATGCACGTCACTCAATATCTGCCGGGTGAACTTGTCTTCACTGGCGGTCATACTTCACTCCCTTTCGCGCTCGGGTTACACCCACAGTGTCCTGCAAAGCGCCGCCCACAAACACCAGCAGTCCATATGCCTATATTCGTTACGCCCTTTGCCCAGCTCGACCTGATCCGCCAGCCCGAACAGCAGGCCGAACCCCTGCAGGCCTTCGATGCCGCCGACGAGTACCTGCTCAACCACCTGCATGAGCAGGGCTTGCCCGCGGATGCGCGCGTGCTGCTGTTCAACGACAGCTTCGGCGCCCTGGCGGCCAATTTGGCCGGCCAGGCCCAGGTCACCAGCAGCGGTGACTCGCACCTGGGCTACCTGGGTCTGCAGGCCAACCTGGCGCGCAATCACTTGCCGGCAGACGCGGTCAGCTTCGTGCCAGCCAACGCAACGGCGCAGGGTCCGTTCGACCGGGTCGTGATCCGCATCCCCAAGACCCTGGCGCTGCTGGAAGAACAACTGATCCGCCTGCACGGCCAACTGGCGCCCGGCGCCCTGGTGATCGCCGCCGCCATGGTCAAACACCTGCCGCGCGCGGCGGGCGATCTGCTGGAGCGTTATATCGGCCCGGTACAGGCCTCGCTGGCGGTGAAGAAAGCACGCCTGTTATTGGCCACACCGACCGACAAACCGGCTCCGGCGTCGCCTTATCCGAGCCGCTATCGCCTGGACAAGCCGGCCATCGAACTGCTCAACCACGCCAATGTGTTTTGCCGCGAAGACCTCGATATCGGCACCCGCGCCTTCCTGCCCCATTTGCCCAAACACCTCAGTCGCATGCGCGTAGCGGATCTCGGCTGTGGCAATGGTGTGCTGGGCATCGCCTATGCGCTGGGCAGTCCGCAAGCGGAACTGTGCCTGGTCGACGAGTCCTATATGGCGGTGCAATCGGCGCGGGAGAACTGGCGCGCGGCCCTGGGCGAACGTCCGGTGGAGGTTCGCGCCGGCGACGGCCTGGCCGAGCAGACGGCGGACTCGCTGGACCTGGTGCTGTGCAACCCGCCGTTCCACCAGCAACAGGTGGTTGGCGACTTCCTCGCCTGGCGCATGTTCCAGCAAGCCCGCGCCGCGCTGGTCACAGGCGGCGAGCTATGGATAGTCGGCAACCGTCACCTGGGCTACCACGCCAAGCTCAAGCGCCTGTTCCGCGGCGTCGAGCAGGTGGCGGCGACGCCGAAGTTCGTGGTGCTGAAAGCGATCAAATGACCGCAACGTAGATACCGTCTTGCCCGCTGAGGGGCAAGACGGTATCTACGAGAACCTCGCACATCGGCTGCGATCAGGGCGTACCCATCCCCGCTGCGCTCATAAACAGGCGCAACAACCCGGCCACCAGTCCCAGGGCCAGCACGCTGGCGACCCAGATCGCCAGCAGCCAGCCGAGGCGCTGCCAGAGCGGTTTCTTCTCCTGCGTATTCGGCATCGCGGGCTCCTCAGTGATAGCCGTCTTCCTCGGTCACCTTGCCGCGGAACACGTAGTAGCTCCAGGCGGTGTACATCAGGATAAAGGGGATGATGAACAGCGCGCCGACCAGGATGAAGCCCTGGCTCTGTGGCGGCGCGGCGGCCTGCCAGATGCTGATCGACGGCGGGATGATGTTCGGCCACAGGCTGATGCCCAGGCCGCTGTAGCCAAGGAAGATCAACGCCAGGGTCAGCAGGAACGGCGAATAGTGGGCGTTGTTAGCCACCGCACGCAGCAGCGCCCAGGTGCACAGCAGCACCAGCAAGGGCACCGGGATGAACCAGAACAGATTCGGCAGGCTGAACCAGCGCGCGGCGATCTCGGCGTGCGCCAGCGGCGTCCACAGGCTGACCATGCCGGTCACCGCCAGCACCACGAACACCAGCGGCCGCGCCAGGTCGTGCATCTGCTGCTGCAAGCGGCCTTCGGTTTTCATGATCAACCAGGTGCAGCCGAGCAAGGCGTAGGCGGCGATCAGCGCCAGCCCGCAGAACAGCGAGAACGGCGTCAGCCAATCGAGCGACCCGCCGACATAGACCCTGTCCACCACCTCGAAGCCGTCGATATAAGCGCCCAGGGCCACGCCCTGGAAGAAGGTCGCGGTCAGCGAGCCACCGATGAAGGCCTTGTCCCACAGATGGCGCTTGTGCGCCTTGGCCTTGAAGCGAAACTCGAAGGCCACGCCGCGAAAAATCAGCCCCAGCAACATGAAGATCAGTGGCAGGTAGAGCGCGCTCAAGACCACCGCATAGGCCAGCGGGAAGGCGCCGAACAGCGCCGCACCGCCGAGCACCAGCCAGGTTTCGTTGCCGTCCCAGACCGGCGCCACGGTGTTCATCATCACATCGCGCTCGCCTTCGCTTTTGACGAAGGGAAAGAGGATGCCTAGGCCTAAGTCGAAACCGTCCATGACCACATACATCATCACGCCGAAGGCGATGATCACAGCCCAGATCAGCGAAAGATCGATGCCCATATTCAACTCCTTCCACTCAGGGTGTCGTTGTCGTCCAGCCCCTCATCCGCGGCGGACAACGGACGTGATGGCGTGCGCGGCTGCCCAGGCCCGCCTTCGATAGCTTGCTGGCCTTCGCCGGTGACCGGCCCCTTGCGCACCAGGCGCATCATGTAACCGAGCCCGGCGCCGAACAGGGCGAAATACACCACCACGAACAATGCCAGGGTCAGGCTCATCTGCGCGAAGCTATGCCCAGAGGAAGCATCGGCGGTGCGCATCAGCCCCTGGATAATCCACGGCTGGCGACCGATCTCGGTGGTGTACCAACCGGCGAGCAAGGCGATGAGCCCCGAAGGCCCCATCCACACCACCAGATGGAGGAACGCCCGCGACTGGAAGAGGCGACTACGGGCGCGCAGCCACAGGCTCCAGAGGCCGGTGAGGATCATCAGCATGCCGATCCCGACCATTACCCTGAAGGTCCAGAACACCACGGTCGCGTTGGGCCGATCCTCCTTGGCGAACTCTTTCAGTGCCGGCACTTGCTGGTCCAGGCTGTGGGTCAGGATCAGGCTGCCGAGCGCCGGAATTTCCAGCTTGAAGCGGGTTTCTTCGGCGTCCATGTCCGGCCAGCCGAACAGGATCAGCGGAGTCGGCTCATCACCGTGGTTTTCCCAGTGGCCCTCGATCGCGGCGATCTTCGCCGGCTGGTACTTGAGGGTGTTGAGGCCATGCAGGTCGCCAATCACCGCCTGGATCGGCGCGACCAGCAGGGCCATCCACATGGCCATCGACAACATCTTGCGCAGCGCCGGATTATCCCGGTCGCGCAGCAGATGCCAGGCCGCCGAAGCACCGACGAAAAACGCCGTGGCCAGGAACGCCGCCGTGGCCATATGGGCCAGTCGATAGGGGAAGGACGGATTGAACACCACGGCGAACCAGTCCACCGGAATCACCCGCCCGTCGATGATCTCGAAGCCCTGGGGGGTGTGCATCCAGCTGTTGGAGGCGAGGATCCAGAAGGTCGAGATCAAGGTGCCGATGGCAACCATCAGGGTGGAGAAAAAGTGCAGACCGGGACCGACGCGCTGCCAGCCGAACAACATGACGCCGAGAAAACCCGCCTCGAGGAAGAACGCGGTGAGCACTTCATAGGTCAGCAGCGGCCCGGTGACCGCCCCGGCGAAGTCCGAGAAGGCGCTCCAGTTGGTGCCGAACTGATAGGCCATGACCAGGCCGGAGACCACGCCCATACCGAAGTTGACGGCGAATATTTTCGACCAGAAGTGGTACAGATCGCGGTAGACCTCTTGCCTGGTCTTCAGCCACAAGCCTTCCAATACCGCCAGATAGCTGGCCAGGCCAATGGTGATGGCCGGAAAAATGATATGGAAGGAAATAGTGAAACCGAACTGGATTCGCGCCAGGTCGAGAGCCTCTATGCCGAACATGGAGCATCCTCACTCAGGTTAATCGGGGCACAGCCGTGTGCGCGCTCCTATCGATATGGGAACGCAAAAGGGTGCGATTGTTCTTGTCATTACGGGGTGACACTGCGTACTGGGCCAAGGTAGCCTCAGTAAAACCCAACCCAAACGTTGATCTGAATCAAGTATTGGCTAGAGAGTAACGCCTCGCCCGACGCTTGCCGCTGTGGTTATTTGTCGCGCACGCCGCTCGCCCAACACACCTGCCATGCTAGGCTGGCGCCCCTTCAGTAGTTAGCTATCTAAATAAATCATGAGCGTCCACGCCAAGCTACTCCTGCGTCACCAGCGCCCCTTCATCGCCTTCTGGCTGGCGCGGGTCGGCACCGCCAGCGGTTTCCAGATGCTCACCGTGGCCATCGGCTGGCAGATGTACACGCTGACCGGCAACGTACTCGACCTGGGCCTGGTCGGCCTGGTCGAGTTTCTCCCGCGGATACTGTTCATCCTCCTCACCGGCCATGTGGCGGATCGCTTCGACCGGCGCAAGGTCGCCGCGTTGTGCCAGGGCGCCCAGGGCCTGACCGCCCTGGCCCTGCTGCTTGGCAGCAGCGCCGGCGGCCTCACCCGCGAGATGATTTTCCTGATCGCCTTTCTGCTCGGCAGCGCCCGCGCCTTCGAGATGCCGACCACCCAGGCGCTGCTGCCCAACATAGTGCCACCGGCGCTGTTTCCCGCCGCCGTAGCCGCCTCCGCTTCGGCGATGCAGACCGCGACCATAGTCGCGCCGGCGCTCGGTGGCCTGCTCTATGCGGTGGATGCGGGCTGGGTCTACGGTCCCGCCGCAGTACTCTATATCGGCGCTCTGAGCCTGATGCTCAGCCTGCCGTCGCGCCAGTTGCCGCTGAAACAGAAGGCTTCGCTGGAGTCGCTGCTGGCCGGCTTTCGCTTTATTCGCAGCCGCCCCGCAGTGTTCGGCGCGATCTCCATGGACATGTTCGCGGTGCTGCTCGGCGGCGCCACTGCGCTACTGCCGGTATTTGCCAAGGACATCCTGCTCACCGGCCCCTGGGGCCTCGGCTTGCTGCGTTCGGCGCCAGCGGTGGGCGCGCTGCTGATGTCGCTGTGGCTGGCGCACTTCCCCATCGAGCGCCGGGTCGGCCCGGTGATCTTCACCTCGGTGGCGATCTTCGGCGTGGCGACCATCGGCTTTGGCCTGTCCACCTCACTGTGGTTCAGCCTGGCGACGCTGGTGGTGCTGGGCGCGGCGGACATGGTCAGCATGGTCATCCGTGGCGCCTTCGTGCAACTGCAAACGCCAGACGAAATGCGCGGCCGGGTCGGCGCGGTGAATGGCCTGTTCATCGGCGCGTCGAACCAGCTCGGCGAGTTCCGTGCCGGGGTCAGCGCAGCCTGGTTCGGCACCGTGCCGGCGGTGCTGATCGGCGGCGTCGGTGCCCTGCTGGTCACCGGCGCCTGGATCAAACTCTTCCCCGCTCTGGCGCAGCGCGATCACCTGAGCGAACCACGCGACGAAAGCGCAGGTTCTGCGCCAGAACCGTAGGGTGGGTTAGGCGCTTGTTCCGGCCTGGCAGTCACCTCCGTTCATGTTGCGCCGTAACCCACCATGGCCGCGCCTCGGACTACTGCTTGGTGGGTTACGCGGCGCGCAAACACGGTGTCGAATTAACGATCTTTACCTGCGCCGCTAACCCACCCTACGATTCGATCGCTGGCCGCTTGCGCCGCAACACTGTCATTGATCAATGACCTTGAAAGGCATGGCTCTCAATGCACCAGCATCGCCTCGGCCACCTGCTTGCGCGTGCCTTTGCCGCGCAGTTGCTCGACCAGGGTCAGGGCGAACTCGAGCGCGGTGCCCGGGCCCTGACTGGTGATGCAGTTACCGTCGACCACCACCGACTGGTCGATGAAGGTGCAACCGCTGAGGCGCTCGCTGAAGCTCGGGTAGCAGGTCATCTGCCGCTGCTTGAGTACACCGAACGCCTGCAAGGCCACCGCTGGCGCCGCACAGATCCCGGCGAACCATTTGCCGGCCTTGGCCTGCTGGCGCACCCGTTCGGCCAGCGGTTCATGCTCGGCCAGGCGTTGCGCACCGGGCATGCCGCCGGGCAGTACGATCAGGTCGAACTCCTGGGCCAGGACGTCGACCAGCATGGTGTCGGCAGTCAAACGGGTGCCGCGGGCGCAGGTGATCATGCGCCGGCCTTCGATGCTGGCGACCACCACCTCGACCTCGGAGCGGCGCAGCACGTCGATCAGGGTCACGCATTCGATGTCTTCGACGCCATCGGCAATGGTGATAAGGGCACGTGAAGTCATGTTTGCCTCCTCGAAAAACCCAACGAAAAGCGTCCACAGGGCCATGCCTGCACCGCATGCGGACGAGCTGTTATGATGCGCGCCTTTTTCCAGATCGCCAGCAAAATCATGCGCATGTGCTTTGCTTTCGGTCTGCACATTGAAGGCGCGAAGAAACACTCTCGCCGGCTGCCGCCTCTATGCGCCCGCCGTCGACGTTGCGCCACGTGAAGAACGGGGCTATTTAGTTCACGCAGTGCGCCTTGCCGCGAACGCCTGGAGAAAGCCTCGCGACGGCGCTCGACATGTTTACAACCTCTTACGCCATAGGGAGCCCTGCATGCTGGAACGAATCTTCCACCTCAAAGCGCATCACACCACGGTACGCACCGAGCTGCTGGCCGGCCTCACCACCTTCCTGACCATGGCCTACATCCTCTTCGTCAACCCCAATATTCTGGCCGAAACCGGCATGGACAAGGGCGCGGTATTCGTCGCCACTTGCCTGGCCGCCGCCATCGGCTCGGCGATCATGGGCCTGGTGGCCAATTACCCGATTGCCCTGGCGCCGGGCATGGGCCTCAACGCCTTCTTCACCTACACCGTGGTGCTGACCATGGGCCACACCTGGCAGGTGGCGCTGGGCGCGGTGTTTCTCTCCGGGGTGATTTTCTTCCTGCTGTCGATCTTCAGGATCCGCGAGTGGATCATCAACAGCATTCCCATGGCCCTGCGCGCCGGGATTGCCGCCGGCATCGGCTTGTTCCTGGCGATCATCGCGCTGAAGAACGCCGGCATCGTGGTAGACAATCCCGCCACCCTGGTCGGCCTCGGCGACATGAGCCAAGGCAGCGTACTGCTGGCCTGCCTGGGTTTCTTCGTGATCGCCGCCCTGGCCTACCGCAAGGTCACCGGCGCGGTGATGATCGGCATCCTGCTGGTCACCGGCCTGTCCGTGGCCTTCGGCTTTTCACAGCTCGACGGCGTGGTATCGATGCCGCCGTCGCTGCTACCGACCCTGCTGCAACTGGACATCGCCGGCGCCCTGGACATCGGCCTGCTCAGCGTGATCTTCGCCTTCCTCTTCGTTGACCTGTTCGACACCTCCGGCACCCTGATCGGGGTCGCGCAGAAGGCCGACCTGCTGGATAAGGATGGCAAGATGCCTAAGCTCGGCCGCGCCCTGCTGGCCGACAGCACCGCAACCATGGCCGGCGCCGCGCTGGGTACCAGCACCACCACCAGCTACATCGAATCCGCGGCGGGCATCAGCGCCGGCGGCCGCACTGGCCTGACCGCCTGCGTGGTCGCCCTGCTGTTCCTCCTCAGCCTGTTCTTCGCCCCACTGGCCGGGGCCATCCCGGCCTTCGCCACCGCCCCGGCGCTGCTGTTCGTCGCCGTATTAATGATGAGCAGCCTGGCCCAGATAGACTGGGACGACCTAACCGTCGCCGCGCCGGTGGTGGTGGCCGCACTGGCCATGCCGCTGACCTTCTCGATCGCCAACGGCATCGCCTTCGGCTTCATCAGCTGGACAGTGGTAAAGCTGCTGGCCGGACGCTGGCGCGACCTCAACCCGGCGTTGCTGGTGTTGTCGGTGTTGTTCGTGATCAAGCTGGGCTGGTTTAACGCCTAACGACAACCCCGTAGGAGCGGGCCATGCCGCGATCATGTTTCGCGGGCATAGGCTAGGCGCCCCCGCAGCTCCTACAAGTGCCGTAATTCATACGAGTCCCAAGTAATCCATGAGCCGTCTCCAGTTCGATCCCAGCACCTATGCCGCTCAGCTCGCCGAAAAGAAAGCCCGCCTGGTCGAGCTGCTGGCGCCCTTCGAGGCCCCCGAGCCGGAGGTGTTCGAATCGCCACGCGAGCATTACCGCCTGCGCGCAGAATTTCGCCTGTGGCGCGAAGACGGCACCCGCCATTACGCGATGTTCGAGGCCGGTGACAAGTACACGCCGATCTTCTTCGAAGACTTCCCCATCGCCAGCCTGCAGATCAATGCCCTGATGCCGAAGCTGAAAGCGGCCTGGCAGGCCAGCGAGGTGCTGAGTTTCAAGCTGTTCCAGGTCGAATTTCTCACCACCCTGAGTGGCGATGCGCTGATCACCCTGTGTTACCACCGCCCGCTGGACGCAGCCTGGCAGGTTGCGGCGGAACAGTTGGCCGCCGAACTGCAGGTTAATATCGTCGGCCGTTCGCGCGGCAAGCGTATCGTCATCGGCAAGGATTTCGTCGAGGAAGAAATGCAGGTGGCCGGTCGCCGCTTCCGTTATCGCCAGCCGGAAGGCGCCTTCACCCAGCCCAACGGTGAGGTCAATCAGAAGATGCTCGGCTGGGCCTACGACGCATTGGGCCAGCGCGACGACGACCTGCTGGAGCTGTATTGCGGCAACGGCAACTTCACCCTGCCGCTGGCCACTCGGGTGCGCAAGGTGCTGGCCACCGAGATCAGCAAATCCTCGGTAAATGCCGCCCTGGCCAACCTGGCCGACAACGCCGTGGACAACGTCACCCTGGTACGCCTGTCCGCCGAGGAGCTGACCGAAGCCCTCAACGACGTGCGGCCGTTCCGCCGCCTGGCCGGCATCGACCTGAAGAGCTATCAGTTCGGCAGCGTGTTCGTCGACCCGCCGCGCGCCGGTATGGACCCGGACACCTGCGAACTGACCCGGCGCTTCGAGCGCATCCTCTACATCTCCTGCAACCCCGAGACCCTGGCCGCCAACATCGCCCAGCTCAGCGATACCCACCAGGTCACGCGCTGCGCCCTGTTCGACCAGTTTCCCTACACCCACCACATGGAGTCGGGTGTGCTGCTGGAGCGGCGCTAAGCGCCGCCCGACCTAGCCGCGGCCAGCCACTTCAATCGTCTGCGGTAGCCGTCTTGTCGTGGTAGATCTTCTTCACCAGCGGCCCGATGGTCAGCCCCTGGATCAGGATCGAACCGAGGACGATGACGTAGGTGATGCTCAACAGCAGGTCGCGCTCAGGGCCAATCGGCAGGGACAGCGCCAAGGCGACCGAAATGCCACCGCGCAACCCGCCCCAAGAGAGGATGCGAATCGCCCCCGCGGGAATGCCGTCACCTGATTTCGGCAGGCGGCGCAGCAGGAGGATGGCCGGAGCGATGGTCACGATGCGCGCGCCCAGCACCAGCAGGGCCATCAAGATGCCCGCCGCGACATTCAGCCAGGAGAAGGGCAACAGCAGGATTTCCAGGCCCATCAAGGCAAACAGGAAGGCGTTGAGCATCTCGTCGATCAATTCCCAGAATTTGTCGACATACAGCCGGGTCTGATCGGACATGCCATAGCTGCGACCCATGTTGCCGATGATCAGCCCGGCCACGACCATGGCGATCGGCGCCGAGACATGGGCGCCCGCCGCCAGTGCAGAACCACCGATGACCAGGGCCAACGACAACATCACCTCGACCTGATACTGGTCGATCGAACGCATCATCAGGTAGACGCCGTAGCCCAGCAGCAGTCCCAGAGCGATGCCACCCAGCGCCTCGGTGGCGAACAGTTCGACAATGCCCAGCGCCGAAGGCGCCTGCCCCTGCAGGGCGACGGTCAGCAGCACGGTGAACAGCACCACGGCGGTACCGTCGTTGAAGAGACTCTCGCCGACGATGGTGGTTTCCAGCGGCTTCGGCGCCCCCGCGCTGCGCAGTATGCCCAGCACCGCAATCGGGTCGGTTGGCGAGATCAGCGCACCGAACAGCAGGCAATAGAGGAAACTCACCGACCAACCAAACAGCGCCAACATCCAGTAGGCCATGCCGGCAATCATCAGCGTCGAGAGCAGCACTCCCACGGTGGCCAGCAAGCCGATCGGCCACTTATAGCTGTGCAGGTCGTCAAGTTTGACATGCAGGGCCCCGGCGAACAGCAGGAACGACAGCATCCAGTCCATCAACAGGCTCTGGAATGACATCTGCCGGAGCATGTCGCCAACCTGATCCTCAAGCACCGGGTAGCCTGCCAGGGTCACCCCATGCAGCACCAGCGAGAAGATCAAGGCAGTCGCCATGACCCCGATCGCCGGCGGTAGATTGGTGAAGCGGTAGCTGACGTAGGTCATCAGCGTCGTCAGGCAGATGAATGCCGCAGCCAACTCAAGCATTGCTTATCCTTAGGGGTCCATCAGGTAATGAGGGCAGCGGCGCCCTTGCAGCCCGCTCGCGCGGCGCGAAGATAACCTGTTCACAGTGCAACCGCGCAGCGCCAGAGCACATCGCCGGCCTCGCGCTATAGCCGCGACAGCCCACGCAATGCCCAGAAAGCCAGCCCGGCGGACACCACCTCAACCAGCAATGCCAGCAGATTGAAGGTCTGCTGGGCGCCGCCGTCCAGCCACAGGCCGCCGATGCGCGCCAGCGCCAGCGAGCTGTAGAGCAGCACCATCAGGGTCAAAGCGGCGCGGGTCAGATCGAGACGACTGAGGGCCAACGCCAGGAATGTCGCCAGGCCGATCTGCAAGCCGCCGTAATAGGCGCGCACATCGGTCGCCGCGGCAGGCGCCATCAGCAGCATGCCACTGAGGTTGGCCATCTCATGGGGACGGACGAAATAGGCCAGGCCCAAACCGGCCAGCGCCACCATCTGAATAACCAGAATCACCCGTGCAAACAGCATCGCCAGCTCCCTTTCCCCAATAATCGTCCGCGCAGCATAGGCTGCCCAGGACAGATCCGGATACAGCCGCTGATTTGGCCCCCTGCCCGGACAGCGTTATGCTCGGCCAACAATCCACAGGGGAGTTCCTGCATGCGTCCGTTAATCCTTATCGCCGGCCTCTTCGCCGGCCTCGCCCAGGCCGCCGAGCCGATCGACATCGACGTGCACCGCGACGCCAATTGCGGCTGCTGCAAGGCCTGGATCAGCCATCTGCAGGAGAACGGCTTCAACGTCATCGACCACGTCGAAAGCGACATGAGCGCGGTCAAGCAGCGTCTAGGCGTCCCGCCACGCCTGGCCTCGTGCCACACCGGGGTGATCGACGGTAAATTCGTCGAAGGCCACGTGCCCGCGGCCGACATCCTCAAACTGCGCCAGCAGCCTGATCTACTCGGCGCCGCCGTGCCGGGTATGCCGACCGGCTCACCGGGTATGGAGATGGGTGACCGCCAACAGGCCTACCAAGTCATCGGCCTGGACCGGCAGGGCAAGCAACGCACGCTCAGCACCTACCCAGGCAACTGACGGCGCCACTGGCGCCCGCCCCGATGAGCAACGACACTGAAGGCCTGCAGATGGCCAAGGGAGCCGGGCAATGCGCTGGAAACGGGCAAGACGCAGCGACAACGTAGTGGATGCGCGCGGCCGCAGTGGCGGCACACGGTTTGGCGGGGCCAAGGGCTTGAGCCTCGGCGGCATCGCTGCCGTGGTGATCATCGGTTTGCTGATGGGCCAGGATCCGCTGCAGATCCTCGGCCAGCTGGCCGGCCAGGCCACCCAGACCAGTTCGCTCGGCCAGCAGCGCAGCGCGCCCCCGGCCGTCAACGACGAACAGGCGGAGTTCGTCCGCGCCATCCTCGGCGATACCGAGGACACCTGGCGCGAAATATTCCAGAGCGCCAAGCGCCAATACCGCGACCCGACCCTGGTGCTGTTTCGTGGCGGGATCAATTCGGCCTGTGGCTTCGCCAGTTCGGCGGTCGCCCCTTCTACTGCCCCGGCGATCAGCGGGTCTACCTGGATATGGCGTTCTTCCGTGAACTGGAACAACGCTTCGGCGCAGCTGGCGACTTCGCCCAGGCCTATGTGATCGCCCATGAAGTGGGGCATCACGTACAGACCCTGCTCGGTGTATCGGCCAAGGTAAATGCGGCACGGCAACGCGGTGAACGCATGGAGGGCGACAACGGTCTGCTGGTACGCCAGGAACTGCAGGCCGATTGCCTGGCCGGGATCTGGGCCCATCATGCCCAGCGCCGCCTCGACTGGCTGGAACCGGGCGACCTGGAGGAAGCACTGAACGCCGCCAATGCCATCGGCGATGACCGTTTGCAGAAACAGGCGCGCGGCCAGGTGGTGCCGGACTCCTTCACCCACGGCACCTCGGCGCAGCGCGTGCGCTGGTTCACGCTCGGCTTCGAACAAGGCCAGATCGGCCGTTGCGATACCTTCCAGGTGGCACGTCTGTAGGGGGCGCTATTTTCATCCAGCATGGCGGTGATCGCCATGCTGGATGGAAGAAGTCGGGCTGCAACGGCTCGCGCCTCAACCCTCGCCTAGCGTGCGGCGACTACTGCGCCCAGGGCGGCGGCGGTTCCTCACCGGAAGGGGCGTCTTCGGCATCGAGCAGCGCCAGCCGACGCGCTTCTTCGGCCAGGGTGGCCTTGATCTCGCGCATCACCGCATCGATATCGGCGGCCTCTTCCGGGTCGTCGAACTCGCCGGTCAACAGGCTGTCTGGAGTCAGCTCGCCGACCTCGTACAATGCCCACATTTCCTTGGCGTACTTGCTGAACTTGAGTTCCGGGGCGAACTGGCCGAAGTAGGCGGACATGTTGCCGACATCGCGCTCGAGCATGCTGAAGGCATGGCTATTGGCAGCGGCATCGACTGCCTGGGGCAGGTCGATGATCACCGGGCCTTCAGGACCTAGCAGTACGTTGAACTCGGACAAGTCGCCATGCACCAGGCCGGCGCAGAGCATCTTGACCACTTCACCGATCATGAAGGCATGGTATTCGCGGGCATCATCCGGGTGCAGGTCGACATCATTGAGGCGCGGTGCAACGGCGCCGTCATAGTCGAGGACCAGCTCCATGAGCAGCACACCCTCGAGAAAGTCGTAAGGCTTGGGCACCCGCACCCCGGCGCCGGCCAGATGGAACAAGGCGGCCACTTCGGCGTTCTGCCAGGAGTCTTCCTGGCCCTTGCGGCCGTACTTGGTGCCTTTGGTCATGGCCCGCGTATCACGGCTGCTGCGCACTTTACGGCCTTCCTGATAGACCGCTGCCTGCCGAAAACTGCGCTTATTGGCCTCTTTGTAGACCTTGGCGCAGCGCAGCTCATCACCGCAGCGCACCACGTACACTTCGGCTTCCTTGCCACTCATCAGTGGGCGCATCACTTCGTCGACCAGACCAGCCTCGACCAGGGGTTCAATACGTTTTGGCGTCTTCATTAGCTTTAATCTGGGGTCCTGTGTTGCCCTATTCGCATATACCGCCCGTTATACGGCAATCCTCGGGCAGCGCCCAGCCCACGGAGCGCCATGTGTCCATTAGCGAACCAATAAATGTGGCGCAGACACTGAACATCCAGACATTCAACGGCAGATTTGAAAGCGCAATTCGCATTGGCGTACTCGGCGCAAGGGTCGACAATCGACTCATCATCCTGCGGAGCCGCGCCATGCTCGACACCGACCTTTGCTGGCAAGCCGTCTGCGCGCGCGATGCCGCGCGCGATAACCAGTTCGTCTTCGCCGTGCGCTCCACCGGTATCTACTGCCGACCGAGCTGCCCGGCGCGGCGACCGCGACGCGAAAACGTCAGCTTTCATGCCACCCCGGCGAGCGCCGAAGCGGCAGGGTTTCGCCCGTGCAAACGCTGCTCCCCGCAGGGCATCAGTCCGGCCGAACAGCTCGATCAACTGGTCGCCGCCGCCTGCCGCCTGCTGGTCGAACAGGACAAAACACCCACCCTCGAACAGCTCGCCGCGCGCATCGGCCTATCGCCCTCGCACCTGGCTCGCGCGTTCAAGGCGCGCACCGGACTGACGCCAAAGGCCTGGGCCAATGCCCAGCGTCGCGCGCAGCTGGAGGCCAGCTTGGCGCAGGCCGAGTCCGTGCTGGATGCCGCGCTGGCCGCCGGCTACTCCGACACCAGGGCGCTTTATCAACACCGCGATGGTTTGAGCCCCGCGCAACGCCGTCGCCAGGCCCCCGGCGAAACCCTGCGCTATGCCATCGCCGCCTGCCCGCTCGGCCAGCTACTACTGGCCAGCAGCGCCAAGGGCGTCTGCGCCCTGCTGTTCGGCGACAACCCCGAGGACGTGGAAAGCGAGTTGCGCCAGCGCTTCGCCGCCGCCCACCTGCAACGCGACGATGCCGGCCTGGGCAACTGGCTGCAGCAGATCATCAATCAAATCGAAACCCCACAGCGCGCCGCACAACTGCCGCTGGACTTGCGCGGCACGGTGTTTCAGCAACAGGTGTGGCGCGCGCTGCGACAAATCCCCGCCGGCCAGACCCGCTGCTATGGCGAACTGGCCGCCAGCATCGACAGCCACCCGCGAGCCGTGGCCCGGGCCTGCGCGAGTAACCCGCTGGGCCTGCTGATACCGTGCCATCGGGTGATCGGCGCCGACGGCGCGCTCAGCGGCTACCGCTGGGGGCTGGCGCGCAAGGCGGCGCTGCTGGAAGGCGAACGAGCCGGCAGCCACACACCCGAACCCGAGGCGGGCTGAATCATCCAGGGAAATCGCAGCCGATTCGGTTGTCCGAACTAAAAGGAACCTAGGAGAATCCCACCATGCATGAATTGAAGCACTACCAAGTCGACTACCGCATCAACGGTCACCCCGACGCCCTCACTCTCGACGAATTCGACGAACCCACCCTCGATCAGGTGCGCCTACTTCTGCTGCACAAGCACACCGACGGGCTACGCATGGTGGAAGACGCCCCCTGGGAGCAAAACCTGCGTTCCAGCCTGGATCGCCGGGCCGATGAAGTGGGCCTCAGCGATATCCGCATCCACCTCCTCGACTAAAAGCGTATGAAAAAACTCCCACCTACGTAAGCCGATGGGTATCGCTTCGCTCGACTGCATCCTACCCACCCCATAGCACCTAACGGTTTCAGCGCTCCAGGATAGCCGTAACCCCCTGACCGCCAGCGGCGCAGATCGAGATCAGGCCGCGGCCCTCACCTGCCACGGCGAGCAATTTAGCCAGGTTGGCGACAATGCGCCCGCCGGTGGCGGCGAAAGGGTGACCGGCGGCCAGCGAGCTGCCCTTGACGTTCATCTTGCTGCGGTCGATGGCGCCCATTGGCTGGCTCAAACCCAGGCGGGTCTTGCAGTACTCGGCGTCTTCCCAGGCCTTGAGGGTGCAGAGCACCTGCGCGGCGAAGGCTTCGTGGATCTCGTAGTAGTCGAAGTCCTGCAGGCTCAGGTTATTGCGCGCCAGCAGGCGTGGCACGGCATAGACCGGCGCCATTAGCAGGCCTTCGGCGCCGTTGACGAAGTCCACCGCCGCCGCTTCGCCATCCCTGAGGTAGGCGAGAACCGGCAGGCCACGGGCCTTGGCCCAGTCTTCGCTGGCCAGCAGCACCAGCGATGCGCCATCGGTCAGCGGGGTGGAATTGGCGGCGGTCAGGGTGCCGCGCGGGCCCCGCGCGAACACCGGCTTGAGGCTGGCGAGCTTGGCGAGATCGATGTCCGGGCGCAGGTTCTGGTCGCGGGTCAGGCCATTGAAGGGCGTGATCAGGTCGCTGTGCCAGCCTTCGGCATAGGCCGCGGCCAGCTTCTGGTGGCTGGCGACGGCCAGCAGGTCCTGCTCATCACGCGGGATGGCCCAGGTTTGCGCCATCAGCTCGCAGTGCTCGCCCATCGACAACCCGGTGCGCGGCTCGCTGTTGCGCGGCAGCGACGGTAGCAGATGACGCGGACGCAGCTTGAGCAGGGCCTTCAGCTTGTCACCGGTGGTCTTGCCGCGATTGGCCTCCAGGAGAACCTGCCGTAGCCCTTCGCTGACCCCGATTGGCGCATCGGAGGTGGTGTCCACCCCGCCGGCAATGCCGCACTCGATCTGCCCGAGGGCGATCTTGTTGGCCACCAGCAAGGCCGCCTCCAGACCGGTGCCACAGGCTTGTTGCAGGTCATAGGCCGGGGTTTGCGCCGCCAGACGCGAGCCGAGCACGCATTCGCGCGTCAGGTTGAAGTCGCGCGAATGCTTGAGCACCGCGCCGGCGACCACCTCGCCCATGCGCTCGCCATGCAGGTTGAAGCGCTCGATCAGGCCTTCCAGGGCGCTGGTCAGCATCTCCTGATTGCTTGCCGTGGCGTAGGCCGCATTGGAGCGGGCGAAGGGAATGCGGTTGCCGCCGACGATGGCGACGCGACGCAGCTGGGTCATGCTGGACTCCTTGCAAAATGAATGAGCTAGCCACAAGGCTAGCCTAGTGGCCTGTGTGGCTAGTTCACTTAGTCAATTTCGGCGCCTGAAGCCCTGATGCTGCGTTGCTGCTCCTCACCATAGCCCGCTATGACTCGTCACAGCGCCTTGCCTCTGGACCCCAGTCATCCGAACTTGGGTTAAGCAACTAACCGTACAGGCCACTCGCAGGCCGTTGAAAAACGTAGGCGAGGCAGGCAAGACAAGACAAAAACAGGCGAGGAAGCGCAGTTTACGAGCTGTAAATGAGCATTCCGAGCCTGTTTTTAACGCAGTATTGCCAACGCAGGTAGTTTTTCAACGGCCTGCTAGCGCCTATAAATCACAGCACTCGATTCAGCAACCCTGCAACCCGCCGCCGAGTGGCGTGGTCCACACTTGGAGTCAGCAACCTGGAGCCCGTTCCATGTCCGATCGATATCTCGCCTTCGCCAACTCATCAGCTGGCCGCCGCCTGGTCAAAACTCTCGGCCTGCCCGCACCCTTGCCCCTGGAGCGCTGGCGCAGCGGACGCACACGGCCGATCGACGGCGCCCTGCTGCTCGGCGGCGCGGGCGCGCTGGGCCAGGCCGTAGTGTCCTTCGCCGATAAACTTAGCGATGCCGTGTACGCGGCTCACGAGGGGCAGTACGCGCTGCCGCGCTGGACCGCCGAGCATGGGCCAAAGCTCAAGGCATTGGTGTTCGATGCCAGCGGCCTGACTCGTTTTGAACAACTGATCGAGCTGCGCGATTTCTTCCAGCCGACCTTCAAGGGCCTGGCTAATTGCCCACGCGTGGTACTGCTGGGACGCGCCCCGGAGTCGTTGAAAGACCCGATAGCGGCCAGCGTGCAGCGCTCGCTGGAAGGCTTCAGCCGCTCGCTGGGCAAGGAGATCCGCCACGGCGGCAGCGTCCAGCTGATCTATGTCGGCAAGGGCGCCGAGGATCAACTGGAAGGCGCATTGCGCTTCTTCCTCTCGCCCAAGAGTGCCTACGTGTCCGGCCAGGTGGTGCGCCTCGGCCGCTGCAGCGAACAGGTCAAGGACTGGACCCGCCCACTCGCCGGCAAGAAGGCCCTGGTCACCGGCGCCTCGCGCGGCATCGGCGCGGCGATTGCCGAGACCCTGGCGCGTGACGGCGCCGAGGTCGTGCTGCTGGACGTGCCGGCGGTCAAAGCCGCCCTCGACGCGCTGGCCGCACGCCTGGGCGGGCGCGGCGTGGCGCTGGACATCTGCGCCGAGGACGCGCCTGCGCAACTGGTCGCGGCCCTGGCCGATGGCGTGGACATCGTCGTGCATAACGCCGGCATCACCCGCGACAAGACCCTGGCGAAGATGAGCGATGGCTTCTGGAACTCGGTGATCGACGTCAATCTCAAGGCCCCGCAACTGCTGACCCAGGCGCTGCTGGATGCCGGCACCCTGCAGGACAACGGTCGCGTGGTGCTGATCGCTTCGATCAGCGGCATCGCCGGCAACCTCGGCCAGAGCAATTACGCCACCAGCAAGGCCGGGGTGATCGGCCTGACTCAGGCCCTGGCACCGGCACTGGGCAAGCGCGGCATCAGCATCAACGCGGTGGCGCCCGGCTTCATCGAAACCCAGATGACCGCCGCCATCCCCTTCACCCTGCGCGAGGCCGGCCGGCGGATGAATTCCATGGGCCAGGGCGGCCTGCCCCAGGACGTCGCCGAAGCCGTGGCCTGGTTTGCCCAACCCGGCTCCGGCGCGCTAAGCGGACAAGTGCTGCGAGTCTGTGGACAAAGTCTGCTGGGGGCCTGATGCGCCGTCATCCGCCCCAGCGCTTGCCCACCGGGCTTGCTCACCCAGAGGAGTTCACGCATGACCCACGACTGGCACGATCTGCTCGCCCCATCGGCCCTGCCTGGCCTGTTCGCGCGCGCCCTGCTGCGCCGCAGCGTCACCGGCAAAACCCTGCCGAGCCATGGTCTGCGCTGCCAGGTCAGCGTCGACCCCGAGCACCTGGCGCGTTACCGGCAGATTTGCGGCTTCGCCGACAATGGTCTGCTGCCGCCGACCTATCCGCACCTGCTGGCCTTCGCCCTGCAGCTGCAGTTGCTGACCGACAAGCGCTTCCCCTTCCCCCTGCTCGGCCTGGTTCACCTGGAGAATCAGATTCGTGTGCTGCGCCCGCTGGGCGGCCTGGGACCGTTCAATGTCAGCGTGCAGGTGGAGAACCTGCAGGCCCATGAAAAGGGCGCGCAGTTCAGCCTGATCACCCGCCTGGAAGACCAGCTCGGCCTGCTCTGGCAAGGCGATAGCCGCATCCTCTGCCGCGCCGTGCACCTCGAAGGTCCGCTGGCCACCCGCGAAGAGCTAGCCGAACTGCCGCTGACCACCATCGCCCACTGGCAGGCGCCCGGCGACATCGGCCGGCGTTACGCGAAAATCGCCGGCGACTACAACCCGATCCACCTGTTCGGCGTGACCGCCAAGCTGTTCGGTTTCCCCCGCGCCATCGCCCACGGCTTGTGGAACAAGGGTCGCGCCCTGGCCGAGCTGGGCGAACGCCTACCCAGCGCCGGCTATCAGGTGCAGGTGTGCTTTCAGAAGCCGGTGCTGCTGCCCAGTTCGCTCAGCTTACTGGCCAGCGCCAAGGCGCCCAGCGGCCAGTTTCAGTTGCGCGGCCAGGACGACCTGGCGCATATGGCCGGCACCTGGCGAGCACTGGACTAGCCGCCCGCCGCGGGTTTCGCCGGCATGCCGCGCGGATCGGCGCTGCGCTGGCTTGCACGGGGGCAACTTCCAGCCGAAGCTATGCGGCATGAAGGAGCTGCCCATGAACCTCACCGAACTCACCGCCCGCCTGCACGCCATCCGCGACCAGAACGACTGGCGGCAATTTCACAGCCCGAAAAACCTGGCCATGGCCGCCAGCGTGGAGATGGCCGAGCTGGTGGAAATTTTCCAGTGGCTGAGCGAAGACCAGTCGCGCCAGCTCGCCCCCGAGCAGCTAACGCATGCCGGTCAGGAGGTCGGCGATATCGTGCTGTACCTGCTGCTGATGTGCAGCGAACTGGGGATCGACATGGAACAGGCGGTACGGGCCAAACTGGCCGACAGCGAACGGCGTTTCAGCAAATGACCGATCGACATTTCGATGAACTGGCGACCCGCTTCGCCGAGAAAATCTATGGCGGGGCCAAGGGTGCGATTCGCCTGGCGGTGCTCCAGGCCGACCTCGCCGAAGCCCTGCCGGACCGGCCGCTACGGGTGCTGGATGTCGGCGCCGGCCTCGGCCATATGTCGCTGTGGCTGGCCGAGCGCGGCCATCAAGTGACTCTGGCCGAGCCGGCCGAGCCGATGCTCACCGGTGCCCGCGAGCGCTTTGCCGCCGCCGGGCAGTCGGCGACCTTTATCCAGGCGCCCTGGCAGGAACTGCTCGGCCAGCTCGAGCAACCCTACGACCTGGTGATCTGTCACGCGGTGCTGGAGTGGCTGGCCGAACCGTCGGCCATTCTGCCCGTGCTGCACCAACTCTGCGCACCGGGCGGCTGGTTGTCGCTGGCCTTTTACAACAAGGACGCGCTGATCTACCGCAACCTGCTCAAGGGCCACTTCCGCAAGCTGCGCAAGGCCGAGTTCGCCGGTGAGAAACAGAGCCTGACGCCACAGCGACCGATCGATCCGCGCGAGCTGGCGACGCAACTCGAGGCGTCTTGGCAGGTCGAAAGTCACAGTGGCATCCGCGTGTTCCATGACTATATGCCCCGTGACTTTCAGCTCAAGGCCGAGCTGATCGACCTGCTGGAAATGGAACTGGCCTACCGCCGCCACCCAAGCTTTGCCGGCCTGGGTCGCTACCTGCACTGGATCTGCCGACCGCGCTGAAGGGAGGTATTGATGAACCGCATGGCGCTGTTGTTGTGCCTGGGCCTGGCCGCCTGCCAGAGCCAGAATCCCTATACGGCGCAGTCCAATCCGCTGCCGCCGGCCCCGGCGCAGGCCGCCAGCCGGGTGGATCTCAGCGCCTACCCGGCGCCTGCGCGCGATTATGCGCGCTACCGCAATTGGGCCTGGCGCGATGGCCGGCAACCGGCAGGCAGCGCCTGGGCCAGCTCGGCTCTGGTGCAGGAGGCGCTGAGCAATGCCCTTGATCAGCGCGGCCTGCGCCCGGCCCAACCCGGCAGCGCCGGCGACCTTGCAGTCAGCACCGAGCTGCGGCTGGAGCGGCGCATGCGTCAGGTCCGCGAGGACTACGGCGGCTACTACGGCCACGGCCGCCACTGGGACGGCTACGGCCTGCAGGGCAGCGCGCCACTGGTGCGCACCTATGAGGAAGAAGTGCTGGTGGTACGCATCGACCTGTTCGACGCTCAGGACGGCCAGCCAGTGTGGAGCGGCAGCGCGCAAGTGCTCAGCGCTGGCAGCCAGGCCGAGCGCGCCACCGCGCTACGTGCGGCCCTGCAACGGGCCCTGGAGAATTACCCGCCCAGCTGATACACCCACACAACGGCTCTGGGCGCACGCACCGGCGTGCATTCAACCGAGGGCTTCGGAGGTTAGATCATGCGTTTGCACCTGTTGCTGATTCCCGCGCTGCTCTTGCTCGGCGCCTGCCAAACCACCCAGCTCAATCGCGACTTCGACCCCAATCGCGACTTCGCCGCCTACCGCAGCTGGAGCTGGCAGGAGCCGGCCGTGCAATACCGCCCCGACGACCCACGGATCAACAGCGACCTGACCGAACAGCGCCTGCGCACGGCGGTCAGCGAACAGCTCGATCAACACGGCCTGCGCCCGGCCCCCGACAACACCCCGGCCGACCTCAAGGTACAGGCCTGGGTGATCGTCGATAACCGCCAGCAGCAGATCAGCACCGGCTACGGCGGCGGCTGGGGGGCTGGCTGGGGCAATCAGTGGGGCGGTGTCTGGGGCGGCCCGGCCTATGTCGAAACCCGCACCGTGGATTATCAAGTCGGCACCCTGCAGATCGACCTGTTCGACGGCAAGGACGGCAAGCTGGTATGGCGCGGCAGCGCCGAACAAACCCTGCGCAGTAGCCAGGCGAGCCCGACTGAACGCAGCGCAGCGCTGCGCGAGACGGTGGCCAAGGTACTCAGCCAATACCCACCGCGTTAACAGTGCCGCTGACCGGCTTGACCATGACCGCACCCGTCGAGGCCGGCTCTCATCAAACAATAACTAAGTAGTTTTATATATAAATATTAAATCTACACAAATCCCTAATGAAATGGTTACCCCCGCCTACCCGGTGATCGTGCATTACGCTTCACCGGGTACCTATCGGAGACCATTGCCATGAAACCTGCAGCGATTGTCAGCATTGATTTGGGAAAACAGACCTTCCACGTAGTCGCTCATGATGAGCATGGGCACGAGCTTCATCGTAAGAAGCTCAGCCGCAAGACATACCCCAAGTACTTTGCCAACCTTCCACCCTGCATCGTGGCAATGGAAGCCTGTGGCGGGTCGCATTTCATGGCCCGAGAGATGGTCAGGTTCGGGCATCAGCCCAAGCTGATCGCGGCTCAACACGTGCGACCCTATGTCAAAAGCAACAAAAACGACTACGCCGACGCTGAGGCTATTTGCGAGGCGGCGGGCCGTCCCAGCATGCGCTTTGTGGCGCCCAAGTCCGAGGCGCAGCAGTCGCTCGCGATGCTCGGTGCAGTGCGTGAAAGTTACATCAAGGACCGCACTGCTACTTCCAACCGCATCCATTCGATGTGCCTGGAGGTCGGCATCGGCCTGTCTCCCGGATACAAATCGATCAGGGAATTGCCTGTTGTGCTTGAAGATTGCACCTTTCATCCGGCCATCAAGTCGCTGCTGATGGAGCTGCACAGCCACTTCATCTACCTGGACCAGAAGCTCAAGGTCATGGATCGACAGGTCGAATGCCAAGCCGCTGAAGATGACCTGGCTCATCGTTTGATGACGATCCCCTGCGTTGGCCCGGTCATCTCCACCGCCCTGGCTGCGGAGTTGGGCGATGGTCGTCAATTCAAGTGCGGGCGGGACTACGCCGCCTCGATAGGGCTTGTGCCCAAACAGCACACTACCGGCGGCAAGCCGGTGCTGCTGGGTATCAGCAAACGAGGAGATCGAAATCAGCGACGACTGCTGATCCAGTGCGCTCGGGTCTACCTGATAAACCTGGAGCGACAAAAAGGCCAGTTGGCGGACTGGGTCCGCCAACTGTTAAGCAGCCATCACGCCAACAAGGTAGCGTGTGCGCTGGCCAACAAGATAGCGCGTATCGCCTGGGCGATAGCCGCAAACCACAGCGAATATGATGCAGGGCCAAGCGCGATGAACGCCTGACCCTGCTGTCACCCAGCACCACCCACCTGGTTTTGCGATGCTGGATAACTGATGACGTGAACGGCCAACCGGCCCGACGAAGACCCTGGGCTCCTACGAGGCTTCTTGAAGCCGTCCCCCTATAAAGGATCGTCGGGCGCGATTTTCATCAAGGCGCGGGCATACACCCAGACGCCGGATAGATTGACGCAAGCCAAACACGCATCGCATTCAGTATTGCAGAAAAGGGGGTAACCATAGATGTAGGAGCGGGCCATGCCCGCGAAACCCATCGCGGGCATGGCCCGCTCCTACAGGTACCCACAAGCCGACAGACACCATTGCCTCCAGTTTGCTGCGCGACAGCGCGGCGTCTGGACGACGGGGATCTCCTACAGACACGCTTTGGCTCTGCGCAATCAAGCTAACTTAACGCTATGCCCCACTCACCAGGACGCCGATGAATCAGCCCCAAGCGCTTAGCCACCGCCCCGCCAGCGCCACCGACCTGAACGCCATAGCCGCGTTCCCGCAGAGCGCGCAGGAGCTGTTCTTTGCCTACCCGAAGGCTGACTGGCCACTCAGCGCCGGTCAGTTGGCCGCGGCCATGGCCGAGCGCCGCGACAGCACCGTGGTGCTGCTGAATGGCCAAGTGGCCGGTTTCGCCAATTTCTACCAGTGGCAGCATGGCGACTTCTGCGCCCTCGGCAACCTGATGGTCGCACCCTGGGCGCGTGGCCAGGGCGTGGCGAGCTATCTGCTGACGATGATGGAGCAGTTGGCGCGCGACCACTACCAGGCCACGCGCATGCAGGTGTCCTGCTTCAACGCCAACAGCGCCGGGCTATTGCTTTACCCCAAACACGGCTATCAACTCAGCGGTGTGGTCGAACGCCGCGATGCGCAAGGCGCGCGGGTGGCCTTGATTCAATTCGGCAAGGCGCTGTAAGGCAAAACCTTGGCTCGCTCACCCTGACGGAACAGACAGCTTTTCCGGCATACTTGCCTGCCCGCGCCTTGGAGATGCCCATGCCCGCCCCGATCTGGTGGTTACTCGCCCTGCCCTTTCTCGCCGGCGCCTGCCTGCCGCTGCAAGCAGGGATCAACGGCCAGCTGGCCAAGCATGTGTCCAGCACACTCAGCGCCGCCTTGATCTCCTTTCTGGTCGGCAGCCTGGCGCTGTTGCTGATGGTCCTGCTCCAGCGCGAAGCACCCAGCCTCAGCGCCCTCAAGGGCCTGACCTGGTGGCATTGGAGCGGCGGCCTGCTCGGCGCCTTCTTCATCTTCATCGCCGCCTTCGCCGGGCCGCGTATCGGCGCCCTGCTGCTGATGGCGCTGGTCCTGGTCGGCCAACTGAGCATGGCCCTGACCCTGGATCATTTCGGTTGGGCGGGCTTTCGCGAAGCGCCAATCAGCCTCGGCAAGATCGGCGGTTTGCTGCTGATCGTGGCCGGCATCTGGCTGATCAGGCGCGGCTAAACGGCCGCCGTAATCACTTGCGCTCGAATTTGTAGAACAGATTGGGCTCACTGACCAGATACAGGTTGCCGCGGTCGTCCAGGGTCATGCCTTCGCCCTGCGGCACGCTGTCTTGCAGGCCGGCGAAGCCGCCGAGCAGCGAGCGGAAGCTGATCAGCTTGCCCTGGTCGTCCAGCTCCATCAGCACCTTCGACTCATCGCTGAGCAAGGCCAGATGGCCGGTCTGCTCGTCGTAATGCACCGAGGACAGGTCGGTGGCGAAGATATTCTTGAGCCATTCCTCGCGGTCGATCACTTCGAGGTTGAAGTCGCCCTCGATGCTCGCTTTCAGCCCGCGGATTTCATAGAGCTTGCGCGGCGACCGCTCCTTGACCACGAACAACCGGTCACCGCTGCGGTCGTAGCCGGCACCCTCGAAACCCTGATTGTCGCCCGCCTCGACACCCAAGGTCAGCGCCTGGTAATCCTGGCGGAACAAGGCACCGGGTTGGTCCGGCACCTCGACCACCACCAGCGCCTGGTTACGCTCCTCGGCCAACAACAGCAGGTTGTCACCCAGGTAGGTGATGCCCTCCACATCGCTGAAACCACTCAGCGGATAACGTGCCAGGACCTCACCGTCTGTGCTCAGGGCGAGCAGTTCTTCCGGGTTGTTGACCACCGCCCAGAGCTGGTTGCGGCGCTCGTCATAGGTCAAGCCGGAGAGGTTATCGCTGACACCCGGTACGGCCTTGGCGTCGATCCGCACCTGGTATTTCGGCAACCACAGGCTGTGGTCTTGCCACTCGCTTGCGTGCCACGAGGTCTGGATCCAGAAGTACAAGCGATCATCCAGGTGCAAGCTGCGCACCTGGTAAACCAGGCTCAGCAGGACCAGCAGCAGCGCCCATTGCCATGGACTTAAGACAGGCAGCCGTCCTAGCATCCCCTTGGCAGTTGACATCATCGCCGGTCACTCTCGCGTGCAGATGGGAAGAAGCAGTCTGCCCCGCGATTGTTACAATCCGCGCGGCTCATAGGTGGTGGAAATATCGAGCGCCGTCACGAGACCGCCTCCGGGTTTCTGCGGCAAGGCGCGTCAAGCAAATCCGGAGGCGTTTAGTCAGCCAAATGACCCCGATCTTTGTGTCGCGCAACACCCGCAGCGGGCTGCTGCAGACGCTCACAGTAGGCGAGAGTTTTGTCACCACTTCTCAGAAACCAGCGCCCGCTGGCGCGTAGGGTTCGAACATGCCGCACCGGGTAAGTTCCGCCTCATGCCGCAGATCGCCGGCACGGGGTGCGCCCACGACTTCCGGTTATGTTAAAGTGCGCGCCCTTTTTGCTTGTATGGATAGAGACAGGTCGTCATGACGCTGGCCCAACCATTACGCTGGCTGCCTAAGCCGCCTTAGCGTTACGCCCCCTCCTGCATTGCCTCGCCGGTTTCCCGGTCGCTTAGCCGTGCGCTCTTGCGTAGCCGAACACTGCTCGGTAATGCACCTGTTTTACTTTTTAAATCTGCCATTCACCCAGTCCGCCCAGCGCTATGCGCGCACCAGCGGAACCCAGCCCTTTGGGAATAAGCCATGCTGCAAAGCCTGAAAAACACCTGGTTCTTCAACATCCGCGGCGACGTGCTCGCCGGTCTGGTGGTGGCGCTGGCGCTGATCCCCGAAGCCATCGCCTTCTCGATCATCGCCGGGGTCGACCCCAAGGTCGGCCTCTACGCCTCCTTCTGCATCGCCGTGGTGATCGCTTTCGTCGGCGGCCGCCCGGGCATGATCTCCGCCGCCACCGGCGCCATGGCCCTGGTCATGGTGACCCTGGTCAAGGACCACGGCCTGCAGTACCTGCTAGCCGCCACCCTGCTCACCGGGGTACTGCAGATCGGTGCTGGCTACCTCAAGCTGGGCTCGCTGATGCGCTTCGTCTCGCGCTCGGTGGTCACCGGCTTCGTCAACGCCCTGGCGATCCTGATCTTCATGGCCCAGCTGCCGGAGCTGACCAACGTCACCTGGCACGTCTACGCCATGACCGCCGCGGGCCTGGGCATCATCTACCTGTTTCCCTATGTGCCCAAGATCGGCAAGCTGATCCCCTCGCCGCTGGTGTGCATCCTGGCGCTGACTGGGGTGTACATGTACACCGGCATGGATATCCGCAGCGTCGGCGACATGGGACAACTGCCGGACACCCTGCCGATCTTCCTCTGGCCCGAGGTGCCGCTGAACCTCGAGACCCTGGCGATCATCTTCCCCTACGCCGCCGCCCTGGCCGTGGTCGGCTTGCTGGAGTCGATGATGACCGCCACCATCGTCGACGATTTGACCGACACCAGCAGTGACAAGAACCGCGAATGCAAAGGCCAGGGCGTGGCCAACGTCGCCTCGGGCCTGCTCGGCGGCATGGCCGGTTGCGCGATGATCGGCCAGTCGGTGATCAACGTGAAATCCGGCGGTCGTGGCCGTCTGTCCTGCCTGGTGGCGGGCGCGGTGCTGCTGTTCATGGTGGTGTTTCTCAGCGACTGGGTCAGTCAGATCCCCATGGCCGCGCTGGTCGCGGTGATGATCATGGTGTCGATCGGCACCTTCAGCTGGGACTCGCTGCGTAATCTGAAGAGCTTCCCGCTGTCGACCAACATCGTCATGCTCGCCACCGTCGCGGTCACCGTTTATACCCACAACCTGGCCTACGGCGTATTCGTCGGCGTGCTGCTGGCGGCGATGTTCTTCGCCAACAAGATCGGTCACTTCCTCTATATCAATTCCGCAGCTGACGACGACGGTAGCCAGCGCAGCTACAAGGTGGTCGGCCAGGTGTTCTTCAGCTCCGCCGACAAATTCGTCGCCGCCTTTGACTTCAAGGAGGCGGTCGATAAGGTGAGCATCGACCTGTCCCGTGCGCACTTCTGGGACATCACCGCCGTCGCCGCCCTGGACAAGGTGGTGCTCAAGTTCCGCCGTGAAGGCACCGACGTCGAAGTACTGGGCCTCAACCAAGCCAGCGCCACCATCGTCGACCGCTTCGGCGTGCATGACAAACCCGATGCCGTCGACCAACTGATGGGCCACTAAAAGGAGCACAACATGACCCACGTAATGGCTTGTATCGATGGTTCGCAATCCGCCACCGGTGTCTGTGACTACGCCGCCTGGGCCAGCCAGCGCCTCGACGCACCGCTGTGCTTCCTGCATGTCCTGGATCAGGTGCAGTACCCACAACAGAGCGACCTGTCCGGTAACATTGGCCTGGGCAGCCGCGAACACCTGCTGCAAGAACTGGCGGCACTCGACGAAAAACGCGGCAAGCTGGCCCTGGAGCAGGGCCATCACCTGCTCGAAGCGGTCAAGGCCCGGGCCATTGCCGATGGCGTGAGCAACCCGCAACTGCGCCAACGGCATGGCGACCTGGTGGAGAGCCTCGCCGAACTGCAAGCGGACATCCGCCTGCTGGTGATCGGCCGCCAGGGCGAAACCAGCGACAACCTCAGCCAACTGGTCGGCAGCCACCTGGAAAACGTCATCCGCACCGTACAGCGGCCGATCCTGGTCAGCTGCGGCGAGTTCAAGGCGCCGCAAAGCTACCTGTTCGCCTACGACGGCAGCGCCACCGCGCGCAAAAGCATCGAGATGATCGCCGCCAGCCCGCTGCTCAAGGGCCTGCCGTGTCACCTGCTGATGGTCGGCGCCGATACCAGCGACGCCTGGGAACAGCTCAAGTCCGCCGAACGCGTACTGCAGGGTTCGGCCAGCGCGGTGCACCTGGCAATCCGCGCCGGCGAAGTCGAACCGACCCTGCACGCCTACCAGGCCGAACATGGCATCGACCTGCTGGCCATGGGTGCCTACGGCCACTCGCGGATTCGCCAGTTCCTGGTCGGCAGCACCACCAGCCACTTGCTGCGCACCAGCGTCAGCCCGCTGCTGATCCTGCGCTAGGGCAATGCGTTTGATGATGGCATAGTGGCACTCCTGGCCTGACTGACGCACTATGGCCGGGCCCAGCAGTTTTGTGATCACACATTATGAGCAACGCTGAAGTCCCCCGTGAGCCTCAAACCTTCGCTCTCTGGCGCGAAGCCCAAGACACCCGAGTCCGCACACGCCTGGGCGGTATCTATTACCTGCTGGCGTGGTTGCTGACCTGGCTGTTCAGCGATACCCCGACCGAGCTGCTGGCCTGGGGTTTCACTGGGGCCGTCTTCTTCGCCCTGATGTTCGCGCTACGCCTGCTCCATCGCCTGCCCGCGAAGGAGACGCCGCAAGCCCTGTGCACTTGGCTCGACCGCCATTGGGCATTAGTCCTGCTGACAGCGTTGGCCTGGGGCCTAGTGCATGCCTGGGCCCTCAGCGACCCGGCATTCGCCAGCTCCCGGCTGATCGCCACCCTCAGCACCGTCGCCTTCAGCACGGCGCTGGCCTTCAACTTCTCGATGCGCAAGGGCCGCGCCATCGCCGCCCTGCTCCTGCTCTATCTACCCGGCCTGCTCGCCCTGGCCCTGGCTTGGCGCGAACAACATGCGATATTGATCACCCTGGCCTTCTTCCTGAGCTACCTGCTGCTGGCGCTCAAACGCAGCCATCGCGAGTATCACAACACCCTGACACTCGAACTCGAACTGCGGGAACAACAGCAAAGCCTGGAACAGCTCAGCCGCACCGACAGCCTGACCCAACTGGGCAACCGCTATCAGTTCAATAACCTGTTCCCAGTATTGGTCGCCAACGCCCAACGCCAAAGCGAGTCGATGTCGTTGGTGCTGCTGGACATCGACTTCTTCAAGCGGGTCAACGACGAACACGGCCATGCCTGCGGCGACGCCTGCCTCAGCGCCTTTGCCGAACGCATGCGCCAGGTATTCCGCCGCGGCAGCGATGCCCTGCTGCGCCTGGGGGGTGAGGAGTTCGGCGTGTTGATGCCCAATACCTCGCTGGAGCAAGCCTGCCTGCTGGCGGAGAGCTTTCGCCAGGCGCTGGCTCAGCACGGCTTCACCGTGCAGGACAACAGCCTGCCACTGACCGCCAGTCTCGGCGTCGGCTGTTTCGATCCGCAGCGCGACGACAACGCCGAAGCCTTCTTCAAGCGCGTCGACGATGCGCTCTACAAAGCCAAGGGTACGGGCCGCAACCGCCTGGTCCAGACCTGAATAGAACCGAGGCTGATCGGCTACACTCTTCAGCCCCGCGCCTCCCCACAGCGAGCGGGTCACCCCCGCCCCCGTAGTCCGGATGCAACCCAGGGATGCTGTTGCGCCGGCACACCCTCCCGGATAGCGCCGACGCTTATCTGGGCCACGCAACTGTCGACCGCTCATCGAGCGTGTTGCCCGGCTCAGCGGTCAGCGAGCCTACCAAGGCAAATGGCCATCGTTCGACTAGGCTGAAACTGTACCTTTCGAGTACCGCGTCGATGAAGCCTGAACCTGCGGCCTCCAGCACCCGCTTCAGCTTGTGGCGGGAGGCCAGCGATACCCATGTCCGCTCCAGGTTTGCCGGCTATTACTACCTGCTCGCCTGGGGCCTGCTCTGGTTCACCAGCAGCGCCCCCTGGACGAACCTCTGGGCGTGGGGCGGCGGCAGTCTGCTGTTGCTGGTGTTTTTCGCGTTGCGCAGTCGCCATCGGCCATCCGCACAACTCGACCCGACGCAACTGCAGCGCTGGCTGGATTTACACTGGCTGGCCATCCTTCTCCAGTCGATGACCTGGGGCCTGATGCTGGCGGGCCTCCAGCTACACCCCGAGATAGTCGCCTCGCACCTGTTGATCATGCTCAGCGCAGTGGTGTTCGGCACCGCCCTGGCGTTTACCTTCCCGATGCGCATGGGCCGTTGCGCACTGGCCATCCTGCTGACCTACCTGCCCAGCACTGCGGTCAAGTTCCACCTGGGCATCGGCGACATCGGCGAATCCGTGGCATTGGTGGCCTACCTGGGCTATCTGGCTCTGTTCCTCTATCGCTGGAACCGCGAGTACTGCATCGGCCTCGAACGCGAACTGCGCCTGCTGCTGCACGGCGAACAGCTGGACCGGTTGAGTCGCACCGACGCCCTGACCGAACTGGGCAATCGTTATCAGTTCAACGCGCTGCTGCCCGGCTGGCTGGCCAACGCACGCCGACAAAACAGCCAGCTGACCCTGGTGCTGCTGGATATCGATTTCTTCAAGAGGGTCAACGACCAGTACGGCCATCGCACCGGCGACCTCTGCCTGCAAGCCTTCGCCGAACGCATGCGCCAGGGATTCCGCCGCGACAGCGATACCCTGCTGCGCCTGGGTGGTGAGGAGTTCGCCGTGCTGATGCCCGACACCGCACTGGTGCAGGCCATCCCGCTGGCCGAGCGTTTTCGCGCGTCGTTGGCCGCGCAACCGCTGCAAGTAGAGGCGCAGGAGCTGCCACTGACCTGCAGCCTCGGCATCGGCCAGTTCCTGCCACTCTGCGACGACTCGGCGGAAAGCTTCTACAAACGGGTCGACGACGCCCTCTATCGGGCCAAGGCCGGGGGCCGCAATCGGCTCGAACTGGCCTGAGAGGCGGTGAAACCACTCCCGCCTGCTGCGACCGCCTCGCAGCGGCGTGCGAACCCGCTGTCCGCCGCTCGACCCGGCGCGATGCTTTTGCTTGTTGCGCGAACTGCGCCCACTATCGCCGCGGGCCGTGCGTTACTAGAGCCTGAAACTGCCCATCTGCCGGGCCAGATCATCGGCCAGGCAACTCAGGGTCTGGCAGTCCTCACGACAACTGCGCACTTCGTCGGCGGTGGCATGTGCCAGGTCGGCGATGCCCTGGACGTTACGGGTGATTTCCTCGGTGACCGCCGACTGCTCCTCGGTCGCCGCCGCCACCTGAGTATTCATGTCGCTGATGGTTTCCACCTGTTCGGTGATCGCACCCAGCGATTGACCGGTGCGCTGACTGGCCTCGACCCCGGTGCCCGTCGCCGCCTGTCCGGCATGCATGGAGATGACCGCGGTATCCGCGCCCTGTTTGAGGCGCTGGATAATCTGCTGGATTTCGTCGGTGGAACGCTGGGTACGGCTGGCCAGGGTGCGCACCTCGTCGGCCACCACGGCGAAACCACGGCCCATTTCTCCGGCGCGCGCCGCCTCAATCGCGGCATTCAGCGCCAGCAGGTTGGTCTGCTCGGAAATCCCGCGGATCACCGCCAGCACCTGATCGATGGACCCCACCTGTTGCGCCAACTCGCCCACCGCCGCGGCCGCGCCGCCAATGTCGGCGGACATCCGTTCGATATGTTCGATTGATTGACCGACCACCACACGCGCCTGCTGCGCCTCGTCACGGGCACCGTGCGAGGCCTGGGCGGCGCGGTTGGCATTGCGCGCGATTTCCTGCACGGTCAGGCCCATCTCATGCACCGCGGTGGCGACCATGTCGGTCATCTCCCGCTGCTGGCCGGCGCGCCCGGC
Source organism: Pseudomonas paeninsulae (assembly GCF_035621475.1). Taxonomy (NCBI): domain Bacteria; kingdom Pseudomonadati; phylum Pseudomonadota; class Gammaproteobacteria; order Pseudomonadales; family Pseudomonadaceae; genus Pseudomonas; species Pseudomonas paeninsulae. The sequence goes on from NZ_CP141799.1 coordinate 4,436,090, forward strand.
GGTGTTCTCCACCACCCGGGCGACCTGCCCGACCGAGCTACGCAAGCGTTCGCTGGTGGCCAGGACATCGACGATCAGGCTGCGCTGACTGCCGATGAAACTGTTGAAACCGCGGGCCAGATCGCCCAATTCGTCGGCGCGCGACTCGTCCAGACGGCGGGTCAGATCGCCGCCGCCGCCACCGATCTCCACCAGTGCCGCCGTGACCTGGCGAATTGGCCGCACTAGACCGCGCGCCAGCAACACCACCAGGCCGAGGAAAAACACCGCCACGCCGCCGCCGATCAGGCTGCTCAGCAGCAGTGCCTGACGCGCCTCGGCATAGATTTCCGCCTCGGGTATCTCGCTCACCAGCAGCCAATCAAGGGTTTGCAGCGGCTGGGCGATGGCCAGGAAGTCCTCGCCATCACGCTGGAAGGACACCGCATCACGGCCTTTGGCCAGCAACTCGGTCGCCGCCTGGCCACCGACCAGTTGGCCGAGGTCGCGACTGTTATTGAACTCGGACTGCGGGTGCACCTTGACCTTGCCGTCCGCGCTGACCAGATAGACCCGGCCAGCTTCGCCGAAATGGAAGTTGCGAATCATCTCGGACATCGCGCTCAGGCTGAACCCCAGACCGGCCACCCCAAGCGTCTTGCCTGCGGCGACAACACGCTGGTTGATGAACAGGGTCGGTTCGCGAGTGGTCTGGTCGATGTCGATATCCAGCGAGCGTGCCTGGCCGCCATCGACGAAACCGTAGAACCAGTTATTCTCGGCCGGGCCGCGCGCCAGGCTGCGATCGAGGCCCTTGCCGGTGAAATAGTGACCGCTATCCAGGCCAACAATAAAGGTCGTCAGGGCTTTTTGCTGCGTTTGCACAGCGCTCAGGTAGCGCACGAACGCGGCCTGTTGGGCGGCGTCCTCGCCTTGCTCCAGCCAATCCACCACCAGGCTGTTCTCGGCAATGCCACGGGCCGCGGTCAAGGGTTCGGTCAACACTCGCTCGAGATCGTTACGGATGGCCAGGATACTCGCCGGCAACGCCTCCTCGACCAGATAGCGCTCGGCCAGACGGTTGACCACTGCCGAATAAATGCCCACCACGATGAGGATGCTGGCGAGCAACGCCGCGCCCATACTGAGGATCAGTTGCCACTGAATGCTGCGCTGCCAGAGATGCATGGAAAGCCTGCCGTTTTATTGTTGTGAGTAGCCGGAAAAATTGCATACAGTATTGTGCACACTTTTAAAGACTGTGACAGCCATTAGCAATTATCGAGCACCCGTCACGACAGCCGGATGAGCAACCAACTCACGACGAATACAGCACGACCCCCTGCTTACCACTGCGTTTGCGCTGATACATGGCCTGATCGGCCTGACGCATCAGGGTTTCGATATCCGGCTCGATGCCGTCGCTGAAACTGATGCCGATGCTGGCACCAACCCTGACGCTTTGATTCTGCAGCGCCACCGGCAAACTGATGACCTGCAGCAGGCGCTCTGCCAGCCCGAGGACTTCCTGCCGGTTGTGGATGCCTTCGCTGAGCAAAATGAATTCATCGCCGCCCAGCCGGGCGACCAGATCGCTGCCGCGGGCAAACTCCTGCAGCCGCGCGGCAACCTCGATCAACACCCGATCCCCCGCCGCATGCCCCCACTGGTCGTTGATGTCCTTGAAGCCATCCAGATCGATCAACACCAGCGCCAGCAACTCGCCGCGCCGCCTGGTGCGCAACATCGCCTGCTGCATATGGCTGGCCAGGGCGGCCCTGTTAGCCAGCCCGGTCAGCGGATCCTGCATGGCCTGCGCTTCCAGCTGGGCATTGGCTTCGGCCAGCGCTTCGGTGCGTTCGGTAACCCGTTGTTCCAGCACCTTTTCCTGGTGCAGCGCGGCAGCCAGCGCCAGCTTCTGCGTCTCTTCCTGCAGCCGCTTGAGTTGATTGAAGCGCGCCGCCAACCCCAGTGAGAGCAACAGCATCTCCATGGCCGAGCCAATCTGCATGGCGTTCACGGTGATGAAATTAGATGGGATCAGAGCGAAATTACGCAGCGCCAGCAGGGTGCCGCCGACCAGCAGCACCAACCAGGCCAGTACGAAGATCCGCGCTCCCGGCACTCGCTTGACCACACAGATGAGCCCGCTGACCAACAGCACCAAACAGGTGATCAGGCCGACGATAGACATCAGTTGCAGGGCTCGTTGCACGTCGATCAACAGCGTGACCAGGGTCGCTAGAGCGGCCAGAAAGGCCCACACGCCCAAGCAACGATCGAGCCTTGGCGCCCGCCGGGCGGTACACAAAAACGCCTGGGCAAACAGCACCCCGAGCGTGGCCGCCAGACTGATGCCCAAGGGCAGCAGCCGATTGCCCAGCGTGCCCAGATTGGGCCACAGGTACTGGCCACCCAGGCCGTTGATGGCCAGCACGCCAACCCCGAAGCTGGCGACAAAACACACATACAGAATGAACGAGCGCTCGCGCAACACCGCGAACAGCAACAGGTTATAGCTGCCTAATGCCAGCAACGCGCCGAAATACAGGGCCAGCAGCACATAGCCTTTCTGGCTGTATTGCTGAAAGCCCGCCGCCGACCATAGCTGGCTATCCAGGGTCAGACTGCCTTCGGAATGGGCGAGGATGAACAGCCGGCGCTGCTCGCCGGGCGCCAGGCGCAGGGCGAAGATAGGATTTCGATGGCCGATGCTGCGCTCACTGTAGGCCAGGGTATCGCCAGAATGCTGGACCTGGATGCCGTCCGCGCCGACGCTGTAGAGGCTGACCCGGTCAAGCGAGGCATAGCGCATCTCGATCAGCCAATCGGTGAGTTCGTCGGCCGCGGAGACCAGGTCGAGGGTCAGCCAGAGATGATCTTGGGTATAGCCGAAATTCAGATCGCGGCGCTCACTGGCCGGGCGGAACTGCTCGGTCTGCTGCAGAATCTGCTCGATCTGCAGACTGCGCTCCGGGTCGCGCAGATAGCGGATGTAAGGCTGCAGAGCGATGTCTGACTGATGGCCATCGACGATCAACGCCTGCGCCTCGGCCGCACCAACAGGGCTGGCCAAAACCAGCATGCAAGCCAACAGACGCAAACAGGCCCAAAGACCAGCAATCGCGAACTTATCCGGCAAAGCCGACGCTCCCATAGCAACAGGCCTGCAATAGCATCGTGCCAGCCCTGAGCTTTGAAGATAGCTCAGCCGGCCGCCGGACGCTCCAGGCAAACGCCTACTGACCCACACTGAACTCCAGGCGCGCGGTCTGGCCGCTCTCGTCCAGCACACTGAGCTGGTAACGGCCACTGCGGCTGAAGGCGTGGTTGAAGTCGGCCGCGGCCGCCGTCTCACCCAGCGGCTGGCCATTGACGAACCACCAGCGGCGGCCCGCGCCACCGAGGGTCGCAAGGCGCAGGCGCAGCGGCTCGGCACTGCCCGCCGGGCGACGCAGGCGATCACCCTGGCGCACCCCGACAATCGACAGCGCCGCGACCCGGCTTGCCCCGTGCGGCGGGCAAGCCGGGTCGCTAGCAGGCAAGCGCGCACTGCGCCGTTCGGCACGCGGCAGCCAGGGCTCCAGGGCAGCCGGCCACAGCAGCAACGCGTGCGGCTTGGCCCCCAGGCAGTTGGCCGCGACGCGCAGCCCCGCCGCGTTCAACCAGAGCGGTTCGCGCAAGCCCAAGCCGAGCGGCTGATCGAGCGCCTGCAAAGTCGGCGGCGTGGTGCCAGCCAGGGTCCAGGCGAAGCGCTGACGGCGGCAGTTGGGGTCGGCCTTGGCCAATGGCTGGCCCAGCGGCCAGCAGATCGCCGCCACACCGACCGCGGCCGGTTGCGGATCGGCCGGTACAGCGAGACCGCGCTGGCTGTCGCGGTTGACCAGCAGGTCGTGCACCTGCAGCAGCAGCGGCGCGGCCGAGGCCAGGCCGAATTGACCGGGCACCGGGGTACCGTCCGGCCGACCGACCCAGATGCCAATGACATAACGCGGCGCCACGCCGATCGCCCAGGCATCGCGAAAGCCGTAGCTGGTGCCGGTCTTCCAGGCCAGGCTGGGGCGCTGCACCAGCTGCGCACGCGGGTCGCGATCCGGTCGGGCCTGGCCGCTGAGAATGCGCCGCACGATCCAGGCCGCCCCGGGCGACAGCAGGCGCCGCTCCAGCAGCGCATCCTGCGGCTGGAAACGCAGACGTGCGGCCTTGCCGCCGCGGGCGAAGGCACTGTAACCGCTGACCAGGTCTTCCAGGCGGCTGCCGACGCCACCGAGGATCAGCGCCAGGTTCGGCTCGGCCAAGGGAGGCAACGCCAGCGGTACGCCGGCGCTACGCAGTTCGCCGGCGAAGCGCTTCGGCCCGTAGGCTTCCAACAGTTGCACCGCCGGCAGGTTGAGCGAGCGGGCCAGCGCCTCGCTGGCCGACACCGCGCCGCTGAAACCGGCGGCGAAGTTGCCCGGACGGTAATCGCCGTAGCGTCGCGGCACGTCCTGCAGCAAGGACTCGGAATGAATCAGCCCGTCATCCAGGGCCATGCCATACAGGAAGGGTTTGAGCGTCGAGCCGGGCGAACGCACGGCGCTGATCATGTCGACATGGCCGAAGCGTTTGCCATCGCCGATATCCACCGAGCCGAGGTAGGCGCGCACCGCCATGCTTGGCTGCTCGACCACCAGGATCGCCGCCGAGGTGCGCTCCGGCAAGCGTGCGCGCCAGCCCAGCAGCAAGTCTTCCAGGCGTCGCTGCAGCGCCGCATCCAGGGTCGTGCGAATCAGCGGCGGGCTGCCGGCCCGGTTCAGCCGCCGCGCCAGCAACGGCGCCAGGCGCGGTTCCTGCCGCGGCGCCAGGAGTACCGGTTCCTGCAGTGCATCCTCGATCGCCGACTGCGGCCACACCTCGAAACTCGCCAAGCGCTTGAGCACCTTGTCCCGCGCCGCCTGGGCGCGTTCGGGGTGACGATCCGGGCGCAGGCGGCTGGGCGCCTGCGGCAAGACCGCGAGCAACGCCGCCTCGGCGCGGGTCAACTGGCTCGGCGGTTTGCCTAGATACGCCCAACTGGCCGCAGCCACCCCCTGCAGAGTGCCGCCGAAAGGCGCACGGTTCAGGTACAGGCCGAGGATCTCGTCCTTGGACAGGTGCCACTCCAACTGCGCCGTGCGCCACAGTTGCTTGAGCTTGCCGGCGTAACTGCGCGTATGCGGATCGAGCAGTCGCGCCACCTGCATCGACAAGGTGCTGCCGCCGGAGACCAGCCGTCCGCCACTAAGGTTCTGCCAGAGCGCGCGGCCCAACGCCAAGGGATTCACCCCCGGATGCCGATAGAACCAGCGATCCTCATAGGTCAGCAGCGCCTCCAGATAATAAGGCGAGACCTCAGAGGGGCTGACTGGATAGCGCCACACCCCGTCGCGGTCGGCGAAACGCCACAGCGGCGTGCCATCCTCGGCCAACACCACCCGGGCCAGATCGTCCTCGGGCAAAGGCAGCGGGAACAAACGATCGGCCAGCCACAGCGTCGCTAATACCAGCATCGGCAGAGCAGCTACCAGCAAAAGACGGCGACGCCCCTTGCCGAGCGCCAACGCATGCCACCACCCCGCCCACTCGATCAACAGCCTAACCTCATGAAATAAAGACACTTTCCCCGTATTAGCGGCGACTCGCCGCTCCGCGAAAAGTCATATTAATGGCGCCACAGAGTAGCTATAAAAACACGAAACAGACCGATCGTCGGATTACTGTCGCAAAGTGATTTTTCGCTCGACACCCGGCTTTACAGAGCATCGGCGCCCGCCTAAACCAATAGCATACTGACATCACGGCAAGTAGGCCGCTCGCCCAGATCAGTTGCCACGCAAACCAGGCATCACTCTCATAACACGACAGCAGAGGTTACCGCGAAGGCGGCAACCCTTGGGACGATTTCGCCTCACGGAAGGCTGATCAGGAAGATCAGCGGCGAACTCGACAGGTTCGGTTGGAGCAGTTGCCTTTCAACTTTTCGACAGGACATTGATCATGGAAAACCGTTACCCCGTTGATTCGCAGTACCCGGTGGCGAGATCGACACTGGCCAGGCTTGCCCACAGATCTGCAGCAGCTATGCCTGCAGCCCTTATATCAATCACGCTGCTCGGCATCAGCGGAACGGCGCTGGCCGACCACGATGTGACTCATGCCGTAGCCAACCTCAAAGGCGGGGTAGGTGCCCTCGAACAGCGCATATGGGATTGCGAAAATGGTCGCGGAGGCTGCGTCCGCGCCAAGGGAGACAAAGGCGATACAGGTGAAACCGGACCTCTGGGACCGCAAGGCATCCAAGGCGAAGCCGGGCCGCAGGGACTGCAAGGCATCCAGGGTGACCAAGGTATCCAAGGGCCACAAGGCGACAAAGGTGATACAGGTGAAACCGGACCTCTAGGACCGCAAGGCATCCAAGGCGAAGTCGGCCAGCAGGGACTACAAGGCATCCAGGGTGACCAAGGCATCCAAGGGCCACAGGGCGACAAGGGCGATACAGGTGAAACCGGACCGCTAGGACCGCAAGGCATCCAAGGCGAAGTCGGCCAGCAGGGACTACAAGGCATCCAGGGTGACCAAGGTATCCAAGGGCCACAAGGCGACAAGGGCAATACAGGTGAAACCGGACCGCTAGGACCGCAAGGCATCCAGGGCGAAGTCGGCCAGCAGGGACTACAAGGCATCCAGGGTGACCAAGGTATCCAAGGGCCACAAGGCGACAAGGGCAATACAGGTGAAACCGGACCGCTAGGACCGCAAGGCATCCAGGGGCCACCAGGCGTACAAGGTGAAACCGGTCTGAGCGCCTGGGAACGCAAGGACAGCAGCTGCACCAGCACGGGCGGAGCGGTGACCTGCACGGCCACCTGCAGCAACGGTAAGAAGGTATTGGGTGGTGGCGTCAGCAACACCAATGGCAATTGGCAGGTCATCGCCAATTACCCCGCCTCCGACACGAGTTGGACGGCGACCCTGAGTCGCTCGAGCAGCGCAGCTTCGACAACCGTAGTCACCTACGCCCTATGTGCACAAACCAACTAATGCGCCTCAGGAGGATAGTCATGAACACCTATTGCATTGCTACCTGGACCACCCTGGCCATGTTGTTGGCCGGCCCCGCGCTGGCCAATCACTGCGGGCCGCAATTAGCCGAGGCGCAAAGTGCGCTCAACAGCCGCGACAGCGTCGAAGTCAACGTGCTGGATGCCGTATCGGCGCTGCTGCCGACCGCCAGTCAGGCCTGCCAACAGGAGGAAGCACAGCTGGCCAGCGCCGAGCCCGGCTCGCCCATGCTGGAGCCAGGCTATATCTCTGTCGGTCAATCCATGCTGATCAACGTCAGTGCCTTGCTCAGCGGTCAATAACCCTTAGCCCAGCCCCCGTTCAACCTGGGGGCTGGGCATACCTGGGTCCGCCTGTGCAACCCACCTGCAACACACCTCCTATCCCACCAACTTCACCAGCCAGCCAATCAAGCAGCGCAGTTGTCGCAGGAATGGCACACTAGCGCCTATCTGCGACCCGGCCAAACTTGGCCCTCTAGCGTCGCGGCATTATTGATAGGATTGGAACTCGGGCATGAGTGTTGAAGGTTTTTTTGAATCCCTCGGCCAGGCGTTCGGCGCGGTCATCCGCTTTATCGTCGAAGGCCTGAGCGGGTTCCTCGGTATATTTGGCGATGCGTTCGGCGGCTTTATCGATGGCATGTCCAAGGCCCTCGGCATTACTCCGTCACTGCTCGGCGTGGTCGTGCTGGTAATTGGCCTGCTGTTGCTCTACGCCGCCGTGCGCGCCTTTTTGCGCCGCTCGATCATCGCCGGATTGATCTGGTTGTTTTTCGGCCTGTGGCTGCTCGGTGGGCTGATTAGCTAGCGACTGCCATTCACCCGGATTGCATCCGGGCTACCAGAGCAATCCGTAGCCTGGATGTAATCCGGGAAGTTTTATATCAACGATCCCTGACCACCATCCTGCCCGGCGTTTCACCCAGGGCCTGCCAGTTCGGCCGGTACATGGACTCCACCTGCGGTGGCGGCACGCGGTAGCTGCCGGGGGTGACGGCGCGGGCCAGGTAGAGCAGGTGGCTGGTCTCGTAGGCGCTGACATCCAGTGCGGCGACATAGCGGTCGCCACGGAATTCCTGGTGCTTGATGTTGGCGTTGTGCATCGCCTTTTGCCATTCCTGCACCGCGCTGCTGGCGTCTTCCAGGCTGGCGGCGCTTTGCGCGAGGTTCTGGTTTTCCAGTTCCAGGCCGGCGGGCAGCAGGTCGACCACCAAGGCATCCGGCACCCGCTGCTTGGCCGCCACGGCTAGATGCACCAGCACCAGTTCGCCGCTTTGCAGCGCGGAGAGATCCAGCGGACTGCCGTCCATAGCCAAGTACTCGCGGTAGATGCTGAGGTTGTCACCACCTGCCGCTGGCGCCTTGGCCGGGTAGCCGGAAAGGGTCAGCTGCTGATACAGCGGTTCACTGCCCGGGTTAGTGATGCTCATGGCCGCGGCCAGTTCGCTAGCGTCCAGCTTGAGACCGGGCTGGTTATTGCTCAGCTCGAACTCGAACGCACCGCTGTGCAGGCCGACATGCCAGTTCGGCTCCGGCTTACCGAGCAGATTACGCCCGGCCAGGTACAGCGAATTGCGCTCTTGGGTCGACAGCCATTGCTGGCCGGACACTTCGTCGGCCAAGGCGAACAGGCGTGCCTCGCGACTGCCCGCAGCCAGCTCATGTTCCTCCAGCAAGGCCAGAATCAGCGCCTGATCACGCAGCGGGCTGCCGTAGTCGGCCAGCCAGTTGTCACGCTCGCGGCTGCGCGCCAGGCCAGCGGCCAAGACATCGTCGGCGCGAGGTTGATCGCCCATTTTCTGCAAGGCTACGGCCAGATGTACCAGCGGCAAGCCGGACAGCGCGTCGCTACGGCGCTCGTAGAGGCTGCGCAAGGCACCGAGCGGCGCCTGTTGGCTGCGCGCCAGCACGTATCCGGCATAAGCCTGCACGGCGAAACGGCTGTGATTGGCGTTGTCACTGTAGTTGACCTCGATCAGATTGCGCTCCTGCACATAGCGCAGCAGCCGCTCGCTGGCCTTTTTCAGCGCCTCGCTCGGCACGCCGAAACCCTGTTCGCGGGCGCGCAGGAGGAAGTCGGTGACATAGGCGCTCAGCCAGTATTCCTCGTCACCGTCAGCGCCCCATAAACCAAAGCTGCCGTTATGCCGCTGCATGCTCAGCAGCCGTTCGATGCCCAGTTCGATAGCGCGCCGGCGTTGCTCGTCCGATTCGCCCTCCAGGCCCAGGCGCTTGAGCGAAGCCGCATCGGCATACAGTGACGGATACAGGCCGCTGACGGTCTGTTCCAGACAGCCGTAGGGATAGGCCTTGAGCGCACGGATCTGCTCGCCGAGGTTGAGCGGCGGACGACTGGAAATCGCCAGACGCGCCTCCAGCCCGGCCGGTTCGAAGGCCTCCAGCGCGCCGGCCGGCAGGATCCAGGCCTGATCCTTGAGCACTGCGCGAAAGTGTTGCAGCTGCGCCGGATAGGCCGGGCGAACGCCCAGGCTCCACTCGCGACTGAACGGCGGCAGGTCTTCGCCGGGCAGAGTTAACCCCTGCACCGTGACCTTGAGTCGCCCCTGACCGAAGCCACCGAGGGCGCGCACAGGAATTCGCAGAATGCGCCGCTCGCCATCGGCCAGGTTGAGGGTAGTCGCTGCAACGGCCGGCTCGATCAAGCTCAATTGGCCCTCGACACCGAAGTGCACCTGCAGTTGCTGGGCCTGGCCAGACAGGTTGTTCAAGTCCAGGGCCAGGCTGGTTTCGTCGCCACCGGCGAGGAAACGCGGTGCCGACAACTCGGCAATCAGCGGCGCAGCGACCAGAGTCTTGCCCTCGGCCATGCCGTAGCGCTCGTCGCTCCAGGCTTGCGCCATCAGGCGCAGCTCGCCATTGAAGTCGGGGATGTTCAGGCTGACTTCGCCCTCACCCTGCTCATTGAGCTGCAACGGCTGACTCTGTAACGCAACGATCAGCACGCTGGTGTCCGGGCGTTTGCCGCCGCCCGCCAGGGCCGCGTCACCGCCGAAGGCCAGCTTGGCCAGCCGACCCTGGCCGGCTTCGATCAGTTGCCCGTAGACGTCCAGCTGGTCAGCACCGTAGGCCTTGCGGCCGAACAGGCTGGCGAAAGGGTCGGGCGTGAGGTAGTCGGTGATGTTAAGGATGCCGGCATCCACCGCGGCGACCAACACCTGCACCCGCTCCGCCACGCTGCCATCGGCATTGCGCGCTCGCACCTTGACCTTGAGCGGCTGGTTCGGCCGCATCTGCTCCGCGGCGTGCAGGCTCAGCGCCAGCTTGCGCGGCGCACGCTGCAGCGGCAGATGCAGCAGGCCGACCGCGCGCTTGGGCGTGGCGTTGCTCTTGCGCTCGCCGGGGCGGATCACCAGGGCGCTGACGTACAGATCGTGACGCGCCCAGTCCTTGGCGATCGGAATCGCGAAGGCCTTGCCCTCGGCCGGCACTTCGATTGCCTGCCACCACAGCGGGCCGTCGCTGGACTCGACCAGCAGATAACCGCTGCCGCCGGCAGGCGGCGTAACCGTGACCGTGGCGGTTTCACCGTCGACATAGGCCGGTTTGTCCAGCGCCAGCTTGACCTGATCCGGGCGTACCGCGCCGCCGTCGGCGTTGTCCTGCCAGCGGTAGCCGGCCCAGAAGCGCAGGCTGCTGAGCAGGCCGGTCTGAGCGTCGATCACTTCGATACGATAAGGCCCCCACTCCACCGGGAAGCTGATCTTGGCCGTGCCGCCAGGTGCGACCGTGAGGGTTTCTTCGTTGAGGGTGAGGAATTTCTCGTTGTAGTTATGGCTCCAGCCATCGCTGTCGGAGAAATTCCAGTAGTAGTCGCGGCGCTCGCGAATCAAGCGCACGCGCAGTTGCTCGGCGGCCAGTTTGTTGCCGGCGGCATCGGCCACCAACACCTCGAACTCGGCCAGGCTGTCGGCGTCGACCTGCTCGCCATCGAACAACCCGCGCACGCCCGGCAAACGTTCTGCCGGCCATACCGGCTGGACCAGCCGGCGGGTAATGGCGCGGCCACCAGACTCCTGCAAGCGGGCTTGCAGGATCAGTTTCACGGGTGACTTGGCCTCAGCCCAGCGGCTGTCGATGCTCAGACTGGCCTGGCCTTGCTCATCGAGCTTGACCTCGTCCAGCTCGATGTCCTGGTTGAGTTCCTCCTCGGTGAGCGAACCGAACTGATAACCCGGCAGGCTGGCCACCGCCTCGCGCAGCGGCCGTACGTAGAGCTGACCGCCGAGGCGATTGCCGGCGGCGGGCGCGCCATACAGGTAGCGTCCGCTCACGGCGAAACGCGCGCTGGCGCTTGGCGTGAACGGCAGCTCGCTGCCCTTGAGTTCCAAGGCCAGGCGTTCGGGCAGGAAGTCTTCGACCGCAAATTCATACAACTGCGGCTTGCCGTCGCCGAGATCGAAGAGCAACTGCCAGCGCCCGGTCGGCGCCTCCTCGGCCAGCTGCAACGGGTATTGATAGAGGCCGGAAGCGTCGGCCTGCCAGACGAACTTGCGGCTGACCTGTGCGTCCGGCCGGCGCACCTCGACATGCACCGGCTGCGCCTTGAGCGCGCGGCCGTCGGCATCGCGCAGCAGGGCGTTGAGCAGCACGGTTTCGCCGGGGCGATAGAGGTCACGCGGACCGAACACGAAGAACTGCAGCGGATGCGCCTGCGGGCCGGTGATGTCGAACTCGGCCAGGTCCAGCGCCGGGCCGTTCAAGCGCAGCAGACTGGTCTGCTCACCCAGGTGCGCCAGCAACACTTCGGCCTTGGCCGGCAGCGGCAGCTCGGCATGCCCGGCGCTGTCGGTCTTGCCCTCGGCCAGCAACTGGCCCTTGCCATCGAGCAACTCCAGCTCGACCTCGGCCAACGCCTGGCCGCCAGCCAGGGCCTGGGTGAACACGTCCAGGCGATTGCGGTAACGGTGGGCGGACAGGCCGATGTCGCTCAGGGTGAACAGGGTGGCTGGCTGCGAATAGCTGTAGTTGCCGGCTTCGCGCATTACCGCCAGGTACACCCCGGGCTGCTTGAACGGCGGCAGACCGGCAATCGGCAGGAGCAGGGTTTCGCGCGTGTTGCGCGGTGGGTCGAGGTCGAAGCGCCCGCCGTAGACCAGTTCGGCCATTGGTAGCAGCGAGCGTGCTTCCCAGGTGTCGAGAGCGCTGCTGTTGCCCCAACGGCTGAGAAAGCTCGGCAAGGACTCGGGTTTGATGCGAAAGAACTCGACGTTGACCTTGTCGACGTTCAGCGCGATCACCGGCAACCCTTCGGCCAGACGGGTCGGCAACAGCGAACCGCGGCTGGCAAAGCCGACACTGGCTTGCAGGTCGCGGGTCTGCAAACGGCTGACATGCTCACCCGCCAATTGCTTGCCGGTCAGCGCCTGCAGCCCGCCATCCACCGTCAGCACCAGCTTGCGCTTGGGCTGCAGATGGCGCAGGCGCAGTTCCATCAGGTTGTCGCTCAGCTCCCAGGCGCCGTCGACCTTGCCGCTTTTACTGTCGACCAGGTGCACGCGTTCGGCGAATTTCTGCTGCGGCTCGAGCGGCACGGAAAAGCTCACGGACAACGCGCTGGCGCCATCTACCTGAACTTCGGAAACATCCACCACGCTCAGCTCGCGCCCGGCATAGCGCTCGGCCAACGCCGCGCGGTCGCTGACCGGCGTGGCCGACTCGCGACTGACCGCGGCGGCGTTCGGGCTGACGTTGGTAGGTTCGGGAGTGGAGGAATCACAGGCGCTGAGCAGGCTCAGGACAAGTGCCAGAAACAGTCCTTTGTTCGGCATTGCAGGCTCCAACAAAATGGCAGGCGCAGAGGCCAATCACTATAGCCGAGTCGCCCTGGAGCGACGAGACCGGCGCAGCAAAACTGCACATGCGGCACGGTTGCCGTACAGCAACCGGGTCATAGGCTCGAGCGCAGAGGCGGTGAAGATACCGAACGCCGTCGCGAGGCTATCTCCAGCTGTTTGCGGCAAGACGCACTGCGCAAAAAACGGGGGGATTGTGTGAGCTGAATAACCCCATTTTTTGCGCAGCACAACGTCAGCAGCGGCCGCGGTAGGCGGAAGTTTTTCACCAGCGCTCAGGCGCAGAGGTCGCACACCTTGGCGTTGGGCGCCAGTTTGAAGAACTCGTCGACCGGCATGTGTACCAAGTTTTCGTGATCCCCGGCTTCCAGGTAGATGTCCTGCTGACGCACCAGCATCGGATCGATCAGCATGTCGAGGCCATAGACCTCACCCAGCGCCGGTATCGCGCCGCGCTCGCAATCCTTGAACAGGTTCACCAGCGCCTGTTCGCCACTGAGCTGCCAACGCCGCGTGCCCTTGTGCACCTTGCTCAGATCCAATTGCCGATTGGCCGGTAACACGGCCATCAGATAATGCCCGCGCCTATCATCGAGAATCACCGATTTAGCCATTCGTGAAGCGGGAATCCCGGCCTTGCGCGCCGACTCCAGGCTGGTCGCCGAGGGCATGTGCTCGACCAGCTGGAACTGACAGTGCGCCCGCTGCAGGCTGCGCTCCAGAGTTTGTGCCATATGCATGAGCCACCTCCTCGACCGCTTGCTTCGCGGTAATTGCTGATTCCCCTTTGCAAGTTTAGTCAGCCTGGGTGCCTACGACGCCGCAGCCAAGAAACGCTTGCTGCTATAGCGCGGCAGGCATAGTCGAAAAAGCACTATCGAATCCGCAAGCCGCCGGCACTGCCCCTATAATCGGCATTTTCCCGGAGTCGCCATGTCCGCACTGCTCGATGCCTGGCAGCACGCGCCCACCCACAAACGGGTCTGGGCCCTGGCAGCGCCGATGATTTTGTCCAACCTGTCGGTGCCGCTGGTGGCGCTGGTCGACAGCGCAGTGGTCGGCCACCTGCCGCATGCCCATCAACTGGCGGCAGTGGCGATCGGCGGCAGCCTGTATACCCTGCTGACCTGGGCCGTGGGCTTTCTGCGCATGGGCACCACCGGTTTCGCCGCCCAGGCCGCCGGCCGGGAAGACGGCAGCGCGTTGCGCCAGGTGTTGCTGCAAGGCCTGCTGCTCGGCGGGCTGCTGGCGTTGCTCTTGATCCTGCTGGCGCTGCCGTTCAGTGCCGCCGCGCTGAGCCTGATGCAACCCTCGGCGGAGCTGGAGGCGCTGGCCCGCAGTTATTTCCAGATCCGCCTGCTCGGCCTGCCAGCGGCGCTGGCCACCTATGCCCTGATCGGCTGGCTACTCGGCACCCAGAACGCCCGCGGGCCACTGGCGATCCTGCTGACCACCAACCTGCTCAACGTCGCCCTCGACTTGCTTTTCGTGCTCGGTCTGCACTGGGGCGTGGCCGGCGCCGCCTGGGCCTCGGTGATCGCCGAATGGAGTGGCGCTCTACTAGGTCTATGCCTGACGCGCCAGGCCTTGCGCGCCTATGCCGGGCAGATCGACTGGTCGGCGCTGCGCCGCTGGCTGAACTGGCGTCCGCTGCTGGCGGTCAATCGCGACATTTTTATCCGCACCCTGGCGCTGCAGGCGGTGTTCTTCCTGATTACCGTGCAGGGCTCGCGCTTGGGCGACGTCACGGTGGCGGCCAATGCCTTGCTGCTCAACGGCCTGCTGCTCACTGCCCACGCCCTCGACGGTCTCGCCCACGCGGTGGAAGCACTATGCGGCCATGCCCTCGGCGCCCGTGACCGCCAGAGTTTGCGCCGCAGCCTGATAGTCGCGGGCGGCTGGTCGCTGCTGGCCAGCCTCGGCTTTGCCCTGTTCTTCCTGTTCGCCGGCCACTGGTTCATCGGCCTGCAAACCGATATCGCCCCGGTGCGCGCCCTGGCCCTCGACTACCTGCCATACCTGGCGCTGCTGCCACTGCTGGCGGTGTGGAGCTACCTGCTCGACGGCCTGTTCATCGGCGCCACCCGCGCTCGCGAAATGCGCAACGCCATGCTCCTGGCTCTCGGCCTGAGCGTGCCGCTGGCCTGGTTGCTGCAAGCCTTGGGCAATCACGGTCTGTGGCTGGCCTTCCTCTGCTTTATGCTGCTGCGCAGCCTCTGCCTGGGCACCTATGCTTACCAACTGACGCGCGACGATCGGTGGTTCACCGCAGTTCCGGCGCGATGCGCGCGTCCCACCGGCTGACGGCAACCGACTCACGCAGCAACCTGAAAGGAATCCACCATGGGCGAAGCCATAGCCGCCTACCTGCACTACCTGTCGATCTTTCTGCTGTTTGCCCTGCTGACCCTGGAGCACCAACTGTTCAAACGGCCACTGGATCTGCCGCGTGCGCGCAGCCTGATTCGCGTCGACATCGCCTATGCCCTGTCAGCTGGCCTGGTATTGGCCAGCGGCGCCGCGCGCCTGGTCTGGTATGGCAAAGGGCTGGCCTACTACCTGCACAACAGCCTGTTCCATGCCAAGCTCGGCCTGTTCATCCTGATTGCTTTGCTGTCGATCCTGCCGACCGTGGTCTTCCTCAACTGGCGCAACGACCTGAAGGCCGGCCAGGTGCCGCAGATCAGCGCTCGCCTGGGCACGCTGGTGATCATGACCATTCGCCTGGAGTTGCTGTTGCTGCTGATCCTGCCGTTACTGGCAACGCTGATGGCCCGTGGGTTTGGCGTGACCGGGTAAGCCTGGGGCAGGTTCGGAGGGCGATCCGCGCGGGACGCAGCGACAGCCAGGCAGAGGAGTGTTAAGCCACCCAACTGCGCTGTACAGCCTGCAACGAATGACGCCCAGCTTGATTGTGCTGGGGTGGCTGTTATGTAACCCGGATGACATCCGGGCTACATGCAGCGCCGCTGTTAGCCTGGTGCACGGCTAGCAACGGCGCACCCTCCGCGAAGCCCGCGGATCAGGACGACAGGTAGGACGAGCGGGTCAGGCCCAGGCGCAGGGCGTCGAGGAACTGGGTGCGCTCGCGGGGGCTGATCTTGGCGCTGGCGACCTTGTCGCGGTAGTGGGTCATCAACTCCTCCGGCGACAGGTGCACGTAGCGCAGCATGTCCTCGATGGTGTCGTGGGTCTCGATCCCGGCGTGGTACACGCTGCCATCCTGGTTCTGGTAGATGTTCACCGAGTCGGTGTCGCCAAACAGGTTGTGCATGTCGCCGAGAATTTCCTGGTAGGCACCGACCAGGAAGATCCCCAGCAGATAATCCTCACCCTCGCGCACTTCGTGCACCGGCAGGCTGGTTTCGATGCTCTGCTCGTCGACGTACTGACGGATCTTGCCGTCTGAGTCGCAGGTCAGGTCTTGCAGCACCGCACGGCGCATGGGTTCTTCGTCCAGGCGGTTAAGCGGCAGGATCGGCAGCACCTGGCCGATGGCCCAGGTGTCGGGCAGACTCTGGAACACCGAGAAGTTGCAAATGTACTTGTCGGCCAGCTTGTCGTTGAGCTCGTCGAGGACCTGACGGTGCGAACGCTGACGCGCCTTGAGCGAGTTGTGCAGGCGCCGGCACAGGGCGAAATAGCATTGTTCGCCCAGGGCCTTCTCGACCAGGCTGATCTTGCCATCGGCATACTGGCTGGCGATATCGCTCATGTAGTGAGTAGCGCGCCAGTAGGTCTCGGTGACCATCTCGATATCGGTCGGGCCGAGCAACTCGACCAGGTACTGCACGGTTTCCGGCAGGCTGGTGACATCTTCGATCTGCGGGATCTGGTCGTTGTGTTTCTCCACGTCGGTGACCTGCACCACCAACATGGCGTGGTGCGCGGTCAGCGAGCGGCCGCTCTCGGAGAAGATATGCGGGTGCGGCAGCTCCTGGGCGTCGCAGAACTCTTTCAACATGCCGACCACCACACCGGCGTAGTCGTCCATGTCGTAGTTGATCGAACTGGCGTTGCGCGAGTGGGTGCCGTCGTAGTCGACACCCAGGCCGCCGCCGACGTCGATATGATCGACCGGCAGACCCAGGCCACGCAGCTCGCCGTAATAACGAATGGCTTCCTTGAAGCCGTGCTGGTAGTCGGCCAGGTTGGCGATCTGCGAGCCCATGTGGAAGTGCAGCAGGCGGATGCCTTGATCCAGCTTGGCCGCGCGGAAGCGCTCGACCACCGACAGCAACTGCGCCGCCGACAGACCGAACTTGGACTTCTCGCCGCCGGTGTCGGCCCACTTGGAAGAGGCCAGCGACGATAGGCGCACGCGCAGGCCGATCTGCGGGGCGACCTTGAGCTCGGCCGCCTCCTCGATCACCAACTGCACCTCGGATTCTTTCTCGATGACGATAAACACGTTGTGGCCGAGTTTCTGCCCCATCAGCGCCAGCTTGATGAACTCGCGGTCCTTGTAGCCATTGCAGACAATAGTGCCGCCCTTCGGCGCCAGCGCCAGCACGGCCATCAGCTCGGGCTTGGAGCCGGCTTCCAGGCCGATGGAGACGTTCTGCGTGGCGATGATGTTCTCGATCACCGCTTCCTGCTGGTTGACCTTGATCGGGTACAGCGCGGTGTAGCAGCTCTGGTAGTCCAGCCGCGCGATGTTGGCGTCGAAGGCACCGGTCAACTGGCGCACGCGGTCCTGCAGGATGTCCGGAAAACGCACCAACAGCGGCAGGCTGAGGCCAGTCTGGCGCAACTCATCGATCTGCGCCGACAGGTCGAAGGGCGTGCTGTCGGGGCCATTCGGGCGAACTTCGACGCGGCCCTGGTCATTGATCGCGAAATAACCCGCGCCCCAATGGCGAATGCCGTAGACGCTGCGGCTGTCCGCTACTGTCCACTGGCTGCCGTCATCTTTGCGTGTGCGTCGTGCAGACATCGAGGTCTCCCTTGCTGGCGATTGAAGCCCCGGATCAAGCGGGGCCCGTGCAGATTAAAGTCTGGAAATGACGATTACCCGGCGATGGACTGGCCATCTGCCGGGGAAGTTTAGAAAACCTGGGGTCAGCCGCCGGATTTTTTGGCTTTGAAGCCATGTTTTAGCAGTTCTTCGAGCAACAGTCCGACGTGATCGCCCTGAATCTCGATCACCCCATCCTTCAACGAGCCGCCGCAACCACAGCGTTTCTTCAGGGCGCTGGCCAATTCTTTCAACGGTTCTTCGGCCAGGGGCACGCCACTGACGGTGGTCACCGTCTTGCCGCCACGGCCTTTGGTTTCGCGGCGCACGCGGGCGATGCCGTCACCGGCAGGAATCAGGGAGTGCTTGCAGATACAGGCATCCACCGGCTGACTGCAGTCCGGGCAATGCCGGCCGCTGTCGGTGGAATACACCAGGCCGCTGAGGGCGGCGAATGACGAAGCTTTCTTGACCACCGGCTTTTCCTCATGTGGGGTCAGGATAGCGACTGGCCGATATGCATCGACCGCGAAGCCCCACTCTGGCAGGGGCGGCGCACCCGAGCTGGACGGCTCGGGCTTGAAGGGCGCGCAGTGTAACGGCAAAGTTGGCGAATGCTAAGAGCAAAGATGCGTCATTAATCGGTGGATTGGCGACGCCGTTCGGGATCCTCCACGGCAACGCTCGAAATCCCTGACAAGGCGCGACCTAGGATGGGTTGGCCGCAGGCATAACCTATCAACGCCGCGATTCAGGCAACGCCCAAACCGCATGGGTATCGCTACGTTCCACCCACTCTAGGTTCTACGCCCTGGTGGCCAAGTAGCGCTCGAGCGCCGCCAGCGAATCGGGACAGTAGGGCTTGCACCGGGTATCAGCCAAGGCTTCGTCGATCGACATGAAACGCGCCTCCAGCACTTCCTCCGGTTGCAACACCAGCGCGGCATCGGACACCGCCGAGTAAGCCCGGCACCACAAACGGCTTTCCGGCGCGTCGTAGAGAAAATGTGCATGCTCGACCAGCACCACATCCTCGATACCCAGCTCCTCGGCCAGCTCGCGAGCAGCAGACTCGGCGTAACGCTCCCCCTCCAGCACCATGCCCCCGGCGGCCACATCCCAATAACCCGGGTACAGCGCCTTGCTCAGGGTACGCCGGTGCACACACAACTCACCGGCCGAGTTGAACAACAGGATGTAGGTGCCACGACCAATCAACCGGCGCTCGCGCAACTCGGCGCGCAGGACACCACCCAGCGGCCGATCCTGCTCGTCGACCCAGGCAATCAGCTCGGCATCGGAGGCGGCGCGGTGCGCCACCTCGGCGGCAGAAATAGCCATTACCTAGCCCTGCGACAGCAGTTGACGCAGATCGATGAGCCCGGCGTTGGCCCGCGAAATATAGTTGGCCATCACCAGCGAATGGTTGGCCAGCAGACCATAGCCACTGCCATTGAGGATCATCGGACTCCACAGGGTTTCCTGCGCGGCCTCCAGCTCGCGGATCACCTGACGCAGGCTGACGGTGGCGTTCTTCTTCACCAGGACATCGGCGAAATCCACTTCGATGGCGCGCAGCAGATGCGACAGCGCCCAGGCCTGGCCACGGGCTTCGTAGAACACGTTGTCGATCTGCATCCACGGCGTCTCGTAAGCACCCTCGTTGACATGCACCGCCTGGCCTTCGACCGCACCTTTCAGACCGGTTTCGGTGTTCAGGCGCACCTGACCGACGCTGGCAGACAAGCGCTGCGACAGCGAGCCCAGACGGGTCGCGGCATCGCCTAGCCAGGCGTTGAGGTTATCGGCACGGGTATAGAACTGCGCGTTCGACTTGCTTGGGTCGCCCAGCCGCGTCAAATAGCGATCGAGTGACTTGATCGCTTCGCGATACTCCGCCTCGGATGCCGGCAGCGCCCAGCTCTTGTTGTCGAAGTGGAAGCGTGGCTCGGCCTTGGCCAGGTCCGGATCTTCGGTGGACTGCGACTGCGAGCGGGTGAAGTCCTTGCGCAGGGCGCGCGCCATGTCACGCACCTGCACCAGCACACCAAATTCCCAGCTCGGCATATTGTCCAGCCACAGCCCCGGCGGGGCGAGGTCGTTGGACAGGTAACCGCCCGGCTTATCCAGCAAGGTGCTGGCGACATGCTTCAGGGTGGCCGCCGTGGTGTAGCCATTGACCATCTGGTGCTGCGCGCCTTGTGCCGCGGCCTGGGCGCGCTGCTGCACCGGGAATTGCTCCGGTTCCTGACTCCAGTACCAGCCGACCACCAGCGCCAGCAACAGGTACAGGCCGAGCAAGCCGCCTATTGTGCGGCTGAGCCAGCCACCTCCCAGGTAACTGCGCACGTTATCCACAGAGTCATCGACGCTGTCGCGCGCGCCTGCAGTGCGTTTTTTCCAGTCCAGCATGGCAATGTCCTTTATCTACGGCATTTGGCTGTTCGACCACAACCCTACACCCAAGGTTGCGCAATCGCCTCGCACTATAAATGAAGCGTAGGCCGATGCGCAGCGCTGGGCAGTAAACTTGCCGCCGCTGAAACTCCCGGCCCGCGTAATGGTCAATGTGACCGAAGGCTCACGCTGATAGATCGGTGGTACTGCCGGGCAAAACAGCAGTGATAGCATGGAGCCACCAAGGAAGACTGTTTCCTCCGCCCTCCACCGGAATCCGGGCCATGACCGAGCACGAAGACCCCAGTCTCGACCGACTCAAGCAGCACTTTGCCCAACGCGTGATTCATCAGGCGCGACAGACCCTGGAAATCTGGCAACGCCTGCAACGCAATGAGTGGAACGAGCACGGCATGCACGAGCTGCGCGATGCCACCCTGCTGCTGCAACGCTACGCCGAGCGTTTCGAGCAGGCCGAGCACCGCCAACTGGCCCGGAGCATTGGCAATTGCCTGCAGGCGATCACGGACAATCGTGGCCGCCTCAACAGCGAGCTGATCAGCGAACTCAACCAGCTTATGCAACGCCTGTCGCGCACCGGACTGCGTCACGGTGACAGCTTCGGGCAAACCGTGCTGCCGCCGCTACGCAAACCGGTGTACCTGGCCCTGCAACATCTCGAGCGGGCCGAGCGCCTGGCGCAGCAGCTGGGGTACTTCGGCATGACAGCGCTACCACTGGACAGCGCCAACGCCTTTCGCGCGGCGATGCTCGAGCGTCACCCGGCCGCCATCCTCATGGACGTGGACTTCTCCGGCCCCGGAGCCGGCTTGCAACTGGCCCAAGCGGTGCAGCAAGACCTGGAAGAGAAGATTCCCCTGTTGTTCTACAGTCACCTGGACACCGACCTGCCGGCCCGCCTGGCGGCGGTGCGCGCCGGCGGCCAGGAGTTTTTCACCGGCACCCTGGACGCCTCCAGCCTGCTCGAACGCATCGAAGTGCTCGCCCATGTGGCGCAGTACGAACCCTACAAAGTGCTGATCGTCGACGACTCGCGCGCCCAGGCCACCTATACCGAACGGGCGCTCAACAGCGCCGGAATCCTCACCCGCACGCTGATCGAACCGATCCAGACGATGACCGAGCTGGCTGAATTCCAGCCAGACCTGATCATTCTCGACATGTACATGCCGGACTGCAACGGCACCGAACTGGCCAAGGTGATCCGCCACAACGACCGCTACGTCAGCGTGCCGATCATCTACCTGTCTGCCGAAGACGACCTCGACAAGCAGCTCGACGCCATGAGTGAGGGCGGCGACGACTTCCTCACCAAACCGATCAAGCCGCGTCACCTGATCGCCACCGTGCGCAACCGCGCCGCCCGCGCGCGCAACCTCAAGGCGCGCATGGTGCGCGACAGCCTCACCGGCCTGTACAACCACACCCACTGTCTGCAATTGCTCGAAGATGCGCGCTGCCGCGCCCAGCGTGATCAGCAGCCGCTGAGCTTCGCCATGCTCGATATCGACTTCTTCAAGAAGGTCAACGACAACTATGGCCACCCCATGGGCGACCGGGTGATCAAGAGCCTGGCCCTGTTCCTCAAGCAGCGCCTGCGCAAGAGCGACCACATCGGCCGCTACGGCGGCGAAGAGTTCGCCGTGGTCATGCCCAACACCAACGCCCAAGCCGCCTACCAGGTGCTCGACGAGATTCGCCGGCGCTTCGCCGAGATCCACTACCCGGCACAGCCGCTCGATCTGTCCTGCACCTTCAGCGGCGGCATCGCCCAACTGCAGGGCGAGATGAGCAGCCAAACCCTGACCCAGCACGCCGACGAGGCGCTCTACGTGGCCAAGCACGGCGGGCGCAATCGGGTCGAGGTGTTCAACCCTGACTGAGAACGCTCGCCTACTGCGGCCGTTTCCAAACGGCCGCTGCGGCGTTGCGCGCCTTGCCGCGAACGCCTGGAGACGCTCTCGCGACGGCGCTCGATATGTCCACAATCTCTGAGCGCAAATAATCCCTGGGTTACCTGCGCCGTCATAACCCTGTCATGAAAACGCAATAACTTCAGCGACATAGCGGTTGTGCCCAGACGTCATAGGGTGCACGCCAGCACCCTTCCGTCTGCGGTCGAGTCCTATGCGCCTGAAATCACTTACCAACCTCAATACCCTGCTGCTGGTCACCGTGTGCGTGGCGCTGGCCGCCACCCTCTGGTGGTCGCAACGCGCCCTGGAGCGCCCTTATCTGCTGATGGAGCGCTACCTGAGCCTGTCCCAGCAGTTCCAGCGGGAGGCGGCGCGCAACATCCTCGGTTATCTCGGCAGCGGTGACGCCCTACAGCACAGCGCGGCGCTCCAGGCCTTGGCCAATCTGGCTCCCGCCATTGCCGAGCTGCCGCCACAACTGGCCGAGGGGGTGCGCCCCAGCCTGGCCGAGCTGCAAAGTTTCAGCGCCAACCAACTGCTCGCCGCCGGCAAGCTGGCTGGCGACCCTCAGGGCTTGCTGCTGCAGGCCGAGCGCGAGATGGGCAGCGCCCTGGAGCAACTAGCGGACTATGCGGACAGCGGCATCAGCAATGCGGCGAGCACATACCGCCAGCCATTGTTTGTCGCGGCCCAGCACCTGACTCGCCTGGCCCACGCCCGCGACAAGCTGGTCAGCAGTGGACGCAGCGAACTGGCCAGCGACGT
This sequence comes from Pseudomonas paeninsulae, assembly GCF_035621475.1. Classification (NCBI taxonomy): domain Bacteria; kingdom Pseudomonadati; phylum Pseudomonadota; class Gammaproteobacteria; order Pseudomonadales; family Pseudomonadaceae; genus Pseudomonas; species Pseudomonas paeninsulae. The sequence continues at coordinate 4,459,020 of NZ_CP141799.1, forward strand.
CGAACGCGAACTGGCTGCGCTCGGCCTGCAGGCTCAAGCCCTGGAGGCCCTGCCCTTGCTCGGTGTGGCCGATGACAGCCGCTCTGGCAGCGATGCCTTTTCCGCCCTACTGGGCCTCGCCGGCGACAGTGACAGCACGCCAGCAGAAGATCGCGGCATCGCCCTCAAGCGCGATCTGGCCAGCCTGATCAGTCGCTACCCGAGCGAACTGCAACGCACCCGTCGCCTGATCGAACAGCGCACCGCCCTGGCCAGCGCCACCCGCAGCCAGGTCGATGGCGTGCAACAGGCCCTCGCCACCCTGGAGCCGGCCGTGCGCGCCGAACATGGGCGAATCCAGGCTGAAGTGCGCCTGCTCCAGGGCCTGATGATCGGCCTGATTCTGCTGATTGCGCTGACCATCGATACCATTCAACGGCGCCTGACCAAGGTCCTCAACCATCTGGTACCAGCTCTGTCGGCCTGGGCCCAGGGCGATTTCGCCGAGAACATCACGCTCGGTTCACGCACCCGCGAACTGTGCGACATCGAGGCATCGCTGAATCGCCTGCGCGCCTATCTGGTCGGCCTGGTCGGCAGCATCCGCCTGCATGCCGAACAGGTTGCCGGCTCCAGCCGCACCCTGGCCGATCTCAGCGGCGGCCTGCATGCCGGCGCCGAACGCCAGGCCGGCGATACCGCCCAGATTCGCGATGCCCTCGGCGATCTGGAGGCGACCATCCAGCAAGTCGCCGGTGATGCCAGTCAGGCCGCCGATGCCAGCCGCGATGCCGACCGCGCCCTGGAACAAGGCCAGCAGGTGATCGGCCAGAGCCTCAGCGGGCTGCATGCGCTGGTCGGCGAAGTACAGGACAACGCCCAGGCCATCGAACGCCTGGCCGAGGAAACCGCAACCATCGGCAATGTGCTGACGGTGATCCGCAGCATCGCCGAGCAAACCAACCTGCTGGCCCTCAACGCCGCCATCGAAGCGGCCCGCGCCGGCGAGGCTGGACGCGGTTTCGCCGTGGTCGCCGACGAGGTGCGCTCACTGTCGCAGCGCACCAGCGGTGCCACAGCAGAAATCCAGGAACTGATCGGCCGCCTGCAACTGGCCGCCCGACAATCGGTCAGCGCCATGCGTACCCAGGTCGAACACGCCCAGGCCAGCGCCGGCCAGGCCGAGGCGGCCGATGGTGCGCTGGACGAAATCATCGCGGCGATTCGTACCATCGCCAGCATGGCCGAGCGCATCGCCGACGCCACCGCCCAGCAGAGCGGCGCGGTCAGCGAGATTCGTGGCCACAGCGAGCGCATCCACCAACTCGGCGGCGACAACCTGGTGCGCATCGGCGAAGGTCGCCAGCAAGGCGATCGGCTGCTGCAGGTGGGTGACCAGTTGCACACCGCAGTCCAGGCGTTTCGCCTGTAACAGACCAGGCAAGGCGCCCGACCGACTAGCCGCGGCCATCTGTCGCAGGCGCGCCATACCGGCGGTCTTGCCGGCCATTGAGGCGCCTGACAAGACCGCTTACAGCCTGGCCCTGCCGCTGGGGCGCCAGCTTGGTTATGATGTGGGAACTTCCGACCCGCGAGACCGCCATGCGCCGCTTGCTCTACCTGATCCTGCTGCTGGTTGCCCTGCCCGCCGGCGCTGGCCTGTTCGATAACCGCCCCGCCCCGGCACCGCTGGGCGCGGCGCTGAATAACAGCGCAGATTTCCTCCCCGTACGCGAGGCGTTCAGGCTCAGCCTGATCGACAGCTCGAGCGACTCGATCAAACTGCGCTTCGTCGCTGCCGAGGGCTACTACCTCTACAAACACCGCTTCCAATTCAGCAGCGAGCCGGCCGATATTGACCTGAGCGCTGCGCAACTGCCGGCCGGCAAGGCCAAGGTCGACGAATACTTCGGCGATGTCGAGGTGTACTACGGCGTGCTGGATGTCGAGCTGCCACTGGATAATCCGGACAACCGCCCATTCAATCTCAACGTCAGCTACCAGGGCTGCGCCGACCAGGGCTTGTGTTACCCGCCGGAAACCGAGCAGCTGAAGATTGCCGGCGGCGTGCCTGCCCCCAGCGCCACGCCGGGCACACCCGACTCCCCAAGCAACAGCTGGAGCTGGAGCGATCTGGCGCTGTTCTTCTTGGCGGGGCTGGGTCTGACCTTTACCCCGTGCGTCTTGCCGATGCTGCCGATCCTCTCCGGCGTGGTGTTGCGTGGCCAGGTTGGCGGCCTGCGCAGCTTCAGCCTGTCGCTGGCCTACGTGCTGCCGATGGCGGCCTGCTTCGCCGTGCTTGGCGCCCTGATGGGGGTCTTCGGCGCCGGCCTCAACCTGCAGGCGCGCCTGCAGTCGGCCTGGATTCTGGTGCCCTTCGCCGCCTTCTTCGCCCTGTTCGCCCTGGCCATGTTCGGGGTCTATGAACTGCGCCTGCCGCGCCGTTTCAGCGAACCGTTGGACCGTCTGGCCGGCAAGACCCGCGGCGGCTCCCACGCTAACGCGGCGGTGCTTGGCGTGCTCTCCAGCCTGCTGGTGTCGCCCTGCGTGTCGGCCCCCCTGGTCGGCGCCCTGCTCTATATCAGTGCCAGCGGCGACGCGCTGGGCGGCGGCTTGAAACTGTTCGCCCTGGGCTTGGGCATGGGCGCGCCACTGGTGCTGTTCGCCACAGGAGGGGGCGCCCTGTTGCCAAAGTCGGGCACCTGGATGGTCGGCGTGCGCAACGCTTTCGGCGTCCTGCTGCTCGGCGTGGCCATCTGGCTGCTCGAACGGGTGCTGCCCGGCCAGCTGTCCCTGGCACTCTGGGGCCTGCTCGCCGGCGGCGTGGCGCTGTTTCTCGGCGCCCTGGAACTCGGGCCGAAAACCCACAAGCAGAAACTCGGCCAGCTGGCCGGTCTGGCGCTGCTGGTCTACGCCCTGGCCGCCTGGACCGGCGCCCTGCAAGGCCAGAACGATCCATTGCGCCCACTCGGACGCATGCCACTGGCCAGCAACTCAAGCGAACGACTGGAACCGAGCAGCTGGCAGACCATCAGCAGCCCGGCCGAGCTGGACGCGGCCTTTGCCGCCGCGCAAAGCGCAGGGAAACCGCTGATGCTCGACTGGTACGCCGACTGGTGCATCAGCTGCAAGGTAATCGAGCGCGAAGTGCTAACCGCCGCGCAAGTCGCCAGCCAACTGGGCGACTATCGCCTGGTGCGCTTCGACATCACCGAGAGCAGCCCGGCCCAGCGTGCCCTGCTCGATCGCTACCAACTGTTTGGCCCCCCGGCGATCCTGTTGTTCGATGCCAAGGGTGACGAATGGCGGGACCTGCGCGTGGTCGGTGAAATTGACGCGGCAGACTTCGCCACTCGCCTCAACCAGGCAAGCGAACGTTTCTAACGCCCACCGCCGTATGAATGACGCAAACTACCGCCATCGTGTCGACTACTGCTGGTAACTGGACAGCCTTGCGCCGTCTCCGGCATAGTCCGCCAGTGCAAACAACAAGGAACACCGGATCATGGCCACCCTACTGGTGCTGCACGGCCCCAATCTCAATTTGCTCGGTACCCGCGAACCGGGCGTCTATGGCGCCACCACCCTGGAACAGATCAATCTCGACCTGGAGCGCCGCGCCCGCGAGGCTGGCCATCATCTGCTCTACCTGCAGAGCAATGCCGAGTACGAGCTGATCGAGCGGATTCACGCCGCAAAAGGCGAAGGTGTCGACTTTATCCTGATCAATCCCGCCGCTTTCACCCATACCAGCGTCGCATTACGTGACGCATTGCTGGCAGTGAGCATCCCATTCATCGAAGTGCATCTGTCCAACGTGCATAAACGCGAAGCTTTCCGCCATCACTCCTACTTTTCCGATGTCGCAGTAGGGGTGATCTGCGGTCTTGGCGCCAGCGGTTACCGGCTGGCCCTGGAGGCCGCACTTGAACAACTTGAACAGCCCTGACCTCACTGGGAGTTGAGCCACTATGGATATACGTAAAGTCAAAAAACTGATCGAATTGCTGGAAGAATCCGGCATCGACGAGTTGGAAATTCGCGAAGGCGAAGAGTCCGTGCGCATCAGCCGTCACGGCAAGCAACCGACCTACGCCCAGCAACCCATGTACGCACCGCAGCCAGCACCGGTAGCTCCTGCAGCGCCCGTTGCAGCAGCCGAAGCGAGCGCCCCTGCCGCCGCCAAGCTGAACGGCACCGTGGCCCGCTCGCCAATGGTCGGCACCTTCTTCCGCGCCTCCTCGCCGGCCTCGGACAACTTCGTTGAAGTGGGTAGCAGCGTGAAGAAAGGCGACATCCTCTGCATCGTCGAAGCGATGAAGATGATGAACCACATCGAGGCAGAGTGCAGCGGCACCATCGAATCCATCCTGAGCGAAAACGGCCAGCCGGTGGAATACGATCAGCCCCTGTTCACCATCGTTTGAACCGCGGAGAGCCTCCGATGTTGGAAAAAGTCCTGATCGCCAACCGCGGCGAGATCGCCCTGCGCGTCTTGCGCGCCTGTAAAGAGCTGGGCATCAAAACCGTCGCGGTGCACTCCACTGCCGACCGCGAATTGATGCACCTGGGCCTGGCCGACGAATCGGTGTGTATCGGCCCGGCTTCCGGCGCCCTGTCCTACCTGAATATCCCAGCGATCATCAGCGCCGCTGAAGTCACCGGCGCCACCGCCATCCACCCGGGCTACGGCTTCCTCGCGGAAAACGCCGACTTCGCCGAACAGGTGGAAAACTCCGGTTTCGCCTTTATCGGCCCAACAGCTGCAACCATTCGCCTGATGGGCGACAAGGTTTCGGCCAAGGACGCCATGAAGCGCGCCGGCGTACCGGTGGTACCCGGCTCCGACGGCCCGCTGCCGGAAGACGAGGAAACCGCCCTGGCAATTGCCCGCGAAGTCGGTTACCCGGTGATCATCAAGGCCGCTGGCGGCGGCGGTGGTCGCGGCATGCGCGTGGTGCACAAGGAAGAAGACCTGATCAAATCGGCCAAGCTGACGCGCAGCGAAGCCGGTTCGGTGTTCGGCAATCCGATGGTCTACCTGGAAAAATTCCTTGGTAACCCACGTCACGTGGAAGTCCAGGTGCTGTCCGACGGCCAGGGCAACGCCATCCACCTGGGTGACCGCGACTGCTCGCTGCAGCGCCGCCACCAGAAGGTGCTGGAAGAAGCGCCGGCGCCGTTCATCGATGAACAGGCCCGCGCCGAAGTGTTCAAGCGCTGCGTCGATGCCTGTATCGAAATTGGTTATCGCGGCGCCGGCACCTTCGAGTTCCTCTATGAAGACGGTAACTTCTACTTCATCGAGATGAACACCCGCGTCCAGGTCGAGCACCCGGTCAGCGAGATGGTCACTGGCATCGACATCGTCAAGGAGATGCTCAGCATCGCCGCTGGCAACAAGCTGTCGTTCACCCAGGATGACGTGGTGATCCGCGGCCACGCCCTGGAATGCCGGATCAACGCCGAAGACCCGGACAACTTCATGCCCTGCCCCGGCAAGGTCAAGCACTTCCACGCCCCCGGCGGCAACGGCGTACGGGTCGATTCGCACCTGTACAGTGGCTACACCGTGCCACCGCACTACGACTCGCTGATTGGCAAGTTGATCACCTACGGCGCGACCCGCGACGAGGCCATGGCGCGCATGCGCAATGCCCTGGACGAAATCGTCGTCGACGGCATCAAGACCAATGTGCCGCTGCACCGCAACCTGGTGCGCGACAAGGGCTTCTGCAAGGGTGGTGTGAACATCCATTATCTAGAAAAGAAACTGGGTATGGATAAGCACTGATCCCATGACCTGCTGCGCGCTGGCGATACTGGGTTAAAAACAGCCTCGCTCTAGCTCGCCAGGTCATGCTTAAAGTCTCGACAAGGGCTGCCATTGGGCGGCCCTTGTCGTGTCTGCGCGGTGCGGCGGTGGCAGCCGGGCCATCGCTTCAAGTAAGCTGCGCGGCCAATTGCACCATCAGCCCACAGTGCTCACGAGGTTTCCCATGCCCTGGTTACAAGTCCGTCTCGCCATCACTCCGGATCAGGCTGAAACCTACGAAGACGCCCTGCTTGAGGTCGGCGCCGTGTCGGTAACCTTTATGGACGCCGAAGATCAGCCGATTTTCGAGCCGGACCTGGGCACCACCCCGCTGTGGTCGCACACCCACCTGCTCGCCCTGTTCGAAGCCGATACCTCGGCCGACGCCGTGTTTGCCCACCTGCAATTGCTGACGGGTACCGCGCTACCGGAACATCACGCCGAAGTGATCGCCGATCAGGACTGGGAACGCAGCTGGATGGACAATTTCCACCCCATGCGCTTCGGCCAACGTCTGTGGATAGTACCAAGCTGGCATGCGGCGCCCGAACCAGACGCAGTCAACCTGCTGCTCGACCCGGGCCTGGCATTCGGCACTGGCACCCATCCAACCACCGCGCTGTGCCTGGAATGGCTCGACAGCCAGGACCTGAGCCACTGCGAGGTACTGGATTTCGGCTGCGGCTCGGGCATCCTGGCCATCGCCGCCCTGCTTCTGGGCGCACCGCAGGCAGTTGGCACCGACATCGACCCGCAAGCCCTGGAAGCTTCACGCGACAATGCCGGGCGTAATGGCATCGACCCAGACCGCTTCCCGCTCTACCTGCCCGCCGATCTGCCGCCGCAGCAGGCCGACGTGGTGGTTGCCAATATCCTCGCCGGACCGCTGGTGGCCCTGGCAGCGCAGATCACCAGCCTGGCCAAGACCGGCGGACGCCTGGCCCTGTCGGGCATTCTCGCCGAGCAAGCCGAGGACGTGCGCGCAGCCTACGCCGAGGCCTTCGCGCTTGACCCGACAGAGGAGAAGGACGGCTGGGTACGCATCAGCGGTACTCGTCGCTAGCCCAGGCACTGCCGCTTGTTCAGGCACTTGCGTTAGACTAATCGCCTTGACTCCCCTGATCGCAGGCCGACGGATCGTCGCATGACCGAAAGTTTCGTCACTCAGTGCCCCCATTGCCGCACCAGCTTTCGCGTGAGCCTCATGCAACTCGGCGCCGCCCGTGGCGCCGTGCGCTGCGGAGCCTGCCTGCACGTATTCAATGCCGCGCAGCAACTGCTCGAACAAGGCCAACAGCTGCCCGGAACCACGCCCCAGGCAGCGCCCTCGACGCCTGTGACGACTAGCCCGGCCGACGCGCCAGCGCCCCAGACCGAGCCCGAGCCCGAGCAGACTGTTGCACGGCACAAGAGTGACAGCGATACGCTGTGGATTCACGACGACCTGGACCTCGACAGCCTCGATCTCGACGAGGAGCTGGCCAAGCTGGAGGAGCAAGAACAGCAACTCTCGCAGCAGTTCCTCGCGCTGAACGCCACCCCCGCGCATGCCGAGACCTTCCGTCCAGCCGCGGATACCGGGGACCATGACGAAGACTGGGCCGAGGCCCTCCTGCAAGAGGACTCGCCCCAGCCGCCACTGAGCATCACCCCTGCGGCCCCCAGCGATGCGCCCCAGGCACTTGCCTCATCGAACGATACGCCTGCGCCAACGCCCCCAGCCGCGGCGCAAGTGGCAGATCCGCCTGTTCGTGACGTACCGCCGTTCACGCTCAACGCACTGGAGACAGGCGACCAGGAATCCGCACTGGACGAGCCTAGCCTGAGTGCCCGCCGCGACGATCCCAGCATTGACGCGGACATCCTCGACACGCCGGACGAGGAACAGGAAGACCCCGCCGAGCCGCACCCATTCGATAGAAGAACGGCGCGTAGCGAGCCAAGCCTGCGCGACGAACACCTGTTCGAGCTGGACGACGAACCGCTGCAACTGGATGACTGGCAACCACCGCGCAAGCCCTGGGGCCGCTGGCTCGGCTGGGGCCTGCTGAACCTGTTGGCCGCGGCCGCCCTGATCGGTCAGCACATCCATTACAACTTCGACGACCTGGCTCGCCAGGATCAATACCGCCCTTGGTTCGAGCAGCTCTGCCCAGTCATGGGCTGCAGCTTGCCGTCCAAGGTCGATATCAGCCAGATCAAGAGCAGCAATCTGGTGGTGCGTAGTCATCCCGATTTCAGCGGCGCCCTGATAGTCGATGCAATCCTCTATAACCGTGCGCCCTTCGCCCAGCCATTCCCCTTGCTGGAAATGCGTTTTGCCGACATCAATGGTCGACTACTGGCCAGTCGCCGCTTCAAGCCCAGCGAGTACCTCGCCGGCGAATTGGCCGGACAGGCGGAAATGCCGCCGCAGACGCCCATTCATGTGTCCTTGGATATCCTCGACCCAGGCACCCAGGCGGTGAACTACAGCCTGAGTTTCCACTCGCCGGAGTAAGGCATGAGCAATCGCGATCAAGACCACCACAACCCTCTCTCCTCTCGCGCCTAGCCGACCCCACACGTTCTTTGAGGTTTTCCGGGAACGTATCTAACCCTTGGCGATAAGCCCATAGCTGTTCAGAATTTGTTCAAAACAGCCTTTATCCGGTCATCCAGAGCGGGTATGATTCCCACCCTTTTTCGCTGTCTCCTATTGGTCTCAACAGTACGTCTCTTGAGCAGGGAAGCCCCATGTCGGCGTTATGCATCGGCCCCTACACATTGCCCAATTCGCTGATACTCGCGCCCATGGCGGGAGTCACCGACCGGCCGTTCCGCCAGCTCTGCCACCGTATGGGGGCGGGCATGGTGGTATCGGAAATGGTCACCAGCGATGTGCGTCTGTGGAATACCCGCAAGTCGAGCCTGCGCTTGATCCACCAAGACGATGCTGAGCCGCGTTCGGTGCAGATCGCTGGTGGTGACCCGCAGATGCTCGCCGAGGCGGCTCAGCGCAACGTCGAACTGGGCGCGCAGATTATTGACATCAATATGGGCTGCCCAGCCAAGAAGGTTTGCAACAAGGCAGCCGGTTCCGCCCTGCTCAAGGACGAGGGCCTGGTGCGCGAGATTCTTCAGGCGGTGGTCGCTGCGGTAGATGTGCCGGTGACCCTGAAAATCCGCACCGGCTGGGACAGGCAGAACAAGAACGGCATCGCGGTAGCGAAGATTGCCGAACAGGCGGGAATAGTGGCATTGGCGGTGCATGGCCGCACCCGCGCCGACCTCTACACCGGCGAAGCCGAGTACGACACCGTCGCCGCGATCAAGCAGGCGGTGTCGATTCCGGTGCTGGCCAATGGCGACATCGATTCGCCGGAAAAGGCCAAGGCGGTATTGGCCGCCTCCGGTGCCGACGGCCTGCTGATTGGCCGGGCAGCCCAGGGCCGGCCGTGGATTTTCCGCGAGATCGAGCACTACCTGCGCACCGGCCAGAAGCTGGCGGCGCCGAGCCTGTTCGAGGTGGAACGTATTCTGCTAGGGCACATGGCCGAGCTGTACCTGTTCTATGGCGAGGTGATGGGGGTGCGCATCGCCCGCAAGCATGTCAGCTGGTACCTCGCTACCCTGCCGGGCGCCAGGGAGTTTCGCGCCCGATTCAATCGTCTGGAAAGTACGGACGCGCAGTGCACCAACGTTCGCCAGTTTTTCGGTGAACGGCATAATGATGGAGATGGGGTGGCCGCATGACGATGTTGACCGACACTTTAGGAACTGGAATGGCTCCCGTGAGCGACAGTACAAGCTTGAAACAGCACCTCAGTACACCGAGCGAAGAAGGGCAAACCCTGCGCGGAAGTGTCGAGAAAGCCCTGCATAACTATTTCGCCCACCTTGAGGGCGCAGACGTCACCGATGTCTACAACCTAGTGCTCAGCGAAGTGGAAGCGCCACTGCTGGAAACCGTGATGAATTACGTCAAGGGCAACCAGACCAAGGCCTCCGAACTGCTCGGCCTGAATCGCGGCACCCTGCGCAAGAAGCTCAAGCAGTACGACCTGCTCTGAAGCTGCGCACCGGGCAGAGCGCTTTTTCTTGAAGCTGGCCGCCGCGGCTTCAAGCCAATTTTCTATTACGCAACCGGATCCGATTGATGACCGACCAGACTACCCGCCTCCCCGTCCGCCGTGCGCTGATCAGTGTTTCCGACAAGACCGGCATCCTTGAATTCGCCCGCGAGCTCGTCGCCCTCAACGTGGAAATTCTCTCCACCGGCGGCACCTACAAGCTGCTCAAGGACAACGGCGTGGCCGCCGTGGAAGTCGCCGACTACACCGGTTTTCCGGAAATGATGGATGGTCGGGTCAAGACCCTGCACCCGAAGATCCACGGCGGCATCCTCGGTCGTCGCGCCCTCGATGGCGCGGTCATGGAGCAGCACGGGATCAAACCGATCGACCTGGTCGCGGTCAACCTCTACCCCTTCGAAGCCACGGTCGCCAAGCCTGACTGCGACCTGGCCGACGCCATCGAAAATATCGACATTGGCGGCCCGACCATGGTTCGCTCGGCAGCCAAGAACCACAAAGACGTGGCCATCGTGGTCTCGGCTGGCGACTACGCCGGCATCCTCGACAGCCTGAAAGACGGCGGCCTGAGCTATGCCCAGCGCTTCGACCTGGCGCTCAAGGCCTTCGAGCACACCGCCGCCTATGACGGCATGATCGCCAACTACCTGGGCACCATCGACCAGCGCGCCGAAACCCTCAGTACCGAAGCCCGCGGCACCTTCCCGCGCACCTTCAACAGCCAGTTCGTCAAGGCCCAGGAAATGCGTTACGGCGAGAACCCGCACCAGAGCGCGGCCTTCTATGTCGAGGCGAAGAAAGGCGAAGCGAGCATTTCCAGCGCCGTGCAGCTGCAGGGCAAGGAGCTGTCGTTCAACAACGTCGCCGACACCGATGCCGCCCTTGAATGCGTGAAGAGCTTCGTCAAGCCGGCCTGCGTCATCGTCAAGCATGCCAACCCCTGCGGCGTAGCCGTGGCCCTGGACGAGCAAGGCGGCATCCGTCAGGCCTACGAACTGGCCTACGCCACCGACACCGAATCGGCCTTCGGCGGCATCATCGCCTTCAACCGCGAACTGGATGGCGCCACCGCCCAGGCCATCGTCGAGCGTCAGTTCGTCGAAGTGATCATCGCCCCGAAGATTTCCCAGGCGGCCCGCGATGTGGTGGCCGCCAAGGCCAACATACGCCTGCTCGAGTGCGGCGAATGGCCGGCCGAGCGCAGCGCTGGCTGGGACTTCAAGCGGGTCAACGGCGGCCTGCTGGTACAGAGCCGCGACATTGGCATGATCAAGGCAGAAGACCTGAAGATCGTCACCCAGCGCGCCCCCAGCGAGCAGGAAGTCCACGACCTGATCTTCGCCTGGAAAGTCGCCAAGTTCGTTAAATCCAACGCCATCGTCTACGCCAAGAACCGCCAGACCATCGGCGTCGGCGCCGGCCAGATGAGCCGGGTCAACTCGGCGCGGATCGCCGCGATCAAGGCCGAGCATGCCGGCCTGCAGGTCGCCGGCTCGGTTATGGCGTCGGATGCCTTCTTCCCGTTCCGCGACGGCCTGGATAACGCCGCCGCCAACGGCATCACCGCGGTGATCCAGCCGGGTGGCTCGATGCGCGATGCGGAAGTGATCGCCGCCGCCGACGAAGCGGGGATTGCCATGGTCTTCACCTCCATGCGCCATTTCCGCCACTGACGGCCGCACTGAAACCGGCATCTGCTGCGTTGCCCAGGGTTCCGCCAATGCTCATTGCCACTAGGCAACTGCGCTTGTCGAAACCCTGGGCGCCTTGCAGCTACCGGCTTCATCGCGACCTCGATAGGGGTCGCCAGTTTTCGTAGGGTGGATAACGCTTGGCTTATCCACCGTTCGGGCGCAAGGCCCGCCTCCTGAAGGAGAACACAATGAACGTACTGATCATCGGCAGCGGCGGGCGCGAACACGCCCTGGCCTGGAAAGTCGCCCAGGATCCACGGGTCGAAAAAGTCTTCGTCGCCCCGGGCAACGCCGGCACCGCCACTGAAGCCAAGTGCGAGAACGTCGCCATCGACGTACTGGCCCTGGAGCAACTGGCAGATTTCGCCGCCAGCAACGTCCAGCTGACCATCGTCGGCCCGGAAGCGCCGCTGGTGGCCGGGGTGGTCGACCTGTTCCGCGCGCGCAAACTGGACATCTTCGGCCCGACGGCCGGCGCTGCCCAACTGGAAGGTTCGAAAGCCTTTACCAAGGACTTCCTCGCCCGCCATCAGATCCCCAGCGCCGATTACCAGAACTTCACCGAAGTCGAGCCGGCCCTGGCCTACCTGCAGAAAGTCGGTGCGCCGATCGTGATCAAGGCCGACGGCCTGGCGGCCGGCAAAGGCGTGATCGTCGCCATGACCCTGAGCGAAGCCGAAGACGCGGTGCGCGACATGCTCGCCGGCAATGCCTTCGGTGAAGCCGGTTCGCGGGTGGTGATCGAGGAGTTCCTCGAAGGCGAGGAAGCCAGCTTTATCGTCATGGTCGACGGCAAGAATGTATTGCCGATGGCCACCAGCCAGGACCATAAGCGCGTCGGCGACGGCGACAGCGGCCCGAATACTGGCGGCATGGGCGCCTACTCGCCCGCGCCGGTGGTCACCGCCGCCGTGCACCAGCGGGTGATGGACGAGGTGATCTACCCCACCGTCAACGGCATGGCCAGCGAAGGCAACGTCTACACCGGCTTCCTCTATGCCGGGCTGATGATCGACAAAGCCGGCAAGCCGAAAGTCATCGAGTTCAACTGCCGCTTCGGCGACCCGGAAACCCAGCCGATCATGGTGCGCCTGGAGTCATCGCTGGTCCTGCTGATCGACGCCGCCCTGGCGCAAGCGCTGGACAAGGTCGAGGCCCGCTGGGACCCGCGCCCAACCATCGGCGTGGTACTGGCCGCCGGCGGCTACCCGGGTGACTACGCCAAGGGCGAGGTAATCGAAGGTCTGGCCGATGCCGCCGCGCTGGATGGCAAGGTGTTCCATGCCGGTACCACACTCAAGGATGGCCAGGTGGTTACCGCTGGCGGCCGGGTACTCTGCGCCACGGCCATTGGTGCCAGCGTTGCCGACGCCCAGCAGCAGGCCTATCGCCTGGCGGAGAAGATTCGCTGGAATGGCTGTTTCTACCGCAAGGACATCGGTTACCGCGCGATTGCCCGCGAACGTGGCGAGGCATAACGGACGGCAAACCCGCTCAGCCGCGGCAGTCTGTCAGCAGGAATCGGGCACGGCCCCCACCCACTAGGGTCGTGTCACAACCGCTAAAAACGGCAACACCAGGCAGTGAGGGCGCCACCCTGCAGCTGGCGCCGCAGTGCCAGTGGTCGCTTTCACCGCGTCTGGACTGGCCTTCCTGGCCATATTCCGCTAAACAACGGCTTGGTTATAATCTGGCCACTTATCATTCAAAGGGAATTCAGCGTGCGCGGGCTCAGGATTGCCACAGGACTACTCGTCGGTTTGCTTATGGCCTGTCTGTTGCCGTCAGCCATGGCCGAGAACGTACCCGGCGCAGCTGGCGGTCAGTCCGATAACTGGTCATATCTGCTCGACCCGAGTGCCGCGCTGACCCTGGAGGATGTGCGAGCACGCCGCCAGCAGTTCCAGCCCCTGAGCAAACAGGCCTTCACCTTCCCCCTCAGCGAGCAGGCCGTTTGGCTGCATGTCGAGCTGCCGCGCAACCAGCAGCCGAGCTGGCTGTGGATCTTCGCCCCGCGCGTGCAGTACCTCGACTACCACCTGTTGCACGATGGCACGCTCGAGCGCGAGATCCTGACCGGCGAATCCAGGTCGATGAGTTCGCGACCGCTCGACTCCCGCGCCTACCTGATGGCGCTGCCGAACGATGGCCAGCCGCGCGAAGCCTATGTGCGCATGACCTCGAACCACCCGCTGATGGCCTGGTTCAAGGTCATCGACGAAGCCGGACTGGTGGCGCAGGAAAAACCCGCCTATGTGTTTGGTGCCCTGCTCGGCGGCCTGCTGCTGATCACCCTGTACAACCTCATCCGTTTTTTCTACAGCCGCGCCACCAGCAGTCTGTGGCTGAGCGCCCTGCATATCAGCCTGGCGGTCTGTGCGGCGGCCAATCTCGGCCTCTTCGCCGTCTGGGTGCCCAGCCAAAGCTACAACCAATCGCTGGTCGCCGACGTGTCGGCGCTGTTGGCCGCCTTCTGCCTGCAGGCCTTCTGCCTCGCTTTCATGCAGCACACCCCGGCCCAACCGGGCCGACTCAAACACCTGCTGCAAGGCAACGCCGTGCTGATCCTCGCCGTCGCGCTGGTGATCGCTAGCACCGGCCTGCTCTGGTACAGCACGCTGATCTACCTGCTGGTGCTGCTCAGTGCCTTGAGCGTCCTGCTGGTGGCCAGCCGCCTCTGGTACGGCGGTTATCAGCCAGCGCGCTTCATCGTCGTCGGCATGCTGGTATTCACCCTCGGTTTCAGCGCCTGCATCCCGGTGCTGCTCGGTCTCGATCAGCTCAACCCCGGCTGGCTGGTGATCACCGCCTTCGGCATCGCCATGCTCGGCGGCATCTTCCTCAGTGTCTCGCCCGCCGAACGACAACGCCAGATCCAGCGCACCAAGTTCCGCGAAAGCACCGCGCTGGCCGCCAGCGCAGCCGAGCTCAAGGCCAAGGCCGACTTCCTCGCCAAGATCAGTCACGAAATCCGTACACCGATGAATGGCGTGTTGGGCATGACCGAGTTGCTGCTCGGCACCCCGCTGTCGGCCAAACAGCGTGATTACGTGCAGACCATTCACAGTTCGGGCAACGAACTGCTGGCGCTGATCAACGAGATTCTCGACATTTCCAAGCTCGAATCCGGGCAGATCGAGCTGGACGACGTGCAGTTCGACCTCAATGCGCTGATCGAGGACTGCCTGGACATCTTCCGCGCCAAGGCCGAGCAGCAGAAGGTCGAACTGATCAGCTTCATGCAACCGCAGGTGCCACGGGTGATCAGCGGCGACCCGACGCGTTTGCGCCAGACGGTGCTGAGCCTGCTCGACAATGCCTTCAAGCAGACCGACGAAGGCGAAATTCTCCTAGTCGTAGCCCTCGACACCGCAGGTGAGCAACCGCGCTTGCGCATCGCCGTGCAGGACAGTGGCCGCCCGCTGCAGGCCAGCGAGCGCGATGCCCTGCTCAATACCGAACTGCACAGCAAGGACTTCCTCGCGGCGACCAAGCTCGGCGGCCGCCTCGGCCTGATCATCGCCCGCCAACTGGTGCGCCTGATGCACGGCGAGTTTGGCATCCAGAGCGGCGGCGCTCAGGGCTCGACCCTGTGGCTGACCCTGCCCCTGGATAGCCAGCGTCTCGAACAGCCCACGGCCGACCTCGATGGTCCGCTGCAAGGCGCGCGCTTGCTGGTGGTGGATGACAACGACACCTGCCGCAAAGTCCTGGTGCAGCAATGCAATGGCTGGGGCCTGCAGGTCAGTGCAGTCCCCTCGGGCAAGGCAGCCCTGGCCCTGCTGCGCACCAAGGCGCATATGCGCGAATACTTCGACGTGGTCCTGCTCGACCAGGACATGCCCGGGATGACCGGCATGCAGTTGGCGGCGAAGATCAAGGAGGACCCCAGCCTCAACCACGACATTCTGCTGATCATGCTGACCGGTATCAGCAATGCGCCGAGCAAGATCATCGCGCGTAATGCCGGGATCAAACGCATCCTCGCCAAGCCGGTGGCCGGCTACACCCTGAAAACCACCCTGGCCGATGAACTGTCCCAGCGCGGCGGTGACAGCTCGCCGGTGTTCACCCCGACCCGGGTCAGCGCCCCGCTGAATGTGCCGAGCGATTTCCGCATCCTGGTCGCCGAAGACAACAGCATCTCGACCAAGGTGATCCGCGGCATGCTCGGTAAGCTCAACCTGCAACCGGACACCGCCAGCAACGGCGCAGAAGCCCTCAACGCGATAAAGGCGCAGCACTATGATCTGGTGCTGATGGACTGCGAGATGCCGGTGCTCGATGGCTTCTCCGCCACCGAACAACTGCGCGCCTGGGAAACCGCCGAGCAGCGCCCGCGCACGCCGGTGGTGGCACTGACCGCGCACATCCTCAACGAACACAAGGAACGGGCACGTGAGGCCGGCATGGATGGCCACATGGCCAAGCCGGTGGAACTCTCGCAATTGCGCGAACTGCTCGAATACTGGATCGCCCAGCGGGAGATCCGCCAGCAGCGCGAGGCCCGGCCCTGAGTCACCAGGCACCTGCCCCGGCGGCTCCTGACTGCGGCGTTTCAGGCAAAGCGCAGGGCATGGATCGGCGGCAGGTTACCGGCCAACGCCTGCCAGCTGTCGCCTTGATCGTCCGATAGCCACAGATGACCGGTAGTCGAACCCATCGCCAGGCGCTGGCCGCTCTCGTCCACCTCCAGGGCATGGCGGTAGACCAGATCGAAGCAGTCGGTTTGCGGCAGGCCGCGACTCAAGCGGGCAAAACTGCGCCCGCCATCGCGGGTGCGGGTCACCAGCAGACGCTGGCCCACCGGCACCCGGCATTCATCCTTTACCGCCGGCACGAACCAGGCCGTTTCCGGCTCGCGGGGGTGCACCGCCAACGCGAAGCCGAAGCTCGAGGGCTCGACGTCGAGCAGCTCCTGCCAGTGCGCGGCATCGTCACGGGACAGGAAGATGCCGTTATGGTGCTGCACCCACAGGGTCTCGGGCGTGGCCGGACACGCCAGCATGCGGTGCGGGTCCTGGATCTCCGGGGTCTGCGCCAGTTCCGCCGGCATATAGGCGGCGCGCATGCCCTGGGTGCGGCAGGCCCAGTTGACGCCGTCGTCGTCGCTGCACCAGACCCCGCCACAGGACACGGCGACGCGCAGCCGCGCACTGTCGCGCGGGTCGACGCAAATCGAGTGGATACCCGGCTGATCGTAACCGCCACCGAACCACTTGGCCCGCTCCGGCCGCTGCCACAGCGATTCGTTCAACTGCCAGGAATCGCCGTGATCCGCCGAGTGGAACAAGGCGCCCGGCAGGGTGCCGGCCCACAGGCTGCCGGGTCGCTCGGCGCCGCCAGCTTCCAGCGACCAGATCATCGTCACCGATGGCCCTTCACCCTCCTCAGAGGCGGCGAAGGCCGGTGCGGCGATCTCCTGCCAGTGCTGGCCGGTATCCGTCGAGCGCCATAGTTTCGGGCCGAAATGCCCCAGGTTCAGGGCCGCATACAGATAACCGTCACGGCGATCGACCAGGACCATGCTGACCGGCTCGCCGAGAAAGTCCGTGCGCGCCAGGCGCCAGCCCTCGCCAGCGCGGGCGAAGGTCAGCAGGCCCTTGCGCGTAGCCACATAAAGCACATCCGCCATATCGATCTCCCGCTAGCCGCCAGAAAGTGCCTGCACCACATAGACTTCGCTGTCGACGCCGACCCTGTCGCTCAGGTGCCGGCGGTCGTCAATCCGCTCGGCATCGACGAAAATCATCACATGCCGACGCACCTGCCCCTGGTCGTCCAGCAGGTAACTGCGCAGCCGCGGGTTGACGGCGAACACCTCGGCCAGCACGGCAGCGACTGTGTCGCCGATCACCGCGCACGGCGCCACATCGAGGTGACGCTGCAGGTTGGGGGTGAAGCTGATACGTGCCATCCGCCGCTCCCGGCAAGCAGCCGTTGCCAACAGTGGTTCACCCAACAGGTATAGCCGACGCCGTTCCCCGGCTCCGCTTCGGCTGCCGAACGGCTGCCTGCTCTGCGCGCAATTGCCGCAGCGGGCACTGGAGATCGGGACGACAATCCCGGATCATGCAGGCGGCGCCGATGGTGCCGGCCACGCCCCCTTTACTCAAGAGACGAGCCCAACCCATGGCGTCCGAGTTGTTCAGTCTGTATCTGAAGTTGCTGGTGCTCTACAGCCCATTCTTCGTGTTGTCCTGCTTTATCGGCCTGAGCCGTGGCTATACGGTCAAGGAGCGCAAGCGCCTGGCCTGGAAAGTCGCGCTCGGCGTACTGATTTCCAGCCTGCTGCTGTACCTGTTCGGCAGGCACATCTTCACCCTGTTCGGCATCACCATCGACGCCTTCCGCATCGGCGCCGGCAGCGTGTTGTTTATCTCGGCACTGGGCATGGCGCAGGGCAAGTCGGCGGTGCAAAGTGACAACGTGCAGCAGGACGTGACCATAGTGCCACTGACCATCCCGCTCACCGTTGGTCCCGGCACCATAGGTGCACTGCTGTTGATGGGCGCCAGCCAGCCGCATTGGGACGACAAGTTGGTGGCGGTAGTCGGCATCGCCCTGGCCAGCCTGACGGTCGGCGTGGTGCTGTACCTGTCCAACCAGTTCGAACGCCTGCTCGGCGATCAGGGCCTGCAGATCGTCAGTCGGCTGATGGGCCTGTTCGTCTGCGCCCTGGCCGCGCAAATCATCTTCACCGGGGTGAAGAACTTCCTCTCGCTCTGAATCGGTGCAGGGTCGCCTGGGCGTTCGCTCCAGGCCCTGCGCGCGCACCATACTGGCGCAGCCTTGACCCCCTGAAAAATCTTTAACCCCGCTCGACCCCTTATGGCACAAGGCTTTGCGAGCATTGGCACGGATGCTGCCATTAGATTGGCGACCCTCCTGGGCCCACCCCAATCGCTGCGCATGGAGCCATAACAATGAAGCGTCGTCCTCTGCTGAAATCCACCCTAGCTGCCAGCGCCCTGCTGCTCAGCGGCTTGTTCCCGTTCACCGTGCAGGCGGCCGAGACCATCAAGGTCGGCATCCTCCACTCGTTGTCCGGCACCATGGCTATTTCCGAGACCTCGTTGAAAGACATGGCGCTGATGACCATCGACGAGATCAACGCCAAGGGCGGCGTACTCGGCAAGCAACTCGAACCGGTGGTGGTCGACCCGGCCTCCAACTGGCCGCTGTTCGCCGAACGGGCGCGGCAACTGCTGAGCCAGGACAAGGTTGACGTGACCTTCGGCTGCTGGACCTCGGTGTCGCGCAAATCCGTGCTGCCGGTGTACGAGGAGCTCAACGGCCTGCTGTTCTACCCGGTGCAGTACGAAGGCGAAGAACTCTCGCCGAACGTGTTCTATACCGGTGCGGCGCCCAATCAGCAGGCCATCCCGGCGGTCGAGTACCTGATGAGCGAAGACGGCGGCGGCGCCAAGCGCTACTTCCTGCTCGGCACCGACTACGTCTACCCGCGCACCACCAACAAGATCCTGCGCGCCTTCCTGGTCAGCAAAGGCGTGGCCGACAAGGATATCGAAGAGGTTTACACCCCGTTCGGCCATAGCGATTACCAGACCATCGTCGCCAACATCAAGAAGTTCTCCGCCGGCGGCAAGACCGCGGTGATCTCCACCGTCAACGGTGACTCCAACGTACCCTTCTATAAGGAACTGGCTAACCAGGGCATCGAAGCCACCGACATTCCGGTGGTGGCCTTCTCGGTCGGCGAGGAAGAACTGCGCGGTATCGACACCAAACCGCTGGTTGGCCAACTGGCCGCCTGGAACTACTTCCAGTCAGTGGAAAACCCGGTCAACAGCGAATTCGTCAACAAGTGGAAGGCCTATGCCAAGGCCAAAAACCTGCCGGGCGCGGACAAGGCCGTGACCAACGACCCGATGGAAGCCACCTACGTCGGCATCCATATGTGGGCACAAGCGGTCGAGAAAGCCGGCAGCACCGACGTCGACAAGGTGCGTGACGCCCTCGCCGGCCAGACCTTCGCCGCACCGAGCGGTTACACCCTGACCATGGACGCCAGCAACCACCACCTGCACAAGCCGGTGATGATCGGTGAAGTCCAGGAGGATGGTCAGTTCTCGGTGGTCTGGGAAACCAGCAGCCCGATCCGCGCCCAGCCGTGGAGCCCGTACATCGAAGGCAACGACAAGAAGCCGGATTACGCGGTGAAGTCGAACTAAGCGATGTCGTAGTCCGCATGCAATTCGGCAGAAGCTAGCCCCGGATTGCCTCCGGGCTACGCTGAGCGCCCCCTTTGCCGCTTCGGCGCGGGGGCTTGCGCTGTAATCCCAAGGTTTCTTGATATGCCCACTGCCTTGTCCCGCTTTTTCCTATTTATGACCGTGTTGCTGCCGCTCACCGGCCATGCCGGCGACGCCAATGACTTCGTCGCGGCCAGCCCGTCCAAGCAGGCAAAACTGCTGGAAAGCTGGTCAGCCGCCCCCGACACCACGCGCCTGCCGCTGCTCGAAGCCCTGCAACAAGGCGGCCTGGCCGCCGACAGCAGGAAAAATGCGTTTATCCACGTGAATGGCGTTTATCAATCCGCCGAAGCTGAGGTTGCGCCCACTGAGGCGCCGCGCAAACTGCGCCTGAACAACCGCCTGCGCGGCTTGATCGGTACCGCCATGGCCAGCCATCAACTGCTCGCCGAAGATCCGGCGCTGCGCCTGGCCGCCGCAAGGGAACTGCAGAAGCGTGCCAAACCGGCGCAACTCGCCCTGCTCAATGCCCGCGCCGCCAGCGAAACCGACGCCCAGGTGCGCACGGCCCTGACGCTGGCCCTGGCCAACCTGCAACTGGTCGACCGCGACCCGGCGATCCGCCTGGCTGCCGTGCGCCTGCTTGGTGAAACCGGTGATCCGCTGGCGCGTACCCGCCTGGAAACCCTGCTCGATCCTGCAGTGGAGGACGATGCCGGCGTGCGTACCGCCGCGCAAACCAGCCTGGCCCAGGTCAAGCGCAAGCTGCTGATCGGCGAGTTGCTCGGCCAGGCCTTCAGCGGTCTGTCGCTCGGTTCGATCCTGCTGCTCGCGGCCCTCGGCCTGGCCATCACCTTCGGCCTGCTCGGGGTGATCAACATGGCCCACGGCGAGATGCTGATGCTCGGTGCCTACTCCACCTACATGGTGCAGGTGCTGTTCCAACGCTTCGCCCCGGAAGCCATTGCCCTTTACCCATTGGTGGCGCTGCCGGTGGCCTTCTTCGTCACCGCCACCATCGGCATGGCCCTGGAGCGCACGGTGATTCGCCACCTCTACGGTCGGCCACTGGAAACCCTGCTCGCCACCTGGGGCATCAGCCTGATCCTGATCCAACTGGTCCGGGTGCTGTTCGGCGCGCAGAACGTCGAAGTGGCCAATCCCTACTGGCTGTCCGGCGGCATCCAGGTCCTGCCGAACCTGGTGCTGCCGTACAACCGCATCGTCATCATCGGCTTCGCCCTGTGTGTGGTGGTGCTGACCTGGCTGCTGCTGAACAAGACCCGCCTCGGCCTCAACGTCCGCGCCGTGACGCAGAACCGCAACATGGCCGCCTGCTGCGGCGTACCGACTGGGCGGGTGGACATGCTCGCCTTCGGCCTTGGCTCCGGCATCGCCGGCCTCGGCGGCGTGGCCCTGAGCCAGATCGGCAACGTCGGCCCGGACCTGGGCCAGAGCTACATCATCGACTCCTTCCTGGTGGTGGTGCTTGGCGGCGTCGGCCAACTGGCCGGCAGCGTGATGGCCGCCTTTGGCTTAGGCATCGCCAACAAGATTCTCGAACCGCAGATCGGTGCCGTACTGGGCAAGATCCTCATCCTCGGGCTGATCATTCTGTTTATCCAGAAACGCCCGCAGGGACTGTTCGCACTGAAAGGAAGGGTGATCGATTGAGTCAGATTAGCTGCAATGAGCCCGTAGGAGCTGGCCATGCCTGCGACCGCGTCGCCGCCATTGTTCGCGCGCATGGCGCGCTCCTACAGGCTGACGAGCTCACTCCAAGCCAAAAATCATTTGCCGCGACAGGACAGGTGATCGACTGATGACTATGCCAATTAACCAAACGCTATTGGCCCGCGCCGGTGCCAGGCTCGGGCCGCAACTGTCGCTCGCCATCGGCCTGCTGGTGCTGGCCGGGCTGATCGCCCTGCCGCTGCTGCACCTGCTGCCGGCGGATAACGCCCTGCACGTATCGGCCTACAGCCTGACCCTGGTCGGCAAGATCCTCTGCTACGCCATAGTCGCGTTGGCCCTGGACCTGGTCTGGGGTTACGCCGGCCTGTTGTCGCTCGGCCATGGCCTGTTCTTCGCCCTGGGCGGTTACGCCATGGGCATGTACCTGTCGCGCGAAGCCGCAGGTACCGGCCTGCCGGCGTTCATGAGCTTTCTCGCCTGGACCGAGCTGCCCTGGTACTGGTACGGCACCTCGAATTTCCTCTGGGCGCTGTGTCTGGTGGTCCTGGCCCCCGGCTTGTTGGCCCTGGTGTTCGGCTTCTTCGCCTTCCGCTCGCGGATCAAGGGCGTGTACTTCTCGATCATGACCCAGGCGCTGACCTTCGCCGGCATGTTGCTGTTCTTTCGCAACGAAACCGGTTTCGGCGGCAACAACGGCTTTACCAACTTCAAGACCATCCTCGGTTTCGACATCACCGCGACCCACACCCGCGCCGTGCTGTTTCTCGCCACCGTGACCCTGCTGGTGGCCAGCCTGTACCTCGGTTGGCGGCTGGCACGCAGCAAGTTCGGCCGGGTGCTGACGGCGCTACGCGATGCCGAGAACCGCCTGATGTTCTGCGGCTACGACCCGCGCGGCTACAAGCTGTTCATCTGGGTCCTCAGCGCGGTGCTCTGTGGCCTGGCCGGCGCGCTCTATGTGCCGCAGGTGGGCATCATCAACCCCAGCGAAATGTCGCCGACCAACTCCATCGAGGCCGCCGTCTGGGTCGCCCTGGGTGGGCGCGGCACGCTGATCGGCCCGCTGCTCGGCGCAGGCCTGGTCAACGGCATGAAGAGCTGGTTCACCGTGGCCTTCCCGGAATACTGGCTGTTCGCCTTGGGCCTGCTGTTTATCGTCGTCACCCTGTTCCTGCCCAAGGGCGTGATCGGCCTGCTACGCAAGAGAGGCGAACAATGAGAGCCGTGCCCATTGCCGAATTTATGCTCGAACCCGCCTTTGATCCCGCCGGCAGCGGCCGCGATGCCATCGGCGCCAGCGCAGTCGCCGGCCAGGGCCTGAACACTCGCCACGGCACCATCCTGACCCTGGAAGATATCAACGTCAGCTTCGATGGCTTCAAGGCCCTGAACAACCTGACCCTGTATATCGGCGTCGGCGAACTGCGCTGCATCATCGGCCCCAATGGCGCCGGCAAGACCACCATGATGGACGTGATCACCGGCAAGACCCGCCCGGACAACGGCGTCGCCTACTTCGGCGAGACCCTCGATCTGACCCAGATGAGCGAAGTCGAGATTGCCCAGGCCGGCATCGGTCGCAAGTTCCAGAAGCCCACGGTGTTCGAGGCCCTCAGCGTGTTCGAAAACCTCGAACTGGCGCAGAAGACCAGCAAGACGGTCTGGGCCAGCCTGCGCGCCAAATTGACGGGCGAGCAGCAAGACCGCATCGATGAAGTGCTGCAGACGATCAAGCTCGACAGCTCACGGCGGCGCCCGGCGGGCTTGTTGTCGCACGGCCAGAAGCAGTTTCTCGAGATCGGCATGCTCTTGGTCCAGGACCCGCAACTGCTGCTGCTCGACGAGCCGGTGGCGGGCATGACCGACGCCGAGACCGAGTTCACCGCCGAGCTGTTCAAGTCGCTGGCGCGCAAGCACTCGCTGATGGTGGTCGAACACGACATGGGCTTCGTCGGCAGCATCGCCGACCACGTCAGCGTGCTGCACCAGGGCAGCGTGCTGGCCGCAGGCTCGCTGGAACAGGTGCAGGCCAACGAACGGGTGATCGAGGTGTATCTGGGCCGGTAAAAACATAGGCACCTGTAGGTTGGCGTTGAGCGTAGCGATACCCAACAACGTTTCGTGATGGGTATCGCTACGCTCAACCCATCCTACGCACTCCGCGTTCCTGCGATGCAGAGCGTCGCCAGATGCATACCCACGCAGAGCGTGGGAACGATCAAGGCCCACCCTACAAGGACAGAACCATGCTGCAAGTCCAACAACTGCATCAATACTACGGCGGCAGCCACATCCTACGTGGCCTGTCGTTCGAGGCCCAGGTCGGCGAGGTTACCTGCCTGCTCGGCCGCAACGGCGTGGGCAAGACCACCCTGCTGAAATGTCTGATGGGTCTGTTGCCGGCCAAAGCAGGCGCGGTGAACTGGGAAGGCCAGCCGATTACCGCGTTCAAACCGCACCAGCGCGTACATGCCGGCATCGCCTACGTGCCCCAGGGCCGGGAAATCTTCGGGCGCCTGACGGTGGAGGAAAACCTGCTGATGGGGCTTTCTCGTTTCGGCGCAAAGGAAGCCAAGAGCGTGCCGGAATTTATCTACGAACTGTTCCCGGTGCTGCGCGAGATGAAGCAACGCCGCGGCGGCGACCTGTCCGGCGGCCAGCAGCAACAGCTGGCCATCGGCCGCGCCCTGGCCAGCCAGCCGCGCCTGCTGATCCTCGACGAACCCACCGAAGGCATCCAGCCGTCGGTGATCAAGGAAATCGGCGTGGTGATCAAGAAGCTCGCCGAACGCGGCGACATGGCGATCCTGCTGGTCGAGCAGTTCTATGATTTTGCCGCCGAACTGGCCGACCACTACCTGGTGATGAGCCGCGGCGAAATCGTCCAGCAAGGCCGAGGCCAGACCATGCAAGCCGACGGCGTGCGCGGGCTGGTGGCGATTTGATGGAACACGTAGGGCGGGTGAAACCCGCCGCTGTGCTCTGGAATGAGTGCGCGAGTTTCACCCGCCCTACGGATAGCCGCGTATGTTCGGCCATTTTTTCCGTAGGGTTGAGCGCAGCGATACCCTACGAGCGGTGCGCTGGGTATCGCTTCGCTCAACCCATCCGACAAGAGCAACCATGAACGCACCCGCCCCTACCGCCCTGTTCACCCCCAGCTGGCATGCCGAGCTGGAGCTGGGCTATGGCCGCGACGGCGACTGCACGCGGCCCACATTGCGCCGGCACAAAGGCCCGTTGCGAGTGCAGAAGCACCTGTACGCCGAAGGACCGCAAGTCTGCCAGCACATCATCGTCCATCCACCCGGCGGCATCGCCGGTGGCGATCGCCTGGACATCAGCGCAAGCGTCGGCAGCGGTGCCTGGGCGCAACTGACCAGCCCCGGCGCCGCCAAGTGGTACCGCGCCGCCGGCCCGGCCTATCAGAACCTCAAATTACGCGTCGCAGCCGGCGCCACCCTCGAATGGCTGCCCCAGGAAACCATCGTCTACGCCGGCGCCCAGGCCGAACTGCACGGTGAGATCGAACTGCTCGGCGATGCCAAGCTGCTGTACTGGGACATGGTCGCCCTCGGCCGCCCGGCCAGTGGCGAGCGCTTCGACACCGGGCATTTCCAAGCGCAGCTGAATATCCGCCGCGACGGCCAGCTGCTCTGGCACGAACGCCAGCGCATCGAAGGCAGCGACGGCCT
Source organism: Pseudomonas paeninsulae (assembly GCF_035621475.1). Taxonomy (NCBI): domain Bacteria; kingdom Pseudomonadati; phylum Pseudomonadota; class Gammaproteobacteria; order Pseudomonadales; family Pseudomonadaceae; genus Pseudomonas; species Pseudomonas paeninsulae. Next base: position 4,484,187 of record NZ_CP141799.1, read on the forward strand.
GCTCGACTCGCCCATCGGCCTGAACGGCAAACCGGTGTTTGCCACCCTGCTGATCAGTGGTGAAATCGACGCCGAGTTGCTCGAACGCTGCCGTAATCTGACCACCCGCGTACGCGGCGACCTGACTCAACTACCCGGCTTGCTGGTAGCCCGCTGCCTGGCCAGCGAAGCGCTGCATGCCCGCGCCTGGCTGATCGGGCTCTGGCACCTGCTGCGCCCGGCGTTGCTTGGCCGCCAGGCCGTACCCCCGCGTATCTGGAGCACGTGAACCAACAACCCTCGGCTGGAAAAGCGCGCAGCGTTTTCCAGCCGAGCAACCCAACCACCCCCGCTGGACAAGGCTTCGCCGTTGTCCACCTCACCTGGGAACACCCCATGGATTTGTCGCCGAGAGAAAAAGACAAGCTGCTGATCTTCACCGCCGGCCTGGTCGCCGAACGGCGCCTGGCCCGCGGCGTCACCCTCAATTACCCGGAAGCCATGGCCTACATCTCCGCCGCCCTGCTCGAAGGGGCCCGCGACGGCCGCACCGTGGCCGAGTTGATGCACGTCGGCACCACCCTGCTGACCCGTGCCCAGGTGATGGAAGGCGTGCCGGAGATGATCCCGGATATCCAGGTCGAAGCCACGTTTCCCGACGGCACCAAGCTGGTTACCGTCCACCAACCGATCGCCTGAGGAACCCATGACGATTGAAGACGCCACCGCCACCGACCTGCCCGCCATCCTGGCCATCTATAACGATGCGGTCGAACACACCACAGCGATCTGGAACGAAACCCTGGTGGACCTGGAGAACCGTCGCGCCTGGCTGGCCGAACGCCAGGGCCAAGGCTTTCCGGTGCTGGTGGCCCACAATGCCGCCGGCGAGGTGCTGGGTTACGCCAGCTACGGCACCTGGCGCAGCATCGAGGGCTTTCGCCACACCGTCGAACACTCGGTGTATGTGCGCAGCGACCAACGCGGCCAGGGCCTCGGCCCCCTGCTGATGCAGGCGCTGATCGAACGGGCCAAAGCGGCCGGGCTGCACGTCATGGTCGCGGCCATCGAGGCGCAAAACAGTGCATCGATCCGCCTGCATGAGCGCCTCGGCTTCACCATCAGCGGGCAGATGCCCCAGGTCGGACGCAAGTTCGACCGCTGGCTCGACCTGACCTTTATGCAGTTGATCCTGGAGTGATAAACCAATGATTCCCGGTGAATACCAGATCCAGGACGGTGAGATCGAACTCAATGTCGGCCGCCGCACCCTGACGCTGAACGTGGCCAACAGCGGCGACCGGCCGATCCAGATTGGCTCGCACTACCACTTCTTCGAAACCAACGATGCGCTCAGTTTTGATCGGCCAAGTACCCGCGGCATGCGTTTGAATATTCCCGCAGGCACGGCGGTGCGCTTCGAGCCGGGGCAGAGTCGCGACGTGGAGCTGGTGGACCTCGCCGGTGACCGCCGGGTGTTCGGCTTTGCCGGCCGGGTGATGGGCAAGCTGTAACGCCGATGGTTCCCATGCTCCGCGTGGGAACCCATGACGGGGCGCTCCGCGTCCCTGCGACGCAGAGCGTCGCCAGCCGCAGTCCCACGCAGAGCATGGGAACGATCAAATTCGAGGAGTGCCGATGAAAATATCCCGCCAAGCCTACGCCGACATGTTCGGCCCCACCGTCGGTGACAAGGTGCGTCTGGCCGACACCGAGCTGTGGATCGAAGTGGAAAAAGACTTCACCAGTTACGGCGAAGAAGTGAAGTTCGGCGGCGGCAAGGTGATCCGCGACGGCATGGGCCAGAGCCAGCTCTGCGCGGCAGACGTGGTCGACACCCTGATCAGCAACGCGCTGATCATCGACCACTGGGGCATCGTCAAGGCCGACGTCGGCCTCAAGGACGGGCGTATCGCCGCGATCGGCAAGGCCGGCAACCCGGACATCCAGCCGGACGTGACCATCGCCATAGGCGCCGGCACCGAGGTGATCGCCGGCGAGGGCATGATCCTCACCGCCGGCGGCATCGACAGCCATATCCACTTCATCTGCCCGCAGCAGATCGAAGAGGCCTTGATGAGTGGGGTGACCACCATGATCGGCGGCGGCACCGGGCCTGCCACCGGCACCAACGCCACCACCTGCACCCCCGGCCCCTGGCACATGATGCGCATGCTGCAGGCCGCCGACGCCTTCCCGATGAACCTGGGTTTTACCGGCAAGGGCAACGCCTCGCTGCCGGAGCCGCTGATCGAGCAGGTCAAGGCCGGCGCCATCGGCCTCAAGCTGCACGAAGACTGGGGCACCACGCCGGCTGCGATCGACAACTGCCTGAGCGTGGCCGACCAGTATGACGTGCAGGTGGCGATCCACACCGACACCCTCAACGAGTCTGGTTTCGTCGAAACCACCCTGGCCGCATTCAAGGGCCGCACCATTCACACCTACCACACCGAGGGTGCTGGCGGCGGCCACGCGCCGGACATCATCAAGGCCTGCGGCTTCGCCAATGTGCTGCCCAGTTCGACCAACCCGACCCGGCCGTTCACCCGCAATACCATCGACGAGCACCTGGACATGCTGATGGTCTGCCATCACCTCGACCCGTCGATTGCCGAGGACGTGGCCTTTGCCGAAAGCCGCATCCGCCGTGAGACCATCGCCGCCGAAGACATCCTGCATGACCTCGGCGCCTTCTCGATGATCAGCTCCGACAGCCAGGCCATGGGCCGGGTCGGCGAAGTGATCCTGCGCACCTGGCAGACCGCGGACAAGATGAAAAAGCAGCGCGGCCCACTGCCGCAAGACGGTGAAGGCAACGACAACTTCCGCGCCAAGCGCTACATCGCCAAGTACACCATCAACCCGGCGATCACCCACGGCATCAGCCATGAAGTGGGCTCGATCGAGGTGGGCAAGTGGGCTGACCTGGTGCTCTGGCGTCCGGCATTCTTCGGGGTCAAGCCGAGTCTGATCCTCAAGGGCGGAGCCATCGCCGCCAGCCTGATGGGCGACGCCAACGCCTCGATCCCCACCCCGCAACCAGTGCACTACCGACCGATGTTCGCCAGCTACGGCGGCAGCCTGCACGCCAGCAGCCTGACCTTTATCAGCCAGGCCGCCCTGGACGCCGGCATTCCCGAGCAGCTGGGACTGAAGAAACAGATCGCCGTGGTCAAGGGCTGCCGCTCAGTGCAGAAGACCGACCTGATCCACAACGACTATTTGCCGAATATCGAGGTCGATCCACAGACCTACCAGGTCAAGGCCGATGGCCAGTTGCTCTGGTGCGAGCCGGCCGAGGTGTTGCCGATGGCGCAGCGGTATTTCCTGTTCTGAGGGGCGATCGGTCGCTACCACGCGCCACGCGGCCGCGATGGCGTTGGCCCTTGCGAGCGCCATACGGTCACCTGTGGCCATCGGCGCGACAGCTTAGGCCTCGGCGTTCTTGTGGACTTCATAGGTACTGAGGTAGTCGCCGGACAGTTGCTCTTTCTGCGTATCGCTGAGCAGCTTGCCGGCCATCTGGAAAAACTTCTGTTCCTCCTCCTGCAGATGGTGGTGCACCTTTTCCGCCAGCTTCTTGGCTTGCACCAACCAGCTCGGGCTGCTGGGGTCGGTGTCCTCGAGTTCTTCCACCATCTCGTCCATCTGGTGATGCTCGGCAATCGCATGGCGCGAGAGGTCGACGCCGAGATCCTCCTGCATCAGTGGAATATAGAAGTGCCGCTCCTCGGCAACCGAGTGCGCCGCCAACTCCAACTTCAGCAGAGTAAACAGCGCCTGGCGCTCTGAGGTATCGCCACTGGTGTCGATCAGTTTTGTCGACAGCTCACGCTGCGTTTGGTGGCTCAGGCGCAAGGCTTCAAAAATAGTCATGGAGTAAACCTCCTCCTTGGCAATAAATGGTGTGAGTCATGTGACCCGCCCAGGCTGGCGAAGTGCCCACGGCATCAGTCATGAAGTGGGCTCGATCGAGCTGGGCAAGTGGGCCGACCTGGTGCTCTGGCTTCCGGCGTTCTTCGGCGTCAAGCCGAGCCTGATCCTCAAGGGCCGGGCGATTGCCGCCAGCCTGATGGGCGACGCCAACGCCTCGATCCCCACGCCGCAACCGGCGCACTACCGACCGATGTTCGCCAGCTACGGTGGCAGCCTGCACGCCAGCAGCCTGACCTTTATCAGCCAGGCGGCGCTGGACGCTGGAGTAGCGGAACAGTTGGGGCTGAAGAAGCGGATCGCCGTAGTCAAGGGCTGCAGCACGGTGCAGCGCTATTTCTTGTTTTAGCCATTGGCGGGTTGCACCCGCCCTACAGGTTAGCGCAGCTGGCTGTCCTTGCTGCCGCGACGGTTATAACCGCCGCCCGCCTTCTGCTGCTTATCCAGTTCGGACTGACAGGCCACGCACAGGCGCACGCCCTTGATCGCTTCGCGGCGCGCCAGAGGAATCGACGCAGCGCATTCCTCACAGTGCGTCAGGCTCTCGCCGGTCGGCAACTGGCTGCGGGCGCGAGCAATGGCGTCCTCTATGCTGCTGTCGATCTGTTCTTGCACCGCACCGTCATTTGCCCAACCACTAGCCATTGCAACCTCCCGGCGTGGCACGCCTCGTCATTCACTATTCAGTTTCGCGTAGCTTCCCTGCATGCAGGTTCAGCGTCATCCGCCCTGCGCTGGCGCGAAATCCATAACGCCATTCGCGCGAACCGTTCACAAGCAGAAGCAAAGCCCATTTAACCTTCCGATATAAAAGGCGTTATGCCAATAACGCTTCGCACGGAGCTTAAACGCGACCGCTATGGGTGATTCTAGCCCGCGCCCGCGGGTCTTCCTGCCATCGCCACTTTCACCGTGCGCGCCGACTGCGAAGGCCGCGCTCCCGAGCGATCAAGCGATTTGCTCCAATGCGGCTACGCGGCTTCACAGCGCAGTGTGGGCTGACCGGCCGCCTGGCGGAAGTCATCCATGACGGCCGGTATCCGTCCTATAGCGAGCACAGCGTCGTCGAGTGACTGCGCCAGCGGATCTATCAGAGCGCCTGCGCCCGGCGATGACGCAACTGCCTGCAGCGCCGAACGAAGTCCATGTGCTGGCCACCCAGCGCACGAGCAAAAACGGCAGTCTGTTCATAGTTCGAGCAGACTGCCTTTTTCATGAAACATCCGGGCTAGAGCGTCTTGAAGGCCCCTGGCCAGCTATTCCAGCACTATCATGCGCAGCTTTTTGCCTAGAGCCCTCCATGCCGCGCCTGATCGCCCTGCTCTGCCTGCTGTTTGCCGTCTCCATCCACGCCGACGCCCCGCACAACTTCGCCGCTGCCAAGAAAATCGCCTGGAAGCTCTACGCCGACCGACCGAACACCTTCTATTGCGGCTGCGCCTACCAAGGCAAGCGCGTCGACCTGGCCAGTTGCGGCTATAAGGTGCGCAAGCAACAACGCCGCGCGCAGCGCCTGGAATGGGAGCACGTGGTGCCGGCCTGGGTGATCGGTCACCAGCGCCAGTGCTGGCAGCACGGCGGACGCAAGAACTGCACGCGCAGTGACCCGGTGTTCAAGGCCGCCGAAGCCGACCTGCACAACCTGGTGCCGAGCATCGGCGAAGTGAATGGCGACCGCTCCAACTACGCCCTCGGCATGCTCAGCGACAAACCGCAGCAGTACGGCGCCTGCCCCATGGTGGTCAACTTCAAGCAGAAAACCGCCATGCCACCCGAGCCGGCACGCGGCGCCTCGGCGCGCATCTACCTGTACATGGCCGACCACTACAAGCTGCGCCTGTCCAAGCTCGACCGGCGCACCTACGAAGCCTGGAACCGCCAGTACCCGATCAGCGAGTGGGAGCGCTGGCGCAACCAGAAAGTCGGCTGCGTCATGGGCTACGGCAACCCCTACATCGGCGCGGTCGACCGGGATCGCTGCCCAGCGCGACGCCACGCCGGCGACCCACGCCGCACCAGCGGCTGACGGGACGCTTTTTTGCGGGATGCGATTGCTTTACAGGAAGGTACTTGAACGCTGTGTTACCCAGCACAACCGAACGCCGGACGCTCCTAGCGTCAGGGCTGCAACTGCTGCAGATAGGCCGCCAGGGCGCCGATTTGTGCGTCGCTGAAGTCGGCGGCGATCGACATCATCACCGAGCCGGCGCGACTCGGGTCCTTGTCGCGAAAACGCGTCAGCGCCTTGCGCAGGTACTCGGCCGGCTGGCCGGCCAGGCGCGGTGTGTTGTCGCGGCCCTCGGCATGCACGCCGTGGCAGCCGGTGCAGATGGTCTTGAACATCACCTCGCCCTGCTGCTGCAACGCCGCATCGACCGGTTCGCTATGCGCCAGCAGCTTTTGCTGACCGAAGTAGATGGCGACGTTGACCCGATCTTCCAGGGTCAGGGTCGGCGCCAGCTTGGACATGACGAAATCCTTGCGCTCGCCGCTGGCGAACTTCTCGAAGGCGTTGAACAGGTACACCGGGTTCTGCTCGGCCAGGTTGGGAATGTACGGACGCTTGCTGTTGCCATTCTCGCCGTGGCAATTGCCGCAGAAGAGCATCCGTTCCTGGCCGGCAGCATAGGCCTGCTCGCGCAACACCGGGTCGGCGTTGAGCCGGGTAAAGCGTTGCATGGCCTCATCGTTGGCCTGAGCCAGGCTGGCGATGCAACAGAAGAACACAAGGGTGAGTACGCGCATGGCGGGAGACCTTTGCCTGGTTTGCTTGGTAGGACGGGCGGCGACTATAGGCGCAACCACCCGGCCGTACCCCGGCGCAGGTCAAGCAAATGGCAGATAGCGCGGCGTAATGCGCTGCCTGGGCGGCGGCACCCCATGGATGCAAAACCTGCGCGAGGAGCCGTTCAGGCCCGAGATGCACTCCTGCGTCCGGACGCAATCAGCCGCTTTTGGTGCATGCACCGGTCAGACCGCCCTACGCATGCACACAGAAGGGGCATAAGCGAGGTTCAGGCCGAGCGGGAAAGCGGCAATTCCATCAGCTTATCCAGCAACTTGAGGATATGCCGGCGGGTAATCACCCCGATCACCTTGCCGCCGGCATCGACCACCGGGTAACTCTTCGGCTTGTCGCCGAGCATCTGCTGCGCCAGTGCCACGGCGTCCATTGCCGCTGTCACGCTGAGCACGTCGGTGCGCATGATGTCGCGCACCGTGGCCACTCGCTGATTGTAATAAGCCACCTGAATCGCCACGTGCAGGCACTCCTGCTCGGAAATCCAGCCCAATAGCAGGCCCTGCGCATCGGTGACCGGCCCGCCGAGAATGGGATAACGCAGCAGCTGCCTGGCCGCCTCCACCACCGGCATATCGGCGCGAATGGTGGCAAAGTCCTTGGTCATGTAATCGGCAATAGCGGCAGTGTTCATCGAGCGGGCTCCCGTGGGGCTAGCGAGTCGTGGTCGACCGGGCGGGCGCCCGGACCCTAGACCCATAGCAAGTTCCAGGCCCTGTTTATCCCGTGACCGCCTGCACCCAGGCGGCGGCCTGCTGCCTATGGCGCCTTGCCAGCATCCGCAGTATGTTCGAGGTACGTTTATTCAAGGATGACCCCATGGCCAGCAAAGCCCACCCGCAGCGTCAGCAACAGCTTCTGGCGCTGCTGATCGATGCCGACAACGCCTCCGCCGCCATCGTCGAAGGCTTGTTCGAGGAAATCGCCAAATTCGGCGTCGCCAGCGTCAAGCGCATCTACGGCGACTGGACCCAGCCCAACCTCGGTAGTTGGAAGAAGGTGCTGCTGGACTACTCGATCCAGCCGATCCAGCAATTCGCCTACACCCGTGGCAAGAACGCCACCGACAGCGCGCTGATCATCGACGCCATGGACCTGCTCTACACCCGGCGCTTCGATGGCTTCTGCCTGGTCTCCAGCGACAGCGACTTCACCCGCCTGGCCGCCCGCCTGCGCGAGGAAGGCCTGACCGTCTACGGCTTCGGCGAAGAGAAAACGCCCAAGCCGTTTGTCTCGGCCTGCGACAAGTTCATCTACACCGAAATCCTCCGCGCCGATGCGGTGGAAGCCCAACCAGAGCCGGCCAGCAGCGACGACAAACCCCAGCCAAGCGTGAAAAGCGAGCAGCCCGACGAACCGCTCAAGACACCGGACAAACCGAAAGCACAGAAGGTGCCGGTGGACTTTATCGCCAAGGTCATCGAAGACATCGACGACGAGGACGGCTGGATCCAGCTCGGCTCCCTCGGCTCGACCATCAGCAAACTACGTCCGGCGTTCGATGCACGACTGTATGGCTTCAGGAAACTCAGCGACTTGATCAAGGGCCATCCCAAGCGCTTCGAGTTGCAGGTACGCGGGAGCAGTGCGATGGGGGGCGAGGCGTTGTATGTGAGGAATCGGAAGGTGGGGAAGTAACACGCGTACCGCATAACCCAACACAAACCATGGACGTTAATACAGCAAGGAATTAGACATGGAATTCTTCGAAAAACTTAACAGTCTCTCCGCCAAGATTCGCCAACAGGCTGCAGCGATAAAAACGGAAGAAGCTACAAAAAATGCCTTTGTCATGCCATTCATCAACAGCGTGCTTGGCTACGACGTATTTGATCCTCGAGAAGTAACTCCAGAATTCGTCTGTGACGTAGGGACGAAGAAAGGTGAAAAGATTGACTACGCAATCCTGAAAGATGGCGAAGTTCAAATATTGATCGAATGTAAGAAAATTGGCGAGCCACTGAATGTCAATCACGCCTCCCAACTGTTTCGCTATTTCCATGTAACCAATGCTCGTATCTCCATCCTCACGAACGGCCAAGTCTACAAATTTTTTACTGACCTAGACGCCCCAAACAAGATGGACGAGAAGCCCTTTCTTGAACTGGACTTACTCGATATCGATGAACACGCCGTACCTGAACTAATAAAGCTCACAAAATCGGCTTTCGACGTTGACTCCATCGTCAACTCCGCGGGCGAACTTAAGTATGTCAGCCAAATAAAAAAAGAGATCGCATCCCAGTTCAGCAAACCTGATGATGACTTTGTAAAGTTCTTTGCCTCTCGCGTTTATGACGGAATGATCACGCAAAAAGTGCGTGAGCAATTCGCCGAACTGACCCGAAAGGCTGTTGCTCAATTTTTGAGCGACCAAGTGAACGATCGCTTGAAGTCAGCGATGAGCGGTGCGCTTCAACCCAGCTATAGCGCTGCCGCACCTACAGCAACCGAAGCCTCTGCAGAACAAATCGACGAGCCCGCAGACGACAAAATCATGACCACGCTTGAAGAGCTTGAGGGCTACCATATCGTTAAAGCGATTGTGCGTTCGGTTGTTGACGCGAAGCGAATTATCCAGCGTGACACCCAGAGTTACTTCGGCATTTTGTTGGACGACAATAACCGTAAACCGATTTGCCGCCTGCACTTTAATCGCATGCAAAAGTACATCGGTATCTTTGACCAAGAAAAAACCGAGACCCGCCACCCGATCAACTCACTGGACGAAATCTACGATTTTTCCGACCAGTTGAAAACAACCACCGGCTTTTACTCCTAACTTTTAATTTGACGCGAAATTACTTTGTAGGATGGGTTGAGCGCAGCGATACCCATCAACTTCTTGACCAGCATCCATCCAAACACCCGGTGTTGATCCGCCGCAACTCTATTGGACTTAATTACGTGTTTCGCCCTTACGGCGAGTTACTTTCTCTTTGCTCGCGCTAAAGAGAAAGTAACCAAAGAGAAAGCGCGCCCGGCATACGGGTTTCGCTTCGCTCAACTTCCCTCGCTCCGGCACTGTTCCGAGGGTCGTCACGAAGGGCCATCCCTGGCCCATCGCTCCTCGTTTGGCATCCATGCCAAACGCCCCTCTCCACAGCACCTCCACTCGGCCTCCTGACGGGATCGGGGATCGCGTCGTCTGGGCGATTTGTGGACGGCCACGCCAAAAGCACTTGATCGTACCCACGCTCCGCGTGGGCACGCAGCACCGGACGCTCCGCGTCCTTGCTCGGCGAGAGGCAAAGCAAACCGTGACGCGGAGCGCCACAGGCGGTGTGCCCACGCTGGAGCGTGGGCACAATCAATATCTACGCGGCGGGTTACACCCGCCCTACGAACTGAAGCGTGGGCACAATCGGAAGCAAGCACCGCCCACGCTTCGCGTGGGCGGTGCTTTTGATCTGTTTAGTAATTGGATGAATCTATCTGGCAACGCCAAACGCCCCTTCAGGAGGCCGAACGGAGTCGTTGCGCAAGGGAGCGAGCCGCATGGATGCGGCGAGAGGCGTAAAGGGCCAGGGACGGCCCTTGTACGCCGGCCCCTGGAGCAATGATGGAGTGAGGGAAGTCGAGCGCAGCGAGACCCGGATGGCGGGGCAAGCCTTTTTGGTTACTTTTTTGGCGACTGCAAAAAGTGACTCGCCGTAAGGGCGAAACCATTAATCACATGCAACGCAAAAGCGGCGGGCACATACAAATCCCAAATTGATCGTACCCACGCTCCGCGTCCTTGCTCGGCGAGAGGCGAAGCAAACCGTGACGCGGAGCGCCACAGGCGGTGTGCCCACGCTGGAGCGTGGGCACAATCAGTTCTTCTTTGGGTAACCCTACGCAGAACGATTAGGCGACACCATGCAAGCCCCCCAATGACCCATCGGTAGCCGATGGGTATCGCTGCGCTCAACCGAATCCTACGTGCCATGCAGCTCAGCAGGCGGAATTCCAGCGGTGCAGGCCAATCGCCTGAGCCTTGCAAAACACCACGGGCGAACTCCTCGGCCAAGCTCTGGAAACCCCGCAGCCACTGGCGGCGACGCCTGGCAGTGCTCCTGCTGATCGCCACACTGACCTACCGTTTATCAGCAGAATTGATCAATAAGTGAACAACCCACGCATTGTGCGCTCTGAACCTCACGAGTGATCGAGTGTCCCCCCTCGCTTTTCCCTCAAAGACCCGGAAGCAAAATCCTCTTATGTGCATTAGTGCACGGGGGTGTTTTATGTCCAAAAATTGGAGGACAGATAATGTCTAAGCATTCGCTTCAGAGCGTCGAACGCATGCAGCTCCCCATCCGAGCCCAACGCCAACCGCAACAGAAACCCTTCTGGCGGCGCCTGCTCGCCATTGCCGCGCCCACTCAGCACAGCTGGCGCGGCGGACTCAAGCTCAGAGGCTACAAGCAGTTATCCAACACCACGCCGATTGCCCCAGTCGCGGTCGGCACAATACAGCTGGCGATCCCGCTCCAGCGCGGCCGCCGATGCGCCGAGCCCTGCGTGCAGCCGGGCCAGTACGTGCGCAAGGGCGAGGTGATCGGCATCGGCGATGGCAACACCCCTTGGGTGCATGCCAGCACCTCCGGCATCGTGGAGCAGGTCGGCCTCGCCTTCGCCGCCGACTCAGCCGAGCCGGTTATGGCCGTTATTCTGAACGCCGATAGTCTGGATGAGTGGATCGAACGCCCCGTGCTGGGGCTACCCCACACGTCCGAGGCGCTGGTCGAACGGGCGCTGCAGATGGGCATCGTTGGGCTGGGTGGCGCGGGTTTCCCGACCGCCCTCAAGCTGGCCGGCGCCCAGCAGCCCGACCTGCTGCTGATCAACGGCGCCGAATGTGAACCCTTCCTGACCTGCGATGACCGTCTCATGCGCGAACGCGCCGAGGCGCTAATCGAGACTGCCGACTACCTCGCCACCCTGCTGGGAATAACCCAGACCCGCTTCGGTATCGAAACCAACAAACCTGAGGCGATGGCCTCGTTGCGTGCCGCCGCCCGCCAGGCGCGTACCCACGTCGAGATCTGTCCGTTACCGGCGCGTTACCCGGCAGGCGGCCAACCGCTGATGATCAAGAGCCTGAGCGGTCGTAACCTGGCGCCGGGTGCCCGGCCGGCTGAGATCGGCGTGCTGGCGCTGAATGTCGCCACGCTTTACGCACTGGGCCGCGCGGTGTTCCACGCCGAGCCGCTGATATCACGGGTGTTGACGCTGACCGGGGGCTGTGAGCACCCCGGGAATGTCGAAGTGCCGCTTGGTTATCCGGTCAGCGCACTGCGCGAGATTGCCGGTGCCGATCCCGCGGGGCGTCTGACCCAGGTCGGCGGCCCGATGATGGGACTGCCACTACCGGACCCCAGCGCAGTCATCAGCAAGACCAGCAGCTGCCTGATATTTGGTGCCGAGCGCTACCTGCCGGCAGCCGAACCTGCGAGCAGTTGCATCCGCTGTACCCGCTGCGTAGATGTCTGCCCGATCTCGCTGAGACCCTTGGATCTCTACTCCGCGGCTGAGCGCACTGACCACGCGACATTGCAGACACTGCAGCTGGACGCCTGCATCGAGTGCGGCAGCTGCAGCAGCGTCTGCCCGAGCAATCTGCCGCTGCGCGAGCGCTTTCGCCAGAGCAAGGCGGAGCTGCGCAAATGAGCCTGATACTCCGCCCTACCCCGCACCGCCTCAGGACGCTGATGCTGCTGGTCAGCCTGTGCCTGCTGCCGGGCACCGCCCTGTATGCCTGGCAATTCGGCATCGTGGTCTGGCTGCAGGCCTTCTGGTGCGTGCTGCTGGCCTTGGGCTTCGAAGCTGCTGTGCTGCGCCTGCGCGGGTCTGATGTGCGGGCGGGGCTGGGCAACCTGAGCTGGCTGGTATTAGGCCTGATTCTGGCTCGGGCACTGCCGCTGCTGGTGCCGCTATGGATGATCGCGCTGGCCAGCTTTGCCGCCGTCGTACTGTGTAAATACGGCAGTGGCGGCCTTGGCCGCAACCGCCTCAACCCCGCCATGGTTGGCCTGGGCATCATCGCCCTGTGTTTCTACCAACTGCTGTACCCCGCGCCATCGAACCTGGCCCCCTGGACCTTCACCCTGGACGCTAAAGAGGTTCTGCTGCAGCAGTTGCAACTGGCGCCACGCCTCAGCCTCGATGCATTCGCTGGTGCCACCCAACTGGCCCTGGGAGAGTTCACCCCAACCACCCCCAATTTGTCGGGGGTCGGCTATATAGCCGGCGGCTTACTGCTGGGCATCTTGAAGGTGATCCGCATCGAGATTCCGCTGGCGATGCTCGCCAGCACCATAGCGCTGTGCCTGGCAGCCGGCCATAGCCCACAGGAAAGCCTGTACAGCCTCAGCCTCGGCGGCTATCTGTTCACCGCTTTTTTCATTGCCACCGATCCGGTCACCAGTCCCGATACGCCTGCCGGCCGCATCCTGTTCGGCGTGACCATTGGTGCGTTGACCGAGCTGATTCGCGAATTCGGGCTGTATGCCGATGGTCTCTGCTTCGCCGTGCTCGCCGCCAATCTGCTGGCGCCGCAGATCGATCGCCTGGTGCTGAGCGTACAACGCTCCTGGAACAGCGAACGACCTGCACTACAACCACAGATGGCATAACAGGGGCTGGCGGTAGATGCGCGGGTTAGTTCGCGCGGCATGCGCCGGCCGTTGAAAACGGCTATGTCCCCGATAGGTGTTGTATCACCAGGCGCGAATTGCCTGCGGTCCGTAGGCTCGGGACGAGCTTTCGCTATATCCGCGAAACGATCAGCAGGCAGCCCTGCGGGCTGCATTCGCCGCGGGGTCGCGCCTCCTACAAGAGATCGCGCATACAACACGTAACGGGGACATAGCCGTTGAAAAACCATGCGCTCGCTATGCGGCCTTGCACCATCGCGAAGCGGAGTAACCGCCGAAGGCGGGTCCGCAGGCTGCACGAAGCGAGCCCTCCAGCCTCAGCGAGTCGCTTGCGGCTGAACGCCTTGGAGCGCGCCCCGAGGGCAGAGCGAAGTGAATCCAATACTCATGTACCGCTCGTGCACGACGCGTGTTCGGCTGATTTCAGCTTAACCAGGCGTCCCCGCCTCGCCTTCGCGCGCAACACTGTGCAACGGCCTGTCAGGCATATGGCTCCTGCCACGGTTTTCGAGGCGAAATCGTTCCGCGGGGTAAGGCTGCGCCACACCCACTATCCGCTATGTGAAACGGCGCCAGGGTAGGCAGTGCGCCTGGCGAGTTGACTCTCGTCGCCGGCCCTAAGGATGGGTTGAGCGCAGCGATGCCCAGCGTTTACGCAGAAAAAAGGCCAGTCTCTCGACTGGCCTTTTTGTGTAGCGCCCTAGCCGCTGTTAACCATTGCTGGGAAAGGCAAACTGCGCGGCTTCATGCGAGGCGCGCTGCGGCCAGCGCTGGGTGATGGCCTTCTTGCGAGTGTAGAAGCGCACACCGTCCGGACCGTAGGCATGCAAATCGCCGAACAGCGAACGCTTCCAGCCGCCGAAGCTGTGGTAGGCCACCGGCACCGGCAAGGGCACGTTGACGCCGACCATGCCGACTTCGATCTCGTCGCAGAACAGCCGCGCCGACTCGCCGTCGCGGGTGAAGATGCAGGTGCCGTTGCCGTATTCGTGGTCGTTGATCAGCTGCATGGCGTCTTCCAGGCTGCCCACGCGGACGATGCACAGCACCGGACCGAAGATCTCGTCGGTGTAGATGCTCATCTCCGAGGTGACCTTGTCGAACAGGCTGCCGCCGAGGAAGTAGCCGTTCTCGTTGCCGCTGACACTCAGGCCACGGCCGTCGACCACCAGCTCGGCACCGGCGGCGACGCCAGCGTCGATGTAGCCTGTGACCTTGTCGCGGGCGGCGCTGGTGACCAGCGGGCCCATATCGAGGCCGCAGGAGGTGCCGGCGCCGATCTTCAGTTCGTGAATCTGCGGGGTAATCTTCTGCACCAGGGCATCGGCGATCTGGTCACCCACGCACACGGCGACCGAGATGGCCATGCAGCGCTCGCCGCAGGAACCGTAGGCCGCGCCCATCAGGGCGCTGACGGCGTTGTCCAGATCCGCGTCGGGCATCAGTACCGCGTGGTTCTTCGCTCCGCCGAGGGCCTGCACGCGCTTGCCGCGCTTGGTGCCTTCGCTGTAGATGTATTCGGCGATCGGGGTCGAACCGACGAAGCTCAGGGCCTTGACTTCCGGGGCTTCGATCAGCGCGTCGACCGCTTCCTTGTCGCCGTGCACCACGTTCATCACGCCATTCGGCAGGCCGGCTTCGATCAGCAGGGCGGCGATGTACAGGGTCGAGCTGGGGTCACGCTCGGACGGCTTGAGGATGAAGCAGTTGCCGCAGACGATGGCCAGCGGGTACATCCACAACGGCACCATGGCCGGGAAGTTGAACGGAGTAATCCCCGCCACCACGCCGATCGGCTGCATGTCGCTCCAGGCGTCGATATTGGGGCCGACGTTGCGGCTGTACTCACCCTTGAGTATTTCCGGGGCGGCGCAGGCGAACTCGACGTTTTCGATGCCGCGCTTGAGTTCGCCGGTGGCGTCCTCGATGGTCTTGCCGTGTTCTTCGCTGATCAGCTTGGCGATCGCGGCTTCGTGCTGCTCGAGCAGGTGCTTGAAGCGGAACATCACCTGGGCGCGCTTGGCCGGCGGGGTCTTGCGCCAGGCCGGGAAGGCGGCCTTAGCGGCGTCGATGGCCTGCTGGATGGTCGCGCGGTCGGCCAGGGCGACCTGGTGGATCACCTCGCCGGTGGAGGGGTTGAATACGTCGGCGTGACGGCCGGTGCCGGCAACGCGCTCGCCGTTGATCAGGTGCGGGATATGGCTCATGAAAATCTCCGTGATCGAATTCTGTAGGGTGGATGAAGGTAGCGGCATCCAGCCAAATAGTTGTGCTGTTGTAGGAGCGGGCCGCGCCCGCGATTCGCGGTGTTCGCGGGCATGGCCCGCTCCTATAGGTTGTCGTTGCTTCAGTCCAGCGTGTTCAGGGTCTCGCCAACCGCATTGAATACGCGGTCGAGGTCTTCCATCTTGGCGTTGAAGGTGGGTCCGAACTGCAGGGAGTCACCGCCGAAGCGCACGTAGAAACCGGCCTTCCACAGGGCCATGCCGGCCTCGAATGGACGGATAATCGCATCGCCGTCACGCGGAGCGATCTGGATCGCGCCGGCCAGGCCGCAGTTGCGGATGTCGAGGACGTGCTTGCTGCCTTTCAGGCCATGCAGGGCACTTTCGAACTGCGGCGCCAGCTCGGCGGCTTGCTGCACCAGGCTCTCGCGCTTGAGCAGTTCCAGCGAGGCCAGGCCGGCGGCGCAGGCCACCGGGTGGGCGGAATAGGTGTAGCCGTGGGTGAACTCGACCATGTGCTCGGGCGTAGCCTGCTGCATAAAGGTGTTGTAGATCTCGCTGGAGGCGATGACCGCGCCCAAGGGGATCGCACCGTTGGTGATCTGCTTGGCGGTGTTCATGATGTCCGGGGTGACGCCGAAGTACTCGGCGCCGCTCCATTTGCCCATGCGCCCGAATGCGGTGATCACTTCATCGAAGATCAGCAGGATGTTGTGCTGCGTGCAGATCTCGCGCAGTCGCGGCAGGTAGCCCACCGGCGGCACTATGACCCCGGCCGAGCCGGACATCGGCTCGACTATCACCGCGGCGATGTTCGAGGCGTCGTGCAACTCGATCAGCTTGAGCAGCTCGTTGGCCAGCTCGACGCCGCCGGTCGCAGCCATGCCCTTGGTGTACTCCAGACCCGCCTGCAGGGTGTGCGGCAGGTGGTCGACGTCCATGAACTGGCCGTACATCTTGCGGTTGCCACCCATGCCACCGAGGCTGGTGCCGGCGATATTGACGCCGTGGTAGCCACGGGCGCGGCCGATGAACTTGGTCTTGGCCGGTTGGCCCTTGAGGCGCCAGTAGGCCTTGGCCATCTTCACCGAGGTGTCGGCACACTCGGAACCGGAACTGGTGAAGAACACATGGTTCAAGCCATCCGGGACCAGCTCGACCAGTTGCTCGGCCAACTGGAAGGCCAAAGGATGGCCGTATTGGAAGCCCGGCGAGTAGTCGAGGGTGCCGAGCTGCTTGGCCACCGCCTCCTGGATTTCCTTGCGCGAATGACCGGCGCCACAGGTCCACAGGCCGGACAGGCTGTCGTAGACCTTGCGCCCGCTCTCGTCGGTCAGCCAGCTGCCTTCGGCGGCGACGATAAAGCGCGGGTCGCGCTGAAAGTTGCGATTGGCGGTAAACGGCATCCAGTGCGCATCCAGCTTGAGCTGGCTGGCCAATGGCGGGGTGGCGGTCTGCGGCATGTTCATCGGGTGGCCTCGCGTATGGGCAACTTGATTATTTTTGTGGGAGGGGCCGCACGGCCCCTCCCACTAAGCAAAAGCGAATCTGTTGCCAGACAAGGTGCCACGGGCATACAGTCAGTAAAAGCACACTCTTCTTATCTTTAGTTAAGCGATGGCTAAACAATGAGCACACGCCGCCCCGATCCCCTGGCCCAGGTCAGCGACTTCGATATTCGCCTGCTCAAGCTGTTTCGCAGCGTGGCGGAATGCGGCGGCTTTTCCGCCGCCGAGAGCGTGCTGGGGATTGGCCGCTCGGCAATCAGCCAGCAGATGAGCGACCTCGAACAGCGCCTCGGCTTGCGCCTGTGCCAGCGCGGTCGCGCGGGGTTCGCCCTGACCGAGGAAGGCCGCGAGGTGTACCAGTCGACCCAGCAACTGCTGGCGGCGCTGGAGAGCTTTCGCACCGAGGTCAACGGCCTGCATCAGCACCTGCGCGGCGAGCTGAATATCGGCCTGACCGACAACCTGGTGACGGTGCCGCATATGCGCATCACCAACGCCCTGGCGCGCCTCAAGGAACGCGGCCCGGACGTGCGCATCCATATCCGCATGACCCCGCCGAGCGAGGTCGAGCAAGGCGTGCTCGACGGCCGCCTGCATATCGGCGTGGTGCCCCAGGCCGGCGCACTGTCCGGGCTGGACTACCAGGCGCTGTACGACGAGCGCTCGCTGCTCTACTGCGCGGTCGGCCATCCGCTGTTCTATGTCGACGACCAGCAGCTTGAGGATCAGCGCTTGAATGCCCAGGACGCCATCGCGCCGACCTTCCGCCTGCCGCCCGA
Organism: Pseudomonas paeninsulae; assembly: GCF_035621475.1. Lineage (NCBI taxonomy): Bacteria > Pseudomonadati > Pseudomonadota > Gammaproteobacteria > Pseudomonadales > Pseudomonadaceae > Pseudomonas > Pseudomonas paeninsulae. The sequence continues at coordinate 4,502,055 of NZ_CP141799.1, forward strand.
CGTGCAGAGCCACTACCAGGCACTCAACTGCACCGCCAGCGCCTCGGACCGCGAGGGCATGGCCTTCCTGATCCTCACCGGCCGTTTCATCGGCTACCTGCCCGACCACTACGCAGCCGCCTGGGTCCAGCAGGGCCGCCTGCGCGCACTGAAAGCGGACTCGCGCTTTTATGACGTCAACCTGGCCGCCGTCACCCGCAAGGGCCGCCGGCCGCACCTGGTGCTGGAGAGCTTTCTCGAGGCGCTGGAAGCGAGCGGCTGAACGACGGCGCCATAGGATTGCGCCGCTCGGGTCGTAGGGCGGTCCGGGCGGCGATCCGATCGGAGCGTAGCGACAGCCCGCCAGCTTTTGTGCCGCGCCGATGAATCAATGGTGCATTGCCTGCGGGTAGGGCGGCTCGGGCGGCGCTCCGCTCGGAGCGCAGCGACAGCCCGCCAGCTTTTGTGCCGCGTCAGGCGGCCAATGGTGCACTGCCCACGGCGCCTCGGAACATCGACACACCAGGTAACAACTGGGCGGGCGCAGGTGGCGCGCGGGGCGGTCACACAACTATGCTCGATACCCACGCGGTGCCACCACGGAGGATGCCATGCCTAACCGTCGCCACTTCATTCAGCGCAGCGCCGCCCTGCTCAGCCTTATTGCCGCCGCGCCCTGGCTGGCGCGCAGTGCCTTCGCCCTGACCCCCGAGCAACTGCTGCAGCGGCAGATTCCCGGCAGCGACGAACGCCTGCCGGTCATCGGCCTGGGCACCTCACGCACCTTCGATGTCAGCCTCGACGATGCCAGCCTCAACCCCCTGGACGAGGTGATGCGTACCTTTATCAACGGCGGCGGCAGCCTGATCGACAGCGCGCCCAGCTATGGCAACGCCGAGGCCGTCAGCGGCGAACTGCTCAGGCGGACCAATACCCAGGACAAGGCGTTTCTCGCGACCAAGGTGTCCGCCAACGGCCGCGAGCGCGGCCTGGCCCAGGTCGCGGCCAGCCTGCGCGCCCTGCAAACCGACACGCTCGATTTGCTCCAGGTGCACAACCTGCAGGACACCCGCACCCAACTGGCCCTGCTGCGCGAGCTGAAGGAGCAGGGCAAGGTGCGCTACATCGGCATCACCCATTACCGCGAAGCGGCCCACGCCGACCTGCTCGAGGTGCTGGCGAAGGAGCCGGTAGATTTCGTCCAGTTCAATTATTCGGTGGCCGAGCGCAACGCCGAGAAGCGTCTGCTGCCTTACTGCGCCGACCGCGGTATCGCCACCCTGATCAACCGGCCGTTCCAGCGCGGCCAGTTGTTCCGCCGGGTCGAGGGCAAGCCGCTGCCGGATTGGGCGATCGAGGTCGACGCCACCTCCTGGGCGCAGCTACTGCTCAAGTTCATCCTCGCCAACCCGGCGGTGACCGTGGTGATCCCGGCCACCTCCAAGGTGCGTTATATGACCGACAACCTGCTGGCCGGCCAGGGTCGCCTGCCGGATGCGGCGCTGCGCGAGCGGATCGTTCGCGCGTTCAGCTGAGGCGTGCATGGCGAAGCCTGCGGCGGGCTCATCGGCGGGCAAGCCTGGTGGCATCTCCGCCCTACGTTTGCGCGTGCCTTTGTAGGGATTTTCGCCGCGATGCTTGGGCTGTGCGTTGAAAAAATCGCGGCTAAAGCCCCTCCCACGAGATAGATGTCCTCCCGTGCAGGCGTGGCCCAAGCCGTTCACTCCGCGCCGAAGGAACGATCAATGAGCCCAACCCAGCGCCTGAGCAAGGCGATCAACGCCAAACCGGCCGAACTGCTCGCCGCGCTGGGTGGCTTCGGCCTGTTCTTCTGCCTGTTCAGTGGCTATTTCATGCTACGGCCGATCCGCGAAGCGATGGGCATTCGCGGCGGGGTGGAGAACCTGCAGTGGCTGTTCAGCGCGACTTTCCTGGTCATGTTGGCCGCCGTACCGCTGTTCGCCTGGCTCAATTCACGGGTGCCGCGGGCGCGCTATATCGACTGGGTGTACGGCTTCTTCATCGTCAACCTGCTGGCCTTCGCCGCGCTGTTCCAACAGGTCGGCGACGATATCTGGGCGGCGCGGCTGTTCTACGTGTGGATCTCGGTCTACAACCTGTTCGTGGTCTCGGTGGCCTGGAGCCTGATGGCCGATGTCTTCGATGTGGCCCAGGCCAAGCGCTTGTTCGCCTTTATCGCCGCCGGCGCCAGCTGCGGCGGTCTGGCCGGGCCGGCTCTCGGCGCCCTGCTGGTCGGTGCCATCGGCCAGAGCGGCCTGATCCTCTGCGCCGCCCTGCTGCTCGGCGGCGCCGTGCTGGCCAAGCACTACCTGATGGCCTGGCGCGCCCAGGGCGGTGCCGGCCGCCCCGGCGCAGCGCCCAGCGAGAACCCGCGCGAGCCGGTGACGGGCAACCCGTTCAGCGGCATGACCCGAGTGCTGGCCTCGCCCTACCTGCTGGGCATCAGTGCCTTCGTCATCCTCCTGGCGACAGCGAGCACCTTCCTCTACTTCGAACAGGCGCGCCTGGTGGCGCTGACCTTCCCGGAGCGCAACCAGCAGATCCGCGTGTTCGGCCTGATCGACTTCAGCGTGCAGGCGCTGTCGCTGTTGGCCCAGCTGTTCATCACCGGGCGAGTGGCGGAGAAATTCGGCCTGCGCGTGCTGCTGGCCGGGGTGCCGCTGCTGGTCTTCCTGGGCTTTCTCGGCCTGGCCCTGGCACCGACCTTCGCCATGCTCGCGGCGCTGATGATCGTGCGCCGGGTCGGCGAGTACGCCTTCGTCCGCCCCGGCCGGGAAATGCTCTTCGCCCCGCTCGATGCGCAGGCCAAGTACAAGGCCAAGAACTTCATCGACACCGTGGTCTACCGGGGTGGCGACGCCGTCAGCGCCTGGGCCAAGGCACTGCTCGACCTGCTCAGCCAAGGCGCGTTACTCGCCGCCCTGGTCGGCGCTGCCTGCGCCGCCGTCTGGGGCGCGCTGGGCTGGTACCTGGGCGGAAAGCAGAGCGCGCAGCAAGCCCAGACAGGGCTTCGCTCCCGCGGCCGGCCACCCCTGTAGCCCGGATGCAATCCGGGAACGATTGGTAGCAGTCAGATTTCCCCGGATTGCATCCGGGCTACCAAGACACACTGCCAGACCCGAGAACACCTCGCCACGTCACCTATACGCACAACCCTGGTGCATCGCCTGGACTGGAGAGCACCCCCAGCGGTTTTTCTGCGCCTTGCGCTTGTCACCTCGGCGACAGTGGGTTATCAGTGCAGTCGTTGAACACCTGACCACCGTGGAACCGCCCATGACCGTTGAAGTCCCCGCGCACAGCGCCCATGCCGCCGGCAGACCGGCCGGGCGCATCCGCCAGAAGAACGAAGAAGCGATCCTTGCCGCCGCCGAGGAAGAATTCGCCCGTCACGGTTTCAAGGGCACCAGCATGAACACCATCGCGCAGACCGTCGGCCTGCCGAAAGCCAACCTGCACTACTACTTCAGCAACAAGCTGGGCCTGTACCTGGCAGTGCTGAGCAACATCCTCGAACTCTGGGACAGCACCTTCAACAGCCTGAGCGTCGACGACGATCCGGCCGAGGCCCTGGCCCGTTACATCCGCGCCAAGCTGGAATTTTCGCGGCGCTACCCCAAAGCCTCGCGCATCTTCGCCATCGAGGTGATCAGCGGCGGCGAGTGCCTGTCGGAGTACTTCAACCAGGACTATCAGAGCTGGTTCCGCGGCCGCGCCGCCGTGTTCGAGGCCTGGATCGCCGCCGGCAAGATGGACCCGGTCGACCCGGTGCACCTGATCTTCCTGCTGTGGGGCAGCACCCAGCACTACGCCGACTTCGCCTCGCAGATCTGCCGGGTCACCGGCCGCGCGCGCCTGAGCAAACAGGATTTCGAAGTGGCCAGCGACAACCTGGTGCGCATCATCCTCAAGGGCTGCGGCCTGACCCCGCCCGCCACAACCTGATGCCCTACACCCTGCTCGGCCCTTGCGACTACCGCGAGGAGATCCGCAAGAGCCGTTTCCTCGCCCTCGCCGCGCCGGTGGCCAGCGCGGCCGAGGCGCAGGCGTTTATCGCCCGCGTCAGCGACCCCGGCGCCTCGCACAACTGCTGGGCCTGGAAGGTCGGCCAGCAGTACCGTTTCAGCGACGACGGCGAACCCGGCGGCACCGCTGGGCGGCCGATCCTCGCCGCCATCGACAGCCAGGATTGCGACCAGGTCGCGGTGCTGGTGATCCGCTGGTACGGCGGCATCCAGCTCGGCACCGGCGGTCTGGCCCGCGCCTACGGCGGCAGCGCCAACAAGTGTTTGCAGGGCGGCCAACGCCGCGAACTGGTAACCCGCACGCGCTGCGCCTGCCACTGCGGCTTCGCCGAACTGGCGTTGCTCAAGGCGCGCCTGAGCGAACTGGACGCGGTACTGGACAGCGAGACCTTCGATGCCAGTGGCGCCGTACTGCACCTGGCGGTGCCCGAAGCGCGTTTCGCCGAACTGCAGCGACTGCTGGCCGATATCAGCCGCGGACGGAGCACGCTGCACCGGCTGTAAGCGAATCTGCCAAACCAAATCGACGGGCCTCAGCAGCCCGGCCCAACCTGTAACTCCCTGGAGCAAAGCTCATGACCTCGACTCGCACCGCTCTGATCATCGGCGCCTCCCGTGGCCTCGGCCTCGGCCTGGTCAAGCAGCTGCAAGCCGATGGTTGGAAGGTCATCGCCACGGTGCGCGACCGGCAACGCGCCGAAGCATTGCAGGCCTTGTCGGGCGTGCGCATCGAGACGCTGGACATTGACGACGGCGCCGCGCTGGAGACCTTGGCCGGGCGCCTGCAGGGCGTGGTTTTCGACCTCCTGCTGATTAATGCCGGCATCCTCGGCCCGGCGCACCAGTCGGCCGGCGCGGCCACGGCCGCCGAACTCGGCCAGCTGTTCATGACCAACGCCGTCGCGCCGATTCGCCTGGCCGAACGCCTGATCGAGCAGATCCACCCGGCTAGCGGTGTGCTGGCATTCATGAGTTCGGTACTCGGCAGCGTGGCCAATCCAGAGGGCGCCGAGTTGGCGCTGTACAAGGCGAGCAAGGCCGCCCTCAACTCGCTGACCAACAGCCTGGTCTGCAGCCTGGCCGAACCGCGCCCGACGGTATTATCGCTGCACCCGGGCTGGGTCAAGACCGAGATGGGCGGGGCCGGCGCCAGCCTGGAGATAGCCACCAGCTGCCGCGGCCTGGTGACGCAAATCGAGCGGCATGCCGGACGCGGCGGCCATCACTTCGTCGACTACCTGGGACAGACCATCCCCTGGTGAAACGCACCACCGGTTGATCCTGACCACCAGGACAGGTATCTTCACAGGCACGCCGTTCGGCGCACCTGGATCAGCAGACAGGGTCAACACTGAGCTGGCTAACCTGAACTCACCCTCAGAGGAGCCTGCTCATGGCAGCTACCCGTATCTGGATCAAGAACCCCCTGGCCGTCTTCACCGCCAACCAGCTCGACGCCACTGGCGGCCTGGTAATCGACAATGGCCTGATCAGCGAATTGCTCGGCGCCGGCCAGCAACCTTCACGTCCCTGCGATCAGGTGTTCGACGCCCGCGAGCATGTGCTGCTGCCGGGGCTGATCAACACCCATCATCACTTCTACCAGACCCTCACCCGCGCCTGGGCGCCGGTGGTCAACCAGCCGCTGTTCCCCTGGCTGCAGACCCTCTATCCGGTATGGGCGCGGCTGACCCCGGAAAAGCTCGCGCTGGCCAGCAAAGTGGCCCTGGCCGAACTGCTGTTGTCCGGTTGCAGCACCGCGGCGGACCATCATTACCTGTTTCCGGACGGTCTGGAGCACGCCATCGACGTGCAGGTCGAGGCGGTACGCGAGCTGGGCATGCGCGCCATGCTCACTCGGGGTTCGATGAGCCTGGGCGAGGCCGACGGCGGCCTGCCGCCGCAGCAGACGGTGCAGCAGGGCGAGGTGATCCTGGCCGACAGCCAGCGCCTGATTCGCCAATACCATGAGCGCGCGGCGGGTGCGCAGATCCAGATCGCCCTGGCGCCCTGCTCGCCGTTCTCGGTGACGCCAGAGATCATGCGCCAGAGCGCCGAACTGGCCGAGGAACTGGACGTGCGCCTGCACACCCACCTGGCGGAAACCCTGGACGAGGAGGACTTCTGCCTGCAGCGCTTCGGCCTGCGCACCGTAGATTATCTGCACAGCGTCGGCTGGCTCGGCCCGCGCACCTGGCTGGCCCACGGCATCCACTTCAACCCGGACGAGATCGCCCGCCTCGGCGCGGCCGGCACCGGCATCAGCCACTGCCCGAGCTCGAATATGCGCCTGGCCTCGGGCATCTGCCCGACCCTCGACCTGCAGGCGGCCGGCGCACCGATCGGCCTGGGCGTGGACGGCTCGGCCTCCAACGACGCCTCCAACATGATCCTCGAGACGCGTCAGGCCCTATACCTGCAACGCCTGCGCTACGGCGCCGAAAAGATCACCCCGCAGCTGGTGCTGGGCTGGGCCACGCAAGGCTCGGCACGCCTGCTCGGGCGCACGGATATCGGCGAACTGGCGGTCGGCAAGCAGGCCGACCTGGCGCTGTTCAAGCTCGATGAGCTGCGTTTCTCCGGCAGCCACGACCCGCTCTCGGCCCTGCTGCTGTGCGGCGCCGACAGCGCCGACCGGATGATGATCGGCGGTCAGTGGCGGGTGATCGACGGACAGATCGAAGGCCTGGACGTGGCGCAATTGATCGCCGATCACCGTCAGGCAGCCAGGGAGTTGATTGCCGGGTAGCGACTGCCGTCGCGCGCCTTGCGCATACACATAAGATCTACTCAGCGCTGTAGGGCGGGTGCAACCCGCCAGCATGACAAGTTGGCGGGTTGCACCCGCCCTACGGGGTTAAACTCACTACCGACCCCGCCCAATAGCGAGACCTCATCATGTACGACTGGCTCAACGCCCTGCCCAAGGCCGAACTGCACCTGCACCTGGAGGGTTCACTGGAGCCCGAACTGCTGTTCGCCCTGGCCGCGCGCAACAAGATCAAACTGCCCTGGAACGACGTCGAGGCGCTGCGTGGCGCCTATGCCTTCAACAATCTGCAGGAGTTCCTCGACCTGTATTACCAGGGCGCCGACGTGTTGCGCACGGAGCAGGATTTCTACGACCTGACCTGGGCCTACCTGCTCAAGTGCAAGGCGCAGAACGTCATTCACACCGAGCCGTGCTTCGATCCGCAGACCCACACCGACCGCGGCATCCCCTTCGAAGTGGTGCTGCGCGGGATCAAGCAGGCACTGGTCGATGGCGAGCAACAGCTTGGAATTACTCACGGTTTGATCCTCAGCTTCCTGCGTCACCTGTCCGAGGAAGAAGCGTTCAACACCCTGCAGCAGGCCATGCCGTTTCGCGATACCTTTATCGCCGTCGGCCTCGACAGTTCGGAGCTGGGCCACCCGCCGAGCAAGTTCCAGCGGGTGTTCGCCAAGGCCCGCAGCGAAGGCTATCTGACCGTCGCCCACGCCGGCGAGGAAGGCCCGCCCGAGTACATCTGGCAGGCGCTGGATCTGCTGAAGATCGAGCGCATCGACCACGGCGTGCGCGCCATCGAGGACGAGCGGCTGATGCAGCGGATCATCGACGAGCAGATTCCGCTGACCGTCTGCCCGCTGTCGAATACCAAGCTGCGAGTGTTCGACGACATGCGCCAGCACAACATCCTCGAGATGCTCGAGCGTGGGGTCAAGGTCACGGTCAACTCGGACGATCCGGCCTACTTCGGTGGCTACGTCAACGAGAACTTCGCCGCCCTGCACGACAGCCTGGGCATGACCCAAGAGCAAGCCCAACGCCTGGCGCAGAACAGCCTGGAGGCACGATTAAGCTGAGCACCCTGAAGTTTGCGCGCCCGGCGCCGACACAGAAGGTGTAACTTGATCAGATGACCGAAAAATGATGGCCACATAATGGCCACTTTCACTATCAGTCGCACCTGCCTATTGCCGCCGCCGAGATCGCCGAGCCGATGAAACTGCCCATGTTCACCTGCCCAAGCGCCCGCGCCCTGCTCTTCGTGATGCTGGCCGGCTTCGCGCAGCTGGCCGTTGCGCTCGACCAGATCCAGATCGTCACCGAGGAGCTGCCGCCCTACAACATGACCCAGGGCGGCAAGCTCACCGGCATGAGTACCGAAGTCGTACAGGCGGTACTGCAGGAAATCGGCGAGCAGGCGAGCATCCAGTCCTTGCCCTGGGCACGCGCCTACGACATCGCGCTGAATGCCGAGAACGTGCTGATCTACTCGATCACCCGCACCGCCCAACGCGAGCACCTGTTCAAGTGGGTCGGCGTGGTCGCGCCGATGCATTGGTACCTGTACGCGCGGCCCGAGCGCAATATCAGCCTCAACAACCTCGACGAGGCGCGCCAGTACCAGATCGCCACGGTCAAGGACGACGCCGGTGAGCAGTACCTGAAAGCCAAGGGGTTCACCGTCGGCAAGAACCTGCAGTCGAACAACAAGTACCAATACAACTACGAAAAATTTAAGCTCGGCCGGGTCGATCTGTGGATCTCCATCGAGCTAAACGCCCTGTACCTGATCCGCCAGGCAGGCGAGGATCCAGCCAGCATGGTGGTGCCCGTGCTGAGCCTGCCCGACCTCGGCGGTGGCGACGGACTGAACATGGCCTTCAGCCTGCAGACCGCGGACGCCACCGTCGAGCGCTTCCGCCAGGGTCTGCAAGCCATCCGCAGCAACGGCACCTACGACGCCATCGCCAGGAAGTGGTTGTAGCGTGTTTGGCCTGCCTGCCAGCGAGGTGACGCGCCCCCGGCCAGTAGGCTCGCTTGGCCGCCGGCTGGTGCTGGCGACCCTGGTGTTTTGCCTGGTGTTCACCCTGATCACGGTTGCAGTGCGCACCTGGTCGGCATGGCACAGCAACCTGGCCGCGATGACCAGCGAACTGACCCTGATCGACCAGGTGTTCCAGCGCACGCTGGCCAAGGCGCTCTGGGAAGTGGATCGTGAATCCTTGCAGACCCAACTCGACAGCGTCGCCCAGGTCGCCCCCGTAGGCCGAGTGGAGCTGCGCATTCTGCGCGCCGGGCGTCCGGCCGAAATACTCGAGAAGCAGAGCGGATCGCGCCCACCCTCAGCACTGGCGCCCGTGCTACAGCACATGCTGATCTACGCGCCCTATCCCGGCGCCAGCGAGACGGTCGGCGAGCTGACCCTCGAAGGCGATGAGCAGCTGCTCTGGCAGCGCCTGCAAAAGGAGGTGGCCGGCATCGTCCTCACCCAAATCATCCAGTCGCTGCTGCTGGCGGGGCTGATCATGTGGATGTTCAACCGCTCGGTCACCGTGCACGTACAGCATATCGCCCGCCACTTGAACCAGTTATCCCCCGCCAACCTCAAGCAGATCCTGCGCCTCGGGCGCCCGGAGGCGCGCCACGATGAACTGAGCCTGCTGGAGGTGGGCGTCAACGGCCTGCAAGACAAACTGTCGACCTACCTCGAGCGGCAACGCCAGGACGAACACGACCTGGCGGCGCACCGCGACCACCTGGCCGAGCTGGTCGAAGCGCGTACGGTCGAGTTGCGCGCGGCCAATAGCCGCCTGGAAGAACTCACGCGCAGCGACCCGTTGACCGGACTGGCCAACCGCCGGCATTTCGACGAACTCAAGGACGTCGAATTTCGTCGTGCCTTGCGCCTGGGCCAGCCGTTGTCGGTGCTGATGTGCGACCTGGATTGCTTCAAGCTGTACAACGACACCTACGGTCACGCCCTCGGCGATCAATGCCTGCAAGCGGTGGCCGCCACCCTGAACAGGGTCTTCGCCCGCGCCGGCGAGCTGGTGGCGCGGATCGGCGGCGAAGAATTTGCCGTGTTGCTGCCGGGCGCCGATGCGCTGGCCGCACGCACGGCCGCAGAGCGTCTGCGTCTGGAGCTGGCGCAGCTGGCGATCGAACACAGCAGTTCGCCGGTGGCCGCCTATGTGACGCTGAGCATCGGCGTCGCCCAGTTCGAGCCGGAGACGATGGATCATTTCGATTTGCTCATGCTGCGCGCCGACCAGGCCCTGTACCGGGCCAAGCATCTGGGGCGCAATCGAATCGCCGTTTAATAACCACACCGAGGCCCCTCATGAGATTGCGCCCAACCATCTGGTTCGCCCTGCTGCTGGCACTGCTCTGCGCCAGCAGTCACGCCGAAAGCATCAAGGCCGTCACCGAAGACACCTCCTACAGCTACCTGCAAGACGGCCAAGTGGCCGGGCCGGCGAGTCGGGTGGTCGAAGCCATGCTGCAGCGCGCCGGACTCAATGACTACAGCCTGGCCCTGTACCCCTGGGCGCGCGCCTACGACATGGCGTTGCAGCAACCCGACGTGCTGATCTACCTGATCGCCCGCACCCCGGAGCGCGAGCCGCTGTTCAAGTGGGTGGGCGAGGTCACGCGCATCGAATATCACTTCTACAAGCTGCGCGAGCAGCCGGACATTCGAGTGCACTCACTGGCGGACGCAAAAAAATACAGCATCGGCGTATTGCGCGACGACGTGCGCCATGAGTACCTGCAGGCCGAGGGTTTCACCAAGTTGGTGGTCGCGGCGCACAACCGCGACAACTTCAAGCGACTGCTCAATCGGCAGGTCCAGTTGGTGCCCATGCCGGAGCGCGACGTCATCCTGCTGTGCGCAGAGACTGGGGTCGACTACGCCAGCCTGGAGCAGGTTTACACCCTGGACGCACTCACCAGCGACCTCTATATGGCCTACAGCACTTCGACGGCCGACGAGATAGTGACGCGTAGCCGCGGCGCATTCGCCAGCCTCAAGGCCGAGGGGCTGTTGATGCAGCTGCTGAACGCCCAGCCTGCGCCCTGAGAACCTGCTGCTAGCCAGCATCTGCCTAGGGCGTTTTCAATCGCCGATGAGTAGCGCTGCGCTCAAGCCTACGCGGCCCGCCACATCCTACGAAGTTGGCGCCGCCACGCTGGCCGCCGGTATGGGCAGCGACCAGCGCGGCGGACCGGCGCACTCAGAAGCTGAAGTCGAGCTTGCTCCAGAGGATACGGCCCGGCTCGTTGACCGCTTGCGGATCATCCGCCGAGAAGCCAAAGCCGGCGTTGCCCGCCAGATTCAGGTGCTCGCCGTAGTCCCGGTCGAACAGGTTGTCGACCCCGGCGCTGAGCTTGACCGAGGAACTGATGCGGTAAGCGCCATTGAGCGAGAACACGGCAAAACCGCCACTCTTGCCGAAATCCTTGCCGACCACATTACCCTTGCCCTGATCCACCCGATTCTGCGCGGCAACCACCCGCCACAGCGCCCCGGCACTCCAGTCGCTGCGCTCATAGCCCAGGCCGAAGCGGGCCTCCAGCGGCGGCGTCTGCGCCAGCGGGCGGTCGTCCGAGCTGTTCTTGCCCCAGGCATAGGCCAGGCTGGCATCGGTTTTCCAGTTGCTGTCCAGGCGGTAACTGGCACCCAACTCGCCGCCCATGATGCGTGCGTCGATATTGCTGGCCTGCGAGCGGGTATGCCCCGGCATCATCCCAGGACCGTAGCTGAACAGGATGTAGTCACGCACCTGGCCGACATAGGCAGACGCCCACGCATCCAGCTTGTCGCGCCGGTAGTGCGCGCCGAAATCAAGCTGGGTGGTTTTCTCCGGGGCGAGGCTTTCCATCGGTTGGACAAAACCGACTGGGCCGGGGTTGGCGGAGAACAATTCCCAGTAATCGGGGAATCGCTGGGTGTGACCAAGACCGACATAGACAGTCGCGGGCACGCCGGCGAGATCCTGCTCATAGCGCAGAAAGCCGCTGGGCAGGGTATCGCTGCGGGTTTCGTCGGCCGTCGGGTTGGCACGCAGGGTCATGCCGCTGCCCAGGGTCTGGCGGTAATCCTTGACCGAGGCGCGATCCAGCCGCGCACCGGCAATCCAGCGCTGACCGCGGGTGACATTCCAGGTGAGCTCGCCGAACAGGCCATAATTGTGGAACACCGCGTCCTTGTCCCAGGCGAACTGGTCGTAGTCGGTATAAGCGCTGTTCATCATATTGAAGCGGGAGGCGCGCTTGCGGTGCTCGTTGCGCTGGCCATCCATACCGCTCTTGAGCTCGACATCCTGCCAGTTCCAGGTGCCGACCAGACGGCCACCCAGAGTGCGGCGATCGACATTGCTGGCCAGCGGATTGGCCATCATGCCGCTGCCCGAGGGGGTGCGCAGGCTGAAGTTGTCCATCACGTGGTCGGCATAGTTGTAATACACCTGCCCTTCCAGCGCGCTGAACAGCTCGCCGATGTTGTCCTTCTTGAAGCGCAGCCCCAGGCTCTCGCGGAGGAACTGACTGCCGTCCATGCCACGCCCAGCGTAGCGCGCCTCACCATCGCCACGGCCGCCACTGAGTTCGATCAGGCTGTCGTCGTCCGGGGTCCAGCCGAGCAGCACATCGCTGTTCCACTTGTCCCAGCGCGACGGCACGGTATCGCCGTTGCCATCCTGGTAGTCGTCGGCCTGGGCCTTGTTCGCCAGTACCCGCAGATAACCCTGGCGGCCACCGGCAGTGGCATCGATGCGGCGGTCGAAACGGCCGTTGGAGCCGGCCAAGATGCTGCCATCGACACGCCCGCCCAGTTCGTTGAAGGGCTCGGTGTCGCGCTCGAAGAGAATGGTCGCGGCCGAACCACCCGGCCCCCAGAGGACACTTTGCGGCCCCTTGATCACGGTCAGCTGGTCGAAATTCTCCGGCGACAGGTAGGAGGTCGGTGCATCCATGCGATTGGGGCAGGCGCCGAGCATCTGGCCGCCGTCCATGAGGATGTTCAGACGCGAGCCGAACATGCCGCGAAACAGTGGATCGCCATTGGCGCCACCGTTGCGAATGGCATTGAAGCCCGGAATGGTCTTCAGGTAGTCGGCGCCATCGCTGGCCGGCATCGGCTGGCGCGGTTGTTTGGGGTCGGTCACCACGGTCAGCGGTGAGTGATGGCTGGCGCCGGTGATGACCAGCGGGGGCAATGCGATGGCCGCGTCATCGGCCAGCGCCAGAGAACTACAGAACACGGCAGCGCACAGCGGCGCCAGGCGAAAAGGGGCAGGCAGACGCAAGGCGCCTGGAATACGAGCACAGGTAAGGGCAGACATGATTTTTCCAAGATCGAGACAATCCAGCGCGCCGGCAACAGCCGTCCTACAGAGGGTGCTGGCGCGTGTTAGCAACAAAACCGATCAGGAAAGCAACGGCGGCGCGCGACTGCGCGAACCGGGGAATACCGGCGAAGCGGGAACATGCTGGGAGCCGCCGGCAGGGATAGAGGCCGTAGCGAAGAGCGCCGACCCGAGCAGCACCAGTGCCGGACTGGCCAGCGCCGGGCTGCTGAACAACAGGGTGCAATAGCCGCATTTGGCCCACAGCGGATCATGCGCATGGCTGTCGCGGGCACCCGCAGAGTGGCTGGCCGGGTGTTCGCTGCAACCCAGCTCGGCGCGCCCGGCCGGTTGCGCGGGCACCAGCCACTGCGACAGCAGCGGGCCGATACAGAGCAACAGCATGGCCAGCAATGCTGGCTTCAGCCCCCTGCGACGGTTAACTAGCTGTGCTGGTGCCTGCATCGATCAGTGCCCGTGAGTCCTGCCGCGATTATTGTCCAGTGCGGCAGGACGCTCATTGTCCCCGGTCAAGACAGCCATCATCAGTGCTGATGGGCGGCGTCCTGGGTCGCGGGCTCAGTCGTGGCTGCGGGCGCTTCCGTGAGCACGACAACCTGGACCTCAACCTTGCCGGCCTTTTCGAAGGTCAGCGTCAGCGGGAAACGCTCACCCTCCTTGGCCTGCTGTTGCAGGCCGAACAGCATCACGTGGTAACCCATGGGCTCGAACTTCACTGCACCACCGGCCGGAATCGCCACGTTCTGCACCTGCTGCATCTTCATCAGGCCATCGGCATGCATGTGCTCATGCATCTCGGCCTTGGCGGCCACCGGGGTCTGTACGCTGAGCAGGCGGTCGGCCTCCAGGCCCTGGTTGTGCACCACGAAATAGGCCGCGGCGGTCGGCGCCACCGGCGGCATCGCGCGCGACCAGGGGTGTTCGATCTGCAGCTCGCCAACCCGGTAGTCGTGGGCGTTGGCCAGCAGACTGGTGCCGAGCAGTGCAGCCAGGAGCAGGGTTTTCTTCAACATGCGGACTCTCCAAATCATCGGGGTGGCGGCGCCGAGCCATCTGCTGCGGCGCGCGGTAACGCATTCGTCGGTTGGCCGTCGGCGCGGCGCCAACAGACTCAACCGGCTGCTCTGGGCAGCATTCAACCTTGAAGGTTTGCCAAAATCAGGCGAGCAGCGGGGAGGCGCGGGGGTTGGCCGAGGGCCAGAGATAGCGGACGGGACGCGGGATCAAGGCTGGCGCAGCCAGCGGCGGGCGACTGGCCGCGAGCAGCCCGAGCAGGCCGAAAAAGGCGGCGAGGATGATGGCGCTGAAGGTCGAACTGAGCGAGCAACCGGAACCCGTGGCCGGGTTCAGCGGCAAGATGCCGGAGCCGGTCAAGTCCACCCCGGCGGCAAAATTGCCCTCGAAGGAGCAGTACTGGCCATCCAGGCCGCTGAGCTGCAAACCGGCCATCTGGCCATGGCCGATGCTGCAGGCGAACGCACTGAACAGGACGCTGAAATACAGCATCCAGGCGATCAGCGAGCGGTCGTTACGGGGCAGGTTCATGGGGCGCGACTCTAGCATTGGATTCGGGCGCGATTCGCACCGCCAGGCTGTGGTCGATTGCCGCAGCCCAATTGCGGCACAAGCTTAGTCATGCCAAGGGCCGTGCGCCAACAGTTCGGCGCAACGGGTCTGGACGAACTCGCGCAGCAGGTTCACCGGCGTGCTCAACTGCGCGCGGTGGGCACAGATCAGGTTGAGTGGCGTCGGCTCGCCCTGCCACTCTGGCAGCAACACCTTGAGCCGCCCCGCCCGCACGTCACCGGCTACATCCAGCCAGGATTTATACACCAGCCCGACTCCGGCCACGGCCCAACGGCGCACCACATCGGCGTCGTCGCTGAGGCGGTCACCGCTGACGCTCTGGCTGTGCTCGCGCTTGCCGTCGAAAAACCTCCAGCGCTCATACACCCGGCCGCCGAGCATGTAGAGCAGGCAGTTGTGTCGCGCCAGATCGCTCAGCGCTTGCGGCTGCCCATGTCGCGCCAGATACTCGGGCGCCGCACAGAGCACCCGTCTGTTACTGGCGGCGACCGGCAGCGCGACCAAGCTGGAGTCCTCGGGCGCGCCGTAACGCAGGGCGATATCCACCGGTTCACGAAACAGGTCACTGACCCGGTCACCCAGCAGCAGGCGCAAGTGCAACTGCGGATGCGTCTGCTGGAACTCATCGAGCCAGGGCAACAGGGTATTGCGGCCGAAGTCCGAGGGAGCCGACAACTGCAGCAGGCCGCTGATTCCCACCTTGCTGCCCGCCAACAGCTGGCGCCCATCCTCCAGGCTCTGCAAGGCCAGCCGGGCGTGCTCGAGAAACAGCTCGCCCTGCGAGGTCAGGCGCAGGCTGCGGGTCGAGCGGACGAACAGCCGCGCATCCAGCTGCGCCTCCAGTCGCTTCAGCGCGGCGCTGGCCACCGCCGGCGATATATCCAGGAGCCGGGCAGCGGCCGACAGGCTGCCGGCCTCCGCAGTGCGCACGAACAGCTGCAAGTCATCGAAACGCAACATGGCGAGCCATTTTCAAAAAAATATTGAAAGAGACTCTACTCCCATACGCTTTTTTCGGGTTAATAAATAGACGAGCATGGCTCTCTAACCTGGAGTGCCACCCATGCCCACACCCATTACCCTGATCGCCACCCTGACCCTGCACCAGGCTCCCGATGCCCTGCAGCTCGAAGGCCTGGAAAAACTGGTCAACGCCAGCCGCGCCGAGGCGGGTTGCCTGCAGTACGACCTGCACCAACAGCACAGCGCTGACAATGTCCTGGTGATGATCGAGCAATGGCTCGACGCCGAGGCCCTCGCCGCACATCAGGCTACTGCGCACTACCGAGCATTCGGCGCGGCCTTCAACGCGCAACTCGTCAGTGTCGAACTCAACCACCTGCGACGCATCATCTGACTGCGCCCCCCAGATCGAGGAACCCTTATGAAAGCCATCGCCTACCTGCAATCGCTACCCGCCGAACACCCCGAGTCGCTGCAGGACCTGCAACTGCCAGCGCCCAGCCCTGGCCCGCGCGACCTGTTGGTCGAAGTCAAAGCCATCTCGGTGAATCCGGTGGACACTAAAATCCGCAGCAACGTGGCGCCAGAGGATCGGCAACCCAAGGTGCTCGGCTGGGACGCCGCCGGGGTGGTCAAAGCCGTAGGTAGCGAGGTCAGCCTGTTTCAACCGGGTGATCAGGTGTTCTATGCCGGCGCGATCAACCGCGCCGGCGCCAACAGCGAGCTGCATGTGGTGGACGAACGCATCGTCGGCCACATGCCGGGCAGTTTGTCGTTCGCCCAGGCCGCGGCGCTGCCGTTGACCGCAATCACCGCCTGGGAATTGCTGTTCGAGCGCTTGCAGATTGCCGAAGGCAACACCGATCAGGGCCAGAGCCTGCTGATCGTCGGCGCCGCTGGCGGGGTCGGTTCGATGCTCACCCAACTGGCCCGTCAACTCACCGGGCTGACCGTGATTGGCACCGCCTCACGACCGGAGACGCAGGCCTGGGTGCGCGAACTGGGTGCGCACCACGTGATCGACCACAGCAAACCCCTGAGCGAAGAACTCAAGCGCATCGGCATCGTTCAGGTGACCCACGTCGCCAGCCTGACTCAGACCGATCAGCACTTCGCTCAACTGGTCGAAGCCTTGGCACCGCAAGGGCGCCTGGCGCTGATCGACGACCCCGCGCAGCCGCTGGACGTGATGAAGCTCAAGGGCAAGAGTCTGTCGCTGCATTGGGAGCTGATGTTCACCCGCTCGCTGTTCGAAACCGCCGACATGATCGAGCAGCATCGCCTGCTCGAGCGGGTCGCCGAACTGATTGATGCCGGCGTACTGAAAACCACCCTCGGCGAACACTTCGGCACCATCAATGCGACCAATCTGCGCCGCGCCCATGCCTTGCTGGAAAGCGGCCAAGCCCGCGGCAAGGTGGTGCTCGAGGGGTTCTGAAGCCTTGGCGTTGCTGGCCCCCGGCAACGCCGATCAGCGGCATGTCGAGCCTGTAACGGCATGCCGGTTGATCGATCTATTGAGACGTGAGCATCCTTACGAGGTCAGCATCATGCAACGTCTCACCCCCCTCACCCTCGCCGCGACCGTCGCCATCGTTGGCGCAACGTGGGCACAAACCCCTCTCAGCCAAAACCCTGAAGACGTGCAAGCGGTGGACTATCACTACGGCATGTCCCTGGACATCCAGAAAGTCATCCATATCAGCGACAACTCGGACAAGGTCGGCGTGGTGCCCGCGACCATCACCTTCCTCGATAGCAACGGCAAGCTGCACAAGGTCAACTACCTGGAGCTGGGTCGCTACGACGGCAGCGACTGACCCCCGCCACTCACCCCGCTGGCGCCTGCTATCTGGCTATTCGCCGGCATGCGGGTTGCCAGCGCGGCGCAGGCAGCCCTTTCCCCCAACAAGCGGCCAACAGCCGACTAGACTGCAAGTACGCTCAAGGCATGCCAGGCAGATTACGGCATGCCCAGCGGCCTCTCGCGAACCCGCGACTCATCGGAGGTAAGGATGCGTTCCGAGCTAACAGCCCCAGTGCGCCTGGCCGGCGCCTACATCCTGTTCAGCAGCGTCTGGATTTTCGCCAGCGACTCCCTACTGATGGCCATGGTCAACGACAGAGCCTTGAACAGCCAGCTGCAAACCGCCAAGGGCGTGTTCTTCGTACTGCTCAGCAGCCTGCTGATCTTCTACCTCAGCTACCGGAACCGCCGCGCCCAGCATGAGTTGCTCAACGCCCTGGCGCACAACAGCCGACTGCTGCAGCACACCCAGCGCAACGCCGCCCTCGGCAGCTGGGAATATGATGGGCACATGCACTGGAGCCCTGAGGCCCTGCAACTGCTAGGCCGCGACCCGGGCTGTGAATACAGCAGCACCGAGCAATTGCTCAGCTGGCTCTACCCGGCCGAGCGCCCGACCCTGCAGCGCGCCTTGCAGGGTCTGCGCGAACAGCACACGCCGATGGCAACCAGTGTGCGTCTGCATCAACCGCCGCAACAACAGGTCACCTGGCTGATGTTGCGGGGCGAGGCGGACGCCAATGGGCAGATCCTCGGCACCGTTCAGGACATCAGCACCCAGAAGCGCGACGAAACCGCCCTGCGCGAAAGCGAGCAGCGTTTCCGCCAACTGTTCGAGCAAACCCCGCGAATTGCCGTGCAGGGTTACGACCGCGAGCGCCGGGTGATCTATTGGAACCAGGCCAGCACCCAGCTCTATGGCTATAGCCTGCAGGAAGCCATGGGCCGGCGCCTGGAAGAGCTGATCATCCCGCCCGCCGCGCGCAGCAAGGCCATCAGCGCAATCAACCGCTGGCTGCTCGGTGGCCCGCCGATTGCCGCAGCGGAGTTGCAATTGCAGCGCAAGGACGGCAGCAAGGTGTGGGTGTACTCCACCCATTCGATGCTGCCCAACAGCCGCGACCAACTGGAGTTGTACTGCATCGACATCGATCTCAGCGAACAGAAACAGATCAATCTCGAACTGCAAGCCAGCGAGGGGCGTTACCGCGAACTGGTCGAACAGCTGAACGAAGTGATAGTGCTGACGGACGCCAGCGGCCACCTGAATTTTCTCAACCCGGCCTGGGAAAAGCTTAGCGGCTATGCCGGCTACGAATGCCTCGGTCGACCGTTGACCCAGTTTCTCGACGGCGCAGACGCGGCGCGCTTCAACCAGCAGCTCAGTGCCATCGACAACGGCCAGCAGAGCGGCCTGCGTGGCGAATTCCGCCTGCTCACCCGCCAGGGCCAACTGCGCTGGATAGACATTCAGTTAAGCCACAGCCCATCGAACAGCATGCTCAACGGCAGCCTGCATGACATTCATGACCGCCATCAACTGCAGCAACTGCAGCACGCGCGCAACGCGGTACTCGATGAACTGCTCGCCCGCCGCCCCCTGGCGCACATCCTCGACGGCATCAGCCAGCGTTTACAGGATCTCAACCCGCACATGCGGGTGTCGATCATGCTGCTGGACGAGCAGCAGCGCCTGCGTCTGGTCGCCGCGCCCAGCCTGCCCGAGCTGTATCGGCAGGCCATCGACGGCCTGCCGGCGCAGCTCGAACTCGGCTCATGTGGCCACGCCGCGTGCAGCGGCGAACTGGTGATCGCGGAAAACCTCGATACTCATCCCTACTGGCAGGCGTTTCGCACCCAGGCCCTGGCCGCCGGTTTACATGCCTGCTGGTCGCTGCCGTTCAAGGACGACAACGCGCGGGTACTCGGCACCTTCGGCATCTACTACGACCACCCCAAACGGCCGAGCCAGAGCGATATCGCCCTGGTCACCGAGTTCACCCGCCTGGCCAGCCTGGCCGTGCAACAGTTGCAGCGGCAGCGATGAACAGCGCAGGCCGACCACCACCAGTCGGCTACTTGATCCATGTCAGGAAACGTACATTTGCCAGGGCTAGACTGATCCGCCTAACTCGCGGAGGTGTCGTTCATGAACATCAGCATTCAACCACTGCAGCAAGCCGAAGGTGCCTGCTGGCAAGTACGTTTCGCCCGCCAAAGTGTGACCTTCCGCAGCGAAGCCGAAGCCCGCCAGTTCGTCGCCACCCTTGAAACGCGCCTGCAAGCCCCGCATCAATGGCCGAGTCAGATGCAACGCGCTGCCCGCTGAGCAGCAAAACGCAGGCAGATCCGGGCGGCGATCGGTTCGGCGGTAGGGCGGTCCGGGCGGCGTTCCGATCGGAGCGCAGCGACAAACCGCCAGCCTTTGTGGCGCGCCAAGCGCGCCAGTGGTGCACTGCCTTCGGCGAGTGACACCCTGATCGTGGACTGCCCCAGATCGGGCGGATTGCTCGAGATCGCTTGATCGTCCCCACGTCGAGGCGTCGAACCGTCCGCGTGGGCATGCAGCCCGAGACCGTAGAATGGCATTGAGCGCAGCGATACCCATCGGGCGGTTTATGCCTGTAGCCGCTGGCCGGGCGAATATCGATGATGGGTAACGGCGCGTTTGTTCTGCTGGCAGCAGGTCAGTTTGCGGGCGCCTAACCCATCCGGTCTTGATCCTGAGTGCCCAAGTTTGCTGCGCGACAGCGCGGCGTCGAAGACGCGACGACCCCGCTTACCAACCAGGGTAGCCACTACGCCGCTCCGCCCAGCGCGTGAAGCGCGAGCAGAGTACGGCCAGCGCGGCGCAGCCGCAGATCACCAGCGCCATCGGCCAGGCGCTGCCGTCATGCAGCACACCGACCAATGCAGCAGCGCTGGCGGCTATGCCGAACTGCAGGCAACCGAGCAATGCCGAGGCGCTGCCGGCATGCGTGCCCTGGCCGGCCATGGCGCAGGCCGAGGCGTTCGGCAGGAGAATGCCGAGGCAGGCAATACAGCCGAACAAGGGAATCAACAGGGGCCACAGCGCCGCCGGGCGCGAGGTCGCAATCGCTAGCAGTAGCAAACCGCAAGCCAGATAGAACCACACCGTGCGCCGCAGCCAATAGCCCGGCCCATGCCGCGCCACCAGCCAGGCATTGAGTTGCGCCACCAGGATAAAGCCCAGGGCATTGCTGCCGAACAGCCAGCCGTAATGCTCGGCCGGTACGCCGTACAATTCGATGAAGACGAAGGGCGAACCGGCGATATAAGCGAACATTCCGGCGACGGCCAAGCCGCCGGTCAGCGCATGGCCGAGAAACGGCAAGTCGCCGAGCAGCCGCCGGTACTCACCCAGCGCGCCGCGCAATGGCGCTCTCGGCGCGTCGACAGCCAGGGTTTCCGGCAGCCACAGCGCCACGCCGAGCCAACTGAGCACGCCAAACGCGAACAGGCAGACGAAGATCGACTGCCAGCCGAGCCAACTCAAGAGCACGCCACCGGCCAGCGGCGCGAGGATCGGCGCCAAGCCCATGACCAGCATCAGCTGGGAAAAGACCTTGGCCGAGGTTATCGGGTCGCACAGGTCGCGCACCACGGCGCGGTTCACCACCATGCCGGCGCAGCCGCCGAGGGCCTGGACGAAACGCGCGGCGATCAGCCATTCCAGGCTCGGTGCCAGCGCACAGGCCAGCGAGGCCAGGCTGAACAGCAGCACCCCGGCGAGCAGCGGCTTGCGCCGGCCGAAACGGTCGGCCAACGGCCCATAGATCAGTTGCCCCAGCGCCAGGCCAATGAAATAGGCGGCCAACGACAACTGCACATGCTCGACGTCAGTGGCGAAGACCCGCGCCAGGGTGGGAAAACTCGGCAGGTAGAAGTCGATGGCCAGGGGGCCAAACGCGCTCAAGGCGCCGAGGATCAGCAAAAGGCGTAATGGCATGGGTTTCCAGATAGGTAATGGCAGATGGGTGGGTTAGCGGCACTGCACCTGCCTTGAAGCCGGCACCGGCCTTCGCGCCGCGTAACCCACCGCATCCAGGCGCCACCGATGGTGGGTTACGGCGCGCCGCGGCCCTCGACATAAACGGGCGCCAGCGTACGCGCCTAACCCACCCTACGACTCGACCACCACCTCTTCGCGCTTGTTGCGCCCTTTGCTCAGCTTGGCTGCCCAGGACTCCACCAGCAGGTAGAACATCGGGATCAGGAAGATCGCCAAGAAGGTCGCCGCCAGCATGCCGCCAATCACCCCGGTGCCGATCGAGTGGCGGCTGGCTGAGCCGGCGCCACTGCTGATGACCAGCGGGACCACGCCGAGGATGAAGGCCAGCGAGGTCATGATGATCGGCCGAAAGCGCAGGCGCGAAGCCTCCAAGGCCGACTCGAAGATGCCCATGCCCTGTTTGCGGCAGATCACCGCGAACTCGACGATCAGGATGGCGTTCTTCGAGGCCAGCCCGATCAGAGTCAACAGGCCGACCTGGAAGTACACGTCCTTCTCGATGCCGCGCAGCCAGACCGCGAGAATTGCCCCGAACACCGCGAACGGTACGGCGCTCACCACCGCCAGCGGCAGGGTCCAGCGCTCGTACTGCGCCGCGAGAATCAGGAACACCATGATCAGGCCGAAAATAAACGCAGTGCTGCCGGAACCCTGGGTGGCCTGCTCCTGAAAGGCCGAACCGGTCCAGCCGATGCTGTAGTCGCTGCCCAGCATCTCATCGGCCACTTGCTGGATTGCCGCCAGGGCCTGCCCGGAACTGTAACCCGGCGCCGGCCCCCCGAGAATCTTCGCCGCCGGGTAGACGTTGAACCGCGCGTAGCTGTCCGGGCCGAGAATCCGCTCGACCTTGACCAGACTGGACAACGGCACCAGCTCGCGGCTGGACGAGCGCACATAGACCTGGGCCAGGTCTTCCGGCTTGCTGCGGAACTCCGACTCCGATTGCAGGCTGACCTGAAAGGTACGCCCATACAGACTGAAATCGTTGACGTAGTAACTGCCGAACGTCGCCTGCATGGCGGTGAACACATCACTGATCGACACGCCCAGGGCACTCGCCTTGGTCCGATCGAGGTTGATGTAGTACTGCGGCACGTTGGCGCTGAAGGTGGTGCGCACCCCGGCCAGCTCCGGCCGTTTGGCCGTGGCCTCGAGGAAAGCCGTGACCTTGCTGGCCAGCTGCGCGGTGCTGCCACCACTGCGATCCTGAATAAACCCCTCGAAACCGCCGGTGGTGCTCATGCCGGTAATCGGCGGCGGGTTGAAGGTCATCACCAGACCATCCTTTTGCGCCGCGCCCATGGCCATGAAGGTTTTCGTCAGGTTGCGCGCGTCCAGCTCCGGCGTGGTGCGTTCACTCCAGTCCTTCAGCGGCACGAAGGACACCCCGGCGTTGCTGCGTGTGCCGAAGGTGAGGATGTCGAAACCGGCGAAGGTCACCACATCCGCGACTGCCGGGTGGTCCATCAACTGCTGGGTGACCGCGCTGGTCAGCTTCTCGGTGCGGGTCAGCGAGGCCGCCGGTGGCAGGAAGTAGGCATTGATCACATAACCCTGATCCTCATCCGGCACCAGTGAGCTGGGCACTCGGCTGAACAGCGCCAGCATCAGTGCGATCATCACGCCAAACAGCAGCAGGCCGATCGCCGAACGCTTGAGGAAGAAGCGTACGCCAGCGGTGTAACCGTTGGTGAGGCGGTCGAACATGCGGTTGAAGGCGCGAAACGGTGCGGCCGGCTGCTGATGGCCCGGTTTGAGCAATACCGCGCACAGCGCCGGACTCAGGGTCAGCGCGACGATGCCGGAGATCACCACCGACACGGCGATGGTGATCGCGAACTGCTTGTACATCTCACCCGCCAAGCCGCCGAGAAAGCCCACCGGCACAAACACCGCGCAGAGCACCAGGACGATGGCGACGATCGGCCCGGTGACCTCCTGCATGGCCTTGATGGTCGCCTCGCGCGGGCCGATCTTGTCCTCGTTCATGACCCGCTCGACGTTCTCGATCACCACAATGGCGTCGTCGACCACGATGCCAATCGCCAGCACCATGCCGAACAGGGTCAGCAAGTTGATCGAGAAGCCGAGCAGGTACATGCCGGCGAAAGTGCCGATCAGCGACACCGGAATGGCCAGCAACGGAATCAACGTGGCGCGCCAGTTCTGCAGGAAGATGAACACCACCAGCACCACCAGCACCAAAGCCTCGAAGAAGGTGTAGATCACCTCGTCGATGGAGACCTTGACGAACTTGGTGGTGTCGTAGGGGATCTTGTAGGTGATGCCCTCGGGGAAGTTCTTCGAAAGGCGCTGCAGCGTGGTCCGCACCGCCTCGGCGGTGTCCAGGGCATTGGCACCCGGTTGCAGGTAGATGCCGAAGGCGGCGTTCTGCTGGCCGTTGAGCGAGGTCATCAGCGAGTAGTCCTGGGCGCCCAACTCGATCCGCGCCACATCCTTCAACAGCAGGCTGGCGCCTGTCTCGTCGCTGCGCAAAATCACGTTCTCGAACTCTTGCGGATCGGTGAACCGCCCCTGGGTGGTCACCGTATAGGTGAAGTCCTGCTCCTGTTGCAGCGGCTGCTGGCCGAAGCTGCCGGCGGCGAACTGCGAGTTCTGCTCGCGAATGGCGCTAACCACATCGGCCGGCGTCAGGTTGTACTGGGCCAGTTTGTCCGGGCGCAGCCAGATGCGCATCGAGTAGTCTTTCGAGCCGAACTGGCGGGCGTCACCGATCCCCGGCAAGCGCTTGAGCTCGTCGATCACGTTGATCAGCGCGTAGTTGCTGATATACACCGGGTCGCGCGAGCCATCCGGGGAGAACAGGGCAACCACCTGGAGGATGTCCGAGGACTTCTTCTCCACCTTGACGCCTTGGCGACGCACCTCTTCCGGCAGCTTGGCCAGGGCGGCCTGGACCCGGTTGTTGACGTCGATGGTGGCCTGATCGGGATCGGTGCCGACCTGGAAATACACCGACAGGCTCATGGCGTTGCCGCCGGAGTTGGACTGCTGGTAGATCATCCCCTCGACGCCGTTGATCGACTGTTCCAGTGGTGCGGCCACGGTTTCTGCGATCACCTGCGCGCTGGCGCCAGAATAGCCGGCGCTGACCGACACCTGCGGCGGCAGAATCTGCGGGTACTGGGCAATCGGCAGCGCGCGCATGGCCATCAGGCCGGCGAGTACGATAATGATGGAGATGACTGCGGCGAAAACCGGGCGATCGATAAAGAAGCGTGAGAACACGGGGTACGCTCCTTAGGACTGCTTGGCGGATGAGTCGCTGGGATCGGCGACCTTGACCGGCGTATCCGGGCGCACCTTGGGCAACCCCTCGACGATCACCCGGTCACCGGCGCTGATGCCGGACTCGATCACCCAGCGACCATTGGCGGTGCGCCCGGTGCTGACCTGGCGGGTGCGGGCGATGCTCTGAGCGTCGACCACGTACACGAAGGTACCGCGCGGGCCTTGCGCAACCGCGCGCTCCGGCACGGTGATGGCGCCGGGCAAGGTGATGCCCTTGACCACGACTCGCACGAACTGGCCGGGGAGCAGCTTCTGTTCCGGGTTGGGCACCACGGCGCGAGCACTGACGGTACTGGTGCTGCGGTCGATCAGGCTACCGGTGAAGTCCACCTTGCCTGCCAATGGATAGACCGAGCCATCGCCGAACTTGATTTCGACGCTCATGTGTTGGTCTTCAGGCAGGGTCAGCGCGCCACTTTTCAAACCGCTGCGCACAACCGCAATATCGGTGTCCGGGGCGGCGAAATTGACGAAAATAGGATCGAGCTGGGTGATGTTGGTCAGCAAGCTGGCGTTCGGATCGCCCGCGACCATCAGGCTACCCTCGGAAACGGTTTCGCGGCTGGTGATCCCCGAGATTGGCGCTTTCACCGTGGTGTAATCGAGATCGATCTGCTTGGATTGCACCTCGGCCTCGGCGGCCTGGATGTTGGCCTTGCTCTGCTCGAAGTTGGAGATGGCGTTGTCCAATTCGCTCTCGCTGGCGTAGCCCTTCTTCTGCAGCTCGCGGGTACGCTTGAGGTCGCGTTCGGTCTGCCGAAAACGCGCCTGTTCCTGGGCCAGTGCGCCCTTGGCCCGAGCCAGGGCGGCCTGGTAGGTGCGTGGGTCGATGCGGAACATCAACTGGCCCTGCTTGACCGCACTGCCCTCCAGGTAGGTGCGCTCCTGCAGGATGCCACTGACCTGGGCACGCACCTGTACCTCACGAAAGCCCGCGGTGCGCGCCGAGTACTCCAGCTCCAGCGGCAGCGGGCCAACCTTGACGGTCTCCACCAGCACTTCAGGTGCGGGGGGAGCCTCAGCGGCCTGGGTCATGGGCGCCAGCGCGCCATAGGCTAACGCCCCAAGAGCAAGCGCGAGGTGAGGGACAAAAAACATAAGGCTCTCCGGAGCAACACAATGCGTACCGCACAAAGGTGACGATGCTAATTACATACACTGCTGTTTGTAAACAAAACATCGAGTTCAAATTCAGTACACTCTGTTCCTCAAAGCAGAGCCTAGACAGAATCCTCCCGACCGTCATGCGCAGAACCAAAGAACAAGCCGAACAGACCCGCGGCGCCATCCTGGCCGCCGCCGAGACACTGTTTCTGGAAAAAGGTGTGGCCCACTCCAGCCTGGAGCATATCGCCCGCCACGCCGGAGTCACCCGTGGGGCGGTGTATTGGCATTTCGAGAACAAGGCTCACCTGTTTCACGAGCTGCTCAGCCAGGTGCGCCTGCCACCCGAGCAAATGGCCATGCGCCTGAGCGCCTGCGCCGGGCGCGATCCCCTGCTGGCGTTGCGCGAACTGTGTATCGAGGCCATCGAAAACCTCGCCCGCGACCCGCAGAAGCAGCGCATCTTCACCATCCTCCTGCGCCGCTGCGAATTCACCGACGAGCTGCGTGAGGCCGAGCAGCGCCACGCCGCCTTTATCAATCAGTTCATCGCCCTGTGCGAACAGCAGTTCGACCAGCCCGGCGTCAAACCGCGCCTGCAGCCTGGCATGAGCCCACGCCTGGCGGCCCGCACACTGCACGCGATGATCATCGGCCTGTTCAGCGACTGGCTGCGCGACCCGACACTGTTCGACCCGTTGAGCGACAGCGCACCGATGATCGACGCCTGCTTTCGCGGCCTGGTGCGCGATTGGCAACAAGGATAGGTGCTAAGGGGGATGACGCTTTTGTCATTCCCCGCTATTGGTGGATGGGTGAAGCCTCATCCACCTTGCCCGGCTCTCGTAGCCCGGATGCCATCCGGGGAAGCGCATGGCCCGCACAACCGGCCCCAGGTTGCCGCCGGGCTACTCTCCCGGGGCAACCGCCGCGGGCGCATGACGGCATCAATGGTTACGCCAGGCCTGCCCCATAACCCGCCTCGGCAATTGCAATGATCAGCTCATCGCTCGACAGGCTGCTTACCACGCGCGCCTCACCGCCTTGTAACTTCACCTTTACATCGGCAGCCGGATCACGCGCCTGCAAGGCCTCGGTAATCGTCTTCACGCAATGCTCGCATGTCATGCCGTCGATCCTGAATGTGTGAACCTTTGATGCTTGCATGTGCAACCTCCTGATTAAATGTACGTCCGCATTTTGCGGGATGTGTTCAGTGTCCGTCTTCCCCCAAAGGTAAGGTCAAGGCATAAAACAACACTTGACCTTCCCCATGGGTCAAGGTTGATCCTGTAGCGGAACTTAACCGAGGCTCCTACATGTCCAGCCTGACCACTTTCGACCTGCCTATCAGCGGCATGACCTGTGCCAGTTGCGCCGGCCGCGTCGAGCGCGCCTTGCGCAAAGTACCCAACGTCACCAGCGCCACGGTCAACCTGGCCAACGAACAGGCGCGTATCGAGGCGCCAGTGGACAGCCTGGAGCAGTTGCTCGCCGCCGTCGCCGGCGCCGGCTATGAAGTGCCCAGCGAACGCCGGGAGCTGGCCATCAGCGGCATGACCTGCGCCAGTTGCGTCGGCCGCGTCGAGCACGCCCTGGCGCAACTGCCTGGCGTGCTCACGGCCAGCGTCAACCTGGCCACCGAACACGCGCTGCTGCAGGTCACGGCGGGGCTCGACCCACAAAGCCTGTTGCAGGCAGTCGCCAAAGCCGGCTACACGGCCACCCTGCTGGATGGCGACACGCCCGCCAAGCCCCAGGCCGAACGTCATTTGCAGCGCGAACGCTGGGCGCTGGCACTGGCCTTGCTGCTCACCGCGCCACTGCTGATCCCGATGCTGGCGGAGCCGTTTGGCGCCCACTGGATGCTGCCGGCCTGGCTCCAGTTCGCCCTGGCCACGCCGGTCCAGTTCATCCTCGGCGCGCGTTTTTACCGCGCCGCCTGGCTGGCCCTGCGCGCCGGTGCTGGCAACATGGATCAACTGGTCGCCCTGGGCACCAGCGCCGCCTATGGTCTGAGCCTCTATCAATGGGCGATCACCCCGAGCGGCACGATGCCGCACCTGTACTTCGAAGCCTCGGCGGTGATCATCAGCCTGATCCTGCTCGGAAAATACCTGGAAAGCCGCGCCAAACGGCAAACTACCAGCGCCATTCGTGCCCTGCAGGCATTGCGCCCGGATCAGGCGCTGCGTCTGCGCGATGGCGTCGAGCAGTGGGTGGCACTGAGCGCCCTGACCCTGGGCGATCAGGTGGTGGTCAAGCCCGGCGAGCGCTTCCCGGTCGACGGCCAGGTGTTGCAAGGCCAGAGCCATGCTGACGAAGCCTTGATCAGCGGCGAGAGCCTGCCGCAGCCCAAGCAGCCGGGTGACAAGGTCACCGCCGGGGCGATTAACGGCGAGGGCCGCCTATTGATCGAGACCACCGCCCTGGGAGCGGAAACCGTGCTGGCCACGATCATCCGCCTGGTCGAGGATGCCCAGGCGGCCAAGGCACCGATCCAGAAACTGGTGGATAAGGTCAGTCGGGTATTCGTGCCGACGGTGCTGCTGCTCGCCCTGGCCACCCTGTTGGGCTGGCTGCTGTTCGGCGCAACCCTGCAAACCGCGCTGCTCAATGCCGTCGCCGTGCTGGTGATCGCCTGCCCCTGCGCCCTCGGCCTGGCCACGCCAACGGCGATCATGGCCGGCACCGGAGTGGCCGCGCGCCACGGCATCCTGATCAAGGACGCCGAGGCGCTGGAAGTGGCCCATGGCGTCACGGCAGTGGCGTTCGACAAGACCGGCACCCTGACCTCTGGCACGCCACGAATCGCCCACATGAGCGCACTCGATGGCGACACCACCTCCCTGCTGCAACTGGCCGGCGCCCTGCAACGTGGCAGCGAACACCCGCTGGCCAGGGCCGTGCTGGATGAATGCACGGCCCAGCAGTTGCCGCTGGCCGAGGTGGTCAACAGCCAGGCCCTGGCCGGACGCGGGATTGCCGGGCAGATCGGCGAACGCCAGCTGGCCCTGGGCAACAAACGCCTGCTCGAGGAGGGCTGGCTGCAAAACCAGACCCTGGTCGCCGAGGCCCTGGCCTGGGAAGCCGAAGGCCGTACCCTGTCCTGGCTGATCGAACAGGCACCGACGCCCCAGGTGCTGGGGTTGTTTGCCTTCGGCGACACCCTCAAAGCCGGCGCCGCCGAGGCCATCGCCCAGCTCAAGGCGCAAGGCATCAGCAGCCACCTGATCAGCGGCGACAACCGCGGCAGCGTCAATGCAGTAGCCGGCGCTCTGGGCATCGACGCCGTGCATGCCGAGGTGTTGCCGGCAGACAAGGCGGCGATTATCGGCGAGCTGAAAAACAACGGGGTGGTGGCGATGGTCGGCGACGGCATCAACGATGCCCCGGCGCTGGCTGCCGCGGATGTCGGCATCGCCATGGGCAGCGGCACCGATGTGGCCATGCATGCCGCCGGCATCACCCTGATGCGCGGCGACCCGCGCCTGGTGCCGGCGGCGCTGGACATCAGCCGGCGCACCTACAACAAGATCAGGCAGAACCTGTTTTGGGCCTTCGTCTACAACCTGATCGGTATTCCCCTGGCCGCCGCCGGCCTGCTCAACCCGATGCTCGCCGGGGCCGCCATGGCCCTGTCCAGCCTCAGCGTGGTGAGCAATGCACTGCTGCTGAAGACCTGGAAACCCAAGGACCACACCTAGCCTGCATGAAATTCGTAGGAGCGGGCCATGCCCGCGAAGCTTTTGCTCGAACGGCTTTCGCGGGCATGGCCCGCTCCTACATTTTGTGCCCATGCCCCAACTGGAGAGCGACCGATGAATATCGGCCAAGCCGCACAGAAGACCGGCCTCAGCGCCAAGATGATCCGCTACTACGAGAGCATCGAACTGTTACCGGCCGCCGGGCGTAGCGACAGCGGCTATCGCCAGTACGGCGCGCAGGACCTGCATCGCCTAGCCTTTATCAAACGTGCGCGGGATCTGGGGTTTTCCCTGGCCGAGGTCGCCCAACTGCTGACCCTGTGGCAGGACCGCCAGCGCGCCAGCGCCGACGTCAAGACACTGGCCGCCGGGCATATCGCCGAACTCAACCACAAGATCGCCGAACTCAGCAGCCTGCGCGACACCTTGCAGGACCTGATGCAGCACTGCCAGGGCAATGACCGCCCCGACTGCCCGATCCTCAAGGACCTGGAGTCCGGCGGCAGCCATCGCTAACCAGGCCTGAATTTGATGAAGCGTCATCGACCCGGCAATCTGCGCACCGAGCGCCCCTAGGGTACGAGCGACCGCTGCAGCACGGCGCAATCCAGGGCGAAGTGATCGGTCAATTCCGGCCAGGGATTCTGCGCCAGATTGACCAGTACGCTGCAGGCACCGGCGGCGCGGGCGCATTCCAGGTCGAAGCGGTAGTCGCCGACCATCACCAGCTCATTCGGCGTCACCTGCCAGCGCTCAGCCAGGTGCAGCAAACCGCCGGGATGGGGCTTGGGCGGCGCCTCGTCGCGGCCGAGAATGTCGCCGCTGGCGAAGCAATCGCCCAGACCGATCGCCTGCAGCGTCACCAGCGCCAGCTCATGGGCGTTGCGCGTGAGGATACCGAGCCGGCAGTCGCGATCTTTCAGGGCGCGAACCAGCTCGATGGCCCCCGGCGCCGGCTCGGCGCTCAGCGCCAGCTCGCGCTCGTGCTCCAGCAGCCAGATGTACTTGGCGGCCGCGACGTCCTCGGGCAAGGCCGCCAGGTGATGGAGGATGTCGTCCGCCAGGGGGATGTCCAGCGACCGCTTGATCGCGTCGAAGTCATGCACCGCCAGGGTCAGGGTGCCGTCCATGTCGAACACCCAGTGACGCGCCGCGTGCAGCCTCATTTCCAGTCCTCGCGGCTCACTTCCAATCCTCACGGATTCGGGTCAGGCCTTCCTGGGCGACCGAGGCGACCAGCTGGCCCTGACGATTGAAGATGCTCCCGCGCGAGAAGCCACGGGCATTGCCGGCCCAGGGGCTGTCCATGGCATAGAGCAGCCAGTCGTCCATGCGCAGGTTGCTGTGAAACCACAGCGAGTGGTCGAGGCTGGCCACCTGCATGAATTTCTGGAACACCGAGACGCCATGCGGCAGCATCGAGGTGGTCAGCAGGTTGAAGTCGCTGGCGTAGCCGAGCAGGTACTTGTGCAACTGCGGGTCGTCCGGCAGCTCGCCGGCGGCGCGGAACCACACATACTTGACCGGTTCACTCGGCTCGGGGGCGAAGGGATTGCCGACCGTCACCGGGCGGATTTCGATCGGCTTGTCGCTGAGTGCGCGCTCACGCATGCCTTCGGGCAACGAGTCGGCGACCAGTCGGGCCAGCTCGGTTTCCGATTTCAACCCTTCAGGCCCCGGCACATCCGGCATCGGGTTCTGATGGTGAAAGCCGTCTTCGTCGTACTGGAAGGAGGCGCTGCAGGTGAAGATCGGCTTGCCCTTCTGCACCGCCGTCACCCGCCGGGTGCTGAAGCTACCGCCATCGCGTACCCGATCGACTTGATAGACCACCGGCAGGGCGGAATCACCAGGACGCAGGAAGTAACCGTGCAATGAGTGCACATGGCGATCCGCCTCGACTGTCTGGCTGGCCGCCGACACGCACTGGCCGAGCACCTGACCGCCGAACAGCTGACGGAATCCAAGATCCTGACTGACACCGCGAAAGAGGTTCTCTTCGATGGCCTCCAGGCTCAACAGGGCGACCAATTCGTCCAGTACCTGACTCATGCTAGTTCTCCAGTAACCGCTAAGAGCGCGGCAAACGTAATTCGGGGTAGGCCGGCAGTGAGCTCAAGCGCTCATCCCACACCGCCCGACCAAGGGTGAAATGGTAAAGACTTTGCCAGCGGCTGTCGGCAAGTCCTAGCAATTCATGTACCGAATCGTCGAAATAACAACCGATGCCAGTGGCCGATAGCCCCGCCGCCTCGGCTTCCAGATAGAGCAATTGGCCGATTTGCCCGCATTCCCAGTACAACCGTGGATAGCGCCAGGTGCCGGCCTGCAGCGCCGTGTCGAAGCGACTGAGCATGGCCAGGGCAACGCAACCATCGCTGGCGATGTCCTGACCACAGGAGAGAAACTCCGCCAGGCCGCGGGCATCGCCTGCAAGCAGGCGGTACAGCGGCAATTGGTCATGCGCGCGCTGCCAGAGAAAATCCTCGCGCAGCCCAGGCTGCGTCTGCCCATCGACCCGCGCCAACCAGTACAGGCCGGGTTCCAGGCCCTGCACGCGATGGACGAACAACAGCAGATCGACCTGGGCCGCCTCCCCGCTTAGGGCGAATGGCACCGGCGAATTGGCCGGCATCAGCCGCTGCAACCAGGCAAACAACAGCTCGGCGTGAATCCCGCTCTTGCCGTCCATGCTTTGTGCGCTTCGGCGTCGATGCAGAATCGGCCGCAGCGCCAAGCCGGGATTATCCGCCTGTGCGCGGCCGGCTTCGACCAACCAGGGCTGAGCGGGCATGGCCGGGGCCCGACACAGCGCCTGCACCCGCGCCAGCTCCGGCCAGTCGCGGTACTGGCGCGACAGGCGATTAGGCGTGCCCTGCAGCTCCAGCGCGGCCAGCCCGTTTAACAGATCCTCTGGCAGGGCGAACTCGGCGGCCTGGGCCGGGCCTATCCAGAGCAGGCAGTCGACGTGCTCGGCCTCGGCAAAACCTTGGCGATCCAGGCCGAACACCGCGTCCAGCCGCGCCTCGGCCACCCCGCACAACAGACGTACCTGCCAGCCCAGCTGGCTGGCGGCAAGCGCCAGACCAGCCAGGGCATGGCCGAGGTCATGCTGGCAATAACGGTAGGCCCGCTCGCCATACTTCCACGCCTCGCGCCAGGGGATGCTGGCCAGCGCCAGCAGGCAGCCGCCCGCCGGCAATGCCTGGGACAGTTGCGCGGCCAGCGGCGCCGGCAGCTCGGCACGCACTTCCAGGGCATGCGCATCGGCGGTGTAATGGGCCAGCAAGGCCTGGTCGTGCAGGCTGTCGGCCGGCAGCAGCAGATACGCCTCAGTCGGGTGCAGATTGCCCGATGACGGATTGACCCGCAGCGCCCAGCGGCTGCCGCCAGCCTCCTTCCAGGCCGACAGCGCCAGGCTGTCATACAGCAGCTGCGACAGGCTGGCCTGAGTCAGCGGCGTCGGTGCGCCCACCGGCGCGGCGAACACCGCGTCGTAGTCGGGCGACTCCTGCAACGGCCGGTGCCACAGCTCGATCAGGCGGGCGCCGCGGTAACGCCGAAAGGCGGCGGGCTGGGTCGCCCAGTCCAGCTGCCCGGGCCCGGGGGCGAAGCGCTGCGGCTGATGCTTGCTCAGTTGGTGATAGGCGCGCACGGCGTCCTGCTCGGTCATTACGGCTCCACTTGAGTCGGCCCAGGCAACGCCACCATACTCAGGCGCTGCATTAAAGAGTGCCATTGTATGCGCCTGCCGCTGGTCTATCACGACGACTACAGCCCGCCCTTCCCGGCCGGCCATCGTTTCCCCATGGAAAAATTCCGCCTGCTGCGCGATCACCTGGTGGCCAGCGGCCTAACCCGCGATGCCGAATTGCTGCGTCCGCAACTGTGCCCGCCGCAAGTACTGGCCCTGGCTCATTGCCCCGCCTATATCGAGCGCTACATGAGCGGCGAACTGGCGCACGAAGACCAGCGCCGCCTCGGCCTTCCCTGGAGCGCGGCCCTGGCGCAGCGTACCGTGCGCGCGGTGGGCGGCTCGCTATTGGCCGCCGAACAGGCCTTGCAGCATGGCCTGGCCTGCCATCTGGCCGGCGGCACCCATCACGCTCATTACGATCACCCGGCCGGCTTCTGCATCTTCAATGACCTGGCGGTGATCGCCCGTTACCTGCTCGAAGCCGGCAAGGCGCAACGGGTGCTGATCTTCGACTGCGACGTGCACCAGGGCGACGGCAGCGCCCGCCTGCTCGCCGATATCCCGGAGGCGATCACCGTCTCCCTGCACTGCGAAAAAAACTTCCCCGCGCGCAAAGCCGCCAGCGACTGGGATATCCCCCTGCCGATGGGCATGGGCGATGCCGCTTACCTGAAGGTGGTGGACGATGCGTTGAACTACCTGCTGCCGCTGTACCAACCAGACATCGTGCTGTACGACGCCGGCGTCGACGTGCACCAGGACGATGCCCTCGGCTACCTGCAGCTGACCGATGCCGGAGTCGCCGCCCGCGACCAGGCGGTGATCAACCACTGCCTGGGCCGCGACATTCCGGTAGTCGGCCTGATCGGCGGCGGCTACGACAAAGACCGCCACGCCCTGGCCCGCCGTCACGGCATCCTCCATCACAGCGCGGCCAAGGTCTGGGCCGACCGTCAACTGGGCTAACCAGAGCCGGCACCGTAGGGTGGGTCGGGCCGCGCAGGTTTCAGCCCCCTCCGCCGCGCCGACTGCCGCGCCCCGCCAGCACCAGGGTCGCGCCCTGGGCCTTGCGGGTAAACCAGAGCACCCGGCTCACGCCCCGGGTGATCGCCACATAGGCCAGGCGCAGGCTTTCATCGGTCATCGCCTGGTCGTAGCTGTTGCGGAAGAATCCCGAGTAGGCATACAGCGCATTGCGCAGCGGGTGCGGCTCCGCTGGCGCGCAATCATCGACGATGATCGCCACTTCGGCCTGCAGGCCCTTGGCGCGGTGGATGGTGTAGGCCTTGACCGGCAACTTCTTGTCCAACTGGGCCTGAATCGTCTGCAAGTCTGCGTTGCGCCGACTCAGCAGCAGCACCGCGGTGCGGTCGGCCATCGTACGGCTGGCCACGTGCGCGCACTCGGCGTTGATCACCTTCAGCAGCTCCGGCAGGCGCGCCTTGATATCGAAGCCCTGCACCAGCTTGACCCCGTGATCCCCCGGCTGCATGGCCTTGAACGCCTTGCTGGCCTTGGCTTGCTTGCAGGCGACGCCAGCGAGCACCGCCTCGCCGTCGCGGATCACCGGCTCGATGGAGCGGTAGTTGGTGGCCAGCATCAGCAGCGCGCTGCTCTTCGCCTTGCCCTTGCCCGGGAAGTGCTTGTCGAAGTCCATGAACAACTCCGGAGAACTGCCGCGCCAACCATAGATCGACTGCCAGTCGTCGCCGATCGCCATCAGGCTGACCGCCGTGCCCTGACGCGCCAGCGCGCGGTGGACCGCTTGCAGCCACTGGACGATCTGCGGCGAGATGTCCTGGAACTCATCGATCAGCAGGTGATTGAACGGCGCCAGCGCCTCGGCCGAGATCCCCGGTGCATTGGCGGCCAAGCGTTCGCCGAGCGCCTGGAAGGCGCCATCGAAGGTCATCACGCCCTGCTCCTGCAGGCAGGCCTCGAAGGCCTTGCAGAACAGCACCAGGGCCTCGATAAAACTGCGCTCGCGAGCGGAGCAGGACAGCGCCTGGACATCTATCCGGTCGGGGCGGATGCCGATGCTCTGGATAAAGCCGGCCTGCACATAGAAGGCCTCGAACAGCGGCAATGCAGTGAACTCCCCCGCCAGTTTGAAGCCATCCAGCGGCGCCTTGGCCACCCGTGGCGGCTTACCCTTGGGGGCCTCAGCCTGCGGTGCCGGTAATCCCAGCAGGCTGTGCACGCGCTCGCGGAAGACCGGCTCCTGGGCGTAGCAATTCTGATACGCCTGCTTGAGCAAGCGCTGCTGGGCCGGACGCAGACGCGCGGACGTCAGCGGATTATCCAGCTCACGGGGTGCGCCGGGCGCATCATCCAGCTGCTCGAACCAGCGCGGGCTGTTCAGCGCCTGCTTGGCCAGCACGCCCATGGCCGAATGGAAAGTGCGCACGCACTGGCGGGCCTGGGCGGCGTCGAAAGGGTATTGCCAGAAACCCAGCACCCTGAGCAGCTGCGTGCGTAGCTCGGCGCAGGAGGCGTTGGTGAAGGAAATCACCGTCAAGCGTCCCGGTTCGATGCCCAGATGACAGAGCATGAACACCACCCGTAGCACCAGGGTGGTGGATTTGCCCGAACCCGCCCCGGCAAAGATCCGCGTGAGCGGATGACGACCGAGGATCATCGCCCACTGCTCGTCCGAAGGCGCATTGATCACCCCCGCCACTACCGCCTGGGCGACCCGCTCGCGCATGGCCTCGACCTGCGCCGCATCGACCGCGAGCAACGCCGGCCCGTAGATGGCCGTGCTCGCCGGCTTTCCGGGTTTGCCACGCGACCTGGCAGGCTGTTTCCCAGTGCCCGCCTGGGTCTTGCCAGCCGCGGGGCCGGCCTTCTTTGCCCGGCCCCGCGGTTTATTCTGCGGCAAGCCCGCCTCGCGTTCGGCGCGCAGATAGGCCGTGGTCCGCGGGAAATAACGGGCCAAGGCACCGGAGAGGAGCAACCTGTAGCGCTCGACAGCAGACAGCATTCGACGATTCCCACCTGGAGCATGAGGTATATAACTGAATGATAAGTGTTTTTTGCCGGGGGCTGGCAAGCGCCGGCGCGAACCAAGGCTAAGCCTACGACCGTGGCGAGGCAGTTTTTATCCGTGGAATTGTTCGAGGGTGGCGGGAGTCAGGCGACGATACTGAGCGGGAGAGAACGGTCAGTTGCCGCTAAGCGCTCGGTCGGCGGTACAGCGGGCTAATCCATGACGTGAACAGCATCGCCGGACCTGGCTTTTTATCAGGCAGAAAGCGAGCCGAAAGAAATTAAACAACAGGTAGCCAGGCGTAAAAAGCGGGGCGATTCACTTGGATCTGCGCGAGTTTTCTAGACGTCACTCAGTGGTTGCATTGGGCGGCTAGCGAGTAGCGTTGCCGCGCTAAACGCCTGCGGCCTTAGTAACCTTTCACCGTGTAATCCACCTCGAACTCAATCCCGGTCACCCGCGACACGCCGGTATCCAGCCGACCGTCGGCGTGCAGACGCAGCCAGCGGTAGCCGGGCGCAGTGCTGTCGACCTGGAATTCTTCACTGCCCGGGGCGAACTGCACACAGGTGGAAGGCGAAGCCAGCAGGCGCACAGCATTGCGCTGACGATCGAACTCCTGATGGATATGCCCCCAGAGCACCGCGCGCACCTGACTGAAACGTTCCAGCACGGCGAATAGCGCCTCAGGGTTGCGCAAGCCGATGGGCTCCATCCAGCGGCAACCGATGGACACCGGATGATGGTGCAGGCAAATCAGGTGATGGCGCTCCGGCGCTTCGCTGAGCGCACGCTCCAGCAGGGCCAGCTGATGCTGGTCGAGATAGCCCGGCACCGCGCCGGGAATCGACGAGTCGAGCAGAATGATGCGCCAGTTACCCAGATCGATCACCGGCTCCAGCAGATCGCTATCGGCGCAGGCGGCCTGCATGGTCGGGACATCGTCATGGTTGCCGGGAAACCAGCGGGCTGGCGCCGCAAGCGCCGCGGTCATCTGCCGGAAGCGCTGATAGGATGCCAGGCTACCGTCTTGCGACAGATCGCCGCTGGCGAGCATCAGGTCGATCTGCGGCTGCTCTTGCAGCACCCGTTCGATCACTCGCTGCAGGCTGTCCTGGGTATCCAGACCCAATAGCTTGCCGGCCGCTTCGGCAAATAGATGGCTGTCGGACAACTGCACCAGCAGGACCGAGGAATCAGCAGCGGAATTGAGCGCGCTCGGCAAGGCCGTCTCCTTGAGCGGAATACGTGGATTATGGTGGTTAGTCCCGGCAGCGGTAAACCCAAGAAGCGGGCATGGGTCACATAAAGCAGCGACAAGGCGAAGCCAGGCAGGAGGGTGTCGCAATCAGGCTTATTGTTGAAGCCTGCGGCTTAGTGCTTGTCGCCGTTTTAAACCACAGGTTCCAGTTCATGGCCACAGGCCAGGCAATGACTCAGCCATTCACCGAGAAACAGGTTGAGCTGGGACTTTTCATCCGGCTGATGCATGGCGGCATTTGGATAAGGGTAGATGCTGCGAAAACGCCGGGCGCTTTGTGCACCGATCACCTCGGCCATGCGTGCATCGTGGTACACCCGCACGTCCAGTTGCGGCACCGGCAACCAGGGCAGGCTGTGTTCTTGGCACACCCGCACGGTCGAGGTGTAGGGACAGGTTTCCAGTACTTCCAGAGCCAGCACACCGAGCAGCTGCTCGCCCTGAGTCAGGGCAACCCGCCGCGCGCATGATGCCTCGCGCATGTCCGGCAGCAGGCGCATCAGGCGTGCGTAGTTGACTTCACAGGCCGCCTGCAACTCGATCAAGTCAACCCGATAGCGGTCACGCAACAGATTCACGACCATAACCCCCTAACCTCGGCGCGGTTCAGCGCCAGCCATTGCAAGGCGATGATGCTCGCCGCATTGTTGATCCGCCCGTCCTTGACCGCATCCAGGGCATCTTCCAGCGACAGGACATGCACCCGAATGTCCTCTCCTTCTTCGGCCAGACCATGCACGCCCCCGGCACCCAGACTATTGCAGCGGCCGAG
The DNA here is from genome assembly GCF_035621475.1 of Pseudomonas paeninsulae. Lineage (NCBI taxonomy): Bacteria > Pseudomonadati > Pseudomonadota > Gammaproteobacteria > Pseudomonadales > Pseudomonadaceae > Pseudomonas > Pseudomonas paeninsulae. The sequence continues at coordinate 4,540,450 of NZ_CP141799.1, forward strand.
ATACAGGTACACCCGCTCGTCAGAACCACCGGGCGAAGGAAAATATTCGGTAATCGGCCACAGTGCGGTCAGCGCCAGGTTGGCCTCCTCCACCGCCTCACGTAGCGCCACTTCTTCCGGCTGCTCGTCGGTATCGATCAGCCCGGCGACCAGTTCCAGCAGCCAGGGGCTGGCGGACTTGCCCATGGCGCCAACGCGGAACTGCTCGATTAGTACCACTTCATCGCGCTGCGGGTCATAGGGCAGCACGCATACGGCATCGTGCCGGATAAACAGCTCGCGGCTGAGCGTCGGCCCCATTTCGCCAGAAAACTGCAGATGGCGCAGACGCAGGCGATCGAGGCTATAAAACCCGCGAAAACAGGCTTCTCGCTCAATGATCTGCACGGCATCCGGGCCAGGTTTGAAGGTGTCGGTCATCCACGTCTCTCTCAATCCGATAATCTTGGCTTTCGCGCATCCTACCCCGGCATCCAGCCTTGCGCAGCCTCTTTGCATATTAGGCGCTGACGGGGATTGTGCAGTGCTGCTGCGACTGACTACCCTGGCGAACCACTGGGATAGCCGGTAGTCCAACCCCGCGACCCCTACCTCTCCCCGTCTGGCGCTGAACTCAATGTTTGCACGTAAAAAGCTCGTCACAATCAGTCTTGGCCTCTTGCTAAGCGCCTGCCAAAGCCTGCCTTCAGGCGATGGCGCGCTAGCGGTGCAACGTGTCGCCTGGGAGAGTATTCAGCCTGGCTGCCAGGGCAACGCCTGCCCACTGGTGAATATCGACACGCTGATATTTCCCGACGAAACGCCGCTCAGCGAACTGATTGAACAGCGCCTGCTGCAGATGACCAATGATTCGCCGGACGCGCCTCTGCCCGCCTCGCTGCAGTCCTACGAAAAGGACTTCCTGCACAGTGCCAAGCGCGGCTGGAACACCTACCTGCAGGCCAAGGTGCGCGAACAACATGACCAACTGGTGATCATCGAATTTTCCAGCTACCTGTCCACGGGCGGGGCGCACGGCATGCCGGGACGCGGCTTCATCAACTACGACCGCACGCTGAAAAAGGCCCTGGGCCTGCAGGACATGCTACTGCCCGGGCAGACGGCCGCATTCTGGGACCTCGCCGGCCAAGCCCACCAGCGCTGGCTGACCGCCAACCAGCTGGATCAGGACCCCGAGTACATCAGCAACTGGCCGTTCGAGCGCAGCGAAAACGTCGCCCTCGGTCAAGCCGCACTGCTGCTGAAATACAACGTCTACAGCATTGCGCCCTACTCCAGCGGGCATCCGCAGCTGACGATCCCCTATAGCCAACTCAAGGGAATCCTCAAAGCGCAATACTTTCCCGATCACGACTGAAGGAAGCGAAGGCGAACTGCAGAACACCGGCCAGCAACAAGGCCGGCAGGGTCGCACCGATATCGGGCCAGAAATTCGCCAGCACATGATAGATGGTCGCACCGCAAGCCCAGGCCAGCAGGGTGTCCCAACGCAGCGCCACGCGCGGCGCCAGCTCGGCACGACGGCGACGCAGGATGAAGTGGTCGACCAGCACCACGCCGAACAGCGGGGCGAACACCGAGCCGATCAGCAACAGGAAGTTCTGGTACTCGGCCAGCGGCGCGAACCAGGCGATCAGGGTGCACAACGCGCCAATCAGCAACGCCAGTAGCTCGACCTTGAATGGCAGCAGAATACCGACGGAAACCGCCGCCGAATGGATGTCGGCAAAAGCGTTCTCCGACTCGTCGAGCAAGATCAGCAGCAGCGGAATGCCCAACCCGGCGCCCGCCAGGGCCAGCAGCAAGGCGTTGACTTCGCCGCTGTCGGCAAAGGCCAGGGTGTAGGCCACGCCCAGGCTCATCAACCAGAAGTTGCCGACGAAGAAGCCCAGCGCGGTGCCACCGAACACCCGGCCGGCCGCCTTGCCAAAGCGCGAGTAGTCGGCAATCAGCGGCAGCCAGGACAGCGGCATGGCAATCGCAATATCGAAGCCCAGGGCGAACGGCATTGAGCCATCACCACTGCGCGCCCACAACGCCGCGAGGTCGGCCTTGTCGAACAGGTTCCAGGTCAACCAGAGGCAGGCGCCGAGCAGCAACCAGATCCCCCATTTGCGCAGGATCCGGCGCACGAAGGTCAGCGGGCCGGCCACCGCCAGCAGGGTCGCCAGGGCGCCAAACAACAGGGTCCACAGGCCCGGACTGTTCCATAGGCTGCCCTCGCCGAAGGCCCGCACCGCCAACACGCTGGCGGCATCGCGCATGACGATGATCTCGAATGCGCCCCAACCGACCAGTTGCAACAGGTTGAGCAAGGCCGGCACCACGGCCCCCTTGCTGCCCAGGCTGAGTTTCAGCGCCGCCATGGACGACAGCCCGGTATCACTGCCGATCACCGCGACCGAACCCAACAGCAACACGCCGACGGCGGTGCCACAGGCAATCGCCAGCAAGGCGCCGCTCAGGCCCAGGCCCGGCGCCAGCAAGGCGCCAAGCTGCAGCACCATCAGGCCGATCCCTAAGGAAAACCACAGGGAAAACATGTCGCGCGCGCCAAACACACGCTGGCCAATCGACACCGGCACATGCGGTGAGTAACTACTTGGGGTGCTCACTATGGGGAAGGTCTCAAAGAACTGAAGAGGGAACGCCAGGAGCCTGCTTGCTCCTGGCGTAGGGTCATGCCGTCAGACCTGTTTGTAGATCACCGAGCCTTCGTCCTTGAAGCGCCCGGACTGCTCCTTGAAGCCCGCCTCAATGGCCTTCTGCTCGTCGGTCAGACCATTGAGCTTGGCGTAGTCGCGCACTTCCTGGGTGATCTTCATCGAGCAGAACTTCGGCCCGCACATGGAGCAGAAATGCGCGACCTTGCCCGAATCTTTCGGCAGGGTTTCGTCGTGGTAGCTGCGCGCGGTGTCCGGGTCCAGGCCGAGGTTGAACTGGTCTTCCCAGCGAAACTCGAAACGCGCCTTGCTCAAGGCGTTGTCGCGGATCTGTGCACCCGGATGACCCTTGGCCAGGTCGGCGGCGTGGGCGGCGATCTTATAGGTGATGATGCCGGTCTTGACGTCATCCTTGTTCGGCAGGCCCAGGTGTTCCTTGGGCGTGACGTAGCAGAGCATGGCGCAGCCGAACCAGCCGATCATCGCCGCACCGATGCCGCTGGTGATGTGGTCGTAGCCCGGCGCGATGTCGGTGGTCAGCGGGCCGAGGGTGTAGAACGGCGCCTCGTCGCAGCACTCCAGCTGCTTGTCCATGTTCTCCTTGATCAGTTGCATCGGCACGTGGCCGGGACCTTCGATCATGCACTGCACGTCGTGCTTCCAGGCGATCTTGGTCAGCTCGCCGAGGGTTTCCAGCTCGCCGAACTGCGCCGCGTCGTTGGCATCGGCAATCGAACCCGGACGCAGGCCGTCGCCCAGCGAGAAGCTGACGTCGTAGGCCTTCATGATCTGGCAGATGTCTTCGAAATGGGTGTAGAGGAAGTTTTCCTGGTGATGCGCCAGGCACCACTTGGCCATGATCGAGCCGCCGCGGCTGACGATACCGGTCACGCGCTTGGCGGTCAGCGGCACATAGCGCAACAGCACGCCGGCGTGGATGGTGAAGTAGTCGACGCCCTGCTCGGCCTGCTCGATCAGGGTGTCGCGGAACAGCTCCCAGGTCAGGTCTTCGGCCACGCCGTTGACCTTCTCCAGCGCCTGGTAGATCGGCACGGTGCCGATCGGCACCGGCGAGTTACGGATGATCCACTCGCGGGTTTCGTGGATGTGCTTGCCGGTGGACAGGTCCATCACGGTATCGGAACCCCAGCGGATACCCCAGGTCAGCTTGGCCACTTCTTCTTCGATGGAGGAACCCAGCGCCGAGTTGCCGATGTTGCCGTTGATCTTCACCAGGAAGTTGCGGCCGATGATCATCGGCTCCAACTCGGTGTGATTGATGTTGGCGGGGATGATCGCCCGGCCGCGGGCGATTTCCTCGCGGACGAATTCGGCGCTGATCTCCTTCGGCACAGAAGCGCCGAAGCTGTGGCCGGCGTGCTGCTGATCGAGCAGACCGGCGGCGCGGGCTTCCTCCAGTTTGAGGTTCTCGCGGATAGCGACGTATTCCATCTCCGGGGTGATGATGCCCTGGCGCGCGTAGTGCATCTGGCTGACGTTGTTGCCGGCTTTGGCCCGGCGCGGGTTGCGCACATGGGCGAAGCGCATCTTGGTCAGCTCGGGATTGACCAGGCGTTCCTGGCCGAAGTGCGAGGACAGGCCGTCGAGCATTTCGGTATCGCCGCGGTCGTCAATCCAGGCCGAACGGACGTCGCCCAGGCCCTGGCGCACATCGATGGTCACGCTCGGGTCGGTGTAAGGGCCGGAGGTGTCATAGACCAGCACCGGCGCATTGATCTCGCCACCGTACTCGGTCGGGGTGATGTCGAGACTGATCTCGCGCATCGGTACGCGGATGTCCGCACGCGAGCCTTGCACGTAAATTTTCTGCGAACGCGGAAACGGCTGGATCGACTGCTGGTCGACCTGGGCGGAATCGCTCAGATTCGTGGTGTTGAGGTTTTTTTCTTGTGTGCTCATCGGCTGGTGCTCTCCTGGGACGAAATGTCGGAGCGAACCTGGGGCAGATGAGCGTACGGAGTGCACCGCTAGTGGTGCCGAGAGCACTCGCCGAGGGGGTGACGAGGCCATCTTGTTCCCTACGCAGGTCTTAACCTGATCAGGTTCAACGGGATCCGGCAGCTGCCAATCTCAGCCCACATATGGGGCACCCCGACAAGAACCTGGCCAGTCTAATCAAGACTCCGCAATAAAACCAACCGGGGAGTCAAAAAAGCCTGACCCACGCGTCGGATAGTGACGACGCCATCCCAGCCAAGCCGATTGTTGCGCACAGGCAACATAGCTTGTTGCAAACTACACTCAGGCACATTAAGCATGCCTTGACCCCCTTGGCAGCGCCCCTTAGCCTTGCCGATTACCGCCAAATTCAGGATCTCCCCCCATGTTGCGCAGACTCTCCCTGACTCTTGCTGTGGCTGCTGCTTCCGTTGGCATGGCCTGGGCCGAACAGGCCCCGCTATCGACCAAAACGAACCTCGTCACGGTCTATCAGGAAGCCGCCAACAACAACGCCGACCTGGCGGCCGCCCGCGCCGACTATCAGGCCCGTCGCGAAGTGGTGCCACAGGCGCGTTCCGGCTTGCTGCCGAACCTCTCGGTCGGTGCCAACCTGAGCGACACCCAGACAGATGTCGACACGTCGAGCGGCTCGCAATCACTTTCACGCAGCGGCACGGTCTACCAAGCCAACCTCAGCCAGCCGCTGTTCCGCGCCGACCGCTGGTTCCAACTGCAGGCCGCCGAAGCCAGCAGCGAGCAGGCCGCGCTGGAACTGTCCGCGATCGAACAGAACCTGATCCTGCAGAGTGCGGAAACCTACTTCGCGGTACTGCGCGCCCAGGACACCCTGGCCTCGACCAAGGCCGAAGAGGCCGCCTTCAAACGCCAACTCGACCAGGCCAACGAACGCTTCGACGTCGGTCTGTCGGACAAGACCGACGTGCTCGAGGCCCAGGCCGGCTTCGATACGGCACGGGCCAACCGGATCATCGCCCAGCGCCAGGTCGAAGATGCCTTCCAGGCGCTGATCACCCTGACCAACCGCGAATATGTAGCTCTTGAAGGGATCGAACATAGCCTGCCGATCCTGGCGCCGACGCCGAACGACGCCAAGGCCTGGGTCGATACCGCCGCCGCGCAGAATCTCAACCTGCAAGCCAGCAATTACGCGGTCAACGCCGCCGAAGAAACCCTGCGCCAGCGCAAGTCCGGGCATGCGCCGACCCTGGACGCGGTAGCCAGCTACCAGAGAGGCGATAACGACAGCCTCGGCTTCACTAACTCGGGAGCACTCGGTCAGCCGCGCTTCAGCAGCGACGCCGAACAGCGCTCGATCGGCCTGCAACTGAATATCCCCCTCTATAGCGGCGGCCTGACCAGCTCCCAGGTGCGCGAGGCCTACCAGCGCCTGACCCAGAGCGAGCAGCTGCGCGAAAGCCTGCGCCGGCAGGTGGTGCAAAGCACCCGCAACCTGCACCGCGCGGTGAACACCGACGTGGAAACCGTGCAGGCGCGCAAACAGTCGATCATCTCCAACCAGAGCGCCCTGGAAGCCACGGAAATCGGCTATCAGGTCGGCACCCGCAACATCGTCGACGTGCTCGACTCGCAGCGCCAGCTGTACAGCTCGGTGCGCACCTATAACGACGCGCGCTACGACTACATTCTCAACAATCTGCGTCTCAAGCAGGCCGCCGGCACCCTGAGCCCGGCCGACCTGGAAGCCCTCGAGCAATACCTCAAGTCAGACTACGACCCAGACCAGGACTTCCTGCCACCGGACCTGGCCAAGGCCGCCGAAGCGCAGTTGCGCGGTAACCTGGACTACTGAGTTGCCTGCATAAAAAAACCGGCCAAGGCCGGTTTTTTTATGCGTGATCGATGTTCGGGCGACACCTCGCCCGTAGCCCGAGTAAGCCTTGACGCAATCCGGGATGGTAGCGACCCGGACTACATCTGGGCTACGCGCCTATGCACCCATTGGATGTAGGAGCGGGCCATGCCCGCGCTTGAGGTTTCGCGGGCATGGCCCGCTCCTACACCGCCTACGGCTTATCCTTTAACAAGCACCCCAGCCCATCCAGCAAACGCGCCAGCGCGCCCTGGTTGGCCTGCATTACTGTCTGGCCCGCCTCGCGCATTGTCTGCGCCATGGCAGGCTCGCGCCAAAGCTGATCGACCCGGTGCGCCAGACCCTCGGCATCCGCTACCTCGAGCAACGCGCCGGCCTCACGCAACTGCGCGGCGATCTCGAGAAAATTGAACAGGTGCGGACCGCTGAGTACTGGCTTGCCCAGCGCCGCCGGTTCCAGCAGGTTATGCCCACCATTGCCCACCAGGCTGCCACCGACGAAAGCCAGATCGGCCAGGGCATAGAGAAACAACAGCTCGCCCATGGTATCGCCGAGCAACACCTGGTCGCCCGCCACCACCGCCTTGCCACTGGAGCGCTGGCGCGTGGCGAAGCCTTGGCGCTGGCACAGCTCGTACACCGCGGCAAAGCGTTCCGGGTGTCGCGGCACCAGAATCAACAACGCCTCGGGCCATTGTTCGAGTAGTACGCGGTGCGCCGCCAGGACGATTTCATCCTCACCAGCATGGGTGCTGGCGGCAATCCACACCGGCCGCCGCACCGCGTCCCACTGCTCGCGCAACTCGGCGGCGCGTGCAAGCAACGCGGGGTCGATGGTCAGGTCGAACTTGATCGAGCCGGTCACCTCGACGCACTCGGGCCGCGCACCCAAACTGCGAAAGCGCTCGGCCTCGGCGGTGGTCTGCACCGCAATCAGACTCAACTCGGCCAGCATGGGCGCGGTCAGCTTGGCGAAGCGCGCATAACCACGCGCCGAGCGCTCGGATAGCCGCGCATTGGCCAGGGCCACGGGAATGCCACGGCGGGCACATTGGTGGATGTGGTTGGGCCACAATTCGGTCTCCATGACCACCGCCAGCCGAGGCTGCGCGCGATCGAGAAAGCGCGCCGCGGCCCACGGCAAGTCATAGGGCAGATAGCAGTGCTGCACGCGTCCGGCAAAGTCAGGCCCGGCGAACATGGCCTGAATCCGTTCGGAGCCGGTCGGCGTCATGCAGGTAATGGTGATCGGTAACTGCGGGTAGCGCGCCAGCAGCTGGCGGATCAGCGGCGCGGCGGCAATGCTCTCGCCCACCGACACGGCATGCAGCCAGATGCCGCCGGTTTGCAGAGGCGGCAAGCCGAGGGAGAAGCGTTCACCAATGCGTTTGACATAGGCCGGTGCGCGCCACGCGCGCCAGGCCAGACGCCCGGCGACCAGGGGCAGAGCGAGATGCAGCAGCAGGGTGTAGAGGTGTCTATTCATGGGCGCGCAGCTTAGCAGAGCGGCTGCCAGCAATCAGCCGATGGCTTGCAGCCGCTCGGCGAAACACTCGGCCAGCCAGAGTGCCGCCGGCCCCAGGGCTTCATCACGCCGGCAGACCAACTCCACCACCAGCGGCGGCGGCGTCCAGTCGCTGCTCAGTTCAACCAGCTGGTTCTGATAGGTCGGATACTGCATCACATGGCGTGGTAGCCAGGCCCAGCCTAAATTACGCATCAACAGCTCGGCCATGACGTAGAAGCTGTCAGCACGCCAAATCCATGGACTGAGCTGCTCGCCGCCCGGATAGTGACTGTCCTGCGGCGCCATCAGCAATTGCCGGTGACGCGCCAACTCGCGCCGGTCGACATGCCCCGCCCCCGCCAGCGCATGCCCGGCACCGCACACCGTGACCATCTCGATAGTGCCCAGCCGCTGGCGCTCCAGGGCTTCAGGCATCTGCTCGTGGTGAAACAGCAGACCGAGGTCGGCGCGACGCTCCAGCAGCTTGCGCGCAACATCGCCCTGAGCGCCGCTGGCCAGTTGTACTTCCAACAGCGGAAAGGCCTGGGCCAGGGCCTCGAGACTGTCGAGCACCGGCTGATAGGGCATGGCCTCGTCCTGGGCCAGGCGCAGGCGCACTTCTTCGCCGCGCACCAGCCCCAGCGCCCGGCCTTCCAGACGCTCGCACTGGCGCAGCACCTCGCGCGCTTCTTCCAGCAGCGACGCACCGGCGGCCGTCAGGCGTGGCTGGCGGCCACTGCTGCGCTCGAACAGCAGCACCCCGAGATCGGCTTCCAACAGGGCAATCGCATTGCTGACCGCCGACTGCGCGCGATTCATCTGCCGGGCCACGGCAGAAAACGACTGGCCCTCGGCCACGCTGACGAACAGGCGGATTTGTTCCAGGTTCCACTGCATAACCAATCTCCAAACCAGATAGGTAATCACTTTATCCCATCAGCTGAACGACTAGAATGGCCGACAGATCAAACAGGAGGTCCACCATGAGCGGCTATCTCTATCTCGCTGTCGCCATCACCGCCGAAGTCATCGCGACTACGTCGATGAAGGCCCTGGACGGCTTCAATAAACCACTCCCCCTGCTGTTGGTAGTGGTCGGCTACGTCATTTCCTTCTGGATGCTCAGCCTGGTGGTCAAAACTATTCCAGTCGGCGTTGCCTACGCCGTCTGGGCGGGCCTGGGGATCGTGCTGGTGAGCATTGCCGCCGCGTTTCTCTACCAGCAGCGCCTCGACCTGCCGGCCATGCTCGGCATGGCCCTGATCGTCTGCGGCGTCGTGGTGATTCAATTGTTCTCGCACAGCGTCGGCCATTGAGCTGGCGCTTGGGGCTGGAGGCCCGACACAAGCAGTTGCCGGTATACTGCGGACCTGATTCCCAATGAGGACCTCGCATGTCCCAGGCTCTGAGCACTGACATTCTGATCGTCGGCGGAGGTATCGCCGGCCTCTGGCTGAATGCGCGCTTGCGCCGCCAGGGCTTTGCCACCCTGCTGGTAGAAAACGCCACCCTGGGCGGCGGGCAGAGCGTCAAATCGCAAGGCATTATCCACGGCGGCGCCAAGTACGCCCTGCATGGCGCCCTGACCGGCGCCTCGGAAGCCATCGCCGACATGCCGCGACGCTGGCGCGAAGCGCTGGCTGGCAGCGGTGAGCTGGACCTTAGCGGCGTGCGCCTGCTGTCCGATGCGCATTACCTGTGGTCGCCCGGTAGCCTGGCCGGCAATATCACCAGCTTCTTCGCCAGCAAGGCGGTGCGCGGCCGCGTCGACCAGGTCAAGGGCGAGCAACTGCCGCCCGCCCTGCAACATCCGAAATTCAGGGGCAAGGTCTACCGCCTGGCCGAACTGGTGCTCGACGTACCCAGCCTGATCGCGCGCCTAGCCGAGCTGGCCGCTGACGGCCTGCTGGCCGCCGAGTCCATCGCGCCGCTGCACGAGCAGGGTCAACTGGTCGGCCTGATCGTCGACGGCCGCGAGATTCGCGCCCAGCGCATCGTCCTTAGCGCCGGCCGCGGCAACGCCGAACTGCTCGCCGCGCTGGGCCTCACTCAGCCCGCGCAGCAACTGCGGCCGCTGCATATGGTGCTGGTCAAGGGCCCGACCCTGAAACCGCTGTATGCCCACTGCCTCGGCGGCGGACCGAAGCCGCGGGTCACCGTCACCACTCATCCGGCAGCCGATGGCGAGTGGGTCTGGTACCTCGGCGGCGACCTCGCCGAAGCGGCAGGCGTAAGCCGCGACGCAGCCGCGCAGATCCAGGCCGCGCAGCAGGAAATCAGCACCCTGCTGCCCTGGCTTGACCTTTCCAGCGCCCGCTGGGCGACACTGCGCGTCGACCGAGCCGAGCCGGCGCAGTCTGGCCTGGTACGCCCGGACAACGCCTTTCTCGCCGACCAAGGTCAACTGCTGGTCGGCTGGCCGACTAAACTGGCATTAGCCCCGGATTTCGCTGACCGCGTGCTGGCGGCTCTCGACCGTGACGGCATCCAACCCGCCACCCATGCGCCACTCCCGGCCCTGCCACGTCCGGCCGTAGCGCGCCCAGCCTGGAAGGAATTGTTCTAATGCACGCCTTGCATACCCTGCACAACTTGCACCGCCCGCTCGGTGCGACCGAGCTGCTGGTCTCGCCATTAGGCCTCGGCACGGTGAAGATCGGCCGCGACCAGGGCGTGAAGTATCCCAACGGCTTCAGCATTCCGGGCGACGCGGCGGTACTTGAGCTGCTCGCCCAGGCCCATGACCTGGGGATCAATCTGATCGACACCGCGCCCGCCTACGGCAGCAGTGAAAGCCGCCTCGGTCCGCTGTTGCGCGGCCAGCGCCAGCAGTGGGTGATCGTCAGCAAGGTCGGCGAAGAATTCGTCAACGGCCACTCCAGTTTCGACTTCTCTCCAGCCCACACGCGCTTCTCGGTGGAGCGCAGCCTCAAGCGCCTGGAGACCGACTTCATCGACTTAGTGCTGGTGCATTCGGACGGCAACGATCTCTCTATCCTGCATGACAGCGGGGTCTACGAGACCCTCGCCGAGCTCAAGCGCGAAGGCAAGATTCGCGGCTTCGGCCTGTCCGGCAAAACCGTCGAAGGCGGCCTGCAGGCACTCGCGCAAGGCGACTGTGGGATGGTCACCTACAACCTCAAGGAACAGGGCGAACTGCCGGTACTGGACTACGCTGAGCAGCACGGCAAAGGCATCCTGATCAAGAAAGCCCTGGCCAGCGGGCATGCCTGCCTGGGTCCGGGGCAAGATCCGGTGCGCGCCAGCTTCGAACTGATTTTCGCCCACCCGGCGGTGAGCTGTGCGATTGTCGGCACCATCAATGCGCAACACCTGGCCCATAATGTCGCGACTGCCGCGGCGGTCATTCAGGATATTGCCTGACTCGCCATGACGCACTGCGCGTAAGTGCTCGAGCACTGCCCGCCAGCAAACATCAGCCCTTGCGACTATGCCTGGCAGGGCAATACCTCACCCGGCCTTGCCGGGCCGCCCCCAACGCACTGCAGGAGCCGATATGTCGCGCACGCTTAGCCGCCAGGACCCCGGCGCCTTCAAGACCCTACCCTTGTTCGTCGAGGCCAGCGCGGACGGCCTGCGCTACCAGAGCCAGGGCCGCCCCCTGAACTTCAGCGAGATGCTTGAACGCCGCCGCGTGATCGAGGTGAGCGACAGCCAACGCTTCGCCGTTGAGCTGGCCAACCTGGGCGTGTCGGTCCGCCTGACCCTGAGCTGGCAAGGCCGGGAGTATTGGATACTGGTCCGTCAACGACGCCTGGACCGCGGCGACGTGGTGCTCAAGCTGATCTCCGGCTACGTGCCCGCCCACGAACTCAATCTGCCGCTGCTCACCGCCATTCAAGAGGTCGCCGAAGAGTGCCTGCTGGAAACCCCAGAAGGCTGGTTGAGTGGCCGCTTCGGCGAAACCTGGCTGCCCTCGCCCTATCAAGGTGCCTTGCGCTACCGAGAGACCCTGCACTTTCAACTCAGCCCACTGTCCGGCGCGGCACGTCCGGTGCAGTGCGGCAACCTGACCTTGTTGGAGCGGCCACGCGCCTACGTGCATCTGCCCACAGCTTCGTTGCAACTGGTCTATGACCTACGCCTGGCGCTGCCCAAAGAGGCCAGGCAGCTCAGCCTGTTCCACGTCGACGAACGCCTGGAAGACGGCAAGCTGGTTGCCCGCCTCGACCGTACTCGACCGGACCTGTACCTGATACCGCTGCAACAAGGCCGGCCGACCGCCGAACTGCTGACGCTCAAAAAAGGTGTATTGAAAGCCGCCAGCACCCGTGGCCTGTGGCTGGCCGAGAGCTTCGCGCCGCAGGATGGCTGGCTGGTGCGCGACGAGCGCATCCGTTGGAAGGACTGGTTGAGCCAGCAAAGCCTCTGCGCAGCACCGGCCAAACCCTCGGCGAAACCGCGATCGCCGACTGCCTCAGCGCCACTCAAGCTGAATGCCGCCCAACTGGGCTGAACGGCATGCTCGCGGATCAGCTGCTACGAATTTTCTCGACAATGGCGGTGGTCGAGCTGTTTGCCACCAGGCCCAGTACGCGCACATCGCCACCGTAGGCGCTGACGATGTCGGCGCCAACCACCTGATCGATGCCATAGTCGCCGCCCTTGACCAGCACATCCGGCTTGACCTCGCGCAGCAGATTTTCCGGGGTGTCTTCGCTGAAGCTCACCACCCAATCCACCGCACCGAGGCCGGCGAGCACGGCCATGCGCCGATCCACCGAATTGATCGGTCGGCCGGGGCCTTTCAGGCGACTGACCGAGGCGTCGTCGTTGACCGCCAGCACCAGGCGGTCACCCTGGGCACGGGCCTGCTCCAGGTAGGCCACGTGGCCGGCGTGCAGAATGTCGAAACAACCGTTGGTGAAGACGATCTTCTCGCCATGGGCGCGGGCGTCCTCGATCGCCAGCAACAGCTGATCCGGACTCAGCACGCCGCGCTCGGAACCGGCCTCGCGCTGGATCGCCCGGCGCAGTTCCGGCGCACTGATGGCGGCGGTGCCCAGCTTGCCGACCACGATACCGGCGGCCAGGTTGGCCAACGCCACGGCCTGGGGCAATTCCTCGCCGGCAGCCAGGGACGCCGCCAGGGTCGAGATCACCGTATCGCCGGCACCGGTGACATCGAAGACCTCTCGGGCACGGGCCGGCAGGTGCAGCGCGGGATGCCCGGGGCGCAGCAGGGTCATGCCGTGCTCGCCACGGGTGATCAGCAGCGCGCCCAGCTCCAGGTCATGCATCATTCGGGCGCCCTTGGCCACCAGCTCGGCCTCGTCGACGCAATGGCCGACGATGGTCTCGAACTCGTTGAGGTTTGGCGTAATCAGGCTAGCACCACGATAAATCGAGAAATCCTTGCCCTTGGGGTCAGCCAGTACCGCAATGCCCTTGGCCCGCGCCGCCTGGATCAGCACCTGATGATTCTTCAGCGCGCCTTTGCCGTAGTCGGACAACACCAGCACCTTGACCCCGGCGAGCAGCGCTTCGACCTCGACCGCCAATGCGGCGGCATCGGTGTTGAACAGTTCTTCGAAGTCCATGCGTAGCAGTTGCTGATGCCGGCTCATGACCCGCAGCTTGACGATGGTCGGCTGTGCAGCGATGCGCTGAAACCGGGTTTTCACTCCCACGGCCGCCAGGCTATTGCACAGGCTCTCGGCCGCTTCGTCTGCACCGGTCACGCCAACCAAAACTGCCGGGGCACCGAGGGCAGCGATGTTCAACGCCACGTTGGCGGCACCGCCCGGACGGTCCTCGATCTGCTCGACCTTGACCACCGGCACCGGCGCCTCCGGCGAAATCCGCGAGGTACCGCCATGCCAGTAGCGGTCGAGCATGACATCACCGACCACCAATACGGCAGCCTGGTCGAAACGGGGCATGGACAATTTCATGTGAACTCCGATGGCCTCAAGTGGCGAGCGCGTAGTTTATCAGGCGATATCCAATGGCGCGTTTTCATCCAGTCCCAGCGCATGCAAGCGCGCATAGAAACCATTCTGCTCGAGCAGACTGGCATGGGTGCCACGCTCGACGATCCGCCCCTGATCCATTACCAGAATCAGATCAGCTTTCTCGATGGTCGACAGGCGGTGCGCGATGACCAGCGTGGTACGCCCCGTCATCACCCGATCCAGGGCAGCCTGGATATGCCGCTCGGATTCGGTATCGAGGGCCGAAGTCGCCTCATCCAGCACCAGAATCGGCGCATCCTTGAGCAAGGCCCGGGCAATCGCCAGGCGCTGACGCTGGCCGCCGGAGAGCAGTACGCCATTCTCGCCGACCTCGGTGTCCAGCCCCTGCGCCAGCTTGTCGATGAATTCCTTGGCGTAGGCCGCCTCGACCGCCTGCTCGATAGCCTCACGCGGCGCGTCGACCAAGTCGCCGTAGGCGATGTTATTGGCCACGCTGTCGTTGAACAGGGTCACCTGTTGAGTCACCAGCGCGATATGCCGGCGCAGGTTGCGCAACTTGTAATCCTCGACATCCACTCCGTCGAGCAGAATCTGCCCGGTCTCATGGTGATAGAAGCGCGGAATCAGGCTGGCCAGGGTCGACTTGCCGCTGCCGGAGCGCCCGACCAGGGCAATCATCTGCCCAGGTTCGGCGCTGAAGGAAATATCGCTGAGCACCGGCTTCTCGGCGCCAGGGTACTGGAAGCTCAGATTGCGTACTTCCAGACGGCCACTGACCCGTTCAAGCTCGACAGTGCCATGATCGACTTCCGGAGCTTCATCGAGTTGTTCGAAGATGCTTTCGGCAGCAGCCAGGCCTTTCTGGATATTGGCGCTGACCTCGGAGAGCTGGCGAATCGGCTTGGGCAGCAAGCCGGCGGCGGTGATGTAAGCCACTAGATCGCCCGCCGTGGCATCGCCGCGCAACAACAGCACCAGGAACATCAATACCGCCATGGCACTGTAAATCACCAGCTGCAACATAGGGGTGTAGACCGCACCGGTCTTGGTCATGCGCAATTGCTTGCTGGTGTTGTCCTGACTGGCGGCAGCAAACCGCTTGGACTCGTAACCCTCGCCGCCAAA
Organism: Pseudomonas paeninsulae; assembly: GCF_035621475.1. NCBI lineage: Bacteria > Pseudomonadati > Pseudomonadota > Gammaproteobacteria > Pseudomonadales > Pseudomonadaceae > Pseudomonas > Pseudomonas paeninsulae. The sequence continues at coordinate 4,555,495 of NZ_CP141799.1, forward strand.
ACTGCGCACCACCCGATAGCCCTGGATGGTTTCAGAGGCAACATGGGTGACATCGCCCATGGCCACCTGGATCTTCTTGCTTTGCTTGCGAAATTTCTTGCTCGCGCTGCCGACCATCAGCGCAATCACCGGCAGGATGGCCAGCATCACCAGGGTCAGCTGCCAATTCATCCACAACAGGTAGGCAAACAGGAAAACCACCGTCAAGCCTTCGCGAATCACCACCTTGATCGCATCGGTCGCCGCGCTAGTGACCATGGTCACATTGAAGGTGATGCGCGAGATCAGATGCCCGGAGTTATGACTATCGAAATAGCGGTTGGGCAGCGCCAGCAGGCTGTTGAACAAGGAAACGCGCAAATCATGCACCAGCCCCAACGAAACCTTGGCCAGGAAGTAGTTACCCAGATAGGCCCCCACCCCCTGCCAGGCAGCGATCAGCACAATCAGCAGCGGCACCGCCTGCAGCAGTTGCAGATCGCGCAGGTAGGGCACCGTAGGGAAGAGCACGACTTCGGGGTTGGACAGCCCGTCGACAAAGTATTTGAGAATCCCGGCGAGCATCGGCTGAGTCGAGGCGAAGATGACGTAGCCGATAATGCTGATCGCGAAGTAGCCGATGTAGGGCTTTACGTAACCGAGCAGGCGCAGGTAGATCTTCAGACTAGAGGCTTGGGCAGCGTTTGAGTGCTGGTCGGTCATGCGTTCACGCTTCGACTTGGCCGAAAGGCCGACGAGCTTAGCACAGCAGCGGCTGCCTCTTCTCGGCGGATGCTTTAAGATGCTCAACCCTTAACAGCCATCGGCCAGGTCCAGTGCAGACATCGCAAACGCTGACAAACCCCACGTTATTGTTCATGGAAAACTTCATCGTTCGCCACTGGCTGGTGCTGGGCTATCTGGTGCTCCTGACCGGCCTGTTCTGGGCGGCCAATGGCAGTCTGTTCACCAAGCTTTACTACGGTTTGATTGCCGCACCCACCTTGTTCGCCCTGATCGTTGCACCCCATAACCTCCGGCCAATCCTCCGTGAGCCCATGCTGCTGGTCTTCCTGGCCTTTTCCGCCTGGTTGCTATTCAGCCTCTCCTGGACGCAGGCCGATGACGGCCTGGCCGGGCTAGCCAAACGCCCTGTGTATGTGTTCATGATGCTCGCGGCCTGCGCACTGATCGCCTGCAAGGACGAGCAACTGCTGCTCAAGACCCTGCGCATCGGCGCCCTGCTCGCCGCCCTGGCGGCCCTGATCAATCTGTACATCTACTTTACCGGCCCGTCCGCCGGGGCACGCCTGGTAGGGACAGGGGCGCTGCGTAACCCGCTGCTCACCTCCCATGTGCTGGGCTTTTTCTGCACATACTGGATCGCCGCCTGGCTGACCCGCAGTGAACGGCATGACTGGTTACCGATCCTGCTCGCACTGCCCCTGCTCGCGGCGCTGCTGGCCACCGGCTCGCGTACACCGCTACTGGCTCTTGTCCTGACCAGCCTGTGGATGCTCCTGATGACTGGCCGCCGGGCACTCTACCTAGCCGCGGCACTGGTATTGGCCGCCGGCACCAGCATTGCCCTGATGCCCGAGCTACTGCTGCAACGCGGCCTGTCCTTCCGTCCGCAACTCTGGAGCGAAGCCATACGTCAGGCCAGCGAACACCTATGGATTGGCCGCGGATTCGACAGCCAGTTCACATTCAACATCGAGGGGCTCGGCAGGACATTGAGCGATCCGCACAATGTCGAACTGGCCGTCCTGCTTGAGCTCGGCCTGGTAGGCCTGAGCCTTTGGCTGTTGATGTATGGCCTGGTCTTGCTGCGTTGCCTGCAGCAGCGGCACCAAGGCAAGTTTCAACTGGCGTCCGCCCTGGTCGTCTACGGCCTGTCGGCAGGCCTGACCGAAGGCAGTAATTTCTTCTCCAGACCCAACGAGAACTGGTTCCTGATCTGGATTCCCCTTTCACTGGTCGCTGGGTTGTCCATTAGCCAGCGCCTGCAGAGCAAACCATGAGAATCCTCAGCGAAACGGAACTCGATACCCTGCTGTGCGGCGCCAAGACGATCGAGGAAGATGGCCTCGGCCTCAAGGTAGCCTGCCTGAAGGGCGGCGACTTCCTCAAGCTGTATCGTCGCAAGCGCCTGCTGTCGTCGGCACTTTGGTCGCTCCCCGCGCGCCGCTTCGCCAATAATGCCAAGCGTTTGCAGCAACTCGGCATAGCGTCCCCGGACATTGAAGAGCTGCTGCTGATTCCCGAGCGGAAATTGAATGGCGTCCGCTACCGCCCTCTGCCGGGAGAAACCCTGCGCGACCGCTGGAGAACCCTGACAGACGAGGCCCGGGAGACCGAGGTTCAATGCTTTGGTGCATTTCTCGGACACTTGCACCAGTTGGGCGTGTACTTCCGCTCACTGCACCTAGGTAATGTGCTGTATCTGCCCGATACGCGCTTCGGCCTGATTGATTTATCCGACATGCAGATCAGCGGCCAGCCACTCCCCCGCTGGAAACGCAAACGCAATGTCCGCCATATGCTTCGCTACCCTGAAGACACCCAATGGCTTGCCAGCGCTCACCTGGCTGCCTTGATTCGCGGATATGCCAGTAGTGCCGGAGAGCTCGCCGCCCAAGGATTGATGCACGAAATAAACGCTTCCCACTCCGCCACCCTTGAAACATCCAGGTAACAGCATGAGCCTAATCAAACTGATCGATTTTCATGAGTTTGCAGACACCCGCGGGGCATTGGTGGCACTGGAGGGCGGGAAAGAAATTCCATTTGAAATTCGCCGGGTCTATTACCTCTACCACCTGAGTAATAACTTTCACCGGGGTTTCCATGCACACCGCAACCTTGAACAGGTTGCGGTGTGCATAAGTGGCAGCTGCAGCTTCCTCCTGGATGACGGGCTAAACCGGCAAACGTTGAACCTGGCCTCACCCGCGCAAGGGCTACTCATTGAGCCTATGGTCTGGCACGAAATGTTCGATTTTTCCAGCGATTGCGTGCTGATGGTCATCGCCAGTGAGCACTACGACGAGTCAGACTATATCCGTGACTACGAGCAGTTCAGAAAAGAGGCGGCAAATGCCCAAGATTCATGAACTATCTGACGTGCAAAGCTCAAGCATCGGTGCGGGGACACGAATTTGGCAGTACTCGGTCATATTGGCCAACGCCCGGATAGGTCAAAATTGCAACATCTGTGCGCACACCTTCATCGAAAACGAAGTGGTGATCGGCGATAATGTCACGATCAAATCCGGCGTTTATCTCTGGGATGGAACGGTAATCGAGGACGGTGCTTTCATTGGCCCCAATGCGACCTTTACCAATGACAAAACCCCCCGTTCCAAAGCGTATCCAGCACATTTCAGTGGCCCCCGGATAAAGCGCGGTGCCTCTGTCGGGGCCAATGCCACCTTGTTGCCCGGGGTGGTCATCGGCGAATACGCCATGGTGGGTGCTGGCGCCGTAGTCACGACAGATGTCCCTGCATTCGCAGTTGTAATCGGCAACCCTGCGCGCATCGTGCGCTTCCTGGACCAAGATGATTCCCTTCCTAAACCTTAAAAGCGTCAATGCCGAACTACGTGCAGAGCTACTGGATGCCTGCGCCCGAGTCATCGACTCGGGCTGGTATATCGCCGGTAATGAACTCGCCGCATTCGAACAAGAGTTCGCCGCCTACTGCTCGACAACCCACTGTATTGGCGTAGCCAATGGTCTCGACGCGCTCACCCTGACTCTTCGGGCCTGGCAGGAGCTAGGTCGACTCAAAGAAGGCGATGAGGTCATAGTTCCGGCGAACACCTATATCGCTACGCTACTGGCCATCACCGAAAACCACTTGAAACCAGTGCTCGTGGAACCCGACGAAGGCAGCTTCAACTTGTCCCACAACGCCGTCGCTGCGGCGATCACTCCTCGTACCAAAGTCATCATGCCGGTTCACCTGTATGGACGTCTTGCACCGATGCCGGAACTCCTGACCCTTGCCGGTGAACATCAACTCCTGGTGCTTGAAGATGCGGCACAGGGGCATGGCGCCAGTTTGGCTGGGCGCAAGGCTGGAAGCTGGGGGGATGCGGCCGGTTTCAGCTTCTATCCCGGCAAGAATTTGGGAGCCCTGGGCGATGCCGGGGCCATCACCACATCCGATGATGCGCTTGCCGAGACCTTGCGCGCACTGCGCAACTATGGCTCCCATGAGAAATACCGAAACCTGTTTCAAGGGGTAAACAGCCGCCTGGACGAAATACAGGCAGCCATGTTGCGGGTGAAGTTACTGCACCTGGATCGGCAGACCGAGCAACGCCGCCGGATCGCTCGCTGCTACCTGGATCTAATCAAGCATCCCGCCGTGACGCTTCCTGCCTGGGAGGAAGAGCAACAACATGTGTGGCACCTGTTTGTGGTGCTCAGCAAACACCGTGAACAACTGCAACAACAACTGGCCCTGGCCGGCATCCAGACTCTGATTCATTACCCCATCGCCCCGCACCGGCAAGACGCCTACCGGGAACTCGGCCACCTGCAATTGCCGATCACCGAGCGCCTGCACAATGAGGTCCTGAGCCTGCCGATGGACCCCAGCATGACACTCGAACAAGCACACGAAGTTGCTCAGGCGATCAACCATGCAACCCTCTAAGCCGTTAGCAGCCCACTCGTCGATATGAAGACTCTACGCAAGTACGGTTGGCGCACAGGACTCAAGCGTTATCTGTTACAGATGCTGCAAGGCAGTCGTAAGCTGGTTTATCGGCTGCTTTCGGAAAACCCGCCACGCCTCATGCAAGGCCGCCTGAAACAACCGGCATTGTTCTCCGGGCGAGGCGAAATTCGCATCGGCAGATCCACTATCGGTGTATGGCCCTCGCCCTTCTTCCTCAACGGGTACGCCCACATCGAGGCACGGGAAGCCACAGCGAAGATCGTGATCGGCGCGCACAGCCATATCAACAACAACGCTGTACTGATTGCCGAGCGCAGCAGCATCAGCATTGGTGACAACACCCTGATCGGTCACAATTTCTCGGCCTACGACTCCGACTTCCACTGCCTCGAACCCAGCTTGCGCAGCTCGGGGCAGCACGAGAGCCAGGCCGTCAGCATCGGCTCGAATGTGTTTGTCGGCGCGGACGTCACCGTGCTTAAAGGCGTATCCATCGGCGACAACAGCGTGATCGCCAATGGCTCGATAGTAAACAGCGACATCCCCGCAAACGTCATCGCTGGCGGCATACCGGCCAGGGTCATGCGCACGCTGGAGGCGCCGGGCACAACGACCTGAAATCGGACTCAGCTCGCCCGCTTGGCAGCCGGCAAGAGAAATCGCCCCAGGGCACGCAACGTCTTGCGGTTCCAGAAACGCCACGGCAACTGCTCGAATAATTCACGGGCCAGCGCTTTATCCTTGCGGGCGCATTTGAGCAGCATCGAATTGATGAATCGCGCGCAAACCTCGGGATAGGCAGGTTCGTCGCTGAATTGCGCGTAGGTCTTCAACACGTTATCGATCATGAATCGATAGTTCTTATAGGTGTTATGCCCATGCATACGGTATTGGGCCAATACCGTATCCAGCACATCGATGACATAGCCCGCCCGCGTGATCTTCAGCTTGATCAGCAAGTCTTCCAGCCTGATCTCCGGATCGAAGCCACCCACGGCCTCCAGCGCGTCTCGGCGAAACAGCATGGTGGGCGCTGGAGCACCGGGCTGGCGCCCGAGGAAGATATCGTCGAAGCTCAGGCGCCGGGCCGGCTTCATACGCTGCTTGGATAATGGCCGACCGGTCTCGTCGATTTTCTCGATATTGCCGCCACAGATACCCACTTCCGGCTTGTCACGCAGATGCGCGACCTGTACAGCCAGACGCTCGCGGCACATTACGTCATCGGAACCGAAGGGGGCGATCAGGCTGCCGGAAGCTCGGGCGATGGCGCCATTCAACGTGCGCGACAGGCCCTGATTGGCCTGCACCCGAAAATCGAAGCCGTGTATCGCCTGCAGACGCTGAATGCGCTCGACACTGTCATCCTGCGAACCGTCATCGACTACCAGCAACTCCACCCGCGGGTAGGACTGCTGCAACACGCTGGCAATACTTTGCTCAACGTATTTGCCGTGGTTGTAGGACGGAATGATCACCGTCACCAGCGGCAGCTCGGCGTCCTGAATATCACTCATAAGGCTGCTCGTTCCACGGCTAGTGACTGTTCGACCATCTGCAGGTACTGCAGGCGGAAATCCTCGATGGCATGCGCGCCACGCAGGTAGCAGTAGGCCCGCTCACCCTCTGCCCCTCGTTGCTCGGCATCCAGGTCCAGCACCGCGCCCAACTGCGCGGTCAAGGCCGCGGCATCGCCGACCGGGAAAATACGTCCGCCGCAATCCTCGAGTATCGGCCGCAAACTATCGATATCCGACCCAATCACCGGTAAATGGCCGCTCATGCCCTCGAGCAAGGCCAGCGGCAGCCCTTCGCTCAGAGACGGCATGACGAAGGCATCGAAGGCGCGTACGTACTGCAGGGCGTCCTCACGGGCACCCAGCAGGTGCGCTTTACCTTCCAGGCCAAAGCGGGTGATCGCGGTTTCGAGTTCGGCGCGCGTGCGCCCTTCGCCGATAATTGCCAACTGAGCCTGCGGGTAAACGGACTGCACCTGGGCGAAGGCCTCAATCAGATGGATATGCCCCTTCACCGGCACCAGCCGGCCAATGGCGCCAAAGATGAAGGGTTCCTGCGCCAGACCCAGTAGGCTGCGCGCCTGTTCGCGTGGATGTTGCAAGCGCTCAGCGCGGTCGATATCGATGGCATTGTTGATCTGCACGGTATTGCTGGCATTAAAACCAGCACCGCAACCTACCAGGTAATCGCGCACCGCCCGCGACACGCCGACCACCCGCCAATTCGCGGTCAACAGCCGACGTGCTTCCCAGCGCCGGTAGCCACGATCGAAATCACCGATGCCGTGCTGCACACCGATACAGGCCGGAATGCGCAGCCAGCGATTGAGCAGCATCAGCATATTCATCGGTTTGAAGCGATGGGCGATCACCACGTCGTAGCGCTGCTCGCGGCACAGTCGGAACAGGCGCCACAACGCCAGCAGGCGCAGGCCCTTCAAGTCCGACTGGCTGAAGCCGAAATAGATCGAGCGTGCCGCCCCACTCTCCGGCTCCCCCGGCCCGGGCTGGCCGCGCAGGAAGGCCGTGGTTACCTCAAAACGTTCGGCGGGCAACCCTTGGATGACCTGCTCGGCCAAATCGGAGGCATTGACGTTGTAGCGGTTCTGCAACTGCAAAACCTTGATCTTGCCGCTCATGCTCTCAGCCCCAACCACAGGCGCAAGGCCTTGCGCACATAGGTCCCCTTCAACAACACGCACGGATCTTGCTTGAGTGCGGCGCGGAAATATTCCTTGGCAGCGGCTACATCGCCGGCCAGGTAGGCGCTGCGGAACAATGACAAACTGCGCTGTACATAGAACTCGGGTTTGAGCACTTGGAAGCGCACGTCCAGCCGCTGCGAGGCGAACACTTCATCGACCAACGCCAGGCCGCCGGCCTTGGCGTGGCTGAACTGGTGGCGCAGGCTGTCGTCGTGCTTGTGGATCAGCGCCAGCGGCTGCGCCAGCAGGGTACAGGGGTAATTGGCCAAGGCCTGGGCAAACACCGGGATATCCTCGGCACTGCGGAAAGCCTCTGGATAGTCACCGCGCGTGAACACTTCGCGGTGCATCGCACAGGCACCATTGGAAAGGGCTAGGCGCTTGCCCAGCAGGTACGCCCTCAATCGTTGCAACGGCTGCTCGGGCAAGGCGGCAGGCACATGTTGCCGGCGCTGCCCATCAGGCGAGATACTGAAATGGCCGCCGATCACCAGGCGCGCCTGCGGTTGCGCAAGCAGATGCTCGCTCAGTGCAGCCAGAGCACCGGCGACCAACTCATCATCGGCATCGAGAAACAACAGGTAGTCGCCTGTCGTCTCACGGAGACCGACATTGCGCGCCGAGGCGGCGCCGCCGTTGCTCTTGTGAACGATGCGGAAGCGTCCGGGATGAGCCGCCAGCAGCCCATCGAGCGCCTGCCGGGTGTCGTCCGTCGAGCCATCGTCGACAACAAGCAGCTCGGCAGATGCCTCAGCCAGCTGCGTCAGCACGGACTCGACCGCACGCGGCAGAACCGCGGCGTAGTTGTACGTAGGAATGACGACGCTAAGCAGCGGCTTAGCCAACATTTTCATGCCAATCCATGCCGTCCTTCACCACCAGAATATCTTCCATGATCAGGTACGGCAGGTCCGAGCCATAGAACATGTTCAGCGCATCGGTCGGCGAGCAGATCATCGGCTCGCCGCGGCGATTGAGCGAGGTGTTCAGCGACACGCCATTGCCGGTGAGTTTTTCCAGTTCGAGCATCATGTCGTAATAACGCGGGTTGTATTCGCGCTTGAGCACCTGGGCGCGCGAGGTGCCGTCTTCGTGCACCACTTCGCTGACACGGGTCTTCCACTCGTCGTTGACCTCGAAGGTGAAGGTCATGAACGGCGACGGGTGATCAACCTTGAGCATCTGCGCACCGACCGTATCGAGCATCGACGGGCAGAAGGGCCGCCAGCGCTCGCGGAACTTGATCTGCTCGTTGATCCGATTGGCCACCCCTGGGATGCTCGGACAGCCGACGATCGAACGGCCGCCAAGGGCGCGCGGGCCGAACTCCATGCGCCCCTGGAACCAGGCCACCGGGTTGCCGGCGACCATGATCTCGGCGATGCGCTGCGGCATGTTGTCGATCCGCTTGAACACAGGCTTGCTCGGGTGCCTGGCGCAAGCGGCGATGACATCTTCGTTGGAGAAGGACGGGCCGAGGTAGACGTGCTCCATCTTCTCCACCGGGACGCCGCGCTTGTGCGAGATGTAGGCGGCGGCGCCGACCGCAGTGCCGGCATCGCCGGAAGCGGGCTGAACGAACAGCTCCTTGACCTCGTCGCGGGCGATGATCTTCTGGTTGAGCTTGACGTTCAGCGCGCAGCCGCCGGCGAAGGCGAGCTTGCCGGTTTCCTTGAGGATGTCACCCAGGTAGTAATCCATCATCTGCAGCGCCAGCTTCTCGAACAGCGCCTGCATGCTGGCGGCATAGTGGATGTAGGGATCGTCGGCAATGTCGCCTTCGCGCTTGGGCCCCAGCCACTCGATCAGCTTGGGCGAGAAGTAGAAGCCCTTGCCCTTCTCTTTATAACGGCGCAGGCCGATGACGTTGGCGTACTCGGTGTTAATGATCAGCTCACCGTTCTCGAACTTGGCCAACCGGGAGAAGTCGTACTTGCTGGCGTCGCCGTAGGGCGCCATGCCCATGACCTTGAACTCGCCATCGAGCATCTCGAAACCGAGGAACTCGGTGATCGCGCCGTACAGGCCACCGAGCGAATCCGGATCGAAGAACTCCTTGATCTTGTGGATCTTGCCGTTCTCGCCGTAGCCGAAGAAGGTGGTGGCGTACTCGCCCTTGCCGTCGATGCCGAGGATCGCGGTCTTTTCCTTGAACCCGGAGCAGTGATAGGCACTGGAGGCGTGGGCCAGGTGATGCTCGACCGGCTCGATCTTGATCTTCTTCGGGTCGAAGCCGAGTTGCTCCAGGCACCAGACGATCTTGTTGCGGTAGCGCTTGTAGCGGCGATTACCCATCAGGATGGCGTCGAGCGCCCGGTCCGGGGCGTACCAGTAGCGCTTGGCGTACTTCCAGCGGGCTTCGCCGAACAGACTGATCGGGGCGAAGGGAATCGCCACCACATCGACGTCGCTCGGTTTGATGCCGGCCTGCTCCAGGCAGAACTTGGCCGACTCATAGGGCATGCGGTTCTTCGCGTGTTTGTCGCGCACGAAGCGCTCTTCTTCGGCGGCCGCGATCAACTTGCCGTCGATATACAGGGCGGCGGAAGGATCGTGACTGAGAGCGCCGGACAGGCCAAGAATCGTCAGTGCCACAGGTGAAACCTCTATTCAGGGCAGGTGCCGGGCACCTGCGGTAAACGTTCGTCAAGCAGCTGGAACAGCCTTGAGTCGGCCGGCCAGTTGCGCAGAAAGCGAGCGCGGTCACGAGCATAGGCCCGGGCGAAACGCTGCGTGCTCTGGTGTTGCTGCATGGCATCCAGATCGATCAGAGTCCAGCGACCGTTCTGCCAGAGCAGATTGCTGCCCTTGAAATCGCCATGGCTAATGCGCTCGCGCAGCAGGGCCGCGAACAGCAGATCCAGTGCCTGGAGTTCGGCCTCGGGCGGCGAAGTGGCGGCGCCCGACGCGTCCAGGCAGGGTTTGAAGCGCGCGATTATATCCTCACCGGCCGCGTATTCGGTAATCAGATAGGCTCGCCGCCGCAGCCACAGGGTACGCAACTCCAGCAGAGCCAGAGGCTTGGGCGTGGCGATGCCGAGAAAATCCAGGCGATTGCCTTCGCACCAACTGTGCCAGGCGCGGCTGGGCCGCCAGAAACGCTTGAGCCAGTGAGCGAAGCCCTTGATGTTGTAGCGCTTGACCACCAGCTGGCGGCCAGCCTGCTCGACCAGCGCCACCGTCGACGTGCCACCCAGCTTGAGCGACTGCCCGCCAGCGATGGCCGCATCCGGATCGGCCAGCAATGGCGCCAATCTGCTTTCATCCTGACGCCGCACCACCCGCAGGACCGATGCACCGCGGCGCGCGCTGAACAGGCTGCAATCGCGGCCGGTCTTGCGCAGGTAGTCGCGCAGGCGCCAGCGGCGAACCTTGCCAACCTCCTTGAGCAATGCCTCCACCGGCAGGGCATGTTCGCCATTGACCAGCAGGTAATGCACCAGCAGCTCTTCGATATAGGCATCCAGGCTGGCCGGTAACTGGCCGAAGAATATCCCGAGATTTTCCAGCACCTTGTTGCGCGACAACGGCTGGCCGGGTGATTCGCCACGCACGCCGCCGCCATCGATCACGAACAGGCGGCCGGCATGCCGCAGCAGGTTATCCAGGTGCAGGTCAGCCTGCCAGAGCCCCTGGCCGTGCAACCGGGCAATCAGTTCCAGGGCCTCGCCAAGTACGGCTTGCTGGCCAGCGGACAGCAGTGGCTGCCCTTCGACCGCGCGCCAGGCATCCCCCAGGCTTTGCGCATTATCGAGGTACTCGAACAACAGCCAGCCGCCCTCGCCTTCACGTAGACCATCGGCCAACAGCAGCGGCGTAGGCAAGCCCTGCCCGGCGAACAGGCGGGCGCCATCCAGCTCACGGCGGAAGGCGCGCGCCGCCTTGTCGCCCACCAGCAGCTTGGCCAGTACCTTGCGCCCACGCCATTCGGCCACGCCGACATAACGCTGCCCAGGCAGCACGCGTAGCAGTTGTTGCAACCCCAGGGTGGCCGGGCCGGCAGCATCCGCCAGCTCGATATTCAGCGGCAACTGCGGGCTGCGTCCACTCCGACTCAATTCAGCAAGGGTCAACGGCGTGCCTCCTTGTTACGCCGGCGGCTACCGAGGCGTTGCCACCAGTGTTCGACATCAGCGTCCGCCCCCAGATAGGCGGCCAGCAACTGGCGCACTTCGCTCTCGCTCCAGAGACTGGCGCGGCGCAGCAGCGGCTCCAGATCCTTGATCCGGTCACGCTCGCCGAACAGCAGCGGTCGGGTCTTTTCCAGGTCGATCAATTGCGCACTGAATGCGTCGGCGTTTTGCTTGAGGAAAATATGCTTGGGGTAGAAGCAGCCATGCATCTGCCCGGCGTCATGCAGACGCCGCGCCAGTACGCCGCAACTGCGCAGAATGCTCGTGCGCTCGCCCTCGGCGCGCTCCTGCCAGCTGTCCAGTAGCGCCTCCAGATCCTGCCAGCCATCCAGGGCGCGGGTCAGCAGAATCGCCCGGCGCTCACCCGCGACCCGGCGTTCGGCGAAAAACGCCGCCTGCAATGCCGGAATACCCAGCTGCTGGTAGCGCTGGATATTGCGAAACTCACGGGTAAAAGTCGGCTCCCCCTGCGGACAGGTCAGTCGGCGGGTCAGGTGATTGCTCTGGCGCTTGAGATAGAACGCAGCCTCGCTCAGGTCCAGGCGATAGACACTGCTCCAGCCGCCGCGCTCGGTATTCGGTTCGTCCACCGCCTCCAGCTTGAGCGCCCAGAGCGCGTCATAATTGGCCAGGCCGTGGCGCTCGAGCAGTTCACGATCCTGCTCAGCGATAAAATCCTTCATTCGCGGCCCTCGAAATAGCCCACGATCTGCCGCACACGGCGCTTGTCTGCCGCATTCAGGCGCTGTCGACCGCGGTATTGCAGATAAAAACGCAGGCGCTGGGTGCGCGATAACGTGTATTTGGCCACCTTGTCCAGGCAGGCCAGGTCCTTGACGATGCGATAACGCAACAACGGCCCCCACCAGAAGGCACCCGTCGGGCAATCGATGAGAAACAGCTCGGACTGATTGTTGACCAGCACGTTGCGCCATTTCAGGTCGTTATGGGTGAAGTGATGGTCATGCAGGGCACGGGTCGCGGCGGCCAACTGCTGGCTGACCTGCGCTACCCAGGTACGATCGCGCAGACAGGCCGCATCGCGTTGCGCCAACTGCGCCATGTCCTCGGTGTCGACCAGCTCGCGGGTAATCAGCGCGCCACGCACGAAAGCGCCCGCCTTGCGCTCCAGCCCGTAGGCGACGATGGGGGCCGTGGCGATGCCCCACTTGGCAAAATACTTGAGGTTCTGCCATTCGGCCTTGACCCGCGGCCGCCCGATAAAGCGGCGCAAACCCTTGCCGGCACCGTGATAGCGTTTGACGTAGTAGCGCACGCCCTCGCACTCGACGCGAAGCACCTCGGACAGCGGGTCGCGCGTGATGCGCTCGCCTTGCAGGGCGAATACCGTCTCCAGATCGGCAAAGGCAGCCGCCACTCGCGGCGACGCCTCTTCGCTCAGCCGCCACTTACTCATGACCGGCACCTGGTGCGTATTTGCGCGCATAGCGGGCCAGTAACTGGTCCGCCTTGCGCTGCAGCCAGGCCAACAGCCGCGCCTCATCGCGCAGAATCTGCCGCAGCGACAGCGGATTCTGGAGTTGCTGGCCCTGCACGGCAGCAAAATAGCCCTTGAGAAAGCGCAGTTTGTCGCGCCGGGTCAGGCCGATATTCAGGGCCGAGAAGTACAGCCCGGCCAGGTCCTTGTTACGCCAGCGTAGCGGCAAACTGGCGTGGATCTGCGCGCGGTGCAGGTCGATCAGTGACAGGCGGAAATCGCTCGCGGTAACCGGCTGGTCGGTGTGCAGCAGGAAGTGGCAGATATAGCAGTCCCGATGATTGACTCCGGCGCGGTGCATGCTGCCGGCCATCTTCGCCACTTCGGCGATCAGCGCGCGCTTGAGCGCGGGCGCGGGTGGGCTCTGCGGCCAGTCGAGGCTGAAGTCTTCCAGGCTGACGGTCGGCGCCAGCTCCTCGGTGACGATAAAGGAATGCTGCCGTGCCGGGTTGCTGCCGCGCTCACCATAGGCCACCGCGGTCATGGTCGCCACGCCGGCTTCATGCAAGCGCTGAATCGCCCGCAACTCCTGCCCCGCGCCGAGTACCGGCAGCTTGGCGGTGAGCAGGTTCTTGGCGATCTCGCGCCAGCCGATGCCGCGATGGATCTTGACGAAATAGCCACGCCCGGCCACTTCAGTGCGCAGGGTGCGGCGGCCCTCTAGCTCGCGGTAAACCTGGCCCTGCAAGGCCTCCACTTCGGCAAAGGCGTCCTTACCGGCCCACAACGTCTTGAACGGTTCGCTGAGCAGCAACTTCATGGGCGCTCCGCCAGGATCACATCGGCAGCCTTCTGCGGCATGGAATAGAGGTCGGCACAGTCTGCATAGGCCAGACCGTTACGCCCCCAGAATGCACGGCGCTGATCGTCGGCCAGCATGTCGGCTAGGGTGTGATTGAGCCGCTCCTGCGCGAAGGGGCTCGGCAGCACCCGCCCGGCATCCGCGTCGCAAATGTAATGGGCGTAACCGCAGACATCGGTCACCAGTACCGGCAGACCGGCGACCAGCGCTTCGAGCAGCACGGTGCCGGTGTTTTCGTTGTAGGCCGGATGGATCAGCAGGTCGGCGCCGAGTAGGAAACGCGGGATATCGCTGCGGCCCTTGAGGATCTGCACCTGCTCGGAAATCCCCAGGGTCTTGATCTGCAGGAGGAACGCCGTGGGGTCGTCCTGGCCGATGACGATCAACCGGGTGCGCTGGCGCAGCTCGCGCGGCAGGGCGGCGACGGCTTTCAGGCTACGATCCAGACCCTTGGTCTTGAACCCGGAACCGATCTGCACCAGCAACAGCTCGTCATCCGCCAAGCCGAATTCGCGGCGGAACTCGGCGCGAATCTCGGCGGCATTGGCCGGCGCGCGGCGGTCTTGGGCGATGCCCGGCGGCAGCAGGTGAAAACGCTGCAGCGGGGTGTGGTAATGCTTGATGAACAATGGCTGCTGCACCTCGGAGATCATCAGGATCGAGGTCGCAGATTCCGGCGCGAACACCGCCCGCTCGTAGTCGGCGAAATGCTTGTAACGGCCCCACATGCGGTAAATCGGGTTGCGCAGGGTTTGCGCCTTGTCCTCGAAACAACCGTCGGCAGCGTAATACACATCCAACCCCGGCATCTTGTTGAAGCCGATCACCCGGTCTACCGGGCGCCTGGCCAGGTCAGTCTCGACCCAGGCCGTGAGCTTCTCGTTGCGTTTATGGTTGAACAGCGCCTTGACCGGCACCACCACCACCTCGAAACCATCAGGCACTTCGCCTTCCCAGATCGGCGTATACACGCGAATCGCATGGCCGCGCTGCTGGCACTCCAGGGCAATGCGCAGGAAGTCGCGCTGCAAGCCGCCAAAGGGAAAATATTTGTAGAGGATAAAAGCCAATTGCATCAGGCGTGCCCTTCAATCGCGTAGCCCGGATGCAACCCGGGAAAAATGTTTGGCACCTGCATCAGACGGCTTCCTCAGCCAGCAACAACGCCTGCAACTCGCTGACCACCCGCTCCGGCAACAGCGTCTCGAAACAGGGCGTGTTGCGGTCGCCCGAACCGGCACCCGGGCCCGTGGCGCACAGGTGTATCTGGGAACGGCCATAGGCACCCACCCGCCCCGGCAAGGTCGGCCCGTAGAGCGAGAGGGTCGGCACATCCAGGGCCGCGGCCAGGTGACCGAGCCCGGTGTCGACCGCCACGCAAGCGCTGGCACCGGCGATGACCTTGGCCACGCCGGCCAGATTCAATTTTGGCAGCAACGCGGCATTCTCCAGGCCGGCGACGATGCGCTCGGCGCGCGCCTTCTCGACCTCATTGCCCCACGGCAGACGCACCACCCAGCCGAGCGCGCTCATGCGTTCGGCCAGTTCGCGCCAGCAGGCTTCTGGCCAATGCTTGCTCGGCCAGGTGGTGCCGTGCAGGAACAGCAGATACGGCTGCTCCACCGCACCGGCCATGCTTGCGCGATTCAGCCCATAGTCGCCAATACCCGCTGGCAGCGGATAGCCCAGCGCCTGGGCGAACAACTGACGCACCCGCTCCAGCGCGTGCTGCTCGCGCGGCACGCTGTAACGGCGGTCATAGAAGCGGCTGGCCAGCGGCTCGCGTGCGGAGTCCGGCGCCAAGCCCGCCACCGGCGCCTTGACGTAACGGCTCAGCCAGGCACTTTTCAGCAAGCCCTGAGCATCGATCACCAGGTCGTAACGGGTTTCGCCCAGACGCGCCTTGAAGCGGCGCCACTCGCCGCTTTTCAGGGTCTGCCAGAGGTGCTTGCGCCAGCGACGGATCGCCACGGGGATCACCTGGGCCACCGCGGGGTGCCAAACGGGAATCTCGGCGAAGCCCTCTTCCACCACCCAGTCGAACTGGATACCGGGTATCGCTCGCGCCGCGTCGGTGAGTGCCGGCAAGGTATGGATGACATCGCCGAGCGAGGACGTCTTGATCAACAGAACCCGCACAGAGGTCGTGCTCACTGTAAATGACATGCCGCGTTGGCGCTGTGAGTGCGCCAGGCTAGGCGCGGGACACAGGCGATGGTCATTCCCTCGGCAAGTCCCGCAACAACGCATGGCACACTCACAGCACCAACCCATAGGGCCGCGCCCCGGAAAGCGCAATCCGGCGTCATTCGTCGTTCATTTGGAGCAACCAAACTTCTCTCCTCATTCCTAGTCTTGCGCTTTCCGGGACAGCGGCGCGGCGCGTCATTTACAGTGAGCACGACCTACACCTCAACCGGCTCGATCGGATCGGCCACCAGGCGATCCAGCGCCTGCAGCACCGGCCGCGCTGGCAACTCGCGCAGACAGTTGTAGTGACCGAAGCGGCAGGTGCGGTCGAAGCAGGGACTGCATTCGATGCCCAGCCGGACGATCTCCACCTGCTCGGCCAGCGGCGGGGTGAACTGCGGCGAAGTGGAGCCGTAGACCGCCACCAGTGGACGATTGAGCGCGGCGGCCACATGCATCAAGCCCGAGTCGTTGGAGACCACGGCACCAGCACAGGACAGCAGGTCGATGGCTTCGGCCAGGCTGGTCTCGCCGGCCAGATTCACCGCTTCTTCGCGCAGCCCGGGAATCAGCCGCAGGCGGATTTCTTCACCCACCGGGTGATCGTTCTTCGAGCCGAACAGCCAGACCTGCCAGCCGGTACGGATCTTCGCCTCGGCGACCTGGGCGTAATGCTCGCTCGGCCAGCGCTTGGCTTCGCCGAACTCGGCCCCGGGGCAGAGCGCTAGCACCGGCCGGTCCAGGCTCAGGCCGAACTTGGCCAGCGCCGCCGCACGACTGCCTTCGTCGATGTGCAGGGACGGCCGCGGATAAGGCTTGGGCAGTTCATCGCCAGGTTCAAAGGCGAGCGCCATAAAGCGCTCGATCATCAGCGGGTAGCGTTGTTTATCCAGGACGCGCACATCGTTGAGCAGGCCATAGCGCATCTCGCCTTTCCAGCCGGTGCGCTTGCCGATACCGGCAAAGAACGGCACCAGCGCTGACTTCAGCGAATTGGGCAGCAGAATCGCCTGATCGTACTGACCCGCCAGGGATTTGCCGATCTTGCGTCGGGTCGCCAGTTGCAACACGCCATGGCCGAGCGGGAAGCTCAGGGCCTGACGCACTTCGGGCATGCGCTCGAGAATCGGCCGGCTCCACTCGGGCGCCAGCACGTCGATCGCGCAACCAGGATGACGCTGTTGCAGGCACTGGAACAGCGTCTGCGCCATCACCATGTCACCGACCCAGCTGGGGCCGACAATCAGAATATTCATAGGGCAGCCTCGAGCCGCAAGCTACAAGGCGCAAGCTAAAGCAGCCGGAGCGCTTGCAGCTTGCTACTTGCGGCTTGCTGCTTATTTAACCAGCGTGCGCCATTCGGCATGGTTGCTGGTCTTGCCGGCCACCAGGTCGAAATAGGCTTTTTGCAGTTTCTCGGTCACCGGGCCACGGCGGCCGGCGCCGATCTGCCGGTCATCGACTTCACGGATCGGCGTGACTTCGGCGGCGGTGCCGGTGAAGAAGGCCTCGTCGGCGATGTACACCTCGTCGCGGGTGATGCGCTTCTCGATCACCTGGATGCCCAGCTCGTCGGCCAGGGTCAGAATGGTGTTGCGGGTGATGCCGTTGAGGCAGGAAGTTACTTCCGGGGTGTAGACCACGCCATTTCTGACCAGGAAGATGTTCTCGCCCGAGCCTTCGGCCACATAGCCTTCGGTATCCAGCAGCATGGCCTCGTCGGCGCCGCCGGAGATGGCTTCCTGCAGGGCCAGCATCGAGTTGATGTAGTTGCCGTTGGCCTTGGCCCGAGTCATCGAGATGTTGACGTGGTGGCGGGTAAAGGAGCTGGTGCGCACCTTGATCCCGACCTGCAGGGCTTCGTCGCCCATGTAGGCGCCCCAACTCCAGGCGGCGACTATCACATGCACCTTCAGGCCGCTGGCACGCAGGCCCATGCCTTCCGACCCGTAGAACACCATCGGGCGGATATAGGCGCTTTCCAGGTTGTTCTCGCGCACGGCGGCGCGCGTCGCCTCGCTGATCTCGTCTTTGCTGAACGGGATCTGCATATTCATGATGTGCGCCGAATCGAACAGGCGATCGGTGTGCGCCTGCAGGCGGAAGATTGCCGCGCCGTCCGGGGTGTCGTAGGCGCGCACGCCCTCGAATACGCCCATGCCGTAATGCAGGGTGTGGGTCAGCACATGAGTAGTCGCGTCACGCCACGGCACCAGTTTGCCGTCATACCAAATCACGCCATCACGATCGGCCATCGACATAGTAGCCTGCTCCTAAAATTCGTTTGCCACACACGGATCTGGCCGCCACACGCGCCCAGCCTCGGAAAATTTCAGCTCAACCCCAGCTCCCGCCAGATGCGCAGCACGCTGCGTCTTTGCTCCTGAAACTGGTCGCCACGCACCACCCCTGGCTGCTTTTGCAATGCCTGGCGATGGGCCGCCGCGCGGTAGACCTTGTAGGCCTCTTGCAGCAGACGGGCATTTTCAGCGGTCAGTAAGCCAATGCGCTCCAGACCTTCCAGAATGCGGATGTTATCGGTGAACGCCAACAGCTCGGGATATTGTCGCGACCAAGCCAAGGCCGCGTATTGCACCATAAATTCAATATCGACGATACCACCGGCATCCTGCTTGAGGTCGAACCAGATCGAGGCCTCGAAGGCATTCGCCGCGGTCCCGGCAGCCGTAGCCCGGGTGCCGAGGTTGTCGCGCATCTTCGCGCGCATCTCGCTGACCTCGGTGCGCAACAGGTCGAGGTCACGCTCACGACCGAGCACCGCCGCGCGCACCGCCTCGAATGCCTTGCCGACCCGCGGGCAACCGACCAGCACGCGGGCGCGCACCAGGGCCTGGTGCTCCCAGGTCCAGGCTTCGTTTTCCTGATAACGCTGGAAGGCGCCCAGCGAGCTGACCAACAGACCCGCCGCCCCCGAGGGGCGCAGGCGCATGTCGACTTCATAGAGCTGGCCGGAGTTGGTCTGGGTGGTCAGCAGATGGATGATGCGCTGCCCCAGGCGATTGAAAAACTGCGCGCCGTCGATCGGCTTGACGCCATTGGTCTCGCCCTGGGAATCGCCATCGTGGATAAACACCAGATCCAGGTCCGAGCCATGGCCCAGCTCGATCCCGCCGACCTTGCCGTAACCGACAATGATGAAGTCCGGGTCGCACGGGCTGCCATCGGCACGCGGCGGCACCCCATATTTACTGGTGGTCTGCCGCCAGGCCAGGGCCAGCACTTGCTCAAGGATCGCCTCGGCCAGCCAGGTCAGGTAGTCGCTGACCTTCATCAACGGCAGGCTGCCGGAGATTTCCGACGCGGCCACGCGCAAGCGGTGCGCCAGTTTGAAGTGGCGCAGCGCCTCCATCTGCTGCTCGAGATCATCCTCGGGGATGCGCATCAGCCGCTCACGCAACTCGGCGGCCAGCTCTGGCGCCAGCGGCGGCTTGAACAAGCGCCCCTCGTTGAGTAACTCGTCGAGCAATAAAGGAAAGCGGGTGATCTGTTCAGCGATCCAGGGGCTGGCGGCGCACAGGGTCAGCAGGCGCTGCAAGGCACCGGGGTTTTCCGTCAGCAGCACCAGATAGGCCGAGCGCCGCGCCACCGCCTCGATCAGCGGCAGCACCCGTTCCAGAACCAGATCGGGGCTGTCGTGCTCCACCGCCTGCGCCAGCAGCCGCGGCATGAAGGCATCCAGGCGCTCACGACCGAGACGCTGCATGGCCCGCACCTGATTACCGCTGCGCAAGTCAGCAAGGCGCCGCCATGCGGACTGCGCCTCGGCGAACCCCGCTTCGGCCAGTTGCCGGCAGGCCGCCGCCTCGTCCTGAACATCGTTCCACAGCGGCAGCCACTCACCACCGACCACCTCATCATCGGCGGTTTCGGCATCTTCATCCGGGTCGGCGATCACCTGGCGGAAATGCCAGTCGACCCGACCACGCCAGTGCATCAGTTGCTGGTGAAACGCCTGCCAGTCATCGAAGCCGAGCATAAAGGCCACGCGCGCGCGATCCTGGTCGTTATCGGGAAGCATCTGCGTCTGCCGATCGCCGATCGCCTGCAAGGCATGTTCGGTGTAACGCAGGAACTCGTAGCCCTGACGTAATTCGTCGACTGCCGCGGCCGGCAGATAGCCCTGCCCTTCAAGCGTGCCGAGCACCTGCAGCAGCGGCCGCAGCTGCAGGCTCAAGTCGCGGCCGCCGTGAATCAGCTGAAAGGCCTGGGCGATAAACTCCACCTCGCGGATGCCGCCGGCACCGAGTTTGATGTTCTCGGCCATGCCCTTGCGCCGCACTTCCTGCTGGATCAGCTGCTTCATGGTGCGCAGCGCTTCGATCGCGGAAAAGTCCAGGTAACGCCGATAGACGAATGGCCGCAACATCTCCAGCAACTGCGCTCCGGCGACCTGATCGCCGCCGACCACCCGCGCCTTGATCATGGCGTAGCGCTCCCAGTCGCGGCCCTGATCCTGGTAGTACTGTTCCAGCGCGTTGAAGCTGAACACCAGCGAACCCGAGGAGCCATAAGGGCGCAGGCGCATGTCGGTGCGGAAGACGAAGCCGTCGACGGTGATCACGTCCAGCGCCTTGATCAGGCGCTGACCGAGGCGAATGAAGAATTCCTGGTTGTCCAGCGGGCGCTTGACCCCTTCGGTTTCGCCGCCCTCCGGGTAGCCAAAGATCAGGTCGATGTCCGAAGACAGGTTCAGTTCAAAGGCGCCCAGCTTGCCCATGCCGAGCACCACCATGTGCTGCGCCTGACCACTACGCCGACCGATGGGCGTGCCGAACTGCGTGCAATGCCGAGGATAGAGCCAGTGATAGGCCAGATCGATGCAGGCGTCGGCCAGTTCCGAAAGGTCGCGACAGGTTTCGATCAGGTCGGCCTGGCGACTGATATCGCGCCAGATGATGCGCACCTGCTGGCGATTGCGAAAACGCCGCAGGCACCGGCCCAGCTCGTCTTCATCGGCGCAATCGAGCAACGCGGCCGCCAGTTGCCCACGCAATTCACCGGCCTGCAGCGAGCGCTCCAACTCGCCGGAGGCGGCCAACCCCAGGAGCATCTGCGGGTCGCGCTGGGCTTGCTCGACGACGAAGTCGCTGGCCGCCGCCACGCGCCGGAGCACCTCGCGACGCGCACTCGGCCAGGCGGCAAAATCGGCCACGGCAGCAGCGCAGCACTCGGCGAAGGCCGTCTGCAAGGACTGTTCGGCACGCAGGGCAAGGGGAGCAAGAGTGGCTGGTAAAGAAGCCAACGCGGGCAGGCTCATGGTCTATCCTTTTTGGCGGACTGCAAGTGACACGCGCAAAGCCGGAAACCCTCTTGCTTGACGCGGCGCGCGCAACAAACAGACAAATAAATTGTAGTTTTGCTACGAAAGATTGTATCCAAAGGGCTGAAATCGGCGTCGAAATGTAGTAAAACTACACAGAGCCGGTCCTATCCCCGGTGCATCCAAGAATTCACGTGCCCGCCCACAAAGCCGGTCACGAATCCTGGCCTCCGATTCTGGAAGCCTTTCCGCCCTGGAGCAACCCATGCAAGACCTCGATCCCGTCGAAACCCAGGAATGGCTGGACGCCCTTGAGTCTGTTCTTGACAAGGAAGGCGAAGACCGCGCGCATTACCTGATGACCCGCTTGGGCGAACTGGCCACCCGCAGTGGTTCCCAGTTGCCCTATGCGATCACTACGCCGTACCGCAACACCATCCCGGTAACCCACGAAGCACGCATGCCTGGCGACCTGTTCATGGAACGCCGCATTCGCTCGCTGGTACGCTGGAACGCCCTGGCCATGGTGATGCGCACCAACCTGAAAGATCCGGATCTGGGCGGCCACATCTCCAGTTTCGCCTCGTCCGCGACCCTGTATGACATCGGTTTCAACTACTTCTTCCAGGCCCCGACCGACGAGCACGGCGGCGACCTGATCTTCTTCCAGGGCCATGCCTCGCCGGGCGTCTACGCTCGCGCCTTCATGGAAGGCCGGATCAGCGAAGAGCAGCTCGACAATTTCCGCCAGGAAGTCGATGGCAAGGGCCTGTCATCCTATCCGCACCCCTGGCTGATGCCGGATTTCTGGCAGTTCCCGACTGTATCTATGGGTCTGGGCCCGATCCAGGCGATCTACCAGGCACGCTTCATGAAGTACCTGGAAGACCGTGGCTATATCCCGGCCGGCAAGCAGAAAGTCTGGTGCTTCCTCGGCGACGGCGAGTGCGACGAGCCGGAATCCCTCGGCGCCATTTCCCTGGCCGGCCGCGAGAAACTCGACAACCTGATCTTCGTCATCAACTGCAACCTGCAGCGCCTCGACGGCCCGGTGCGCGGCAACGGCAAGATCATTCAGGAACTCGAAGGCGTGTTCCGTGGCGCCCAGTGGAACGTCAACAAGGTGGTCTGGGGTCGCTTCTGGGATCCACTGCTGGCCAAGGACACCGACGGCATCCTGCAACGCCGGATGGACGAAGTGATCGACGGCGAGTACCAGAACTACAAGGCCAAAGACGGCGCCTTCGTTCGTGAGCACTTCTTCAACAGCCCCGAGCTGAAAGAGATGGTCAAAGACCTCTCCGACGACGAGATCTGGAAGCTCAACCGTGGCGGCCACGACCCGTACAAGGTCTATGCGGCCTACCATGACGCGGTCCACCACAAAGCACAGCCGACCGTGATCCTGGCCAAGACCATCAAGGGTTATGGCACCGGCGCGGGCGAAGCGAAGAACACCGCGCACAACACCAAGAAAGTCGACGTCGCCAGCCTCAAGCAGTTCCGCGACCGCTTCGACATCCCGGTCCAGGACGACCAGCTGGAGAACCTGCCGTTCTTCAAGCCGAAACCCGGCAGCGCCGAATACAAGTACCTGCACGAGCGGCGCGCCGCCCTCGGTGGTTTCGTACCGCAGCGCCGCACCAACAGTTTCAGCATCCCGACCCCGCCACTGGATACCCTCAAGGCCATCCTCGACGGCTCCGGCGACCGTGAAATCTCCACCACCATGGCCTTTGTGCGGGTACTCGCCCAGTTGCTCAAGGACAAGGAACTCGGCCAGCGCATCGTGCCGATCATTCCGGACGAGGCGCGTACCTTCGGCATGGAAGGCATGTTCCGCCAGCTCGGCATCTACTCCTCGGTCGGCCAGCTGTATGAGCCGGTGGACAAGGATCAGGTGATGTTCTACCGCGAGGACAAGAAAGGTCAGATCCTCGAGGAAGGCATCAACGAAGCCGGCGCCATGAGCTCCTTCATCGCCGCGGGCACCAGCTACAGCTGCCACAACCAGCCAATGCTGCCGTTCTACATCTTCTATTCGATGTTCGGCTTCCAGCGCATTGGCGATCTGGCCTGGGCTGCCGGCGATAGCCGCACCCGTGGCTTCCTGATCGGCGGCACCGCCGGGCGCACCACGCTCAACGGCGAAGGCCTGCAGCACGAAGACGGTCACAGCCACATCATGGCCTCGACCATTCCCAACTGCCGCACGTTCGACCCGACCTACGGCTACGAGCTGGCGGTGATCATCCGCGAAGGCACGCGGCAGATGATCGAAGAGCAGCAGAACGTCTTCTACTACATCACCGTGATGAACGAGGCGTATCAGCAGCCGGCCATGCCTAAAGGTGTCGAGGCCGGCATCGTCAAGGGCATGTACCTGCTCGAAGAGGACAAGAAGGAAGCCGCCCATCACGTGCAGCTGCTCGGCTCCGGTACCATCCTGCGCGAAGTGCGCGAGGCGGCGAAGATCCTCCGCGAGCAGTTCAACGTCGGCGCCGATGTGTGGAGCGTCACCAGCTTCAACGAACTGCGTCGCGACGGCCTGGCCGTGGAACGCAACAACCGCCTGCATCCCGAGCAGAAGCCCAAGCTGTCGTATGTCGAGCAGTGCCTGACCGGCCGCCAAGGCCCGGTCATCGCCAGCACCGACTACATGAAGCTGTTCGCCGACCAGATTCGCCAGTGGGTTCCCAGCAAGGAATACAAGGTACTGGGTACCGACGGCTTCGGGCGCAGTGACAGCCGCAAGAAGCTGCGTCACTTCTTCGAAGTGGATCGCAACTGGGTGGTCCTGGCCGCCCTCGAAGCCCTCGCCGACCGTGGTGATATCGAACCTAAAGTGGTGGCCGAGGCCATCGCCAAGTTCGGCATCAACCCGGAAAAACTCAACCCACTGGACTGTTAAGAATCTGTTCAAGAACGTCGCGAGCGTAGCTCAGGCAAGGCGAAAACAGGCGAGAACGCGGAGTTTACGAACTGTAAATGAGCAGTTCGAGCCTGTTTTCAACGCAGCATGAGCAAGCGCAGTAGTTATTGAATAGGTTCTCTAAGGAGACGCACTGTGAGCGAACTAATCCGCGTACCCGACATCGGCAGTGGTGAAGGCGAAGTCATCGAGCTGTTCGTCAAGGTCGGCGATCGCATCGAAGCCGAGCAGAGCCTGCTGACCCTCGAGTCGGACAAGGCCAGCATGGAAATCCCGGCACCGAAAGCAGGGGTAATCAAGAGCCTGAAAGTCAAACTGGGCGACCGCCTGAAAGAAGGCGACGAGTTGCTCGAGCTGGAAGTCGAAGGCGCCAGCGACGCTGCAGCGGCTCCTGCTGCTGCAGCACCCGCACCTGCCGCAGCCGCTCCGGCGCCTGCTGCGGCGCCTGCTGCGGCAGCACCAGCAGCGGAGGCACCAGCAGCGGCGGCAGAGTCGTCCGTGCAGGACATCCATGTCCCGGACATCGGCTCGGCCGGCAAGGCCAAGGTCATCGAAATCCTGGTCAAGGCCGGCGACACGGTCGAAGCCGACCAGTCGCTGATCACCCTGGAATCGGACAAGGCCAGCATGGAAATCCCCTCGCCGGTTGCCGGCGTGGTGGAAAGTGTCGAGGTCAAGCTGGACGCCGACGTCGGCACCGGCGACCTGATCCTCAAGCTGAAAGTGGCTGGAGCCGCAGCTCCTGCTGCGCCAGCGCCAACGGCAGCGCAATCGGCGGAGGTGCATAAAACCCCCGCTGGGGCCGACCCGGCGGTAGTCGCCGAAGTCAACGCCATCGCCAAGCTGTCGGCCGCCGCCGCCAGTGCTGCGGCCGCGCCTGCAGTCGCCAGCGGCAACAAGGTGCATGCCGGCCCGGCCGTGCGCCAGCTGGCCCGCGACTTTGGCGTGGAACTGTCTGCCGTACCCGGCAGCGGCCCGAAAGGCCGGATTCTCAAGGAAGACGTACAGGTTCACGTCAAGGCGATAATGCAGAAGGCCAAGGAGGCGCCCGCTGGCGCCACCGCAGGTGCGGGCATTCCGCCGATCCCGGTGGTGGATTTCAGCCGTTTCGGCGAAATCGAAGAAGTGGCCATGACCCGCCTGATGCAGGTCGGCGCCGCCAACCTGCATCGCAGCTGGCTCAATGTGCCGCACGTGACCCAGTTCGACTCGGCCGACATCACCGAGTTGGAAGCCTTCCGCGTCGCGCAGAAAGGCGTGGCCGAGAAAGCTGGGGTCAAGCTCACCGTGCTGCCACTGTTGCTCAAGGCCTGCGCCTTCCTGCTCAAGGAACTGCCGGACTTCAACAGCTCGCTGGCGCCGAGCGGCAAGGCGATCATCCGCAAGAAATACGTGAACATCGGCTTCGCCGTGGACACCCCGGATGGTCTGCTGGTCCCGGTAATCAAGAACGTCGACCAGAAGAGCCTGCTGCAGCTTGCGGCTGAGGCGGCCGCACTGGCGGAAAAAGCCCGCACCAAGAAGCTTGCCGCCGATGACATGCAGGGCGCCTGCTTCACCATCTCCAGCCTCGGCCATATTGGCGGCACCGGCTTCACGCCGATCGTCAACGCGCCGGAAGTGGCGATTCTCGGCGTGAGCAAGGCCACCATCCAGCCGGTCTGGGACGGCAAGGCCTTCCAGCCCAAGCTGATGCTGCCGCTGTCGCTGTCCTACGACCACCGGGTAATCAACGGCGCTGCTGCCGCGCGCTTTACCAAGCGCCTCGGTGATGTGCTGACAGATATCCGCACCATGCTGCTGTAAGACTTAGCGGCAACTCGCGACAACTTTCGAGCACGCCACGCTCGTACCTCGACCCCGCCCTGTTTGGCGGGGTTTTTTTTGAGTGGGCTAGAGGGGCAGGAACGGGTTTGAGAGTCGCCGAAAGCAGCTAGGCGCCACCTAACTCAGCGAGCGGTGTTCGGTTTGCCCCATGGCCGGGGTGCGGCGCAACTGCTCCTGGCGCAATTGCCGTACCTCTCACTCGCAGTCGTAACCCTGCATGGCCAGGGCTTCGCGTAGATGATCCGCGAGGAAGGGATGAGCGATCAGGTACTCGGCGGTACTTCGATTCCAGTCGTCCTGCGCCTGTTCCAACAATTCTGGCCAGCCCTCCAGCGTGCCGTCGCCACGCCCCAACCAGAGCAAGGCCACGACCTGCTGTTATTGGTCAGGCTCTAGATCATCGATGATCGACTTGAACTCGAGGAATACCTCGTCATCCGCATGGTCGGCGAGCACCTGCATCGCCCAATCGGCGCCGGGGCTGCTCAGGAATAACCACCGCCTCTTGGGCATGAAACACCTGGGCAAGGGCAATCAGTCGGCAAACAGTATCGGGATTGACGTCCAGCATCTGCATGCACGCCCACTCGGCATCCAGGGTCTGTTGAAAGCATCGCCCTGACCGACGGAGTTTTCCAGCCCAGGCTCGACCTAGAGTGAAAAGACTCCAGGCGGTACAGCGCCTCAGCCTCTTAGCCCTTCTGCACCTTGCGGATCAGAAAGCTCAGCGCCTTGGCCAGCTCGGCCGCACCCTGGTGATCGCGCACGATGGTCAGCAGCGGGCTGCCATCGACCGGGTTGTACAGCACGCAACTGATGCCGCTGGGCGGGCAGTCGTAACGGATAAACGGGTCGACCCCGAACAGCGCAATGCGCTGGTTGCGCACGGCCATGTCGCTGCCTTGCCCACGAATCTCCTCGCGCAGGATCAGCTCACCGGGCGCGCCAAGACGCCACTGGTAGAGCAGATCCTGAGGTTGCGCCTGACCCACCTGATAGCCGGCGCGCAGGGCGTAGGTGGTCAGCAGCGCATTGCTGTGCAAGAGCAGCACCTGGCGCTCGTCCTGACTCAGGTACAGGCGCTTCAAGTCGGCCAGATAACTGGCCTGTTCGGCGCTGCTCAGTCCCGCTGCTGGTTCGCTGGCCAAGGCCAGCGGCGCAACCAGGCAGCCAAGCAAGCACACGGTGTGAATTAGTTTTCTTGTCAGTCGCAAATGCATGATGCACCCTTACTCAACGCTATAGTGAAGTGGGCCTAACTCTTGCCTCAGCCAGCATACTGGAAGCCAGCCGCTTGATGAAAAGCCATCCCGATGCCGTGAGCCGGTTAGCATCCGAGGTTGTGACACAGTTACCAGTGCCGTCGAGGCTCGGCATGTTGCGCTTCGAGCGTTTGAACGAGGCCAGCTGGGCGCTGCTGTTTCTCGACCCGGCCTGCGAGCGCCAGTTCGGCATCCCCGCCAGCGAACTCTGCGCACTGATCGATGCCCCCTACGCCTGCCTGATGGAGCCCGAAGCTCGCCATCGGTTGCATGACACCATTCAGCTGCAACTGGCGCAGCAAGCGCATTATCTGGTGCATTACACCCTGCATACCGCGCACGGCCCCGTCTGCCTGATGGAAATGGGCGAGCCGTTCAAGCAACACGGCCGGCATCTGCTGCGCGGCTACCTGATAGTCACCGCTGAGACTAGCGCCCCCACCCAGCCCACGTCGAGCAGCGAGGATCAGCAGCGGCAGCAGCGCTCGCAGGCCCAGCAAAGCCTGATCGTGCGTCTGGCGCGCCAGCACTACACGACCAGCGATCCGCTGCGTGAAGCCGCCGAACTGATCACCCGCTCAGCGTGCAGCCTCTATGGCGTAGCGCGGGCGAGCATCTGGAATCTGAATGGCGCCAGCCTTGCGCCCGTGACCCTGTTTCGCCGCGATATCGACCGCCATGAACGCGCCATGCCGTTCGCAATGGGCGACTGCCCGGATTACCTGCAAGCACTGCAAAGTGGCCGGGCGATCGATGCCCACGATGCCTCGCTCGACCCGCGTACCCGTGAGCTGCGCGACAGCTACCTGCAACCCATGGGCATCACGGCCATGCTCGATGCCAGTATCCGCATCGGCGGTGAAGTGGTCGGCGTGCTGTGCCTGGAGCACACAGACTCTCGGCGCGTCTGGCAGGCCGACGAAATCGCCTTTGCCGGCGAACTGGCCGATCAGTACGCGCAAGTGCTGAGCCATCAGCAACGGCGCAGCGCTACCAGCGAGCTGCACCTGTTCAAGCGCGCGGTCGAGCAGAGCTCCAGCGCCTTTATCCTGGTCGATCGCGACGGGCTGGTGGAATACGTCAACCCGAGTTTTACCGCCATCACCCTGTACAGTTCCGACGAGGTACAAGGCCGGCGCCTGTCCGAACTGCAGGCCCTGGAAAACCTCGGCGAGCTGCTCTTCGATGCACCCACCAGCCTCTCCGAACACAACAACTGGCAAGGCGAGTTTAAAAGCCGACGCAAGAACCTTGAGCCCTACTGGGGGCAGCTGTCGATATCCAAGGTGCATGCCGATGACGGCACCCTGACCCACTACATCGGCATCTATGAAGATATCACCAAAACCAAACAGGCCCAGCAACGCATCGAGCGCCTGGCCTATAGCGATAACCTCACCGGCCTGGGTAATCGTTACGCCTTTATTCGCGCCCTGGAACACCGCTTTGCCAGCGCTGACGACAAGCCGTTCAGCCTGTTGCTGGTGGACATCGACAATTTCAAGCGGATCAACGACAGCCTCGGTCACCAGACTGGCGACAAGCTGCTCATCAGCCTGGCCCGGCGCCTGCGCAACAGCCTCACGCCGAGCGGCATACTCGCGCGCTTCGCCAGCAACGAATTCGCCATCCTGCTGGATGCCGCCGACCTGGCTGGCGCCCAACAGCTGGCCCACCAGGTGCTGCATACCCTGGACAAGCCACTGTTCGTCGACAATCAGTTGATCAGCGTCACCGGCTCGGTGGGCGTGGCCAGCACGCCAGAGCACGGGACCGATCCACAAACCCTGATGAAGCATGCCGGCCTGGCGCTGCACAAGGCCAAGGCCAACGGCAAGCACCAACTGCAGGTGTTCACCGAGGTCCTGAACGCCGAGGCCGACTACAAACTGTTCGTCGAAAACAATCTGCGCCGCGCGCTGACCCAGAACGAGCTGGAAGTGTTCTATCAACCCAAACTGTGCCTGAAGACTGGCCAGTTGACCGGCATGGAGGCGCTGCTGCGCTGGCACCATCCGGAGAAAGGCATGATTCAGCCGGACCAATTCATCGGCGTGGCCGAGGAAACCGGGCTGATCATCCCTATCGGCAAATGGGTGGTGCGCCAAGCCTGCCATATGAGCAAGCAGTTGACCGCGGCCGGCCTGGGCAACCTGCAGGTAGCGATCAACCTGTCGCCCAAGCAGTTCTCCGACCCCGATCTGGTTGGCTCGATCGCCGCGATCCTGCACGAGGAACAGCTGGCGCCAACCTTGCTGGAGCTGGAGTTGACCGAAAGCCTGCTGCTGGAGGCCACCGACGACACCCGCCACCAACTCAGCCGCCTGAAAAGCCTGGGCCTGACCCTGGCGATGGACGACTTCGGCACCGGTTATTCGTCGCTCAGCTACCTGAAGAAATACCCCATCGACGTGATCAAGATCGACCGCAGCTTCATCAAGGACATCCCGGAAAATCAGGACGACATGGAGATCACCTCGGCGGTGATCGCCATGGCGCACAAACTGAAACTCAAGGTAGTCGCCGAAGGCATCGAAACCGCCGCGCAACTGAGCTTCCTGCGGCGCCAGCACTGCGACATCGGCCAGGGCTACCTGTTCGACCGGCCGATCGCCGGGGGCGAACTGATCGCAAGACTGCAGCGCTATCCCTGCCGCTAGCCGATCATGTCGCGCCGACCACGACCGGTAACGTCGCGTCACCCGCGCGGTCTACCGATACACCCGCTTATGTTGAGGAAATCGCTCATGGTTCTGCGTTCGCAAATTCTTGCCCAGCAACTCGAACTGCCCAGTGCCGAGCAGGCTCTGCCCGGCCGCGATACGCCGCTGCCAGTGCCAGACAGCCATTACGTCAATGGCCATCCCCTGCAGGCGCCATTCCCGGCCGGCATGCAGCAAGCGGTATTCGCCCTCGGCTGTTTCTGGGGCGCCGAGCGACACTTCTGGCAGCAACCGGGGGTGTGGAGCACAGCCGTCGGCTATGCCGGCGGCCATACGCCAAACCCGACCTATGAGGAAGCCTGCTCCGGCTTGACCGGCCACACCGAAGCGGTGCTGGTGGTCTTCGACCCGCAACAGACCAGTTACGCGGCGCTGCTGAAAGCCTTCTGGGAAGCGCATAACCCGACCCAGGGCATGCGCCAGGGCAACGACACCGGCAGCCAATACCGCTCGGCGATCTACTGCTACGGCGCCGAGCAACTGGCCGCCGCCGAAGCCAGCCAGGCGCAGTTCCAAGGCGAACTGGAAAAGGCCGGCTTCGGCCCTATCACCACCGAAATCGCCGAGACACCGCCCTTCTACTATGCCGAGGCCTACCACCAGCAATACCTGGCGAAGAACCCCGGCGGCTATTGCGGCCTGGGCGGCACCGGAGTGTGCCTGCCGGGATAGCGACGTTCAGGCCAAGGATGGCGTGGAGTCCCAGTCGCAACGACGTGCAACCGCTGACCTCCAACCGCCTGACGCAGAGACACGTGCTCAGAGCGCCGGCGTCTGCTCCCCCGCCTCGGCTGTCGTCCCTGGCGTCCAGCGCTTCAACAACTGACCGACCCGGTAGCCGCGCCAGCCGAGCATGCGGGTCGCGGTCAGCACCCCGGCCATGAGAGCACCACCAACCCCGGCGGTAACGGTGTCCGCCCCGGTCAGGTAGAGGCCCTTGATCGGCGTCTGGCAGTGAATCCAGTGTTGCTCGAAACGCTGCACCGTGTGGTCGATGCCGTAAATTTCGCCCTGCTCGTTCCACTGATACCACTCGTTGGACAGCGGTGTGCCCAGCTCGCAGAAATCCAGCGCACCGCGCAGTTGCGGCTGATGACGGTAGAGTGTTTCCAGCAGGTGTTCGGTGAGCTCGGCCTTGAAGGCCTCGTACTCGGGGCCGCGCTTGCCCCAGGTGGTGCCCTTCCATTGGGCGAACCACTGCGGCTGGGTCGGCGCGACGATTTCCACCGTGGCCTTGTTCGGGTAGTGGGCATCCCAGGCCGGGTCCTTGGCAGAGGGGAAGCTGATGTAGATCAGCGGCATCGCCGGGTTCTGCCCGCTCTTGAAGCTGCTGACGTTGTAGTCGTGATCGTGGCTCGGGTAGACCCAGTAGTTGGTCTTCGGCAGGTGCAGGTCGGCGGCGCTGCCCTTGAATCCGGCGTACAGACAGAGGGTGGCCGCTGACAGCTCGACCTTCGGCAGGTGGTTCAGCAGGCCATGCTCGCTCGCCACCTGCGGCTCGATCAGACGAGTATAGGTGGGCACCAGGCCGGCGCAGCTGACAATCAGCGGGGCACGCAATTCGAAGCCGTCCTTCTGCATGCGCACACCGACCGCGCGGCCATTCTCGACCAGGATCTTGTCGACCCCGGCATAGGTGAATACGTGGCCACCGGCGGCTTCGATGACCGGAATGATGGTTGCGGAAATCTTCGTGGCTCCGCCCACCGGGTAGTTGCCGCCGGTGATGTAGTGCTTGGCGACCATGGCGTGCATGACGAACGCCGCCTCCGCCGGTGGCAGCCCGTAGTCGCCCCACTGGGCGGTGAGCACGCCGATCAGTTCCTGGTTCTGGGTCAGGCCTTCAAGCACTTCGCGGGTGGTCTTGAACATGTAGTCGGGCAGCCACAGACGGCGCAGTTTGCCGTAGAGCATGCCCAGCGAGCGTGGCAGGGCCTGGCCGGCAAAGAAGCGCGGGACCTTGGCACTGACCTCGCTGAGCAGGTCGACATAACGGTCGAGCACCGCCGCTTCATCGGGGAAGTGGCGCTGCATCTCCGCCTTGAATTCCTCGCGCCCGGCCACGTAGTCATAGGTCTTGTCGCCGATCACGATGCGATCGTAATGCGCATCCATCGACGCCCATTCGAGGTTGCCATCGCTGATCACATCGAACACCCGGCGGATCGCCGACCAGGGTTTGTGCACCTCACCGATGTAATGCACGCCTACGTCCCACTCGTAGCCTGCACGTTCGTAGCTGTGGGTGTAGCCGCCGGCGGTGTAGTGCTGCTCAAGCACGCAGACACGCTTGCCGAGCTTGGCCAGCAACGCGGCGGTGGTCAGGCCACCAATACCGGAGCCGATGATGATGGCGTCGTAGTCGTTACTGACCAGGCGCGGGCGGAAGCGGGTACCGGTGCGTTTCATGGGAAGCCCTTGCGTTTTTGTTATGCAATTTTTTGCATACTAAGCAGGCTCTCCGCCCAATGCAACTTTTTGCATAATCCGTATACTGCGGCGCTCGCCCCCATCGATCCGGTGAACGCTATCCATGTCGCTCAAGCACGCCATCCTCATCCTCCTGGAAAGTGAACCCGGCAGCGGCTACGACCTGCTCAAGCGCTTCAAGGATGGCCTCGGCTATTTTTGGAATGCCAAGCACCAGCAGGTCTACCTGGAACTGAAAAAGCTCAACGAGGCCGGCTGGCTGGAATTTGAAGCGCAGACGCAGGAAACCCGCCCGGACAAGAAGGTCTACCGCCTGACACCGGCCGGCCACACAGAATTACTGCGCTGGCTCGCCGAGCCGGTGCAGCCCAACAAGATCAACGATGCGTTGCTGGTAAAGCTGTACGCGGGCGCCCATACCACGGAGGACAACCTGCGCGAGGAAATGCACCGGCACGTGGCAGTGCACCGCAAGACATTGGACAGCCTGCTGGACATCGAGCGTGAGTATCTCGCCCAGCCGCAAGACCGCCGCGCCGCTCTGCGCCTGCCCTACCTGACCCTGCGCCGCGGCATACTCGGCGAACAGTCCTGGCTGGACTGGGCCGCGGAAGTCGAGCTGGAACTGGCTCGCGCATAACGCGACAGCCCACCCCGGCATAGCGATCAAATGTGCAGGGGTTGAGCCC
This sequence comes from Pseudomonas paeninsulae, assembly GCF_035621475.1. Taxonomy (NCBI): domain Bacteria; kingdom Pseudomonadati; phylum Pseudomonadota; class Gammaproteobacteria; order Pseudomonadales; family Pseudomonadaceae; genus Pseudomonas; species Pseudomonas paeninsulae. The sequence goes on from NZ_CP141799.1 coordinate 4,588,653, forward strand.
AACACGACCCCATCTAGGGGGCCTTTTCCTCGATCAGCCAATCCATCCGCCAGCCGGCCTGGCTTTGCCCGAGCAAAGTGGTCAGCCAGGGCAGGATCTGCTTGAGTTCGTCCTCCAGGCCCCAGGGCGGATTGCTGATCACCAGGCCGGAACCGTTCAGGCGTTGCGCGTCATCGGCGGGGTGCACATAGAGTTCGATGCGCAGCAGCGTGGGCGCATTGCTCTTTCCCAGGTCGCGGTAGAAGCGTCTGAGCTGGCCCAGCTCCTTGATCGGGTACCAGATCGCCACCACCGCCTGGCGCATCCGGCCAATGGCTTCGTTCAACGCCTGCACGCAGCGCTCCGGCTCATCGGCCTGCTCGAAGGGCGGATCGATCAGCAGCAGCACGCGCTTTTCGCGGGTCGGCAGCAAGGCCCGCGGCACATGCCAGCCTTCACCCAGGTGCACGGCAACACGGCGGTCACCGGCCATATTTTCCTTGAGCAGGCGACCGTCTTCCGGGTGTTTCTCGTTGAGGTGCAGACGATCCTGTTCGCGCGTCAGCATGCGCGCCAGCTCCGGCGAGCCGGGGTAATGTCGCAGCACGCCGCCGGGGTTCATGGCGCGAATCACTTCCAGGTAATCGACCAGTTGATCCGGTACATCCTCGGCCTGCCACAGCCGGGCGATGCCCTGCAGCCATTCGCCGGTGCGGCTGGCCTGGTCCCCCGCGAGGTCGTAGAGCCCCACGCCTGCGTGGCTGTCGAGGTAGGCGAAGGGCGCCTCCTTGCGTGACAGCAAGGCGATCAGGCGACTCAAGATAACGTGTTTCAACACATCGGCATGGTTGCCGGCATGGAAGGCGTGGCGGTAGTTCATGGTGGCGGGGCTCCTCAGGCCGCACAGCTTAACAGGTGCCCTGACTTGGCGTGCTAGCGGATCGATTACCCCAGTGGCGCCCGCAACAACTCGAGCAGGCGCTCCAGGGCGGCATGTTCGACGGCATCACGACGACGCATCAGCAGGGTCGACGCTGCCTCGGCTTGATTAAAAGCGAACAACAGACGCAGTACTCTTCACTGGCAGTATTGATTCGGCAACCGTTAAGGTAGCCGGATTATCCGAAGAGCATCTTTATGCAGCAGGCATCGCCCCGCCAAATCTTTCTCGCCCTGTTCGCTGGCAGCGCTGCCCTGGTGGTGGTGCATGCCCTGGGGCGCTTCGCCTTCACCCCGCTCCTGCCACACTTGCTCGGCGACCAGCTGTTCAGCCTGGAACAGGGCGCGCACCTGGCTAGCTGGAACTACCTCGGCTACCTGCTCGGCGCACTATTGGCCCTGACCCTGTACACGCCATCACGCCTGCGTCTGGCGCTGCCGCTGGCCCTGCTGCTGAATGCCCTGCTGACTCTGGCGCAAGGTTTCTGCGACGACTATCTACCGCTGCTGGGGTTACGCCTGGCCAATGGCATCAGTAACGGTGTGGTCTTCGTGCTGGCTCCGGCCCTCGTGCTGGAGTGGCTGGCCCAACGCCAACGCGCCAGCCTCAGCGGCCTGGTCTACCTCGGCTTCGCCGCCGGGCTGATGCTGGCCGGCTGGCTGGCCGACGCGCCCGCCAGCTGGCTGCACGGCCCCGAACGCTGGTGGCCGGTAGCCGCCTTTGCCCTGCCACTGGCTCTGCTCAGCGCCTGGTTGCTCAGTCGCCTGCATCTGCAGCAGCGTCAAGGCGGGGGCGTCGTAACCCGCAGCCGCTTGTTCGATCGCGCCAGCACGCCGTTGTTTCTGGCCTACGCCGGCGCCGGCCTGGGCTACATCCTGCCAATGACGTTCTTGCCAACCCTGGCGCAGGAACAATTACCCGCCGGCCATGCCCTGATCAGCGGTGCCTGGCAATGGAGCGCCCTGGCCTGCCTGCTCTCTATCCCTCTGTGGAATGCCCTCGGCGTTCGCGTCGGCGACCGTCATGCCTTGCTTGCCACCTATCTGCTGCAATCCCTGGGCTGCGCCGCTCCCCTGCTGTACCCAGGCGCCGCCGGCGTACTGCTCTGCGCGCTGCTGGTGGGCGGCACGTTTATGGGTAGCGTACTGCTGACCCAGCGCCTGGCGCGCACCCTACAACCGCATCAGGGGCCACGTCTGTCGGCCGCGCTGATTGCCCTGTACGGCGGTGCGCAACTAGCCGGCCCCTGGCTGGCCGGGGTATGGCTGGGCGCAGGCGGCAGCCTCACACAAAGCTTCGCACTGGGCGTCGCCGCGCTGTTATGGGCGCTCGTCTGGACCTGGCAAACCCCAGCCTGTACTCACCCGGCATCAGGAATCCCGCACCCATGACCCTGCAATCGCTGTTCGACTGTCAATGGCCAATCATCCAGGCGCCCATGGCCGGCGCGCAAAACCACAAGCTCGCCGCTGCGGTGTGCAATGCCGGCGGTCTGGGATCGCTGCCCTGCGCCATGCTCGACGCCAGCGGCTTGCGCGCTGAACTGGCAGCCCTCAAGGCCAAGACCGCCCAGCCGTTCAACCTGAACTTCTTCTGCCATACCCCGGCAGCCGCCGAGCCGCAGCAGGAAGCTGCCTGGCGCAACAGCCTCGCACCCTATTACCACGAGTTAGGCGTCGATCCGGCCAGCATCAGCGCTGGCGCCGGCCGACAGCCGTTCAGTGATGAGATGGCCAAGGTAGTCGAAGAATGCCGCCCGGCGGTGGTGAGCTTCCATTTCGGTCTGCCCTGCGCCGAATTGCTGGCCCGCGTCAAAGCCTGCGGGGCGAAGGTGCTCAGTTCAGCGACCACGGTCGAGGAAGCGCTCTGGCTACAGGAACATGGCGTCGATGCGATCATCGCCCAGGGCCTGGAAGCCGGCGGCCATCGCGGCCACTTCCTCGATATGGACCTGAGTCGCCAGTGCGGCACCTTCACCCTGCTGCCGCAGATCGTTGCGGCGGTGCGACTGCCGGTGATTGCCGCGGGCGGCATTGCCGATGCCCAAGGCGTGCGCGCGGCCATGGCCCTGGGCGCGGCCGGGGTGCAGATCGGCACGGCCTACCTCTGTTGCCCGGAAGCGACCACCAGCGCCGTGCACCGCAGCGCACTGCGCAGTCCGCAGGCGCGGCATACCGCCCTGACCAACCTGTTCAGCGGCCGCCCGGCGCGGGGCATCGTCAACCGGCTAATCCGTGAGCAGGGGCCGATCAGTCCCGTGGCCCCGGGCTTTCCCTTGGCCACTGCCGCCATCGCACCCTTGCGCGCCAAGGCGGAAAGCCAGGGCAGCGGCGATTTCTCGCCACTCTGGGCCGGGCAGAATGCCAGCGGCTGCAAGAACATTGGCGCAGCCGAACTGACCGCAGAACTGGCTAAAGGCTTTGTGGCTCGGTAGCCCGTGGCTTTATGGAGGCGCTGCAACCCGGCCCTACAGCCCGCTATCACGCTGATTGATAGTGCTGGGAGCAGCGCTCGCGGCTGCTTAGACTCGGCAGATTGCAACCGGAGGTATAAGCATGTCCGAGTCCCTGCTCAGTTCCCGTAACCTGGCCTTCGAGCTGTACGAAGTGCTGGACGCCGAAGGCCTGACCCAGCGCGAGCGCTTCGCCGAGCACAGCCGCGAGACCTTCGATGCGGCCATCGACACCGCGCGCAGCATCGCCGAAAACCTGTTCGCCCCGCACAACCGCAAGAGCGACGAGCACGAGCCCGAGTACGTCGACGGCGCCGCGGTGCTGATCCCCGAGGTCAAGCCGGCGGTCGACGCCTTCCTCGAGGCCGGCTTCCTCAACGCCACAAGAGACTTCGAAACTGGCGGTATGCAGTTGCCCAACCTGCTGTCGCAGGCCTGCTTCGCCCACTTCCAGTCGGCCAACGCGGCGACCACCTCCTATCCGTTCCTGACCATGGGCGCGGCCAACCTGATCGAGACTTTCGGCAGCACCGAGCAGAAACAGCGCTTCCTGCAGCCGATGATCGACGGCCGCTTCTTCGGCACCATGGCCCTGACCGAACCGCATGCCGGCTCCTCGCTATCGGATCTGCGTACCCGCGCCGAACCGGCCGGCGACGGCACTTACCGGCTCAAGGGCAACAAGATTTTTATCTCTGGCGGCGATCACCCATTGAGCGAGAACATCGTGCATATGGTGCTGGCCAAGCTGCCGGACGCACCGCCCGGGGTGAAGGGCATCAGCCTGTTTATCGTGCCCAAGTTCCTGGTCGGCGACGACGGCTCGCTGGGGCCGCGCAACGACGTGGTGCTGGCCGGGCTGTTCCACAAGATGGGCTGGCGCGGCACCACCTCCACCGCACTGAACTTTGGTGATAACGGTGGGGGCGATAACGGCGGCTGCGTCGGCTATTTGGTGGGCAAGCCGCACCAGGGCCTGAGCTATATGTTCCAGATGATGAACGAGGCGCGCATCGGCGTCGGCATGGGCGCGGTGATGCTCGGCTACGCCGGTTACCTGTATTCGCTGGACTACGCCCGCCAGCGTCCGCAAGGCCGCCTGCCGGATGGCAAGGACCCGACCTCGAGCCAAGTGGCGATCATCGAGCATGCCGACGTGCGGCGCATGCTGCTGACCCAGAAGGCTTACGTCGAAGGCGCCTTCGACCTCGGCCTGTATGCCGCGCGACTGTTCGACGACACCCAGACCCTGGAAACCGCAGAACAGCGGCGCATTGCCCTGGAGTTACTGGACCTGCTCACCCCCATCGTCAAATCCTGGCCCTCGGAGTTCTGCCTCAAGGCCAACGAGCTGGCGATCCAGATCCTCGGCGGCCACGGCTACACCCGCGATTACCCGGTGGAACAGTACTACCGCGACAACCGCCTCAACCCGATCCACGAAGGCACCCACGGCATTCAGTCGCTGGATCTGCTCGGGCGCAAGGTGTCGATGAACGGCGGCGCGGCGCTCAAGCAACTGGTCAAGCTGATCCAGGCCTGCTGCCAACGCGCCAGCGCATATGAGTCACTGAACGCCCTGCGCCAGCCCCTGGAGCAACTGCTGGCGCGTCTGTCGGCGGTGACCCTGGCCCTGCTCGGCGATTTGATCAGCGGCAAGGTCAATGAAGGCCTGGCCAACTCGGCGCTGTACCTGAACGTCTTCGGCCATATGGTGATTGGCTGGCGCTGGCTGGAACAGGCGATCAAGGCCGAACAGGGTCTGGCGGCCGGCAACCCAGTCGACCGCGACTTCTATCGAGGCAAGCTGCAGGCCGCGCGTTACTTCCTCACCTGGGAAGTGCCGAGCTGCCAGCACAACCTGGCCATCCTCGAAGCGCGCGACGATACCTGCCTGGGCATGCAGGACAGCTGGTTCTAAGGCTGACAGCGCGACCGGCGCAGGGTGGGTTAGGCGCCTGCCTCGGTCGCCCATTGCATTCCACTCGCAATGGCGGCGTAACCCACCATTGCCGCCGACCGGGCTAACGCCTGGTGGGTTACGCGGCGCTCGACCTGCGAGGCAAAACGCCCCCCTTCCACCCGCGCCGCTAACCCACCCTAGGCACTCAAACACAGCAAACCACCAGCGGACGCCCCCATTTGATGAGCGGGGGGTTTTCTTGACAGTGAGACGAAGACGCAGGTTAGAATCGCTGGCACGCACCATGCATATCGATGCAGTCGCCTTCCGACCCGGAGTACCTCCTTGGACGCCAGCACCATCAATAATCTGTTCTTGATCGGTGCATTGCTGGTGGCCTTGAGCATTCTGGTCAGCGCCTTTGGCGCGCGCTTCGGCATTCCCATCCTGGTGATTTTCCTCGCGGTCGGCATGCTCGCTGGCGTTGATGGCCCAGGCGGGATCCTCTTCGAAAACTACCCACTGGCCTATCTGGTGGGCAACCTGGCCTTGGCGATCATCCTGCTCGATGGCGGCATGCGCACCCGCGTCTCCAGTTTCCGCGTAGCCCTGTGGCCCTCCTTGTCGCTGGCCACGGTGGGGGTGCTGATCACCGCCGGGCTGACCGGCATGGCCGCCGCCTGGCTGTTCAACCTGAGCTGGATGGAAGGCTTGCTGATCGGCGCCATCGTCGGTTCCACCGACGCCGCCGCGGTATTCAGCCTGCTCGGCGGGCGCGGCCTGAACGAGCGGGTCAGCGCTACCCTGGAAATCGAATCGGGCAGTAACGACCCGATGGCGGTGTTCCTCACCGTGACCCTGATCGCCATGCTTGCCAGCGGCCAGGATGGCTTGAGCTGGGCGCTGCCCCTGCAACTGCTGCAGCAATTCGGCATCGGCGCGCTGTTCGGCCTGGGCGGCGGCTGGCTGTTACTGAATCTGGTCAACCGCATGGAGCTGGCCAACGGCCTCTACCCCTTGCTGGTGGTCAGCGGCGGGCTGATCATTTTCGCCATCACCAATGTGGTGGGCGGCAGCGGCATTCTGGCCATCTACCTGTGTGGCCTGCTGCTCGGCTATCGGCCAATCCGCTCGCGTCACGGCATCCTGCACATGCTCGACGGCCTGGCCTGGTTGGCGCAGATCGGCATGTTCCTGGTACTCGGCCTGCTGGTCACGCCCCATGAACTGCTGCCGATTGCCCTGCCGGCGCTGGGCCTGGCCCTGTGGATGATTCTGTTCGCCCGCCCCCTGTCGATTTTGATTGGCCTGCTGCCATTCAAAGGCTTCCATGACCGCGAGCGCGTCTTTATTGCCTGGGTTGGCTTGCGTGGCGCGGTGCCGATCATTCTCGCGGTGTTCCCCCTGATGGCTGGCCTGGAGAATGCCCAGCTGTTCTTCAACGTGGCCTTCTTCATCGTCCTGGTCTCCCTGCTGCTGCAGGGCACCAGCCTGCCCTGGGCCGCCAAGCTGTTGCGCGTCACCGTGCCGCCAGAGCCGGCACCGGTATCGCGCGCCGGTCTGGACGTGCACCCGACCAGCCAGTGGGAACTGTTCATCTACCGGCTGGGCGCGGAGAAGTGGTGCATCGGTGCCGCCCTGCGCGAACTGAAGATGCCCGAGGGCACCCGCATTGCCGCGTTGTTTCGCGGCAAGGAACTGCTCCACCCCTCTGGCAGCACCCGCCTCGAAGCCGGCGACTTGCTCTGCGTGGTTGGCCACGAACACGACCTGCCAGGCTTGGGCAAACTGTTCAGCCAGGCACCGAAGCGTGGCCAGGACCTGCGCTTCTTCGGCGACTTTGTCCTGGAAGGCGACGCCGAACTCGGCGCGGTTGCCGCGTTGTACGGCCTGAAACTGGCCGACATCAACGGCCAGCAAGCGCTAGGCCGCTTTATCGCCCAGCAGATCGGCGGCGAACCGGTGATCGGCGATCAGGTCGAATGGCAGGGCCTGCTCTGGACAGTGGCGGCGATGGAGGGGAACAAGATCCGCAAAGTCGGCGTCAAATTCCCCGAAGGTAGCCGTCCAGGGCCAGGGCTGTTTCTCTGACCGGCTGCTGCCAACCTGCTGCGCCGCACTTTTCAGCAGCCTGTTAGACTCAACCTCTTTTCCAGCAGCACGATCGCGACCATGCCCTCTTTACGTCCCTATCTAGTCGTACTTCTGCTCGGGCTTTGCCTGAGTACGCCCTTGAGTCTCGCGGCCGAGTCGCCGAAAAGCGCCGATGTGCAGCGCAACCTGGAAAACCTGGCCGAGCGCAAAATGCCGGAAACCGAGCAGCTGGCGCTCAAGCAGACCCTGGAGAAGACCCTCGAGCTGCTCAATCAGCAAACCTACAGCGAAAAACGCCTGGTCGATCTCAAACAGCAACTCGAGCAGGCGCCGCAACTGATCAATGAAGCGCAGCGCGAACTGACCCGCCTCAAAGCCAGCCAAGCCACCCCGGTTACCCCGCGCTATGCCGATACGGCTGTGCCGCAATTGGAGCAACTGCTCAGCGAGCGCAATGTTCAGTTGAACGACTGGCAGAAGCAGATCATCGACGCCAACAGTCTGATCATCACCGCGCAGACCCGTCCCGAACGGGCACAGGGGGAGATCAGCAGCAATCAGACGCGGATTCAGGAGATCAACACTGCCCTGAAAAACGGTAAAGACGCCAACAAAGCACTGACTACCGAGCGCCGCGACCTGCTCAACGCGGAACTCGCCGCGCTCAATGCGCAGACCCAGCTGCGGCGCGAGGAACTGGCAGGTAACAGCCTGCTGCAGGACCTTGGCAGCAGCCAGCGCGACTTGCTCGATGAACGCATCAAGCGTCTGGAGCAGGAACTGCTCGAGCTGCAATCGCTGGTCAACGAAAAACGCCGGGCACAGTCCGAGAAAACCGTCGCCGAACAATCGATCGAAGCGAAAAAAGCCGGCTCCGACAAGCTCCTGACCAGCGTCAGCACGCGCAACCTCAAGCTGTCCGACTACCTGTTACGCTCCACCGAACGCCTTAACCAGCTGACCCAGCAGAACCTGCAAACCCGCCAGCAACTAGACGCGCTCAACCAGAGCGATCAAGCGCTGGACGAACAGATTGGTGTGCTGCAAGGCAGCCTGCTGCTGTCGAAGATCCTCTACCAGCAGAAGCAGGCCTTGCCCAAGCTGACGCTGGACAAAGGCCTGGCCGACGAAATTGCCGACATTCGCCTCTACCAGTTCGAACTGACCCAGCAGCGCGAGCAACTCAGCAACCCCGGCGACTATGTCGAGCAGCTGCTCGCCAAGCAGCCCGCCGAGAACGTCACCGCGGAATTGCGCGCGACCCTGTTTGAACTGATGAGCACCCGCCGCGAGCTGCTCAACCGTCTCAACCGTGAGCTCAATGCGCTGCTCAACGAATCGATCACCCTGCAACTCAACCAGAAACAGCTGCAAAGCACCGCCGGTGCCTTGCGCGCGACCCTGGATGAGCAGATGTTCTGGATCCCCAGCAACAAGCCCCTGGATCTCGATTGGTTCAAAAGCGTGCCACGCTTGCTGGAACGGCAGATTGCCGACCTGCCCTGGGGATCCAACCTGCGCGAACTGGGCGCCGGTTTGGTCGAGCGGCCGCTGTTGTTTCTGCCGCTGCTGTTGCTGATCGGCCTCCTACTGTGGAAACGCAGCTACCTGTACCTCAAACTCAGCGAACTGCATCAGGACATTAGCCACTTCAAGCGCGACAGCCAGCTGCACACACCTTTGGCCGTTTTCCTCAACATGCTGCTGGCGCTACCCGGCACCCTGTTCCTGGCGCTGTGCGGTTTCGCCTTGCAGATGGACGCCCGCGGACAGAACGCCAACCTCGGGGCGGCCATGTTCGAAATGGCCCAGGCCTGGCTGGTGTTCTACACCGTCTACCGGATCCTCGCCCCGGGTGGCGTGGCCGAACTGCATTTCCGCTGGCCACGAGCGCAGGTAAATTTCCTCCACAGACAGATTCGTTACCTGGGTCTGGTGGTACTGGCCCTGGCCGGCGTCGTCGCCGTTGCCGAACACCAACCCGCCAGCCTGGCCGATGATGTCATCGGGATTGCCGTGGTGCTGGGCTGTTACTGCCTGATGGCCTGGATGCTGCACAAACTGCTGCTGAGTGGCCCGGCCCGCGAGCAAGCCTCGGCATTCCGGATATTCCTCGGCCTGCTGTTCAGCCTGCTGCCGCTGGCGCTGATCATCGCGGTGGGCTTCGGTTACTACTACACCGCGCTGAAACTCAGCGACCGGCTGATCGACACGCTTTACCTGCTGATCATCTGGCTATTCGTCGAAGCGGCCTTCGTCCGTGGCCTCGGCGTCGCCGCCAGGCGTCTGGCCTACCAGCGCGCCACCGCCAAGCGCCTGGCGCAACAAGCCAGCGAAGGCGAAAGCGGCGACGTGGTGATCGAAGAACCAACCCTGGACATCGAACAGGTCAACCAGCAGTCGCTACGGCTGATTCGCCTGGCCCTGCTGGGCATCTTCATTGCGGGACTGTACTGGGTCTGGGCCGACCTGATTTCAGTGTTCGCCTACATGGACAACATCAGTCTCTATGAATACAGCAGCGGCAGCGGCGAAAACGCCAGTCTGGTACCGATCAGCCTCAGCGACTTGCTCAGCGCGCTGATCATCGTCGGTATCACCGTGGCTCTGGCGCGCAACCTGCCCGGCCTGCTGGAAGTCCTGGTGCTGTCGCGCCTGCATTTGGCACAGGGCAGCGCCTACGCCACCACCACCCTGCTGTCCTATGCGATTGTCGCCATCGGCTTCGTGGTCACCCTGTCGACCCTCGGGGTCAGCTGGGACAAGCTGCAATGGCTGGTGGCGGCGCTCTCAGTCGGGCTGGGTTTCGGCCTGCAGGAGATTTTCGCCAACTTTATTTCCGGCCTGATCATCCTGTTCGAACGCCCGGTACGCATCGGCGACGTGGTGACCATCGGCAATCTGTCGGGCACGGTCAGCAAGATCCGCATCCGCGCCACCACCATCACCGACTTCGACCGCAAGGAAATCATCGTACCGAACAAGACCTTCGTCACCGACCAGCTGGTCAACTGGTCGCTGAACGACACCGTCACCCGGGTGATCATCAAGATCGGCGTGGCTTACGAGACCGACCTGGAGCTGGCGCGCAAGCTGATGCTGCAAGCGGCCGAGGAAAATCCACGGGTGCTGCGCGATCCCGAGCCGCTGCTGTTTTTCCTGACCATCAGCCCCAGCACCTTCGACTACGAGTTGCGCTTCCATGTGCGCGAACTGGGCGACCGCAATGCCTCCACCGATGAAATCCTCACCCGCATCGCCTTGACCTTCCGCGAAAACGACGTCGAGATGGCCTTCAACCAGGTCGAAGTCATGGTCAAGAACCTGCAGGGCCAGGAACTCAACCTGGGCACCGGCAAGAGCACGCTCGGCGAACCCGCCAAGCCCGACCCCGAGGCCGTGCACAAACCCACACTTAAACTCGAATCCGAACCTGAAGCCGACCAGGATCCGATCACCCCAACGACGCCTGGTATCGATCCGACGTAAACATCTGACGTTGCTCGGGGTCTACCGTCCGAGCAACGTGCGGATCGTCGCAGTGCCCTGTCCTGCTGGAGTCTTACTTTGAAGTCGCTTACCGACCTGACCTTCGACAATCGCTTCGCCCGTCTCGGCGACGCCTTTTCCACCCATATATTGCCCGAGCCGATTGCCGAGCCGCGCGTGGTGGTGGTCAGCCAGGAGGCCATGGCCCTGCTCGACCTCGACCCCGGCGAAGCCGAGAGCGAGGTATTCGCCCAGTTGTTCGCCGGGCACACGCTGTGGAGCGAGGCCGAGCCGCGGGCCATGGTCTATTCCGGGCATCAGTTCGGCAGCTACAACCCGCGCCTGGGCGATGGCCGCGGCCTGCTGTTAGGCGAGGTGGTCAACCAGGCCGGCGAGTACTGGGATCTGCACCTCAAGGGTGCCGGGCAGACGCCCTACTCGCGCATGGGCGACGGCCGCGCGGTGCTGCGCTCATCGATCCGTGAATTTCTCGCCAGCGAACACCTGCATGCCCTCGGCATCCCCAGCTCACGGGCGTTGTGCGTCACCGCGTCGAGCACCCCGGTATGGCGCGAGAAACAGGAAAGCGCGGCCATGATCCTGCGCCTGGCGCAGAGCCATGTGCGCTTCGGCCACTTCGAGTACTTCTATTACACCCAGCAGCACGACCTGCTGAAACAACTCGGCGAGCATGTGCTGAGCTGCCACTTCCCCGCGTGTAAAGAACAGCCGGAACCCTACCTGGCCATGTTCCGCGAGGTGGTCGAGCGCAACGCCGAGTTGATCGCCCACTGGCAGGCCTATGGTTTCTGCCACGGGGTGATGAACAGCGACAACATGTCGATCCTCGGTATCACCTTCGACTATGGCCCCTACGCCTTCCTCGACGACTTCGATAGCAAGCACATCTGCAATCACTCCGACGACACCGGGCGCTACAGCTTCAGCAACCAGGTGCCGATTGCCCAGTGGAACCTGGCGGCGCTGGGCCAGGCGTTGACTCCGTTGGTCGAGGTCGACGCCCTGCGCGAGGCCCTGGGCCTGTTCCTGCCGCTGTACCAGGCCCACTACCTTGACCTGATGCGCCGCCGCCTGGGCTTGCTCAGCAGCGATGCCGGCGACGACGCCTTGATCCAACGCCTGCTGCAACTGATGCAGAGCAGCGCGGTGGACTACACCCTCTTCTTCCGCGAACTGGGCGACAGCGCGCCCGACCAGTCTCTGGCCCGCCTGCGCGAAGACTTCACCGACCTCAACGGCTTCGATGCCTGGGCCGATGATTACCGTGCCCGCAGCCAACAGGATGGTGGCGATCAGCAACAGCGCCGCGCGCGCATGCACGCGGCCAACCCCAAGTACATCCTGCGCAACTACCTGGCCCAGCAAGTCATCGACGCCGCCGAGCAAGGTGACTATGGCCCGGTACGCGAACTGCACGCGGTGCTCAGCCGACCGTTCGACGAGCAACCCGGCTTCGAGCGCTACGCCCAGCGCCCGCCGGAATGGGGCAAGCACCTGGAGATCAGCTGTTCGTCGTAGCAGGCCCCAGCAACCACTCCAGCCCCATCGCCACGTGCAGCTCGGTGCTGTCGAGCAACGGCAGCGCCGCGCACGCGCCTTCGAGCAGCAGGCCGATCTCGGTGCAACCGAGAATCGCCACCTCGGCGCCCTGCTCATGCAAGCGCGTCAGGCAATCCAGGTAGAACGCCCGAGCACTGTGCTGGAACTGGCCCTGACACAGTTCGGCGAAAATCACCCGATCGATTTCGTCCATTTGCGCGGGAAGGGGGACAACCACCTGGATGCCGAAGCGCTCGGCCAGGCGCTCACGGTAGAACGCCTCCTGCATGGTGAAACGGGTACCGAGCAAAGCCGCGCGCGTGACCCCCTGGCGCTGCAGCGCCTGACCGACCGCATCGCCGATATGCAGCAGGGGAATGTCCAGCGCCGCCTCGATGGCCGGCGCCACCTTGTGCATGGTGTTGGTCGCCAGCAGCAGCGCCGTCGCACCGGCACGCTCCAGCCCTTGGGCCGCAGTCGCCAACTGCCGCCCCGCAGCATCCCAGTCGCCCAGTTGCTGCAGCTCGGCGATCCCGGCGAAGTCCACCGAATGCAGGAGCAAGGGCGCCGAGTGCAGGCCGCCGAGGCGCTCGCGCACGCCCTGATTGAGCAGGCGATAGTAGCTCGCGGTGGACTCCCAGCTCATGCCACCGAGAATGCCTAACTGGCGCATCGGTCATCTCCTTCACGAAAACCCGAGCCTAACTGGCCAATGGCCGGCTGACACAGAGACAGTGCACGAGCAGAGCAGCGGTACAGCCTTATCTATTAAACCGAAAAGGCATATAAACCTTCTCAAACATTCTTAGACTCTCTAAGCCGCAACCCTTATCTTCAGCGCCTCGCGTGGCCGCCCTTGAGCGTGCCCGCTACCTCACACAAGATTCGCACGCTAAGGACGTTCATGTTCTGGGACTCGCTACCCCTGCCCTTGCTGTTTGTCGGCGCCCTGCTGGTCTGGCTGCTGTATGCCTTCGTGCGCGAGAAGTGGAGCCCGGACATAGTCGCGGCGATTGCCGTGGCGGCGCTGCTGGTCACCCAGTTGCTCGAACCCAAGGAAGTCCTCAGCGTGCTGAGCAACTCGGCGCCGGTGACCATCGCCTGCATGTTCGTACTGTCGGCCGCCCTGGAGCGCACCGGCTGCATCGACGCCCTGGGCAACTGGCTGGGCAACCTGGTTGGCACCAGCCCGATTCGCGTACTCACCGGCCTGACGCTCACCGCCCTGGTGATTTCCGCCTGCCTGAACAACACCCCGGTGGTGGCCATCCTGACCCCGGTGGCCATCGCCCTGGCCCGCCGCGCCAACACCCTGCCATCGAAGCTGCTGATCCCGCTGTCCTACGCCACCATCCTCGGCGGCACCCTGACCATGATCGGCACCTCGACCAACATCCTGGTCGACGGCGTGGCACGCAAGGCTGGCCTGGAGCCCTTCGGCATCTTCGAGATCACTGGCGCCGGACTGATCCTCGCCACGGTCGGCATGCTCTACTTGCTGACCATCGGCCGCCATCTGCTGCCGGATCGGGAAACCCTGTCCAAGCAATTGCGCCCCGACCTCGATCGCACCTTCATGACCGAGCTGCTGGTGCCACACGGCTCGCCGGTGATCGGCAAGACCTTGAGCGAGGCCAACCTCAACGGCGGCAACGGCTTGCAGGTGCTCAAGCTGTTTCGCGAGGATCAGGAGCTGACCGAGCCGGGCCACGACACCCCGCTCGCCAGCGGCGACCGCTTGCTGCTGCATGGCCAGGTGAAAAACGTGGTGGAGCTGCGTGAAAGCGGCCATCTGACCTTCAACCGCGGCGACGCCTTCGAGACCATCAGCAGCCACGACGTGATCCTCGCCGAGGCCATAGTCGGGCGCAATTCACGCTACAGCCACCGGCCCATGCGCGACCTCGACCTGACCGCGCGCTACGGCATCGCCGTGCTCGCCGTGCACCGCCAGGATGAGAATATCCAGGGCAACCTCGACGACTTCGAGCTGCAATTCGGCGACGTGATGCTGGTCGAGGGCACCCCAGCGCAAATCAAACGTTTCGCCGACAATGGCGAACTGATCAGCCTCAACGCCGTGCAGGAGCGCGCCTTCCGCCGCGACAAGGCACCGATTGCGATCATTGCCACGTTGTCGGTGATGCTGCTCGCCGCCTTCGGCGTGATGCCCATCGAAGGCCTGGCGATCATCGGCGCGGTGACCGTGCTGGCAACCCGCTGCCTGGACGTGGAAGACGCCTACAAGGCAGTGGACTGGAAGATCCTCAGCCTGATCTTCGGCATGCTGGCGATCAGCATCGCCATGGACAAGGTCGGCCTGGTCAAGCTGATGGTGGAGAACGTCATGGGCCTGATGCCTTGGGCCGGGCCACTGCTGATGCTGTCGTTCATCTACCTGTTCACCTCGATCCTCACCGAGATGCTGTCGAATAACGCCGTGGCGGTATTGGTCACCCCCATCGCCATCGGCCTGGCCCAGCACCTGGGCGTCGATCCACGGCCCTTCGTGGTGGCGGTGATGTTCGCCGCCAGCGCCAGCTTCGCCACGCCCATCGGCTACCAGACCAACACCTTCGTCTACAACGCCGGTGGCTACCGCTTCACCGACTTCATGAAGATCGGCATTCCACTCAATCTGCTGCTCTGGGTGGTCGCCAGCTTCGTCATCCCCTGGTTCTGGCCACTGACGCCGGTGTGAGCGATTGCGCGACATCTGGTCCGCATCAATTGAGCTGATGTCGCTGCAATTTTATTGCCGCAGATCATTGACCCGGATTGGCCTCCCTCGCCATGCTGCGCCTCTTTCAATCGCCTGAAGGAACGCCCGCATGAAACTGGAAACCCTGGTCATCCACGCCGGCTACAGCCCCGACCCGACGACCAAGGCGGTGGCGGTGCCGATCTACCAGACCACCTCCTACGCCTTCGACGACACCCAGCACGGCGCCGACCTGTTCGACCTCAAGGTCGCCGGCAACATCTACACGCGGATCATGAACCCCACCACCGACGTCCTGGAAAAGCGCGTGGCGGCCCTGGAAAACGGGGTCGGCGCGCTGGCCGTGGCTTCCGGCATGGCGGCCATTACCTATGCCATCCAGACCATTGCCGAAGTCGGCGACAACATCGTCTCGGTGGCCAAGCTGTATGGCGGCACCTACAACCTGTTCGCCCACACCCTGCCGCGCCAGGGCATCGAAGTGCGCTTCGCCGCCCATGACGACATCGCGGCCCTGGAAGCGTTGATCGACGATAAAACCAAGGCGGTGTTCTGCGAGTCCATCGGCAACCCGGCCGGCAACATCATCGACCTGCAAGCGCTGGCCGACGCGGCCCACCGCCATGGCGTGCCGCTGATTGTCGACAACACCGTGGCCACGCCGATGCTCTGCCGGCCGTTCGAACACGGCGCCGACATCGTGGTGCACTCGCTGACCAAGTACATGGGCGGCCACGGCACCAGCATCGGCGGCATCGTGGTCGACTCCGGCAAGTTCCCCTGGGCCCAGCACCCGGAGCGCTTCGCCCTGCTCAACACCCCGGACGCCTCCTACCACGGCGTGACCTACACCGAGGCCTTCGGCCCGGCCGCCTTCATCGGCCGCTGCCGGGTGGTGCCGCTGCGCAACATGGGCGCGGCCATCTCACCCTTCAACTCCTTCCTGATCCTGCAAGGCCTGGAAACCCTGGCCCTGCGCATGGAGCGTCACTGCGAGAACGCGCTCAAGGTGGCTGAATTCCTCAAGGCACACCCGCAGGTGGCCTGGGTGAAGTACGCCGGCCTGAGCGATCATCCCGAGCATGAGCTGGCGCAAAAATACTGCCAAGGCAAACCGGCCTCGATCCTATCCTTCGGCATCGTCGGCGGCCAGGCGGCCGGCGCGCGCTTTATCGATGCGCTCAAACTGGTGGTGCGCCTGGTCAACATCGGCGACGCCAAGTCGCTGGCCTGCCATCCGGCGTCCACCACCCACCGCCAGCTCAACGACGAGGAACTGGCCAAGGCCGGGGTGCCGCGCGACATGGTGCGCCTGTCGGTCGGCATCGAACACAGCGACGACATTCTTGCCGACCTGCAACAGGCACTGCAGGCCGCCGGGGATTGAAGGTCACCCGGCGGGATCAGCCTTGATAAGTGCACCGGTCGACTCCAGATAAGGGCTATCCCGTCTCTGGAGTCGCTCATGTCCAACCCGCTGCTGATCCCCTGCCCAAGCTGCAATGGCCTCAACCGCATCCCCGCCGAGCGCCTGGGCGACAATCCGCGCTGCGGGCGCTGCAAGCATGCAGTGGTGGCGAGTACACCGTTCGAACTGACCCAGGCCAACTTCGCCAGCCAGCTCAAGGGCGACCTGCCGTTGCTGGTGGATGTCTGGGCCGACTGGTGTGGCCCCTGCAAGGCCTTCGCGCCGACTTTCAACCAGGCGGCCAGCCAACTGCAGGGCCGCTGTCGCCTGGGCAAGCTGGACAGCGAGGCCAACCCGCAACTGTCCAGCCAACTGGGCATTCGCTCGATCCCCAGCCTGATCCTGTTCAAGGGCGGTCTTGAAGTGGCCCGCCAGAGTGGGGCGCTGCCGCTGCCGCAATTACTCGGTTGGTTGCGTGAGCAAGGTGTCTGAACGAATCGGTCAATCCGCGGCTGGCATTGCGGTCATTACCCAACGGCCGCTCAACCTTTAAGTTGACCTGACCATCACCCAGGGAGCCGAACAATGCCGATGCCGATGCCTATTGAACTGGTGCGCCAACTCACCGAAGAGCAGATCGCCTTCGTTAAACGTAGCGGTCTCAAGGCCGAAGTGCTCGAACCGGGCCACGTGCGTCTGTGTATGCCGCTTACCGGTAACCAGAACCATATCGGCAGCATGTACGCCGGCGCACTCTTCACCCTGGCGGAGATCCCCGGTGGTGCACTGTTTCTCACCAGCTTCGACAGCCAGCGCTTCTACCCGGTGATCAAGGAAATGAACCTGCGCTTTCGCCGTCCGGCCTTGGCCGATATTCACGTCGAGGCCCGGCTCGATGCCGAGCAGATCGACCGGCTGCAGAGCGAGGCGCAATCCAAGGGCAAGGCCGATTACCTGCTGGAATTGCAGCTGACCGACGCCAGTGGCGAAATAGTGGCCGAGAGTCGCGGCCTCTATCAATTACGTGTTCACTGACGCCTGGCCTTGCCTTGAATCAAAAGAACGACTATTGCTTGATGGATAATAAATCGCCGACATCCATCGGCCGGAGATTTGCCCCAATGTTCACCCATATCCTGATTGCCCATGATTTGCGCGACACGGCCGATATGGCCCTGTGCCGCGCCACCCAGCTGGCGCAGCAGCACAACGCCAAGCTGACGATATTGCACGTTCTCGATCCCACCCAGAGCAGCAAGGAGCACGAGCAGGCCCAGCAGTCTCTGGACCGCAGCCTGACCCGATACGCCCCGCCGGGCAGCAAACTGCGCCTGATCAGCGGTAAACCTTCCGAGATGGTGCTGCAGCAAGTGCAGGAACTGGGTTGCGACCTGCTGGTACTCGGCGCCCACCATCAGCGCCATGATTTCTTCTCCGGCACCAGCCTGGACCGTATCGCCAGGAACTGCAGCGTGCCGCTGCTGCTGGTGGCGCGCAATGAACCCCAGCCCTACCAGCGCGCCCTCGCCGCCATCGACTTCTCCCTCTGCGCTTGCAGCGCACTGGAGCAGGCCTATCGCCTGCTGCCAGCAACGGCCGAACTGCATGCACTGCACGTGTTCGAGCCGGACAAGGGCACGGCCAAGCAAGTCGAGGCGCAGTTGCAGATCCAGCGCGCCTTGATCGACCAGCTGCTGCAGGACGAAGCACAGATCCTGCCCGCCGATGGTCCGAGCCTGACCCATTCGGTGCAACAAGGCGGCATTCTGCGCAAACTGCAGGAACAGCTGAAAACCCGCCGCAGCGAGCTGTTGGTACTCGGCAGCCATGGCCGCAGCGCCTTTTCCCAGGCATTGCTCGGCAGCCTGGCGCAGCATTTCCTGCACAAGGCGCCCTGCGACATTCTGGTCGTGCGCTAAATAGCCATCAGCCGAACAAAACAACAAAAAGGCGCCAGTGGCGCCTTTTTGTTGGCTATATCCCTGCTGAGGGTCGCAAGCCCAAGGCTCCGCCGCCCGTTACCCGTCGATACCTGGCGGGGGTTTACCCGCTTGGTCGTGACTCAGCCCGTTCAATCGGCCGCATTGAGCAAGTCGTGCAATTCGACGAACTGCTGGGTCAACTTGTGCCGCGCATCCAGATAGATCAACGGCGTGCAGACCTGGTGCGATTCACGCATGCGCACCGAACTCATCAGATTCACCGGCAACACCGGCAAGCCCTCCGCGATCAGTTCATCGAGCAACTGCTGCGGTAAGGTTGCACGGGGCTGGAACTGGTTGACCACGATGCCCTCGACCTCCAGCCCTTCGTTGTGGTCTTCCTTGAGTTCCTCGATTTCCTGCAACAGGCCGTACAGGGCCTGCCGCGAGAAACTGTCACAGTCGAAGGGGATCAACACCCGATCAGCGGCGATCAACGCGGAAACCGTGTAGAAATTCAACGCAGGCGGTGTATCCAGGTAAATCCGGTCGTAATCCCCGGCCAGCTCATCGAGCAATTTGCGCAGCTTGTTGATCTTGTGTTTCGACTCCAGCTTGGGCTGCAAGTCGGCCAGTTCGGCCGTAGCCGTGACCACGTGCAGGTTGGCAAACGGCGTCTCGTAGATATCGACCCGGCCTTTCTTGGCAAAAGGGCCACTGGTCAGGCTGAGTTTGAAGAACTCGGCGATGCCCATGGGGATCTCATCGCCTGTCAGGCCGGTGAGGTAATGAGTGGAGTTGGCCTGGGAATCCAGATCGACCAATAGCGTGCGGTAGCCCTGCGAGGCACTTACTGCCGCCAGGTTGCAGGCAATGCTGGACTTGCCCACTCCGCCTTTCTGATTGAACACCACACGCCGCATGACAAACCTCCCTGATTTCGTTGGCCTTGGATTCTATGCAAAGCGCAGGACAAGGGCGAGGTCGGCGTCTGAAATCGCCCGCCCATCCATCAGAGGCATTCTGGCAAAGTTTGCGCAGAGGGCCGGCGACCTAGATAATGCGCTACTTCGCCATGGCAGCGCCGACAACTCAACCTGTCGCGCGCGACAGCCGCAGTTGACTAAGGACGCCCACAAGGGCCGGGAAAACGCTTGATGTGATGCATTTCAGGATCGAGCAATGGCGTGCCTGGCCCCCCGGCCTGGAGAGCATTGATGACTGGCGCACCTGGTGCAAGGCACCTGTGCGCCTGGCTGACGGCCAGCAGCAACCGGATGTCAGCTTCCTCCCGGCCATGCAACGCCGACGCCTCAGCCGCCTGGCGCGGATGCTGTTCCAGGTTGCCTGGCCGCTGGCTGACGCTTACCCGGCCTTGCCCCTGATCTTCGCCTCGCGCCACGGCGAAACACCGCGCACCCTGGCCATCCTCAGCGACCTGGCGCGCGACGAGCCCCTGTCGCCGACCCAGTTCAGCCTTTCGGTGCACAACGCCATCATCGGTCAATGGTCGATCCTGCGTGGCGACACCAGCGAGATGACCGCCGTGGCCGCTGCCGGCGATGGCCTCGAGCACGCCATGCTGGAAGCCAGCATGCTACTCGGCGAGGGCGCTCCGGCAGTGCTGCTGGTCATCGCCGAGGAAACACCGCCTGCGCTGTATGCGCCCTATGTCGACGACGTGCCTTTCCCCTACGCGGTGGCCTTGCTGCTCACCCCTGGCGACGACTGGCGCCTGCAACTGTGCAGCGGTGCCGGCCAAAAGGCCGCTTGGCCACACCCCATCAGCCTGCTGCGTGCGCTCTGCAGCGGACAGCCGACCCTCGTGCATCACTGGAACAACCGTCAATGGACCTGGTCACACAACAAGGCCTGAGCCCATACAGCGCGCCCCTCTGGTGGCGCCTGATCGCCACGGCGCTGAGCTTTGCCCTGTTCGGCATAGGCGGCGTGCTCCTGCGCGTATTGGTCTTTCCCGTATTGGCCCTGCTGCCGGGCGACGCCCAGACGCACCGCTACCGCGCCCGCCGCGTGATCAGCTGGGTGTTCAGGGCTTTCATCCAGTTCATGTTCCGCAGCGGGGTGCTGACCTACGAGGTGCAAGGCGCCGAACGCCTGGGCCGGCCGGGCCAGTTGGTACTCGCCAACCACCCATCGCTGATCGACGTGGTGGCGCTGATCGCCTTCATTCGCGATGCCAACTGCGTGGTCAAGCAGAGCCTGTGGGACAACCCCTGCATGCGCGGGCCGATTCGCGCCGCCCAGTACATCAGCAACAGCGGCAGCATGGACATGCTCGACGAGGCGGCCGCCGCCCTGCGCAGCGGCCAGACCCTGGTGATCTTCCCCGAAGGCACGCGCACCACACCGGGGCAGCCGCCCGAATTCCATAGAGGCGCGGCCGCCATCGCGCTACGCGGTGCGCGCGTCGTCACCCCGGTGACGATCAGCGTGACCCCCACCACGCTGACCAAGGCCGAGCCCTGGTACCGTATTCCGGCGCGGCGTTTCCATATTCGCCTGCGCGTGGGCGAAGATATCGACCCGCAACTGTTCAGCGCGCAGGGCGCGGCGCCCATCGCCTCGCGTAAACTCAACGAATTCTTGCACCACCACTTCATTAAGGAGCTCGCCGTAGATGAGCGATTTACAGCTGGAAATCAAGCATCTGATCATTGAGGCCCTTGGCCTGGAAGACATGGTGGCCGCAGACATCGCCGCCGATCTGCCGCTGTTCGGCGAAGGGCTGGGACTGGACTCGGTGGACGCCCTGGAGCTGGGCCTGGCGATCCAGAAGCGCTTCGGCATCAAGATCGACGCCGAAGCCAAGGACACCCGTAAGCACTTTGCCAACGTGGCCAGCCTGACGGCCTTCGTTGCAGCACGGCAAACGGCCTGAGGATGCAGCACATGCAAACCCGTGATGAAATCTTCGCCACCCTGCGCACCGCCATGGTCGAACTGTTCGAGCTGGATGCCGAGCGCGTGACCCTGACAGCCAACCTCTACCAGGACCTGGAAATCGACAGCATCGATGCCGTCGACCTGATCGATCACATCAAACGCCAGACCGGCAAGAAAATCGCCGCCGAGGAGTTCAAGTCGGTGCGCAGCGTGAGCGATGTGGTCGAAGCCGTGTACCGCCTGGTCAACCCGGACAGCTGATGGGCGGACCGTTAATGAAGAATCGCGCATGAGTCGCCTGCTCGGCCTGCTGTTGGTCGTGGCCGGCCTGGCCTATCCGTTTGCCGTGTATTTCGGCATGGAATACCTGTCGCCCCGCGTCTTCGCCGCCCTGCTGGGCGGGCTCTGGCTGGCACGCCTGCTGCTTGGCAAGCAAGGCGCTGGCGGACGCTGGATGGCCGCCGCGGTGTTGGCGTTCTGCCTGCTGCTGGGCCTGGCCGGCGAGCCGGCGCTGCTGCGCTGGTACCCGGTGTTGATCAACCTGCTGCTGCTCGGCCTGTTTGCCCTCAGCCTGAAAGTCGGCCCACCCTTGGTGGAACGCCTGGCGCGCCTGCGCGAGCCGGAACTGCCCGAGGTGGCGGTGCATTACACCCGCCAGGTGACCAAGGTCTGGGCGCTGTTCTTTCTCGGCAACGGCCTGATCACCGCCGCCCTGACCCTGTGGGCGCCGTTGTCCTGGTGGACCCTCTACACCGGACTGATTTCCTACGGCCTGATCGGCCTGCTGTTCGCCGGCGAATGGCTGGTGCGCCAGCGCGTAAGGCGCCTGGCATGAACTGGATCGGTCTTGATTGCTTGCTGCTGAACCCCGACCCCAGCCGCCAGGTTACCCCCGACCTCGACCACGCCGAGCTGTGCCAGCGTGCGCGGCGCCTGGGTGGTCAGCTGCGGGGGCAGAACGTGCAGCGCGTCGCGCTCTACCTGGAAGACGCCGCCGACCTGGCGATCGCCCTGCTTGGCGCCTGGCTGGCCGGCGTCCATGTACTGCTGCCCGCCGACGCCCAGCCGCAGACGCGCCTGCAGCTGGCGAGCCGGATCGACCTGTGGCTCGATGCCCTCGATCCCGCAGGCGCCGCCGAGCCCTTGCAGGCTTGCGCCCTGGACCTCGACCAGTGCCGACTGACCCTGTGCACCTCCGGCTCCAGCGGCGAGACCAAGCTGATCGACAAGAGCCTGCGCCAACTGAGCAACGAAGTCGCAGCGCTGGAACAGCTGTGGGGCGCGGCCCTGGGCGACGCGGTGATCGTCGCCAGCGTGGCCGCCCAGCACATCTACGGCCTGTTGTTCCGCGTGCTCTGGCCTCTGTGTGCCGGCCGCGCCTTCCTGCGCCGCGCGCAACCGTTTCCCGAGGACATGCAACGCACCAGCCTGGAACAACCCAAGTTCGCCTGGGTCGCCAGTCCGGCCTTGCTGAAGCGCATGGGCGACAACCTCGACTGGACCGCCCTGCAGCCGTTGCGCCAGGTGTTCTCCTCCGGCGGCGCCCTGCCAGTCGAGGCCGCGCAGCTGTTGCACACCCAGCTCGGCCAGTGGCCAACGGAAATCTACGGCAGCTCGGAAACCGGCGGCATCGCCTGGCGCCAAGGCGATACGCCCTGGCAGCCGTTCGCCGGCATCGAGCTGGACGTCAACGCCGAGGGTGCGTTGAGGCTGACCTCGCCGTACCTGCCGGCCGGCCACTGCGAGCAGACCGCCGATGCCGTCGAGCTCCAGGCCGACGGCCGCTTCGTCCTGCGCGGACGCCTGGACCGCATCGTCAAACTGGAAGAAAAACGTATCTCCCTGCCCAAGCTGGAACAGGCCCTGATGGCGCATGCCTGGGTCGGCGATGCCCGCCTCGGGGTGATTCAGCAGGGCCGCGCCTTCCTCGGCGCCCTGCTGGCCTTGAGCCCGGCCGGCGTGCATGCGCTGCGCAACCAAGGCCGGCGCAGCGTCACCGACACCCTGCGCCAGCATCTGGCCGGGCACTGCGAAGCCATCGCCCTGCCGCGACGCTGGCGCCTACTCAGCCAGTTGCCCTACAGCAGCCAGGGCAAGCTGGCCCAGGCCACGGTCGAGGCCGTGCTCGCCGCGCCACGCCCGACCCAGATCGAGCCGCTGAGCGCCGTGGAGCGCGACGGCGAATGGCAGCTTGAACTGGAGGTGCCGCTGGATCTGGCCCACTTTAGCGGCCACTTTCCGCAGACCCCGGTGCTGCCGGGCGTGGTGCAGATCGACTGGGCGCAACAGCTGGCGCGGCAACTGATCGAGCAACTGCCACCGCGCTTCGTCGGCATGGAGGTGTTGAAATTCCAGCAACTGGTGCGTCCCGGCGATCCCCTGCAACTGTCGCTGCGCTTCGACGCCACCCGCGGCAAGCTCTACTTCACCTTCCGCAACGGCGACAAGGCCTGCTCGTCTGGGCGAATCTTGCTGGGGCCGGCGCAATGAGATGCTCCTCTAGGTTGGCGTTGAGCGTAGCGATACCCAGCCAAACCACCATGGGTATCGCGACGCTCAACCCATCCTACGTAGGGAAATCCCATGCATAAGCCCTGCGCGGTGATCCCGGTATACAACCACGAACACGCCCTGCCTGCGGTTGTGCAGGCATTGCGTGACGCCGGGCTGCCCTGTGTGCTGGTCGACGACGCCTCCAGCCCGGCCTGCGCCGCGACCATCGATCGCCTGGCCACGCAGGCAGACGTCTACGTGCTACGCCTGCCCGTCAACCAGGGCAAGGGCGGCGCAGTGATGGCCGGCCTGCGTGAAGCTGCGCGACTGGGCTGCAGCCACGCCCTGCAGGTGGACGCCGACGGCCAGCACGACCTGAGCGGACTGGCGATCTTCCTCGCCGCCTCGCAGGCCGAGCCGCAGACCTTGATCTGTGGCTACCCGCAATACGACGCCAGCGTGCCGAAAGGCCGCCTCTACGCGCGCTACCTGACCCATGTCTGGGTGTGGATCAACTGCCTGTCGCTGAGCATTCGCGACTCGATGTGCGGCTTTCGCATCTACCCGTTGCCCGCCACCCTGGCGCTGCTCGACGCAGTGGCCATCGGCCGGCGCATGGACTTCGACACCGAGATCCTGGTGCGCCTGTGCTGGCGCGACCAGCCAATGCGCTGGCTGCCGGTGCGCGTAAACTACCCGACCGATGGCCTCTCGCACTTTCGCCTGTGGCACGACAACGCACTGATCTCGATGATGCACGCCAAACTGTTCTGCGGCATGTTGCTACGCGCCCCGCAGTTGCTCTGGCGCCGGTGGCGTGCATGAGTGCGCGGCCAAATAGCCAGCACTGGGCCGCGCAGCAAGAGCGCGGGAGCTTCCTGCTGATGAAGTTCATCGCCCTGGCCGTACGCCTGCTCGGTCGCCGCGCGCTCAGCCCGCTGCTCTATGCGATCGTCCTGTACTTCTTCCTGCTCGGCGGCAAGGCCCGGCGGAGCATCTGGCACTACCAGCACAACCTGGCCAACTGGAGCGGGCGCAGCGAACTGCAGCCCAGCCGCCTATCGGTATTCCGTCAATTCATGGCCTTCGCCGACTCCCTGCTGGACAAACTGGACGTGTGGAACGACAAGCTGAGCCTGCAGGACATCGACCTGGTTGACCGCCATAACCTGCACGGCCACATGCAGGACGCGCGCGGCCAGATGCTGGTCGGCGCCCACCTGGGCAACCTGGAAGTCTGCCGCGCGCTGGCCGAATTGAACAATAAAGTGCGCATGAACGTGCTGGTGCACACCAAGCATGCAGAGCAGTTCAATCGTCTGCTCGGTGAAGCCGGGGCCAGCAACCTACGGCTGATTCAGGTCAGCGAACTGGACCCGGCGATCATGCTGCAACTGTCCGAGCGCCTGGAGCGCGGCGAGTGGCTGGCCATTGCCGGCGACCGCGTGCCGCTGCATGGCGCCCGCAGCGTCACGGTGGATTTTCTCGGCCAGAGCGCCGCCTTCCCCCAGGGCCCCTGGTTGCTGGCCGGCTTGCTGCGCTGCCCACTCAACCTGATGAGTTGCCTGAAGATCGACGGCCGCTACCAGGTGCTGCTCGAACCCCTCGCCGACCGCGTGCAATGGAAGCGCGGCGAACGCGACGCAGTGATCCGCACCTGGGTACAACGCTACGCGCAGCGCCTCGGCCAACTCTGCCTGGATGCCCCGCAACAATGGTTCAACTTCTACCCGTTCTGGAAGCAAGATGACGACATACCTGGCTGAACCCGTGGTGTTCGGCGAACAACCGCTGAGTATCGAGAACATCAACGTCCTGTCCCAGCGCCATGCCCAGGCGTTGTTGCAAGACGATGCCGCCTACCGCGAGATGATCGCCAAGGGCCCGCGCTTCCTCGACACCCTGCTGGACAAGGAAGGCGTGATCTACGGCGTCACCACCGGCTACGGCGATTCCTGCGTGGTGGCCGTGCCGCTACACCAGGTCGAGGCGCTGCCGCGCCACCTCTACACCTTCCACGGCTGCGGCCTCGGCCAATTGCTCGACGAAGCGAGTACCCGCGCGGTCCTGGCCGCACGCTTGCAGTCGCTGTGCCAGGGCGTATCCGGGGTACGCGTGGAGCTGCTGGAACGCCTGCGCGCCTTTCTCGAGCATGACGTGCTGCCGCTGATCCCCGAGGAGGGCTCGGTCGGCGCCAGCGGCGACCTGACCCCGCTGTCCTACGTGGCCGCCACCCTCAGCGGCGAGCGCGAGGTGCTGTATCGCGGCCAGCGCCGCAGCGCCGCCGAGGTGCATGCCGAACTGGGCTGGACGCCGCTGACCCTGCGCCCGAAAGAAGCGCTGGCACTGATGAATGGCACGGCGGTGATGACCGCCCTGGCGTGCCTGGCATTTTCCCGCGCCGAGTACCTGCTCAAGCTGGCCACGCGCATCACCGCGCTCAACGTGGTGGCGCTGGAAGGCAACCCGGAGCACTTCGACGAGCGCCTGTTCGCCGCCAAACCACACCCAGGTCAGATGCAAGTCGCGGCCTGGCTGCGTCACGACCTCGCCATCGACGCGCCGACCGCGCCGCTGCACCGCCTGCAGGACCGCTACTCGTTGCGCTGCGCACCGCATGTACTCGGCGTCATGGCCGATAGCCTGGGCCTGCTGCGGCAGTTCATCGAAACCGAACTGAACAGTGCCAACGACAACCCGCTGATCGACGCCGAAGCCGAACGCGTGCTCCACGGCGGACACTTCTATGGCGGCCATATCGCCTTTGCCATGGACAGCCTGAAGAACCTGGTCGGCAACGTCGCCGACCTGCTCGACCGCCAGCTCGCCCTGCTGGTCGACTCGCGCTACAACCACGGCCTGCCGAGCAACCTGTCCGGCGCGCCGGCGGTCACCGCGATGATCAACCACGGCTTCAAGGCCGTGCAGATCGGCGCCAGCGCCTGGACCGCCGAAGCGCTGAAGAACACCATGCCGGCCAGCGTGTTCTCGCGCTCCACCGAATGCCACAACCAGGACAAGGTAAGCATGGGCACCATCGCCGCGCGCGACGCCCTGCGCAGCCTGGAGCTGACCGAACAGGTCGCCGCCGCCACCCTGCTGGCGGCCAACCAGGGCGTGTGGCTGCGCCTGCGCGACGGCAAGAGCGACATCCCCGCCCCCGTGGCAGCCATGCGCGAGCAACTGGCCGCCGACTTCCCGCCGGTGATCGAAGACCGCGCCCTGGAAGGCGAACTGCGCCTGTGCCTGCAACGCATCCGCAGCCAGCACTGGAGGTTGTATGGGTAAGCATCGAATATCTCGTAGGAGCGGGCCATGCCCGCGAAACGGGCTCCGCGAATGCTTCGCGGGCATGGCCCACTCCTACGGGTTTTCTACGCATCTGGAGCATGGCCATGCGTAAGACCGGGATTTTGCAGGCCGAGATCGAGATGCTCGTGCCCTTCTTCGACGTCGATTCGATGGAGGTGGTCTGGCACGGCCACTACGTCAAGTATTTCGAAGTGGCGCGCTGCGCGCTGCTCGACAAACTCGGCCACAACTACACGCAAATGCTCGCGGCGGGCTATGCCTGGCCGATCATCGACTTGCAGGTGCGCTATATCCGCGGCGCCCGCTTCGGCCAGAAGATCATCGTGCGCGCCGACCTGATCGAGTGGGAGAACCGTCTGAAGCTCCACTACCTGATCGCGGATGCCGAGACCGGCGAACGCATGACCCGCGGCAGCAGCGTCCAGGTCGCGGTGGACATCGCCAGCCGCGAGATGCAGCTGGCCTCGCCCAGGGTCTTGGTCGCCGCCGTGGAGCAAGCCCTCGCATGAGGCGCTGGTCACAATCCGCAAGGCGGGCCATCTGGGTCAGCGCCGCCGCCATCGCGCTGTTCGGCGCCAGCCTGGCACAGGCCTTCGACCTCGATCAACTCAGCGCCCAACTGGCCAAACCGGCGGTGGTGCGCGGCCCGTTCATCCAGGAAAAACACCTGCGTGCCCTGCCGCAACCGCTGACCAGCCGTGGCCAATTCGTCCTGTCCAGCGAGCACGGCCTGCTCTGGCAACTGCGCAGCCCGCTGCAGCAGGACTACCGCATCGACGACCGCGGGATCGCCCGACGCACCGCACAAGGCTGGCAGCAACAATCCGCACAGGACGTGGCCGCGCAGCAGAGCCGGCTGTTCCTCGCCGTGCTCAAGGGCGACCATGCCGGCCTGGCCGACGACTTCGAGCTGCAGTTGAGTGGCACAGCCGAGGTCTGGCAGCTCAGCCTGACCCCGCGCTCGCGGCTGCTGCAGCAGATTTTCAAGGTCATCCATATCCAGGGCGGCGCTCTGGTCGAACGCATCGAGTTGGCGGAAACCCAGGGTGACAGCACCCTGCTGCGCCTGCCGCAGAGCCAGGCCGGCAGCGCGCTGAGCGAAGCGGAGCGCCAAGCCTTTGGCCCTTGAGCGCCTGGCGACGCAGCGGTTCCTGCCGCGCCTGTTCCTGGCCCTGCTGCTCGCGTTACTCGCCCTGAGCGCCTGGCAGTGGCGCGCCGGCCCACCGGTGCAGGCGAGCATGCTCGCCCTGCTGCCGCAAGGCGCGGGCGACGAATTGGTCCTGCAGGCCGAACAGCGCATGCAGGAACCCCTCAATCGCGAGCTGCTGATTCTGGTTGGCCATGCCGAGCGCGAGCAGGCCATCGCCCTGGTGCAGCGCGTCGGCCGGCAATGGGCTGAATCGGCACGCTTCGAGCAGGTGCAGTGGAACCTGCAGGCCGATCTCGCCCTCCTGCGCCAGCAGTTGCGCGCCAGCCGCCTGGCCCTGCTTCCGCAAGCAGATCGGCAGCTGCTGATCGAACAACCCGATAGTTTTATCCAGCAACGCGCCGCCCAGCTGTTCGACACCTTCGCCGGTTTCAACCTGCTACCCATCGAGCAGGACTGGCTGGGCCTGGGCGCCCGCGCGCAACAGGCGCTCAACCCGCACCAGCGGATCCAGACCGACCTCGGCAGCGGCGCCCTGCTGGTCGAAGACCAGGGCCTGACCTGGGCGCTGCTGCGCGCGCGCATCCAGGGCGACTCATTCGACCTGCAGGCACCCCCCGCGATCGCCGCGCAAGTGGCCGACGCGCGTACGCTGGTGACCGCCGCGGGCGGGCAACTGCTCGCCGCCAGCGGTTTGCTCTATGCCGCCGCCGGCCAGGCCAAGGCGACCCGTGAAATCACCTGGATCGGTGGCGCCGCGGCCCTCGGCATCCTCCTGCTGTTGCTGCTCAGCTACCGCCGCGTGCGCGTGCTGGTCAGCCTGCTGCCCATCGGCGTGGCGCTGCTGGCCGGCTGCGCCGCCTGCGTGCTGGTGTTCGGCCAGATCAATGCACTGACCCTGGTGCTCGGCGCCAGCCTGATCGGCGTGGCCGCCGACTACCCGCAACATTATCTGAGTAAAAGCTGGAGCAGCTTGCGCGATCGGGGCAGCTGGCACAGCTGGCAGGTCTTGGCTGTCACCCTGCCCGGCCTCAGCCTGAGCCTGGGCACCAACCTGATCGGCTACCTGGCGCTGGCCTTCACCCCGTTCCCGGTGCTGACCCAGATCGCCGTGTTCTCCGCCGCCGGGCTGATCGCCGCCTACCTCTGTGCGGTGTGCCTGCTGCCGGCCTGGCTCGACGGCCTGCAACTGCAGCCAGCGCCTGGACTACTGCGCTTTAGCGAAAAGTTGCTCAGCGCGCGCGCGCGCCTGCTCGCCCGCACCGGCAACTGGAAACTGCTGGCATTGCTCATGCTGTTCTGCGCCGCCGGCCTGCTCCAACTGCAGACGCAGAACGATCTGCGCCAGTGGCTGGGCGCAGAACCGCAACTGCTCGACGAAGCCCAGCGGATCGCCGAGCTGACCGGGCAACAGCCCACCAGCCAGTTCTTTCTGGTGCGCGCCGCCGATGAGCAACAGTTACTCCAGCGCCAGGCGGCCCTAAGCGAACAGCTGGAGCGTGCCGTGACCGACGGCAAGCTGCTCGGTTACCGCGCCCTCAGTCAACTGGTCGCCCCGACCACCCAGTTGCAACCACTGCGCGAGGCGCTGCAAGGCTTGCCGCAACACTGGCAGCCGCTGCTGGCGGCCGGCATTCCCGAGGCGGTCCTGAACGCGGAACTCGCGCAACTGCTGAACCGCGACCAGCCGCACTTGGAACAAGCCCTCGCCGGCCCGCTCGGCGAAGCCTGGCGGCCGCTCTGGCTCGGCCACAGTGCCGGCGGCGTGGCCGGTCTGGTGAGCCTGCAAGGCCTGAACGATACGGCGGTGCTGCACAGCATCGGCACAGGGCTCGACGGCGTGCAACTGGTGGACCGCCTCGGCGAACTGAACAACCTATTCAGTGCCACGCAACTGAGCGCGGCGCAGCTCAAACTGCTGTCCTGTGCGGCGATTGTGCTGTTGCTGTGCCTGCCGTTCGGTTTCGGCGGCGCCCTGCAGATCGTCTGCCTACCCTTGCTGGCCGCCCTGGCGGCACTGGCCTGCCTCGGTTGGCTGGGCCAACCGCTGACCCTATTCAGCCTGTTCGGCCTGTTGTTGATCAGCGCCATCGGCGTCGACTACGCGATCCTGATGCGCGAAAACATCGGCGGCCAGGCGGTGAGCCTGCTCGGCACCCTGCTCGCGGCCCTGACCAGCTGGCTGTCCTTCGGCCTGCTGCTGCTCAGCCAGACCCCGGCCATCGCCAACTTCGGCCTGGCCATCAGCCTCGGCCTGTTCTTCTGCTTCCTGCTGTCCCCTTGGGCCACTCCCACTCGCAACACCACCGCCGATCACGAGACCCACAGCCCCTTATGAAGTCACTTGAAGTCGAACAACGCCAGATCGTGGTCATCGGCGCCGGTCCCTCTGGCGCCATCGCCAGCGCCCTGCTCAAGCGCAACGGCCATGACGTGCTGGTGCTGGAGCGCCAACGCTTCCCGCGCTTCTCGATCGGCGAGAGCCTGCTGTCGCACTGCCTGGACTTCCTCGAGGAGGCCGGGATGCTCGAGGCGGTGCAGGCGGCCGGGTTCCAGACCAAGCATGGCGCGGCCTTCGCCTGGGGCGAGCGCTACAGCGACTTCGACTTCCGTGACGGCTTCACCCCAGGCAAGAGCTCGACTTATCAGGTGCAGCGCGCCGATTTCGACAAGCTGCTGGCCGATCAGGCCGAGCTGCAGGGCGTGGAGATCCGTTACGAGGAAGAAATAGTCGCCGCCGACTTCAGCGGCGCCTGCCCGCGTCTGTCGGTACGGCGACTGGCCGACGGCCACGAATACCAGGTGGAATGCGCCTTCGTCCTCGACGGCAGCGGTTACGGTCGCGTGCTGCCGCGCCTGCTCGAGCTCGACATCCCCTCGAATTTCCCGGTGCGCCAGGCGCTGTTCACCCACGTCGAGGATCGCAGTGCCGACAGCGGCTTCGACCGCGAGAAGATCCTCATCACCACCCATCCCGACATGCAGGATGTGTGGTTCTGGACCATTCCCTTCAGCAACGGCCGCTGCTCGGTCGGGGTGGTCGCCGATGTCAGCCGCTATGCCGGCCGACCTGACGATCTGGATGCCTGCCTCAAGCAATTCGTCGCACAAACCCCCAGCCTCAACCGCGTACTGGTCAACGCCGTATGGGACACCCCGACCCGGGCCATCGGCGGTTACTCGGCCAACGTCAAACGCCTGCACGGACCGGGCTTCGCCCTGCTTGGCAACGCCGCGGAATTCCTCGACCCGGTGTTCTCCTCCGGGGTGACCATCGCCATGCGCTCGGCGAGCATGGCCGCCAGCGTGCTGCACCGGCAGTTGAGCGGCGAGCCGGTGGACTGGGAAGCAGACTTTGCCGTCCCGCTCAAGCGCGGCATCGATACCTTCCGGGTCTACGTCGAG
Source organism: Pseudomonas paeninsulae (assembly GCF_035621475.1). NCBI lineage: Bacteria > Pseudomonadati > Pseudomonadota > Gammaproteobacteria > Pseudomonadales > Pseudomonadaceae > Pseudomonas > Pseudomonas paeninsulae. The sequence continues at coordinate 4,620,383 of NZ_CP141799.1, forward strand.
GGCTGGTACGACGGCTCCTTCCAGGACGTGATTTATTTCCCGCACGCCTCGGTGGAGATTCGCCGAATGATCAGTTCGATCCTCGCCGGCTATGCCTGGGACGAGAAAAACCCCTATGTCGCCGAGCCCAAACGGCGCCTGCGCGTACTGGCCGAACTCTGTGCCACCCACTGATAAGGACATCGATGAACAACCCTGCCAGTAGCTACGTTGAAGAAACCAGATTCGGTTTCTGGTTCCTGCAGAGCCGTGTCTGGGAGCAGCACGTACTGCGCGTGGCGGTCGCTGACCTCAAGCGCCTGATCGACGCGCCACTGCCCAGCGCCGCAGTGCTGCTGGATGCCGGCTGCGGCCAGGGCAAATCGTTCCGCCTGCTGCAGCAGGCGTTCGCCCCCGCGCAGCTGATCGGCCTGGATGCCGACTCGCACAGCCTCGCGTGCTCGGCCCGAGAAGCCGAGCGTCAGGGCCTGTCGGTGCGTCTGCTCGCCAGTGACTGCGCGGCGATCCAGTTGGACGATGCCAGCGTCGATATGCTCTTTTGCCACCAGACCTTTCACCACCTGGTCGAGCAGCAACAAGCCCTCGGCGAATTCTGGCGCGTACTCAAGCCAGGCGGCCTGCTGCTGTTCGCCGAGTCGACCAAGTTCTATATCGATACCTGGGTGATCCGCTGGCTGTTCCGCCATCCGATGCAGGTGCAAAAAAGCGCCGAGCAATACCTCGCCATGCTGCGCGACCAGGGCTTTGAGTTTGCCGCGCGCAACGTCTCTTACCCCTACCTGTGGTGGAGCCGCGCCAAGGACTTCGGTCTGCTCGAACGCTGGGGCCTGCGCCAACCCAAACCGCCCGGCCAGCGTGACGAAACCCTGGTCAACCTGGCGGCACGCAAGCCGCTGGAGCAAGCCCGGCCATGAGGCGTCTAGTGCTACTCGGGATCGGCCTGCTGCTGACAGCCTGCGCGGCCCGCACGCCGCTGCCGTTGAGCCCGCCAATCCTCGCCACGCCATTGCCTGCGACCCTGCAAATCCAGCGCGAGCAGGCCGGCGAACAGCAGTTCTGGTGGCTGGTGATGCAAGCCGAGGGGCCAGCCCTGCGCTGGTCGCTGTTCGATCCGCTCGGCGTGCCCCTGGCGCGCCAACTGTGGCAAGACGGCGCTTGGCGGGCCGACGGCCTGCTCCCGCCAAATGGCGAAGCACTCGAACTGTTCGCCGCCCTGCTGTTCGCCCTGACCCCGACCGATGCCTTGGCCACCAGCTATACGCCCGCGACCTGGCAATTGCTGGCCGGTGGTCAGCGCCGGCTTACCCCCCATTGGCGAATCAGCTACCGTGCGCCCCTGGACTTCACCCTGAACCAGGCGCACGACCTGAGTTACCGGGTCCACGTGCTCTCCAACCAGGAGATTCCCTGATGCCCGGCTACCTCAACGCCCTCGGCCTGATCTGCGCCCTCGGCCAGGACAAACAGGCTGTCGCCGATGCCTTGTTCGCCGGCGACAGCGGCGGCATGCGCGCGCAGGACGGCTGGGTCAGCGGCCGCAGCCTGACGGTCGGCGCGGTGCATGCCGAATTACCGCCGATGCCGAGCGGCATGCAGGCCTCGTTCAGCCGCAACAATCAGTTGCTGCTGGCCGCCGCACTGCAGATCGAGCCGCAGATTCGCGCCGCCATCGCCGAGTACGGTGGCGCACGCGTCGGCGTGGTGCTCGGCACCAGCACCTCGGGCATTCACGAAGCCAGCCAGGGCATTGCCCGCTTCCTCCACGACGGCGCGCTGCCGGCGGACTATAGCTATGCCCAACAGGAAATCGCCGCCCCGGCCAGCTTTCTCGCCGAGTGGCTCGGCCTGAGCGGCCCGGCCTACTGCCTGTCCACCGCCTGCACCTCCAGCGCCCGCGCCCTGCTCAGCGCCCAGCGCCTGCTGCAGCAGGGCATGTGCGACGCGGTGTTATGCGGCGGAGTGGACAGCCTGTGTCGCCTGACCCTGAACGGTTTCACTGCGCTGGAAGCGGTGTCTGCCGAACGCTGCAATCCGTTCTCGCTGAATCGCCAGGGCATCAATATTGGCGAAGCGGCGGCGTTGTTTGTCATGACCCGAACGCCGCTGACCCACGGCGAGGCTGCAGCGGCAGAAGCGCCGATCGCCCTGCTCGGCGGTGGCGCCAGCTCGGATGCTTACCACATCTCCGCGCCCGAACCCCAGGGCCTTGGCGCCCAGCAGGCGATGCGCAAGGCCCTGGCCGCCGCAGGCGTAGCCGCCGAGGAGATCGACTACCTGAACCTGCACGGCACCGCCACCCAGCACAACGATGCGATGGAAAGCCTGGCGGTACAGGCCGTGTTTCCCCAAGGCGTACCCTGTTCCTCGACCAAGCCGCTAAGCGGCCACACCCTGGGCGCCGCTGGAGCGCTGGAGGCGGCGTTCTGTTGGCTGACCCTGAGCGCCTACAACCGCGATCAGCGCCTGCCGCCCCATCTGTGGGACGGCCAGAGCGATCCGCAACTGCCGCGCCTGCAGCTGGTCGACGCGCGTGCCGCGGTCGCCAGGCGCCCGCAGCGGCTGATGAGCAACTCGTTCGCCTTTGGCGGCAGCAACCTGTCGCTGATTCTCGGAGCCATGCCATGAGCCTGTGGCCCATCGCCGAATTACTGCCGCATGCCGGCGACATGATCCTGATCGACGAAGTGCTGCACTTCGCCGAAGACGATGTCGAAACCCGCCTGACCGTGCGCCCCGGCGGCCTGTTCAATCAAGCCGACGGCAGCCTGCCGGCCTGGGTCGGGATCGAGCTGATGGCGCAAAGCGTGGCCGCCTACGCCGGCTGCCAGGCGCGCCAGGCCGGCGTGCCGGTGGCGCTGGGCTTCCTCCTCGGCACGCGCAATTTCCAATGCAACGTCGAGCGCTTCCCCGCCGGCAGCGAACTGCATATCCAGGCCCAGCGCTCGCTGCAGGACGACAATGGCATGGGCGTGTTCGCCTGCCACCTGCGCGGCCCCGGCATCCATGCCGAAGCGCGCCTCAACGTCTTCTGCCCGCCGCAGGTGGCCAGCTACCTGCAAGAACAACCCGAGGAAGCCACGCCATGACGGGCCCGATTCTGCTCAGCGGCCCCAGCCGTGGTCAAAGCGCCCGCGCCAGCGTGGCAAGTCGCCCGGCGCATTTACGAGAGATCGCACATGACTGATCCGATTCTGCTCGCCGGCTCCAGCCGCGGTCATAGCGCCCGCGCCAGCGTGGCAAGTTGCCCGACGCATTTACGGGAGATCGCACATGACTGATCCGATTCTGCTCACCGGCTCCAGCCGCGGTCATAGCGCCCGCGCCAGCGTGGCAAGTCGCCGAGCGCATTTTCGAGAGACTGCACATGACTGACCCAATTCTGCTCACCGGCTCCAGCCGTGGTCATAGCGCCCGCGCCAGCGTGGCACGTCGCCGCGCGTATTTTCGAGAGACTGCACATGACTGATCCGATTCTGGTCACTGGTTCCAGCCGCGGCATCGGCCGCGCCATCGCCCTGCGCCTGGCCCAGGCCGGCTTCGACATCGTCCTGCACTGCCGCGCCCGGCGTGACGAGGCCGAGGCGGTACAAGCGCAGATCCAGGCACTCGGCCGCCAGGCGCGCATTCTGCAGTTCGATGTCGCCGAGCGCGCCGCCTGCCGAGAAGTACTCGAAGCCGATGTGGAAAAACATGGCGCCTACTATGGCGTGGTGTGCAACGCCGGCCTGACCCGCGACGGCGCCTTTCCGGCGTTGAGCGAAGACGACTGGGATCAGGTGCTGCGCACCAATCTCGACGGTTTCTATAACGTCCTGCATCCGCTTACCATGCCGATGATCCGCCGGCGCCAGCCGGGCCGCATCGTCTGCATCACCTCGGTATCCGGGCTGATCGGCAACCGTGGCCAGGTCAATTACAGCGCGTCCAAGGCCGGGGTCATAGGTGCGGCCAAGGCCCTGGCCATCGAACTGGGCAAACGCAGGATCACGGTCAACTGCGTGGCGCCGGGCTTGATCGACACCGAGATGCTCGACGAAAACCTGCCGCTGGAGGACATCCTCAAGATGATCCCCGCCGCACGCATGGGCACCCCGGCAGAAGTGGCCGGGGCGGTGAATTTTCTGATGTCCGAGGAGGCGGCCTACATTACCCGCCAGGTCCTCTCGGTAAACGGTGGGTTGTGTTGATGAAACGAGTCGTAGTCACCGGCATGGCCGGCATCACCTCGCTGGGCAGCGACTGGGCAAGCATCGAGGCGAATTTGCGGGCCGGCAAGAGCGGCATCCGCTACATGCACGAGTGGGATCGTTTCACTGAACTGAACACCCGCCTCGGCGGGCCAGTCGATGACTTTGCGGTGCCCAAATACTGGACCCGCAAGCAGCTGCGCAGCATGGGCCGGGTGGCCAAACTGGCAGTCCGGGCCGCCGAACGGGCGCTGGACGATGCCGGCCTGCTCGGCGACGAGTCGATCAAGGATGGGCGCATGGGCGTGGCCTGCGGCTCCTCCACCGGCAGCACCGAGGAGATCAAGGCCTTTGGCAACATGCTGCTCAACTCGGTGGCCGACGGCCTCAACGCCAACTCCTATGTGCGCATGATGCCGCACACCACGGCGGCCAATATCAGCATCTTCTTCGGTCTCAAGGGCCGCCTGATCCCGACTTCCAGCGCCTGCACCAGTGGCAGCCAGGGTATCGGCTACGCCTATGAGGCGATCAAGTTCGGCCGCTTGCCGCTGATGCTCGCCGGCGGCGCGGAGGAGCTCTGCCCGACCGAAGCCATGGTGTTCGACGCGCTCTACGCCACCAGCCTGAAGAACGACACCCCACACTGCTCGCCGCGCCCCTACGACAGCGCTCGCGACGGTCTGGTGATCGGCGAAGGCGCCGGCATGCTGGTACTGGAAGAACTGCAGCACGCCCTGGCGCGTGGTGCCCACATCCACGCCGAGATCGTCGGCTTCGGTAGCAATGCCGACGGCCAGCACGCCACCAAACCGGAGCTGGTGACCATGCGTGGCGCCATGCAACTGGCCCTGGCAGACGCCAACCTGGAGCCTGCGGCGATCGGCTACGTCAATGGTCATGGTACCGCCACCGAGCAGGGCGACATCGCCGAGTCCCTGGCCACCAGTAGCCTGTTCGGCGCACAGATGCCGATCAGCTCGCAGAAGAGCTTCCTCGGTCACACCCTCGGCGCCTGTGGTGCACTGGAATCCTGGTTCAGCATCGAGATGATGAACCGCGACAGCTACGTACCCACCCTCAACCTCGACGATATCGACCCGGCCTGCGGCGAACTGGACTACCTGCGCGGCGAGTTCCGCCAGATGAGCAACCAATACGTGATGAACAACAACTTCGCCTTCGGCGGGGTCAACACCTCGCTGATCTTCCGCCGCTGGCGCTGAGCGCTGGCCGGATTAGCCGGCCCCGGCAGTTAACCTTTTGCACACCCTACCCGCAGTTCCCAGTAAAGCCTCATAACAAGGAGCAACCCATGAACGCCAAACCCTGGATCCTCGCCGTAGCCTGCCTGAGTCTGTTCCCAGCCGTGAGCCAGGCCCGGGACACCGCCCACTTCCTGCCGTTCGAAGCCGTCGTCCAGGAAGCGCTGAATGCCGGGCGCCTGGATGGCAGCGTGAAGTTCTACCTGGCCGGCACCAAGCCAGCGGGCAAGGTCAGCATTCTCAAGTCTGGGATCACCACCAGCCAGAAGACCAACGCCTTCAACAAGAGCGACGAAGCCGCCTGCCGCTGGGTCCTGCAATCGGCCTTGATCCGCCTGCAGAATGCCGCCAAGGCGGCCGGCGCCAATGCCGTGGTGGATCTCGCCAGTAATTACAAGAACATCGAATACAAGGACAGCCAGAAGTACGAATGCCACGCTGGCGCGCTCATGGCCGGGGTCGCCCTCAAGGGCAACCTGGTCAAGGTCGAGTAGCAGCGCCCAGCCCTGCCTCCCCTTCGGCGCCCAGCGCGGCAATCACGCGGCGCCGCATCGAGGTAACACCGCCGCACTCTGCGCAGCGGCCGATCACCGCGCCCGATATAAGGCCTTGTAGTCCCGTGTTGAGTATTTATCCATCCGCCACAACCCTCGGCGCTATCCTGCTCGCGCTTGGTCTGAGCGCCTGCGGCACCCTCTCGCAACAGCAGATCGATCCACCCGAGCGCATTCACCATGAAGTCGCCAATCCCCGCGACCTGCGCGCCCAGGTGGATGCCCTGGCCCAGCCGCTGATCGACGGCAAGCGTACGCCCGGCATCGTGGTCGGGGTGCTGAGCGCCGATGGCCGCAAGCAGGTGTTCGGCTACGGCGTTAGCGACTCGCTACACGGCGCCACTCCGGACGGCACCACCCTGTTCGCCGTGGGCTCGCTGAGCAAGGGCTTCGTCGGCAACCTCGCTGCCATGCTGGTAGAGGATGGCCTGCTCAGCTGGGATGACGACCTCGAACACCTGCTGCCCGCCGGCACGCCGCTGAGCGAGGACGCCCGGCCGATCACCCTGCTGCAACTGGCCACCCACACCGCCGGCCTGCCGCGCCAGCCGATGACCCCGCGGACGCTGAGCTACTTCATCGAATATCTGTTCACTGGCAACAGCTTCTACCGGCATTTCGACCAAGCGTATCTGCTCGACTACCTGGCCGATTTCGGCAAGCCCAGGCAGGTCGCGCCGCAGTATTCGAATATCGGTTACGCCCTGCTGGCCCACGTGCTGGAGCTGCGCAGTGGCAAGAGCATCGATGAGTTGACCGCCGAGCGTATCCTCGGTCCGCTACAGCTGAGCAACACCAGCTACCAGCCGCAGCAACTGGCCGGCTATGCCGAGCGCGCTCGCGGGCATGCCGGCGACCAGCCGAAGTTCATCCGCCGAGGCCGCCCGGTTCCCGACTGGCAGTTCAGCAACATCCTGCACAGTACCGCGGCGCTCTACTCCACCGCCGACGACCTGCTCGACTATGCCGCCGCGCACCTGCACGGCAGCGGCGATGTGCACCGCGACGCGGCCTTGCGCGACAGTCTGCGGGTGCGCCTCGAGCGGCCCAGGGAAGCGCCGGCGATCGCCTGGATAGTCGATGACATCCACGACCAGCAGATCACCTATCAGGTCGGCCTGGTGGCGGGCTATTCGAGCTACCTGGGCCTGGATACCCGCAACAAGACCGCCGTGGTGGTGCTGCAGAACAGCTTCAACTGGAGCAACAGCATCGGCCACCGCCTGCTGCTGCGCATGGCCAATAGCCTGGACCAACAGCAAAGCCTGGCGACCGCACCAAGGCCCTGAGCGGCTATGCAAGACCCGGATTGTATTCCTGTGGGAGGCCCGACCTCGGGGCGAGCTGTTAACCCGTGCTCGCCAGGCGATAGCCGGGCAGCCCTGCGGGCTGCATTCGCCGCGGGGGCGCGCCTCCTACAGTGTTGTTACGCGGCCTCTTTGTAGCCCGGATGCAAGCCAGGAGCGCTTTACCAGGCGCCTGGCTGCTCTGTCGCTTTAGCGGTGATAGGCCGCCGACAGTTCATGCACCGCCTCGAGGAAAGCGCCGGCATGGGCCGGGTCGACCTCCGGGGTGATGCCGTGGCCGAGGTTGAACACATGACCCGAGCCCTGACCATAGCTGGCGAGGATGCGGGCCACTTCGGCGCGAATGGCCGCGGGCTGGGCGTAAAGCACGGTCGGGTCCATATTGCCTTGCAGGGCAACCTGGCCACCGACACGGCGCCGCGCCTCACCGATGTCACAGCTCCAGTCCAAGCCGAGGGCATCGGCGCCAGTCGCCGCCATGGACTCCAGCCACATGCCGCCGTTCTTGGTGAACAGGATCACTGGCACCTTGCGCCCGTCATGCTCGCGGATCAGGCCATCGACAATCTTCTGCATATAGACCAGGGAGAACTCCTGATAGGCCGCCGACGACAGGTTGCCGCCCCAGGTGTCGAATATCTGTACCGCCTGGGCACCGGCAAGGATCTGCCCGTTGAGGTAGCCGATGACCGACTGTGTCAGCTTGTCGAGCAGCGCGTGCATGGCCTGCGGGTTGTCATAGAGCATCGCCTTGGACTTGCGGAAGTCCTTCGAGGAACTGCCTTCGACCATATAGGTAGCCAGGGTCCAGGGGCTGCCGGAGAAGCCGATCAGCGGCACGCGGCCGTTCAGCTCGCGGCGGATGGTGCGCACGGCGTCCATCACGTAGCCGAGGTCTTTTTCCGGGTCGGGAATCGGCAGGGCCTCGACATCAGCGGCAGTGCTGATCACTTTCTTGAAGCGCGGGCCTTCGCCAGTCTCGAAGTACAGGCCCTGGCCCATGGCATGGGGGATGGTCAGGATATCGGAGAACAGAATCGCCGCGTCCAGTTGCGGGTAGCGATCCAGCGGCTGCAGGGTGACTTCACAGGCGAACTCGGGGTTCATCATCAGCTTCATAAAGTCACCCGCCTTGGCCCGGCTGGCGCGGTACTCCGGCAGATAACGGCCGGCCTGACGCATCATCCACACCGGAGTGACGTCGACGGGCTGCTTGAGCAGGGCACGCAGGAAACGGTCGTTCTTCAGGGCGGTCATGGCAATTCCTGAGCAATAAGTCGTCGGCATAAAAGTGCGGGTATTTTCGCAGACCACCAAACAAAAGGCACGGCGGGTGCCGTGCCTTTTGTTCATTGCGACGATTTGCCACTACTTCACGCTAAGCGTAGCGAGCGCAGCAGCTTAGACGCCGAGGTAGTCCAAGATGCCTTCGGCGGCGTTACGCCCCTCGAAGATCGCCGTCACCACCAGATCGGAACCGCGCACCATGTCGCCACCGGCGAAGATCTTCGGGTTGCTGGTCTGGTGTTTGAACTGCGACTGTTCCGGGGCAATCACGCGGCCCTGACTGTCGGTCGCAATGGTGAACTGCTCGAACCAGGGCGCGGGGCTTGGCCGGAAGCCGAAGGCGATCAGCACGGCGTCGGCCGGGATGATTTCCTCGGAACCGGGAATCGGCTCGGGGCTGCGGCGACCACGGGCATCCGGCTCGCCGAGACGGGTCTCGACCACCTTGACGCCTTCGACCCGGTCCTCGCCAACGATGGCGATCGGCTGGCGGTTGAAGAGGAATTTAACCCCCTCTTCCTTGGCGTTCTTCACTTCCTTGCGCGAGCCCGGCATGTTTTCTTCGTCACGACGATAGGCGCAGGTGACGTTCCTGGCACCCTGGCGGATCGCGGTGCGGTTGCAGTCCATGGCGGTGTCGCCGCCACCGAGCACGACGATGCGCTTGCCCTTGGTGTCGATGAAGTCTTGCGTATTCTTCTCGAAGCCGAGGTTACGGTTGACGTTGGCAATCAGGAAATCCAGGGCGTCGTACACGCCAGGCAGATCCTCGCCGGGGAAGCCGCCCTTCATGTAGGTGTAGGTGCCCATGCCCATGAACACGGCATCGTATTCCGCGAGCAGGGCCTCCATGGTCACGTCCTTACCGATCTCGGTGTTGAGCCGGAACTCGATGCCCATGCCAGTAAAGACTTCGCGGCGATGGCTCAGCACGGTCTTTTCCAGCTTGAACTCGGGGATGCCGAAGGTCAGCAAGCCGCCGATTTCCGGGTTCTTGTCGAACACCACCGGGGTCACACCGTTGCGCGCCAATACATCGGCGCAGCCCAGGCCCGCCGGACCGGCACCGATCACGGCGACGCGCTTGCCGGTCGGCACCACCCCCGACATGTCTGGACGCCAGCCCATGGCAAATGCCGTATCGGTGATGTATTTTTCCACCGAACCGATGGTCACCGCGCCAAAACCGTCGTTGAGGGTGCAAGCACCCTCGCACAGGCGATCCTGCGGGCACACGCGGCCGCAGACTTCCGGCAAGGTGTTGGTCTGGTGCGACAACTCGGCGGCGGCGAGGATGTTGCCCTCGGACACCAGTTTCAGCCAATTGGGAATGTAGTTGTGCACCGGGCACTTCCACTCGCAATAGGGGTTGCCGCAACCCAGGCAACGGTGCGCCTGCTCGCAGGCCTGAGCCGGCTTGAAGTTGTCGTAGATCTCGACAAATTCTTTCTTGCGCTGACGCAACAGCTTCTTCTTCGGGTCATTGCGCCCGACATCGATGAACTGGAAGTCGTTATTCAGACGTTCAGTCATAGCAAACCTCTTTACAGCAGCTGCAAGCTACAGGTTGCAAGCTGCAAGACTCATCACGTTAGCTGCACGCCCCGCGCTACGCATAGCGTCAGGCGTGCAGCTTGAAACTGCGTTACTGCGGATTGGCACGAGTGCTGGAGAGCAGCGACTTCAGGCTCGCGGCCTTGGGCTTGACCAACCAGAACTTGCGCAGGTAATCGTCGAGGTTTTCCAGCAGGTTGCTCCCCCATTCGCTGGCGGTCTCCTGTACATATTCGGCGAGCACACGCTGCAGATGGCTGCGATAGGCCTCCATCGACTCGTTGTTGATCCGCTGGATCTCCACCAGTTCATGGTTGACCCGGTCGTAGAAGCTGTTGTCCTGGTCGAGCACATAGGCGAAGCCGCCAGTCATGCCGGAACCGAAGTTATAGCCGGTCTTGCCCAGTACACAGACGAAACCGCCGGTCATGTACTCGCAGCAATGATCGCCGGTACCCTCGACCACAGTATGCGCACCGGAGTTACGCACGGCGAAACGCTCGCCCGCAGTGCCGGCGGCGAACAACTTGCCGCCGGTGGCGCCGTACAGGCAGGTGTTGCCGATGATGGCGCTGTCCTGAGACTTGAATGGACTGCCCTGCGGCGGCACGATCACCAGCTTGCCGGCCGTCATGCCCTTGCCCACATAGTCGTTGGCATCGCCTTCCAGATACATGTTCAGGCCACCGGCGTTCCACACGCCGAAGCTCTGCCCGGCCGTGCCCTTGAAGCGGAAGGTGATCGGTGCCTTGTTCATGCCCTGGTTGCCATGCACACGGGCGATTTCGCCGGATACGCGGGCACCGATGGAGCGGTCGCAGTTGCAAATATCCAGGGCGAATTCGCCACCGCTGGCAGCATCGATTGCCGGCTTGGCCAGTTCGACCATCTTCTCGGCCAGCAGGCCCTTATCGAACGGCGGATTCCTGTCGACCTGACAGAACTGCGGCTTGTCGGCCGGAATGTGCTCGCTACCCAGCAACGGGCTCAGATCCAGGTGATTCTGCTTGGCGGTCTCGCCCGGCAGAATCTCCAGCAGATCGGTCCGCCCGATCAGCTCTTCGAGACTGCGCACGCCGAGCTTGGCCAGCCACTCGCGGGTCTCTTCGGCGACATAGGTGAAGAAGTTCATCACCATCTCGACGGTGCCGATGAAGTGATCCTTGCGCAGCTTGTCGTTCTGCGTGGCGATACCGGTGGCGCAGTTGTTCAGGTGACAGATACGCAGGTACTTGCAGCCCAGGGCGATCATCGGCGCGGTGCCGAAGCCGAAGCTCTCGGCGCCGAGGATGGCCGCCTTGACCACATCCAGGCCAGTCTTCAGGCCACCGTCGGTCTGCACCCGCACCTTGCCGCGCAGGTCGTTGCCGCGCAGGGTCTGGTGAGTTTCTGCCAGGCCCAGCTCCCAGGGTGCGCCGGCGTACTTGATCGAACTCAGCGGCGATGCACCGGTGCCACCGTCGTAACCGGAGATGGTGATCAGGTCGGCATAGGCCTTGGCCACGCCGGCGGCGATGGTGCCGACACCGGCCTCCGCCACCAGCTTGACCGAGACCAGCGCGGCCGGGTTGACCTGTTTGAGGTCATAGATCAGCTGCGCCAGGTCTTCGATCGAATAGATGTCGTGATGCGGCGGCGGCGAAATCAGGGTCACGCCGGGTACGGCATAACGCAGCCGCGCGATCAGGCCGTTGACCTTGCCACCGGGCAGCTGACCGCCCTCACCGGGCTTGGCACCCTGGGCCACCTTGATCTGCAGCACTTCGGCGTTGACCAGGTATTCCGGGGTCACGCCGAAACGGCCGGTGGCCACCTGCTTGATCTTCGAGCTGCGCACCGTGCCATAACGGGCCGGGTCTTCGCCGCCTTCGCCGGAGTTGGAGCGCGCACCCAGGCGATTCATCGCCTCGGCAATCGCCTCGTGGGCCTCGGGCGACAGCGCACCAAGGGAAATACCGGCGGAGTCGAAGCGCTTGAAGATGCTTTCCAGCGGTTCGACCTGATCGAGGCTCAGCGCCTGCTCGGCCAGTTTCAGCTTGAGCAGATCGCGGATCATCGACACCGGGCGGGTGTCCACCAGGGCGCTGTATTCCTTGTATTTTTCGTAACTGCCCTGCTGCACGGCGACTTGCAGGGTGCTGACCACGTCCGGGTTGTAGGCATGGTATTCGCCGCCATAGACGAACTTGAGCAAGCCGCCCTGCTGGATCGGCTTACGCTTGTTCCAGGCCTCGGCCGCGAGCAATTTCTGCTCGGCTTCGAGATCGACGAAACGCGCGCCCTTGATCCGGCTGGCCACGCCACGGAAGCACAACTCGGTGACTTCATCGGCCAGGCCGACCGCTTCGAACAGCTGTGCACCGCGGTAGGAAGCGACGGTAGAGATGCCCATCTTCGACAGGATCTTCAGCAGGCCCTTGGAAATACCCTTGCGGTAGTACTTGAACACTTCGTAGAGATCGCCCAGCACTTCACCGGTGCGGATCAGGTCGCCGAGCACTTCATAGGCCAGGAACGGATAGACCGCCGAGGCGCCGAAGCCGAGCAGCACCGCATAGTGGTGCGGGTCACGCGCGGTGGCGGTCTCAACCAGGATGTTGCAATCGCAACGCAGGCCTTTTTCGGTCAGCCGATGATGCACGGCACCGGTCACCAGCGCGGCATGGGCCGGCAGCTTGCCGGGGCCAATATTGCGGTCGGTCAGCACCAGCAACACCTTGCCGGAGCGCACCGCTTCCTCGGCCTGGTCGGCCATGTTGCGCACGGCTGCTTCAAGACCGAGCGACTCGTCGTAGTTCATGTCGATCAGCTGACGCTCGAAGCCTGGACGCTCCAGGGTCATCAGCGTGCGCCATTTGGCCGGGGAAATGACCGGCGAGCTGAGGATCACGCGGGTCGCGTGTTCCGGCGACTCCTGGAAGATGTTGCGCTCGGCACCGAGGCAAATCTCCAGGGACATGACGATGGCTTCACGCAGCGGGTCGATCGGCGGGTTGGTAACCTGGGCGAACTGCTGGCGGAAATAATCGAACGGCGAGCGCACGCGCTGCGACAGCACGGCCATTGGCGTATCGTCGCCCATCGAGCCGACTGCTTCCTGACCCTGTTCGGCCAGCGGGCGCAGCACCTGGTCACGCTCCTCGAAGGTAACCTGGTACATCTTCATGTATTGCTTGAGCTGGTCGACGTCATAGAACGCCGAACCATGGTCGTTGTCTTCCATGGTCGCCTGGATACGCAAGGCGTTCTTGCGCAGCCACTGCTTGTAGGGGTGACGCGACTTCAGGCGGTTGTCGATATCGTCGGTGCCGAGCACCTGGCCGGTTTCGGTATCCACGGCGAGGATCTGCCCCGGACCGACACGACCCTTGGCGATCACGTCCTCGGGCTGGTAGTCCCACACGCCGATTTCCGAAGCCAGGGTGATATAACCATTGGTCGTGGTGACCCAGCGCGCCGGGCGCAGGCCGTTGCGGTCGAGCAGGCAGACGGCATAGCGGCCGTCGGTCAGCACCACGCCCGCCGGACCATCCCACGGCTCCATGTGCATGGAGTTGTACTCATAGAACGCGCGCAGATCGGCGTCCATGGTTTCGACGTTCTGCCAGGCTGGCGGAATGATCATGCGCACGCCGCGGAACAGGTCGATGCCGCCGGTGACCATCAGTTCGAGCATATTGTCCATGCTCGATGAATCGGAACCGACGCGGTTGACCAGCGGGCCAAGCTCTTCCAGATCGAAGATCTGGTCATTACTGAACTTGCTGCGCCGAGCCTGTGCCCAGTTGCGGTTACCGGTGATGGTGTTGATCTCGCCATTGTGGGCGAGGAAACGGAACGGTTGCGCCAGCGGCCACTTCGGCAGAGTGTTGGTCGAGAAGCGCTGGTGGAACACGCAAATAGCGGTCTGCAGGCGCTCGTCACCCAGGTCCGGGTAGAACTGCTGCAGGTCGGCCGGCATCATCAGGCCTTTGTAGATGATGGTCTTGTGCGAAAAGCTGCAGATGTAGTGATCGCTGTCCGCCGCATTGCTCGTCGACGAACGGCGGCGGGCGCTGAACAACTTGATCGCGAACTCCTGATCGCTGAGCCCCTCGCCACCGATGAACACCTGCTCTATCTGCGGCAGACGATCCAGGGCCAGACGGCCGAGCACGCTGGTGTCGATTGGTACTTTGCGCCAGCCAACCAGGGTCAGCCCGGCAGCCAGAATCTCGCGCTGCATATTCTCGCGCGCGGCTTCAGCTTTTACCGGGTCCTGGTTGAAGAACACCATACCCACGGCGTACTGCATCGGTAGCTCGACCGCGAAGTGCTGCAGGGCCATGGCACGCAGGAAGGCGTCAGGCTTCTGAATCAACAAACCACAACCATCACCCGTCTTGCCGTCGGCGTTGATCCCACCGCGATGGGTCATGCAGGTCAGCGCTTCAATAGCGGTCTGCAGCAGGTGATGGCTGGCCTCGCCCTGCATATGGGCGATCAGGCCGAAGCCGCAGTTATCCTTGAACTCATCAGGACGGTACAAACCTGCTTTCATAGGGACTCTCACCAGGCTGCCTCTCAAAGGCAAATCACGTTCTAATTCAAATACTTACCGTGCGCGCAGGGCATAGTGCCAGCTTTGCGCAGGCAAAACGGAGGTCATTGTACATATCCACCAGGGTCGTCACAAATCGGCGTGACGACCCACCGCAAGCTTATGTCGCGAAAACGAAGGAACCGACCAGGCAGTCATGCTACCGACCTGCAAGTCACCGGATGCACATCGATGGCGCACGCCGGACTGCCGCACGGCCAAACATAGCGCCGGTTAACGGGCCTGGGCGATTTCGTGCCTGATACTGGCATACGTCCGTGGCCACGGCTTACCAGCCTGCACCTTGCCCGGCAAGCTTTTCAAGGCGACCTGAGCCGCCTCGCGAGTGGCGAAACTACCGTAGGTCACGACATACAGCGGCTGACCTTGATGCTGCTTCTTGAAATAGTGGTACTGCGCCCCGTGCTCACGCACAAACGCCTGAGCACTGCCCTCTGTGCGCGCACCAAGTATTTGCAGGGTATAGCGCGAACCTGCCTGAGCCGCGTACCAATCATCCACCGCCGCAGCCTTCGCCGGCGCAGCTGTTACCGCCACCGGCTTCGGCGCAGGCGCCACCACTGGCGCGGGCGGAACAACCGGCGCAACTGGCACAGGCACAGGGGCCACCGGCACTGCAGGTGGCGTTGGGGTCACCGACGCAATTGGCGCCTCACGCTCATCCACCAGCACACCAACAGCACTCGAACCAGCAATATCCGCGACATCAGCCTCCTCGACCCCGCTCAAGCCAGCAGCGCGGGCCAAAGGCTCGCGCATAACCGGCTGAGACTCACCGACCAGGGGCAGCGGGACGGGTCGATTGCTACCCGCGAACTCTATTGCCGGTGCGCCGGCGCCAGCAGACCCGGAAGCAGGAACAGTCGCATCAACAACCGGCTGCGCGACCCGATCAAGTGACAACTGCGTCGTTACCGGCATAGGCACCTCGCCATCCGGGCGGCCCTGCATCAACCAAGCCGCCAAGACCCCAAGCCCAACCACCGCCAGTGCCAGCAGATGCTTACGCGGCAGATTGAAGGCAAAGCCGCCGCGTTTGGCGGCACGGCGTTGAACCCGCATGGCCTCGATCAGGGAATCATGGGCAACCTGATTGATCGCCCCCGGCCAGCCGCCGGACTGCTCGTGAATGGCGGCGACCTGCTCATCCGATAACGCCTCGAGCTCTCGCCCGGCGCCCTCTAAGCGCTGAGCCAGGTACTCACGGGTTTCATCTTCGCTGTAAGGCTGCAATTCGATGGCATGAAAGCACTCTTCACCATCGGCCAGCAGTTCAAGCCGCGTAATCAACTCAGGTTCGGCAAACAGGAAAACATGCGGCCGCCCCTCGCTGCTTCCAGCCGCCAGAGCCAGCAAGCTGGCGAGCGCTCCATCACTCAACTGCTCCGCATCGTCGACCAGCAAATAGACGTCCTGCCCGGTCAAGGCCAACTGACCGACCTGCGCCAGAATCGCCTGCGACTCTGCCTGCTGCACCTGCAAGCCCTGGGCTACCTGGCGCAGAATGCCCGCCGTATCGGCTGCGCCTTGGGCGGAAACAACCACGCTATGCACAGCCTGCTTGTTGGTGCTGGCCACCAGCGCCTGGCGCAGCAGGGTCTTGCCACTCCCCAGAGGGCCGCAGACCAACAGCAGCAACTGGCTGTAACGAGCCAGGTGATGCAACTGGCCCAAGACCGGCTTGCGCTGGGCCGGAAAAAACTTGAACCCCGGCACACGCGCCGCAAAGGGATCGTGGCTGAACTTGTAGTGATCGAGAAAAGCTTCGTCAGCATGCAAACTGGTCATGGGACACTCATTAATGTTCAAGCTGATCCACCAGCGCGGCGTAATCTACGCTCAGCGTGGCATTCAAAATTTCGCGAGGAAAATCACCGGTAACCACGGCCTCGCCGATGTGACGCAATAACACCAGTCGCAACTGGCCATCCAGCACCTTTTTATCAACCGCCATGTGCGCCAGAAACTGTTCGGCCGTCATGTCTTGCGGCGGCACAACGGGCAAGCCTGCCGCCTGAAACAGGCGAATACCCCGATTGCGCTCGGCCAGTGAAATCCAGCCCAGGCGTTGCGACATCTCCAGCGCCATGACCGTACCCGCGGCTACCGCCTCGCCGTGCAGCCAAACACCATAGCCTTGCTGCGTCTCGATGGCATGACCAAAGGTATGCCCCAGGTTGAGCGTGGCCCGCAGCCCCGCCTCCCGCTCATCCGCGCCGACAATCCGCGCCTTGGCCGCACAGGAGCGTTCGATCGCCGCAGTCAGCGCCTCCTGATCGAGCGCCCGCAGTGCAGGCATGTGTTGCTCCAGCCAGGAGAGAAAAGGCTCGTCACAGATCAAGCCATACTTGATCACCTCGGCCAGACCCGCCGACAGCTCGCGCGCTGGTAAAGTGGCCAGACTGGCCGTATCGATCAAGACGGCTTGCGGCTGATAGAACGCCCCAACCATGTTTTTCCCGAGCGGGTGGTTGATGCCGGTCTTGCCACCCACCGAGGAATCGACCTGGGACAGCAACGTGGTCGGGATCTGGATGAAATTGACCCCCCGCTGATAACAGGCCGCAGCAAAACCGGCCATATCGCCGACAACCCCGCCGCCCAGCGCAATCACGGTCGTATGCCGATCGTGTCGTGCGCCGAGCAGACCATCGAAAATTTGCTGCAAGGTTTCCCAGGTTTTGAACGCCTCGCCATCCGGCAAGACAATCGCGGTCACTGTATAACCGACAAGTGCAGCCCTGAGTGCAGCCAGGTAGAGCGGTGCGACTGTCTCATTGGTGACGATGGCCACCTGGCGGCCAATGATATACGGCGCCAGCAGATCCGCGCGGCGCAATAGATCGGCACCGATATAGATGGGATAGCTGCGTTCACCGAGATCGACCTGAAGAATTTGCATGGAGCCCCCGATGTAAAAAGGGCTCTAGGATAGCGCAGTTCAGCCTGCGCTTTAACGGGGAGAAAGCTCTTCGATGCACTCCAAGATCTCTTGCACAACCAAACGCGGCGGGCGCTCGTCGGTTTGCACGATCACATCGGCAATTTCGCGATACAGCGGATCGCGAATCGCCAACAAATCACTGAGCACCTTGCCCGGGTCGGCAGCACGCAACAATGGACGATTACGGTCTCTCGAGGTGCGATCGAGCTGCTGCTCGACCGAGGCATACAAATACACCACTCGACCGCCACGCCGCAGTGCTGCACGGTTGTCCGGATGCAGCACCGCACCACCGCCAGTGGCCAGCACCAGGCCGTCCAACTCGCAGAGCTCGGCAATCACCGCCCGCTCGCGCTCGCGAAACCCCTGCTCACCCTCGACATCGAAGATCCATGGAATATCGGCGCCGCTGCGCTGTTCTATCTCCTTGTCGGAGTCTTTGAATAGCAACCGCAACTCTTTGGCCAGCAACCGCCCGATGGTGCTTTTACCAGCGCCCATCGGGCCAACAAGAATAACATTACGCATATATTTCAACGAGATACCGCTACAGCCTGAGTGTTCATGATGCGCGGAGTGAGGAAAATCAACAGTTCCGACTTGCTATCCTTGACCAGGTCACGCCTGAACAGGACACCCAAGTACGGAATATCGCCAAGGAACGGAACTTTGTCTACCGACTTGCTCTGGGTGTTGGTAAACACGCCACCAATGACAATAGTTTCACCGTCGGCAACCAGAACCTTGGCATTCACCTCATTTTTATTAATCGCAGGAACCCCACCACTCGCAGCCGCATTAGAGAAATCCGGTGCATCCTTGGTGACCTTGACCTCCATGATGATGCGATTATCCGGCGTAATCTGCGGCGTCACCTCCAACGAAAGCGCGGCCTCCTTGAAAGAGGTGCTCGTAGCACCACTTGAGCTCGCTTCTTGATAGGGAACCTCAGAACCCTTCAATATTTTCGCCGTCTCTTTATCCGAGGTCACAACTTTAGGCTGGGAAATAACCTCACCGTTGCCGGTTTTCTCCATGGCGGATAATTCAAGATCAAGGATGGTGTTATTGGTGATAAACCCGAGGTTCAGCCCAACATTCCTACCGGTGGCGCCCAGATCAACAAAAGTACCCGCTTGAATCTCAAGAGGATCCGTTCCCTTGACTAAGCTATTGGTCCCGCCAGCGATAAAGTTGTTATCGCCGAGACTCACCCCACGCCACTCGACGCCCAGCGACTTGTCGAAGTCGACATTGGCCTCGACGATCCGTGCCTCGACCATCACCTGGCGCACCGGAATGTCGAGCTGCGAGACGATTCTGCGCAACTCATCCAGGCGATCCTGAGTCTGGTAGGCAATGATACTGTTGGTTCTGTCGTCGACCGTTATCGAACCACGCTCGTCGGCACGACCCTCTGCACTGGTCACCGACTGGAACAACTTGGCCATGTCGGTGGCCTTGGCATAGTTCACTTGAATCAGCTCGCGCCGCAGTGGCGCTAATTCCGCAATCTGTTTCTGCGACTCGAGCTCTTGACGCTCGCGCGCGGCAATCTCATCCGCCGGTGCCACTAACAGCACATTGCCCACTTTGCGCTTGTCCAGGCCTTTGGTTTTCAGCACCAAATCCAGCGCCTGATCCCAAGGCACATTCTGCAAGCGCAAGGTAATGTTGCCCCGCACAGTATCACTGGCCACTAGGTTAAGATCGGTGAAGTCCGCGATCAACTGCAGTACTGAGCGAACATCGATGTCCTGGAAGTTCAAGGACAACTTCTCGCCACTGTAAGCAAACCGCTCGCTTTTACGCGTTTCAACTTCATCCTGGGTCAAGGGCTTGATGCTGAGCGTGAGTTTATTGTCGGTTTGATATGCCAGATAATCATAGAAACCTGTCGGCTCGATCACGATACTCGCTTTGTCAGCCGAGCCCGTGGCACTGACGAACTGCACCGGTGTAGCAAAATCCTTGACGTCCAGGCGAACGCGTAGCGCCTCAGGCAATTGAGTCTTGGCGAAGTCCAGGCGAATCTTGCCACCCTGCTCTTGAATATCAGGGCTTACCGAAGCATCCGACAGGGTAATCACAACATTACCCTCGCCTTGCTCGCCCCGTTGGAAATCAATATTGCTAATAGACTTGCCACGTGCGGCATAGCTCTTTACCGGCGCAGCGGTACTGACAACTGCCGCTGCAGCCGTCGGTTGCACTGACGCTGAGCCGGACGCCCCTTCGCCAACCACAACATAAAGGTTGTTGCCATCGGCCCGCGTATTGTAGGGCGCCAAGCTGGTCAGATTGATGATCAACCTAGTCCGATCTTTGGCTTCGACCACGGTGACACTGCGCGCGTTACCCACACCCAGCTCTCGGTTCTTCGTACCCAACTTGCTGGAAACACCCGGGAAATCCAGGGCAATCCGCGCCGGCTGCTCTATCGTATAGCCGCGCGGAGCAAGCACCGGCTCATCGAACGTCAACTTCAACTCGACGCGATCACCTGGCAACGCAGAAACATCAAGCGCCTGCAGGTTAGCGGCCAACAAGGCCGGCGATAGCAACAGTGCTAATAGAGAGATACCTAGATGCGATAAGGGGCTATTCATTCTTGGGTTCCGTTGGGCAGACCGGTTATTTTTTTTCATAATCATTCCGCTCATTCAAGAACGCTCCTTGAGGGAGAGACTGCGCGGTCGCTCGAGCCAGCCACCTTCACCGTCTGGAACGATCTCGATCACATCGATTTTTGCTTCATCTATCGCCAGGATGCGACCGTAATTTCGGCCCAAATAATCCCCCACCTTGACGCGATGAACTCCTCCCGCCCCGTTCACCAAAGCAAACACGTCGGTTGTATTGGCAAGCGTGCCGACCATTTCGAAGACCTCGATATTGAAACTCTCGAGGAACTGCTTGACCCGCGATTCATCCGGCTTAACTTCCTGCGAGCCCTTTTGACGGCGCACCATGTCGATTTTGACCGGCGGTTGGAACGGGCTACGCAGAGAAGAAGCCCCATACGTGAACGCTTCATAGGGTTGAAATTTTGGCAACGGCTCGATGGAGCCTTTCGGTCTGGCGCGAACCTCATCCATGAATGACTGCAGATCGGAAAAATCGCCCCCCGAGCCACACCCCTGCAAAAACGACAACAAACAGACAGATACAGCCAAACGAAGAATCTTCATTTATCCATCCCTTTATCGTTATAACGATATGTCTTCGCCATAACACTCATTCGAATGACAGAAGCGCTCTCCGTGCTAACCGGTTTAGTGTCGAAATCATGCAGCGTCACAATTCGCGGAAGGCTGGCGACACCACTGACAAAGGTCGCCAAGTCATGGTAACTACCCACCACAACCACCTGGATAGGTAACTCTATATAAAATGGTTGCGTCACCTCGGGAAGCAACTTGATCTCTTCGAACTCAAGGCCGCTACCCAGACCAGTACGCGTAATGTCCTCCAGCAGTCCAGGCACCTCAGTATCGCTTGGCAGTTGGCGCAACAGAGTCCCGAAGGAAATCTCCATCTCCTTCATCTGCTCCTTATAGGCCTCCAGGTTTGCAGCCTGGAAAGCTTTGCTGGAAAATTGCTGCTTGAGAGTTTGCTCCTCCCCCTGCGACCGCTCTAGGCTGGCCTGTAAATCCTTCAGATGAAAGTTATAACCAAGCGCCAGCATTACCACGAAAAATAAAACAAAAACGATGCCTTTGATAACAGCTGGCCATGAACCGATATTATTCAGTTCAAGATTGCTGAGTTCAATCTTGCGCAAGTTCTCGATGGATTCAGCCAGGCTCATTTCTCATCACCTTCTACCGGCTCAACGCCAGGCTGCGTTTGCTTAACCGTCAACTGGAACACATTAGCCTGATCCAGAGCACCTGCGGTGGTGGCTTTGACCTGCGTCAAGTTAGGCGCATTCAGCCAATCGGACGCATCCAGATTACGCATCAAATTAGACACCCGGTTGTTCGACTCAGCCGCCCCAACAATTGCAATATTCTTGCCTGTCATTTTGACGCTGGTGAAATACACACCATCCGGCAAGGTCCGCACCAACTGGTCGAATACTCGCCCGATGATCGGCCTGTTGCCCTGCAAGTCCTGAATAATCTTCATGCGCTCCAGTAATTGCTGGCGGCGCGTCTTCAGCTCGCTAATCTCCTTGATGCGGGCATCCAGCACTGCAATTTCTTTGCGCACGAACTGGTTGCGTGCATTTTGCTGCTCGATTGCACCGCTCAGATACTGATCACCAAGGAACACCGTACCGGCAGCGACCACCACGACACCGACGAGCGTCACCAGAAAGCGCTGCTTGCGCTCCTCGCGTAACTGCTCGCGCCATGGAAGAAGGTTAATCCGCGCCATTAATCGAAACTCCTCATCGCCAGACCACAGGCAATCATCAATGCTGGGGCATCACTGGCCAACGCTCCAGCATTGACCCTGCTGCTCAGTGCCATGTCCGCGAAAGGATTGGCAACCAGGGTTTGCGTGCCGATCTTTTGCTGAATCAGACGATCGAGGTCGGGAATGGAAGCCGTGCCGCCAGCCAGAAGAATGTAATCGACATCATTGAACTGACCTGCAGCAAAGAAGAATTGCAGGGAGCGCGAAACTTGTTGTACGACCGCGTCCTTGAACGGCTGTAATACTTCGCTGTCGTAGTCATCGGGAAGGCCGCCCTGTTTTTTCGCAAGACCGGCTTCCTCCACGGATAGGCCGTAACGCCGCTGGATTTCCTCGGTGAGCTGCTTGCCGCCAAATAGCTGCTCACGCGTATAAATAGTGCGGCCATTGTGCAACACGCTGAGCGTGGTCATGGTTGCACCAATATCGACCACGGCCACCGTCAGCTCGTCATGCCCGCTACCAAGCTGCTCCGTGAGCAAGCCATAAGCACGCTCCAGGGCGTAGGCTTCGACATCGACCACTTTGGCGACCAACCCGGCCAAGGCCAGGGCGGCCTCGCGAACCTCTACGTTTTCCTTGCGGCAGGCTGCCAGAAGCACCTCGACCCGATCAGGATTCCGCGGCGAAGAGCCTTGCACCTCGAAATCAATAGCCACTTCTTCGAGCGGATATGGAATGTACTGATCGGCCTCGACCTTCAGTTGATTCTCGAGATCATCATCAGAAAGCCCGGCTTCCATCTCGATGGTCTTGGTAATCACCGCGGAGCCAGCTACAGCGACCGCTACGGATTTTACACCGGTCTTGGCTTTGGCCAGCACACGCGCAAGCGCCTGCCCGACCCCCTCAAGTTCGGCAATATTTTTCTCGACCACCGCATTTGGTGGGAGCGGCTCTACAGCGTAAGCCTCTACCTTGTAGCGGCTTCCTGAGCGACTCAATTCGAGGAGCTTGACGGAGGTCGAACTGATATCGATCCCCAACAGCGTATTCGCTTTCTTATTGAAGAGCCCTAGCACGACCGATTTCCTATTGGCATCCGCGACTTACGGACTATTTATGTTTTTTTACATTAAATAACAGTCTTGACAGAAGCGCAAATGGATCACCGGGAAAAAAAACGCTTATAATGTGATCAGTTTTTCCCTTTTAGCATTGCCTTCCGCTTAACTCATTCTTTTATCTGGAAATACAAAAATTTTGATGCGTTTGCTGAAATTCATCTGTTGGTCTGGTGTCGCCACTTTTTGTGCGTTGTTACTCAGTTTCAGTGGCGCTTTTCTCTATCTCAGCCCAAGCCTGCCGTCCATTGAAACGTTGCGCAGCATCCAGCTGCAGATCCCTCTACGGGTATACAGCAGCGACGCCAAGCTGATCGCGGAATTTGGCGAAATGCGCCGTTCACCGATCAAATTCGAGGACATCCCACCTGATTTCATCGGTGCCCTGCTTGCCGCGGAAGATGATAACTTTGCGAACCATTATGGCGTCGACCTTACCAGCTTGATGCGCGCTGCCACGCAAATATTAAAAAGCGGACACATCCAGAGTGGCGGCAGCACCATCACCATGCAGGTGGCGAAGAATTACTTCCTGTCCAGCGAAAGAAGCTTCTCACGCAAAATCAATGAGATCCTCCTTGCGCTGCAGATCGAGCGTGAATTGAGCAAGGATGAAATCCTCGAGCTCTATGTCAACAAGATCTACCTCGGCCACCGTGCTTACGGAATCGAAGCCGCCGCTCAAGTCTATTACGGCAAATCGATCAAAGAGCTCAGCCTAGCCCAACTGGCGATGATTGCAGGCCTGCCGAAAGCGCCCTCACGCTACAATCCTCTGGCCAACCCCAGCCGCGCCAAAGAACGCCGCGACTGGATCCTCGGACGCATGCACATGCTTGGCCGGATCGACCAGCAGAGCTATGAAACCGCCCTGGCCGAGCCTGGCGACGCCAGCCTCCACGCCTCTGCCCCCGAAGTCACGGCCCCCTATGTAGCGGAAATGGTTCGCGCGGAAATGGTCGGCCGCTATGGCAGCGAGGCTTACACCCAAGGTTTCAGCGTCACTACCACCGTCCCAAGCGACTTACAGAACACGGCCAACGCGGCCGTTCGCGAAGGCTTGATCGCCTACGATCAGCGCCATGGCTATCGCGGCCCGATCCGCCGCCTGCCCGACATGGGCAAAGCAGACTGGCTGAGCGAGTTGGCCAAACGACGCTCGCTGGGCGACCTAGAACCCGCAATCGTCAGCCAAATCGAAAAAAGCGGCATTCTCGTCCTGCTGCGCAACGGCGAGGAAGAGGCGGTCGCCTGGGACAGCATGAAATGGGCACGCCCCTTCCTTAACACCAACAGTCTCGGCCCTCGCCCGCAGCAACCAGGCGATGTCACCCAGGTTGGCGATCTAATTCGCGTGCAACGCCAGAACGATGGCAGTTTGCGCTTCGTCCAGTTGCCGCAGGCGCAGAGCGCGCTGGTTTCACTTGATCCGCACAACGGCGCGATCCGCGCGCTGGTCGGCGGTTTCTCATTCGAGCAAAGCAAATACAACCGTGCCGCGCAAGCCAAGCGTCAGCCGGGCTCCAGCTTCAAACCCTTTATCTACAGCGCCGCACTGGACCGTGGCTTCACCGCCGCGAGCCTGGTGAACGATGCGCCGATCGTGTTTGTCGACGAGTACCTCGACCAGGGCTGGCGACCGAAAAACGACAACAACACCTTCCTCGGCCCTATTCGCCTGCGCGAGGCTCTTTATAAATCACGCAATCTGGTGTCGATTCGCCTGCTGCAAGCTATCGGCATCGACTACGCCCTGGACTACGTCAGCCGCTTTGGCTTCGACAAACAGGATCTCCCGCGCAACTTGTCCCTGGCTCTTGGCACAGCCAACCTGACGCCACTGGAAGTTGCTCGCGGCTGGTCCACGTTTGCCAACGGCGGTTACAAAACCCAGCCTTACCTGATCGAGCGCATTGACGGCCGTTACGGCGAACCGCTGTTTATCGCCAACCCCGCAAGCACCCCAAACGCGGTAACCGCCGCTGTAGTCGACCCAGTAGCCACTACCGACAACTCCGAGCAGACGCCTGAGCAAGCGCGGGCTGCTAACGAGCCTGTTGCCGCAGAGCGCATCATCGACGAACGCACCGCGTTTATCATGACCAGCATGCTGCAAGACGTGATCAAGCGCGGCACCGGCCGCAGAGCACTGGCCCTGGGCCGCAATGATCTGGCCGGAAAAACCGGCACGACCAACGAGTCCAAAGACAGCTGGTTTTCCGGCTACAACGCCGATTATGTGACTACCGTCTGGGCCGGCTTCGATCAACCGGAAAGCCTCGGCAGGCATGAATACGGCGGCACCATCGCCCTGCCGATCTGGATGAGCTACATGGGCAGCGCTCTCCAAGATCACCCCAGCCATGCACCTGCGGAACCCAAAGGCCTACTGACCCTGCGCATTGATCCCTATAGCGGCCGCGCAGCCACGCCCGGCACCGCTGACGCCTTCTTCGAGCTGTTCAAGAGCGAAGACTCGCCACCCCCTATGAGCGAGTTGGACCCAGGCATTCGCGCGCCGGGCAGCCCACTGCCAGCTGACGAATCGGCACCGATCGACTTGTTCTAGAGCAAGAGAGGCGACGGCAAGCTGCAACAAATCAGCGCCTCTTTGGGAGCAAGGTCGCTCTGACGCGGTGCTTGTGCTTTGGCGCGAACAGGCACGCGCCCGTCTGGATGCGGAAAATACTACACGCAGTGGGGGCGCCTGGCACAGAGAGGGGAGACGTCGCCGTAGACCAGACGAGCCGTGGGGTTCGGCTGCCTGCGATGATCGCCCGCCCGCCCAGGAGCCAGACTCATGCTCTGCACACATAAAAAAACCCGCCGAAGCGGGTTTTTTTATGTGCGCGGCTTAGCCGTTGAACACATCATCCACCGATGTCAGCGGATAGTGTTTCGGGTAGGGCAGCGTTGCCACACCGCTTTCGATGGCGGCCTTGGCCACGGCATCGCAGACCACGGTGATCAGGCGTGGGTCCATCGGCTTGGGAATGATGTACTCACGACCGAACGAAAGCGAAATGCCACCGTAGGCATCACAGACTTCCTGCGACACCGGCAGTTTGGCCAGATCACGCAGGGCCAGAGCCGCGGCGATTTTCATCTCTTCGTTGATGCGAGTGGCGCGAACGTCCAGGGCACCACGGAAGATGAACGGGAAGCCCAACACGTTGTTGACCTGGTTCGGGTAATCCGAACGACCGGTGGCCATGATCACGTCATTGCGGGCGGCATGGGCCAGTTCCGGAGCGATTTCCGGATCCGGGTTGGAGCACGCGAACACGATCGGGTTGGCTGCCATGCGCTTGAGGTCTTCCGCCGGGAGCAGATTTGCACCGGACAGACCGACGAACACATCGGCGCCCTCGAGAGCCTCGGACAGCGTGCGCTTGTCGGTCTCAGTGGCAAATATCGCCTTGTACTGGTTCAGATCGTCACGACCCGCGTGGATCACACCCTTGCGGTCGATCATGTAGATGTTTTCGACCTTGGCACCCATACTCACCAGCAGCTTCATGCAGGATGTCGCCGCGGCACCGGCGCCCAGGCAGACGATCTTCGCCTGTTCCAGGGTCTTGCCGGCGATTTCCAGGGCGTTGAGCATGCCGGCGGCGGTAACGATAGCGGTACCGTGCTGGTCATCGTGGAAAACCGGTATGTCGCACTGCTCGATCAACGCACGCTCGATCTCAAAGCACTCCGGTGCCTTGATGTCTTCCAGGTTGATGCCACCAAAGGTGATGGAAATGCGCTTGACCGTGTCGATAAAGGCTTGCGGGCTTTCAGCGTCGACTTCGATGTCGAATACGTCGATACCGGCGAAGCGCTTGAACAGCACACCCTTGCCTTCCATAACCGGCTTGGAGGCCAACGGACCGAGGTTACCCAAGCCCAGAATCGCGGTACCGTCGGAAATCACCGCGACCAGATTGCCCTTACCGGTATAACGGTAAGCCAATTCAGGGTCACGTGCGATTTCACGCACAGGCTCGGCAACTCCCGGGCTGTAGGCCAGTGCCAGGTCGCGAGCAGTGGCAGTGGGCTTGGTCAGCTCGACACTCAGCTTACCCGGACGGGGTTTTGCATGATATTCGAGAGCGGCAGTTTTCAAATCAGACATAGGGGCATTTCCGCTTTTTTGGCTGTTGAACAGGCAGGCGGCCGAGGATACGCAAGTTGTATACATCTGCACAAGACTGTTAAGCCTTGCCCGGATCCACGTGACTAACGCACGACCTTGAGCCAGCTGCCAGGGGCTGGCTCACCTGCGGGATAGAGATTATTGAGCAGGCGCAAGGTCGCCTGGGCATCGCCCGGCAACTTGCTTTGTCTGGCCAGCGCCGCCATGCCTTGCCCACTTTGCGCCTTGACCAGATGCAGCCGCAACGGCTGTGCCAGACGCCGCTCGGCTGCGGTAAGCGGACGCAAGCTCTTGATCACCTTGAGAAAGGTCTCATCGTGAGTGTCCAGCGACGTGCGTCCGCGTACCGCCGCAACAAACAGGTAAGCCCGCTGCCCCTGCAACAGCACCGCAACGCGCTTGGCGGCAGCGCCGGGAATGATGGCGCTGTAGCCCGACAACCCAGCCTGGTGCAATTCACTCTCAGCCGTCAAACGCTGCCCGCCGACGCGCTGACGCAGCAGTTGAGCGGCAGAGAGGTGCTGTGGATTGGCCTGCTGGGTCATGGCGATAAAGGCCTGCTGATCGGCACTATGACCGATCAGCGCATCCGGCCGATTGACCATGCTCCAGCCTTGCGGAAACTCCAGGGTCAAGCCCAGTTCGGCATGGTAGAAATGCTGGCCGCGGCGCACCCCGCTGGCGGCGGAATCACCAAATGGCAGCCCATTCAGATGCTTGATAAAGGCGTCACGATTGATTTCTTGCTGCCCGGTTGCCAACGCCCGCGCCGGCCCCAGAACCTGCTGCAGACGCCGATCATTATCCGGATGGGTATCGAATACGCCGTGATAGCCGCCCGCCGGCTGCGCCTGACCACGCTTGGCCGCCTGTTCGCGAGCGAAGTCTTCCTGGTTTTTCAGCACCTTGACCACTTCGATCATCGCCTGCGGGTCATAGCCACTGCGCGCCAGATACTGGGCACCCAAACCATCGGCCTCCAACTCCATGTCGCGGCCATAGCCACGCACGAAGGCACTGCCCAAGGCAGTGGTCAGGTCGGCCGCTGCACCGACACCGGTGCCGATTGCCAGCGCCTGGCCAAGCATACCCCAGGCGCTCGACTGACTTTGCTGCTGCACGCCGTGCCGCGCGGTGACATGCCCGACCTCGTGGCCCAATACCGCGGCCAGTTCGGCTTCCGAATTGAGGTAGGCGAGTAGCCCGCGGTGAATATAGATATAGCCGCCCGGCAGGGCGAAGGCATTGATATCCGGGCTGTCCACCACGGTGAATTGGTAATTGAGCTGGTTGCGATGACTGTGCCTGGCCACTCGCTCGCCGACCTGCTGGACATACGCCTGCAGCTGCTCGTCGGCATAACGAGGGTATTGCTTGAGGATTTCCTGGCTGTAGCGCCGACCAAGCTCCAGCTCCTGGCGCTCACTCATCATCACGAAATTGCTGCGCCCGGTGGCGGGATTGACCGCACAACCTGCCAGCTGGCCGAGCAGCAGCAGTCCTACCGCCAAATAACGCAGGCTCATGGCAGCACCTCCAGCATCGACTCATGGGTCACGGGCAACATCCAGCGTGCCTGTCCCGGTTTTACCCCTGCGCGGCGGGAGCGGTCAACCACCCAGCCCCGGACTGCGACCTGGTGCCCAGTCAAGCTGTGCAACCAACCGATATCGAAGCCATCCTGTGCCTGCGGCGGCACACGCAGGACCAACCCTCCACCCAGCTCCAGCCACACCCCGCCGCGATTGCGCTCGACCCGCTCGACCCGCCCCTCGATCAGGGCAAAACCGCCGCGACTCAACTGTCCGGGCGCTTGTACCGGCGAGCGCCGCCACAGGCCGATGCGCGACTGCCGAGCAAGCAGCTCGGCCGCCTGCTGGCACTCGACCAGCGCCACATTGGGCGCAATCGCCACCAGATAGCCGAGCCCCTCGGCCAACAGTTGCGCTTCGAGGTTGCGGCCCTTGCCGTCGTAGGCATGCGCCAGGGTACGGCCGTAATGATCCTTGGGTTCACGGCCAAGCTGCAAACCGACGCGCCCGTCATTGGCCGCCACCAACTCGCTCAAGCGGCGGCGCGCGGCCTCGGCAAAGGGTTCGGCGCTGCGCCCATCACGCCCAAGCTCGGGGCTGTTCAGGCCGATCAGCCGCACACTGCGGCCATCGCGCAAGCGCAAGGTGTCGCCATCGACGATCCGCTGCACGCCGAAACTCGGTAATTGCCCGGGCTCCGGACAGAACGCCTGGGCAGAAGCCAGGCAAAATACGGACATAAAAAAGGCGCCCACCAGGGACGCCTTTTTCACTCGCGAAGAACCACCCATCAGGGTACCCGTCGCTGCGCGCAAACTTACTGCTTGGCGCCGAACATGCCGAAACGCTGCTTGAAGCGATCAACACGGCCGCCGGTATCCAGCATTTTCTGCTTGCCGGTGTAGAACGGGTGGCACTCGTTGCACACGTCCAGGCTCAGCGGCTTGGCCAGGGTGGAGCGAGTTTCGATCACGTTGCCACAGCTGCAGGTAGCAGTGAGGCCTTCGTAGTTCGGATGGATATCGGCTTTCATGGTGTATTCCTCGGGGCTGACATGCCGCCACCCGACACTATTGTCGAGTACCGCACTTAATTAGGCCGGGGATGATACCAGAGCCAAGCCACGACGCAAGCCACCGCGGAGGCCGGCCGTCGCCAGGCCGCGTGCTAAGATCGCGCCCTTCTGCCTGGAGCCCGCCGCGTGCCCGACGCCATTCTGCGCATTGCTCTGCCCTCACCGCTGCGCCGCCTGTTCGACTACCGTGCGCCGCCCGGTGTGCCGCGCAGCGCCCTGCAGCCGGGCGCACGATTGCGCGTACCCTTTGGCCGCCGCGAGCTGATCGGCATCCTGATCGAGGTGACGGATCACAGTGAGGTCCCCGCAGGCAAGCTCAAACCCGCCCTGCAACTACTCGATGCCCAGTCGCCGCTGCCGCCAGCGCTGTTCAAACTGTGCCTGTGGACGGCGCAGTATTACCAGCACAGCCTGGGCGACACCCTCAGCTGGGCGTTGCCGGTATTGCTGCGCCAGGGCGAACCGGCGGAGGTTCGCCAGGAGCGCTTCTGGCACCTGGTCGACGGCGCCCAACTGGATGACCCGCGCCTGAGCCGCGCACCGCGCCAGCGCGAGGCCCTGCAAACCATCGCCCAGCACCCACACGGCGTTGCTCATCAACTGCTTGGCCAGTTGCAACTGAATAAGGAAAGCCTGGGTCAGCTGCGTGAGAAAGGCCTGGTGCGCGTCGAGATACGCCGGCATGCCGTCAGTGAACGCCACCTCAACTGGCTAGCGGAACCGGAACTGCCCCTGAACCCGGAGCAACGCGCGGCAGCCGAAGCGGTTCGCACCGGCTTCGGTCACTTCAATGCCTTCCTGCTCGCCGGGGTCACCGGCAGCGGCAAGACCGAGGTCTATCTGCAGCTGATCCGCGAGACCCTGGAAGCCGGCAAGCAGGCCCTGGTACTAATCCCGGAGATCAACCTCGGCCCACAGACCCTGGCGCGCTTCGAGCGGCGCTTCAACGCGCGAATCGCCCTGCTCCACTCCGGGGTCAACGACCGCGAGCGCCTGGACGCCTGGCTGGCCGCCCGCGACGGCGAGGCCGACATCATCATCGGTACCCGCTCGGCACTGTTCACGCCAATGCAGCGCCCCGGCCTGATCATTATCGACGAGGAACATGACGCGTCCTACAAGCAGCAGGAAGGCCTGCGCTACCACGCCCGCGACCTGGCCGTGGTGCGCGCGCACCAGGAAAACATTCCGATCCTGCTCGGCTCGGCCACGCCCTCCCTGGAAAGCCTGCACAACGCCCACAGCGGCCGTTACGCCATGCTGCACTTGCACCAGCGCGCCGGCGGCGCCCAGCAACCGCGCTTTCTGCGCCTGGACGTGAAGAGCCGGCCGCTCGACTCCGGCATTTCCGGCCCCATGCAGCAAGCCATCGCCAAAACCCTGGCGGCCGGCCAGCAGGTGCTGGTGTTTCTCAACCGCCGCGGCTTCGCCCCGACCCTGCTCTGCCACGACTGCGGCTGGCTGTCGGAATGCCCGCGCTGCGATGCGCGGATGACCGTGCACCAGCGCTCCGGCGAGTTGCGCTGCCATCACTGCGGGCACGTCGAGCGCCAGCCGAGCAACTGCCCGAAGTGCAACAACGTCGACCTGCGCCCGGTCGGCGCCGGCACCGAGCGCGCCGAAGAGCGCCTGGGCATTCTCTTTCCGCAGGTGCCGGTATTGCGCGTGGATCGCGACAGCACCTCGCGCAAGGAGGCCATGACCATGCTGTTCAACACCGTGCAACGCGGCGAACCGTGCATCCTAGTCGGCACCCAGATGCTCGCCAAGGGCCACCATTTCCCCCGAGTGACCCTGGTGGCGATCCTGGATGCCGACGGCGGGCTGTTCTCCGCCGACTTTCGCGCCAGCGAGCGCATGGCCCAGCTGATCGTCCAGGTCGCCGGCCGCGCCGGCCGCGCCGAGGAACCCGGCAAAGTAATCATTCAGAGTCACCTGGCGGACCACCCATTACTGGTGCAACTGACCGAACAGGGCTACTTCGCCTTCGCCGAGCAAGCCTTGAGCGAACGCCGCAGCGCCGGCTTGCCGCCGTTCTGCCACCTGGCTCTGCTGCGCGCCGAAGCGCACAAGCCGGGACAGGCCGAAGGTTTTCTCGATGAGGCCTGCAGCGAAGCCGAACTGCTGGTGAGCGAACTCAAGCTGAGCGGCATCGAGCTGCTTGGCCCAGTTCCGGCACCGATGGAACGCCGCGCCGGCCGTTACCGTGCGCAACTCTTGGTGCAAGCCAACGCCCGCGCGCCGCTGCACCGCCTGCTCAGCACCTGGATGCTGGCGTTGGAGCAAATGCCCAGCGGGCGCGCGGTCCGTTGGTCGCTGGATGTCGACCCGATAGATTTGTTTTGAACGGCAAGCTGCAAGCCTTGCAGGGCGGGCGGGACGGCGATCCATTGGCAGCCAACACAAGCCATGTATCAGAGGACTGATGCCGCGCCGACCCGCTTAAAGCTTGATGCTGCGGCCGTAGGGCGCCGATAATGCCCCGTTTTCAACCAGCGCCTCAGGGCACAGCCGCCTCAACGGCCGACCGAGCAGACCATGAAAGACAGCATTCGCCACCTGATCCAGCAAGCCCTGACCCGCCTGACTACCGAAGGCGTGCTGCCCGAGGGCCTGAGCCCGACGATTCAGGTGGAGAACACCAAGGACAAGAGCCACGGTGATTTCGCCAGCAATATCGCCATGATGCTGGCCAAGCCGGCCGGTATGAAGCCGCGCGAATTGGCCGAAAAGCTGATCGCCGCGTTGCCCAGCGATGAACAGATCAGCAAGGTCGAAATCGCCGGCCCCGGCTTTCTCAACTTTTACCAGAACAGCCAGGCCCTGGCCGGTCGCCTCGACGCCGAGCTGGCCGACGCCAAGCTCGGCGTACGCAAAGCCGGCCCCCCGCAGACCGTGGTGATTGACCTGTCCTCGCCGAACCTGGCCAAGGAAATGCACGTCGGCCACCTGCGTTCGACCATCATTGGCGACGCCGTGGCACGGGTACTGGAGTTCCTCGGCGACCAGGTGATCCGGCAAAATCACGTCGGCGACTGGGGCACCCAGTTCGGCATGCTGCTGGCCTTTATGGAGGCCAACCCAGCCGCCGCCGAGAGCGAGCTGGCCGATTTGGAAGGTTTCTACCGCGCGGCGAAAAAGTGCTTCGACGACTCCGCCGCGTTCGCCGAGCGCGCCCGCGAGCTGGTGGTCCAGCTGCAAGCCGGCGACGCCGAATGCATGCGCCTGTGGCACCGCTTCAACGAAATTTCCCTGTCGCACTGCCAGAAAGCCTACGACCGCCTGGGCGTCAAGCTGTCCCCGGCCGACGTCAAGGGCGAGAGCGCCTACAACACCGAACTGCCGGGCATTATCGACGCCCTGCGGGCCAAGGGCCTGCTCAGCGAGAGCGACGGTGCCCAGTGCGTATTCCTCGACGAATACATGAATGCCGAAGGCAAGCCGCTGCCGGTAATCGTGCAGAAGGCCGGCGGCGGCTACCTGTATTCGACCACCGACCTGGCCGCCATGCGCTACCGCAGCCAGGTGCTCAAGGCCGACCGTGCGCTGTATTTCGTCGACCAGCGCCAGGCCCTGCACTTCCAGATGGCCTTCGAAGTGGCGCGCCGCGCCGGCTTCGTCCATGCAGGCATGCAGCTCGAACACATGGGCTTCGGCACCATGAACGGCGCCGATGGCCGGCCGTTCAAGACCCGCGATGGCGGCACGGTGAAGCTGATCGACCTGCTCGACGAGGCCGTAGAGCGCGCCTATGCGCTGGTAAAAGCCCGCAATGATCAACGAACCGACCGCGGAGAAGCCCCGTTTACCGAAGAGCAACTGAGAACCATCGGTAACGTGGTGGGTATCGCCTCAGTCAAATACGCCGACCTGTCCAAGCACCGTACCAGCGATTACCGCTTCAACTTCGAGCAGATGCTCAGCTTCGAGGGCAACACCGCGCCTTATTTGCTCTACGCCTACACCCGCGTGGCCAGCATATTCCGCAAGCTGGGCAAGAGCTTCGCGGAGATCGACGGCCAACTCGACCTGCAAGCCGCCCATGAAGTCGAGCTGGCCGGCAAGCTGGCGCAGTTTTCCGAAGTGCTCGGCGGCGTGGCCGAGAAAGGCGAACCGCACCAACTGTGCGCCTACCTCTACGACCTGGCCGGGTTGTTCTCCAGCTTCTACGAACATTGCCCGATCCTCACCGCCGAGGACCAGGCAACCCAACAGAGTCGCCTGCGCCTGGCCGCCCTGACCGGCCGCACGCTCAAACAGGGCCTGGAGTTACTCGGCCTGGAAACCCTGGAGCGCATGTAAATGGCTGCGCGCAAGAAGCCCCCGGTGAAGCGCGGCGCCAGCCGCTACAAGGCACCGGCGAAGAAACCCGTGCCGGGCTGGATCTGGCTGGCCTGCGGCCTGGTCGTCGGCGTATTTGTCATGCTGCTGATGAACCTGCAGCCAGGGGGCGACGCGGTCAAACGTAACAAGGCCGAGACCGCACGTGTCAGTAGCAAGCCCAAGCCGAAATCCACCACGCAGGCGCCAACCAAGCCCAAGTACGATTTCTACACCCTGCTGCCCGAGTCGGAAGTCATAGTGCCGCCGGACGCCCTACCGCCACCTGCGCCCGCACAACCAACAGTGACGCCGGAACAGGCGGCGAAAATCGACGCCGCACGCGCCCTGGCCGCACTCAACGGTGAAACGCCGCCGCCGGCACCGCCAGTTGCCCCCACCCCACCAGCTGTCCAGGCGCCACTCAGCACCCAGTTTTTCCTCCAGGCCGGCTCGTTCCGGCGCAAGGATGATGCGGAAAGCGTCCGGGCGCAGATCATCCTGCTCGGCCAGAGCGTTAGGGTGGAATCCGGCACGGTGCGCGAGGAGACGTGGTACCGCGTGCTGGTCGGCCCCTTCGCCAACCGCGAACAACTCGCAGTCTCGCAAAAAGCCCTGGCGGCCAACGGCTTCAGCAATCTGCTCCTGCAGCAACGGCAGAACCGCTGAGCCTCACCCCGACCGGCCCACCAGGGGTCGGTCGGGGCTTTTGCCCAGCGCTCACACCCTGCCTCGGCAATCTGCTGTTACAGGCGCAATCACACCGTTTGGTCGAGAATCATCCAGCGCAGGTTGAAAAGCCCTCCACGCCCCCCCATTTGAATCAGCATTGGGCATTTTCGCCCCGCTGCGTGGAGACTCCCCCTTGACCACCATCGTTTCAGTACGCCGCCACGGCAAAGTCGTCATGGGCGGCGACGGCCAGGTTTCCCTCGGCAACACCGTGATGAAAGGCAATGCGAAGAAGGTTCGCCACCTCTATCACGGCCAGGTCCTCGCCGGTTTCGCCGGCGCCACCGCGGACGCCTTCACCCTATTCGAGCGCTTCGAAGGCAAGCTGGAAAAACACCAGGGCCACCTGGTACGCGCCGCCGTCGAACTGGCCAAGGACTGGCGCACCGACCGCTCGCTGAGCCGCCTGGAAGCCATGCTTGCAGTGGCCAACAAAGACGCCTCGCTGATCATCACCGGCAATGGCGATGTGGTGGAGCCGGAGCACGGCCTGATCGCCATGGGCTCCGGCGGCGGCTTTGCCCAAGCCGCGGCATTGGCCTTGCTGCAGAATACCGAGCAGATGTCGGCCCACGAAATTGCGGAAAAGGCGTTGAACATTGCCGCGTCCATCTGTGTCTTTACCAATCAGAATCTGACTATCGAGGAACTGGACTCGGCCATCTGAGCCGATTTCCGTTCGGAGCCGCCTGCTATGTCCATGACGCCCCGCGAAATCGTTCACGAACTCAACCGCCACATCATTGGCCAGGATGACGCCAAGCGTGCCGTGGCCATCGCCCTGCGTAATCGCTGGCGGCGTATGCAACTGCCGCTGGAGTTGCGCGCCGAAGTGACGCCGAAGAACATCCTGATGATCGGCCCGACCGGTGTCGGCAAGACCGAAATTGCCCGCCGCCTGGCCAAACTGGCCGGGGCACCGTTCATCAAGGTCGAAGCAACCAAATTCACCGAAGTCGGCTACGTTGGCCGCGATGTCGAGTCGATCATTCGTGACCTGGCCGATGCCGCGATCAAGATGCTGCGCGAGCAGGAGATGATCAAGGTTCGCCACCGCGCCGAAGACGCCGCCGAAGAGCGCATCCTCGATGCCCTGCTACCGCCGCCGCGCGCCGGCTTCAATGAAGACCCAACGCCGAGCGGCGACTCCAATACCCGCCAACTGTTCCGCAAGCGCCTGCGCGAAGGCCAGCTGGATGACAAGGACATCGACATCGAGGTGACCGACAGTCCAGCCGGTATCGAGATCATGACCCCGCCGGGCATGGAAGAGATGACCAGCCAGCTGCAGAGCCTGTTCTCCAACATGGGCAAGGGCAAGAAGAAGAGCCGCACGCTCAAGGTCAAGGAAGCGCTGAAGCTGGTGCGCGACGAAGAAGCCGCGCGCCTGGTCAATGAGGAAGAGCTGAAAGCCACGGCCCTCGAAGCCGTGGAGCAGAACGGCATCGTCTTCATCGACGAGATCGACAAGGTCACCAAACGTGGCAACGTCGGCGGCGCCGACGTCTCCCGCGAAGGCGTGCAACGCGACCTGCTGCCGCTGATTGAGGGCTGCACGGTCAACACCAAGCTGGGCATGATCAAGACCGACCACATCCTGTTCATCGCCTCCGGCGCCTTCCACCTGAGCAAGCCGAGCGACCTGGTGCCGGAACTGCAAGGCCGCCTGCCGATCCGCGTCGAACTCAAGGCGCTGTCGCCGGAAGACTTCGAGCGTATTCTCACCGAACCACACGCCTCCCTGACCGAGCAGTACATTGCCCTGCTCAACACCGAGGGTTTGAAAATCGAGTTCGCCGCAGACGGCATCAAGCGGCTTGCCGAGATTGCCTGGCAGGTCAACGAGAAAACCGAGAATATCGGGGCTCGACGCCTGCACACCCTGCTCGAACGACTGCTCGAAGAAGTGTCCTTCAGCGCCGGTGACCTGGCCGCCCAGCATGACGACAAGCCGATCCGCATCGACGCCGACTACGTCAATGACCACCTCGGCGAACTGGCCGAGGACGAAGACCTCTCGCGCTATATTCTTTAACCAACAGCCAACCTGCAGGAGTCGGCTTGCTGACTCCTGCAACAGCCGGGCATCGATAATGCACATCCCCTCCGCAGTCAAACTGCACAAGGCATCGCGCACCCTGGAGCTGCAGTACGGCAGCGCCAGCTACACCCTGCCGGCAGAGTTCCTTCGCGTGCACTCGCCCTCGGCGGAAGTGCAAGGCCATGGCAAGCCCATTCTGCAGACCGGCAAGCTGCATGTCGCCCTGAGCGGCGTCGAGCCGGCCGGTAATTACGCCCTGAAACTCTGTTTCGACGATGGCCACGACAGCGGGCTGTTCAGCTGGGACTACCTGTATGAACTGGCCACCCATCAGGATCCCTTATGGGCCGACTACCTGACCGCGCTCGCGGCTGCCGGGAAATCCCGCGACCCCGACGAGTTCGTGGTCAAGCTGATGCTCTAGCCCAACAGGCGAGCCAGAGCCGCCCCGCCTATTCCAACCGCCTGCAACGGGCGGACGGATCCACGCTCAAGAGCTTCCCTCGCCGAGGTTAGAGCGCACTTTCTAATCTATCTCGGCATACTCAGCGCGCATTTGCCCGTATCGCGGCAAGCTTGCGCAAATCAACAAACTCGGGTAACCAAGGAACTGGCAGGTTCCCTGCATTTGGCCAAGCCGGATGCATACATTGAGAAGCGGATTAGTTCCGCCCCCGGTAACCCGAGCAATACCCGGTTTAGTCCCGTGTCGCCTTGCACAGCAACACGCCGGTATTCGTCTCAGGACAATGGAGCGTCGTAGATGTCTGAAAAAAGCAATGATGATCTGAAACGCCAAGCTTCAGAGAACACCCTCGGCCTGAACCCGATCGTCGGCATCCAAAGCAAGGACCTGCTTACCTCGGCACGCACGGTGCTCACCCAGGCCATCCGGCAACCGTTTCACAGCGCCAAACACGTCGCTCATTTCGCCGTGGAGCTGAAGAACGTCCTGCTTGGCAAGTCCGAGCTGCAGCCTGAGAGTGGCGACCGCCGTTTCGTCGATCCGGCCTGGAGCCAGAATCCGCTGTACAAGCGCTATCTACAAACCTACCTGGCCTGGCGCAAGGAACTGCATGACTGGGTCGAGCACAGCAACCTGTCGGAGCAGGACGCCAACCGCGGACACTTCGTCATCAACCTGATGATCGACGCCATGGCGCCGAGCAACAGCATGGCCAACCCGGCGGCGGTCAAGCGCTTCTTCGAAACCGGCGGCCAGAGCCTGCTCGACGGTCTGTCGCACCTGGCCAAGGATATTGTCAATAACGGCGGCATGCCCAGCCAGGTCGACATGAAGGCCT
Source organism: Pseudomonas paeninsulae (assembly GCF_035621475.1). Taxonomy (NCBI): domain Bacteria; kingdom Pseudomonadati; phylum Pseudomonadota; class Gammaproteobacteria; order Pseudomonadales; family Pseudomonadaceae; genus Pseudomonas; species Pseudomonas paeninsulae. The sequence continues at coordinate 4,658,718 of NZ_CP141799.1, forward strand.
TCGAGGTCGGCAAGAGCCTGGCCACCACCGAAGGCGTGGTGGTGTTCCGCAATAGCGTGTTGGAGCTGATCCAGTACCGACCGAGCACCGAACAGGTGCACGAGCGCCCGCTGCTGGTGGTACCACCGCAGATCAACAAGTTCTATGTGTTCGACCTGTCGCCAGAGAAGAGCCTGGCGCGCTTCCTGTTGCGTAGCGGCGTGCAGACCTTCGTGGTCAGTTGGCGCAACCCGACCAAGGCGCAACGCGAGTGGGGCCTGTCGAGCTATATCGAAGCGCTCAAGGAAGCCATCGAGGCGGTCATCGCGATCACCGGCAGCCAAGACATCAATATGCTCGGTGCCTGCTCCGGCGGCATGACCACTGCCTCGCTGCTCGGCCACTATGCGGCGCTTGGCGAGCACAAGGTTCACGCCCTGACCCTGCTGGTCAGCGTGCTGGACAACAAACTGGACACCCAGGTCGCACTGTTCGCCGACGAGAATACCCTGGAGATGGCCAAGCGGCGCTCCTACCAGGCCGGCGTCATCGAGGGCAGCGACATGGCCAAGGTGTTTGCCTGGATGCGCCCCAACGACCTGATCTGGAACTACTGGGTCAACAACTACCTGCTCGGCAACGAACCGCCGGTGTTCGACATCCTCCACTGGAACAACGACACCACCCGCCTGCCCGCCGCGCTGCACGGCGAGTTCATCGACATGTTCAAGACCAATCCGCTGATCCGTCCCGGCGCGCTGGAAGTCTGCGGCACGCCGATCGACCTCAAGCAGGTCACCTGCGACGTCTTCTGCCTCGCCGGCACCACCGATCACATCACCCCCTGGGAGGCGTGTTACAGGTCGGTACACCTGTTCGGCGGCAAATGCGAGTTCGTCCTGTCCAGCAGCGGGCATATCCAGAGCATCCTCAACCCGCCGGGCAATCCCAAGTCGCGCTACATGACCAACACGGAAATGCCCTTCGAACCGAAAGACTGGCAGGCAAGTGCAACCAAGCACACCGACTCCTGGTGGCTGCACTGGCAGAAGTGGCTGACCGAGCGCTCCGGCCCGAGCAAAAAAGCGCCGAGCAAACTGGGCAACAAACAGTTCCCGCCCGGCGAGCCAGCACCTGGAACCTACGTACACGAACGTTGATCGACTGCGCCCTGCGCACCACTGCCCGCGGCACCTGGAAGTGCCGCTCGCCCAACCGGCATACCCGCCGCGTTGGCGACCAGGTTTGCCCTGGTAGTTCTCGGTGAGACCTGGACGGTCTCACCCAGTGTTTTCACTCATAGGGCCTGCGCGCATGTCATTACCTTTTGTATTTCGCACCATCGACCTGGATGGCCAAACCATCCGTACTGCCGTGCGTCCCGGCAGTGGCAAGATGGCGCCGCTGCTGATTTTCAATGGCATCGGCGCCAACCTGGAACTGGTCATGCCCTTCGTTCGCGCGCTCGACAGCGATCTCGAAGTGATCGCCTTCGACGTGCCCGGTGTCGGTGGCTCCTCGACCCCCCGCACCCCTTATCGCTTCCCCGGCCTGGCCAAGCTGGCGGCGCGCATGCTCGATTACCTGGACTACGGCCAGGTCAATGTGATCGGCGTGTCCTGGGGCGGCGCCCTGGCGCAACAGTTCGCCCATGACTACCCGGAACGCTGCAAGAAGCTGGTGCTGGCGGCCACCTCGGCCGGCGCGGTAATGGTGCCGGGCAAGCCCAAGGTGCTCTGGCGCATGGCCAGTCCGCGGCGCTACGTACAGCCGTCCTATGGCGTGCAGATCGCTCCGGACATCTATGGCGGCGCCTTCCGCCGCGACCCCAAGCTGGCCCTGGCACATGCCAGCAAGGTGCGCTCGGGCGGCAAGATGGGCTACTACTGGCAGCTGTTCGCTGGCGTCGGCTGGACCAGCATCCACTGGTTGCACAAGATCCGCCAACCGACCCTGGTGCTGGCCGGCGACGACGACCCGTTGATCCCGCTGATCAACATGCGTCTGCTGGCCTGGCGCATTCCGAATGCCGATCTGCACGTAATCGACGATGGTCACCTGTTTCTGGTGACCCGCGCCGGAGTAGTGGCACCGCTGATCATGAAATTCCTCGCCGAAGAACGCCAACCTGCAGTGATGCACCCCAAGCCCTCAACTGCTCGCCAGAACTGAGCCGCACCGAGATACGCTGAAAAAACGCGCGTCTACTGCGGCGGCCTGCCAACGCCCGCGGCGAGGTTGTACTACATAAAAAAGCGGGGGCATTCAGCGCAAAACGCTCGTCCTGCGACCGCGCACGCTGCAGGCATTGCGCAACGCCCCGAGCGGCTCTCGCGGCAGCACCCGATATGTTCACCATCGCAGATCAGCTGGTAAAAAACCCTCGCCCGCTGAGCCCAATAGGTTCACGATCACCGAGCCGAGTGGGGCACGAACGGTGCCTGACCGCCCCATCTTGGTGCAGAACTGGGGGTCTGACACTTGATTATCCAAGTTGTCCCATGCGTGGGAACATCCTGCGCTAGTCTAGACGGCGAACCCACAGCCTCTTGGTACAAGCCTTGCTGTATTGCTCCCTAATCACGGATAGTTTTGGAGTGTCACCCCATGCGCAAACAACCCTCGCCAGGCAGCCTTCCGGCCCCGGTCGGCTCGATGAATGTCCAGAGCGCCGTCGCTGGTCTGCGCGCCAGAGACATGCTGTCCTCCCTACGTAGCCTAGCCTTGCAGGGCTTGCGCCAGCCGGTTCACAGCGCCCGACACGCACTGGCCCTGGGCGGACAACTGGGCCGCGTCCTGCTCGGCGACACCCTGCACAAGGTCAATCCGAAGGATTCGCGCTTTGCCGATCCGACCTGGCAACTCAATCCATTTTACCGGCGCAGCCTGCAAGCCTACCTGGCCTGGCAACATCAGCTGGACAACTGGATCGAGGAAAGCGACATGAGCGCCGACGACCGCACCCGTGCGCGCTTCGTCGCCAGCATCCTCGGCGATGCCCTGTCCCCCACCAATACCCTGCTCAACCCATTGGCACTCAAGGAACTGTTCAACAGTGGCGGCAGCAGCGTAGTCAAAGGCCTGGGCCACTTGCTCGACGACCTGTTGCACAACGACGGTCTGCCCAGCCAGGTCAACAAGCACGCCTTCGAAGTCGGCCGCAGCCTGGCCGCCACGCCCGGCGCGGTGGTGTTCCGCAATGAACTGCTGGAGCTGATCCAGTACAAGCCGATGAGCGAGAAGCAGTACCTGCGGCCCCTGCTGATCGTGCCGCCGCAGATCAACAAGTACTACATCTTCGACCTGTCGCCCGACAAGAGCTTCGTCCAGTACGCGCTGAAGAACGGCTTGCAGGTCTTCGTGGTGAGCTGGCGCAACCCGGACGCGCGTCATCGCGAGTGGGGCCTGTCAAGCTATGTGCAGGCAGTCGAAGAGGCCATTGATGTCTGTCGGGCGATCACCGCCAGCAAGGACGTCAACCTGCTGGGCGCCTGCGCCGGCGGCCTGACCATCGCCGCCTTGCAGGGACACCTGCAAGCCAAGCGGCAGCTGCGCAAAGTCGCCAGCGCCACCTATCTGGTCAGCTTGCTGGACAGTCAGCTCGACAGTCCGGCCATGCTCTTCGCCGATGAAAAAACCCTGGAGGCGGCTAAGCGCCGCTCCTATCAGCAAGGCATACTGGACGGTCGCGACATGGCCAGGGTGTTCGCCTGGATGCGCCCCAACGACCTGATCTGGAACTACTGGATCAACAACTACCTGCTCGGCAAGCAACCGCCGGCCTTCGACATTCTCTACTGGAACAACGACAGCACCCGCCTGCCCGCCGCCCTGCATGGCGACCTGATCGACTTCTTCCAACACAATCCGTTGATCCGTGCCGGCGGCCTGGAAATCTGCGGCACCCCGGTCGACCTGCGCAAGGTCACGGTCGACAGCTTCAACGTCGCCGGAATCAACGACCACATCACCCCCTGGGATGCGGTGTACCGCTCAAGTCTGCTGATTGGCGGCAACAAGCGTTTCATCCTCTCCAACAGCGGGCACATCCAGAGCATCCTCAACCCGCCGGGCAACCCCAAGGCCAACTACCTCGAGAGCGGCAAGCTCAGCGCCGACCCGCGCGCCTGGTACCATGACGCCCAGAAGCACGACGGCAGCTGGTGGCCGCAGTGGCTAAACTGGATCCAGGAGCACGCCGGCGAGCAACGCGATACCCTTGTAACCTTGGGCAACGCGCATTACCCGGCAATGGAAGCAGCCCCTGGCACCTTTGTGCATGTGCGCTAGCAACGCACGCTACCGAGCACTGGCCGAGGCCACCTTCGGCCGGTTATCTTCCAGCCGCCCCTGTCAGCATAAGAAGACCGGATGAAAACCCGCGATCGTATCCTCGAATGCGCGCTGATGCTGTTCAACCAGCAAGGCGAACCGAACGTCTCCATCCTGGAAATCGCCAATGAACTGGGGATCAGTCCGGGCAACCTGTACTACCACTTCCACGGTAAAGAACCGCTGATTCTCGGTCTGTTCGAGCGTTTCCATGCAGAACTGGCGCCACTGCTCAACCCTCCTGACGACGTACGCCTGGATGTCGAGGACTACTGGCTGTTCCTGCACCTGATCGTCGAACGCATGGCACACTACTGCTTTCTGTTCCAGGACCTGTCCAACCTGGCCGGGCGCTTGCCAAAGCTGGCCCGCGGCATCCGAAACTGGTTGAACGCCTTGAAACGCACCCTGGCATCGCTGCTGGCGCGACTGAAGGCGGAAAATCAGCTAGTCAGCGATACCCATTCCCTCGGCCAACTGGTCGAGCAGATCACCATGACCCTGCTGTTCTCTCTCGACTATCAGCGCATCATCGGCCGCGAGGGCGAGAGCCGATTGGTGGTCTATCAGGTGATGATGTTGGTGGCGCCACACCTGACAAGTGAATCACGCTTCGCTGCCGAGCATCTGGCGCAACGCTATCTGGAAACCTGAGTCTGCCAAGCTGAATCCCGCGTAACACACAAACGCAAACGCCCGGCACTAGGCCGGGCGTTTGTGTTTACCGCGGTAAGTCTTTAGGCCTGGCTGGCCGGTGTTGCTGGAGCAGCTACGGGTGCAGGAGCAGCTGCTGGTTCCGCCGCAGCTTGCGGCGCAGCCGGCTTAGCGACGGCTTTTACCGCGGGCTTGGTTGCTGGCTTTGCAGCCGGTTTAGCAGCTGGCTTGGCCGCAGCTTTAACCGCAGGTTTGACGGTGGCCTTGGCGACAGGCTTGGCTGCAACTTTCGCTGCTGGCTTGGCAGCGGCTTTGGCGACAGGCTTGGCGGCAGACTTAGCGGCAGGCTTGACCGACTTGACCGAAACACCGGTCAACTGCTCGATCTGCTTGGTCAGACTATCGACCTTGGCGTTGAGCGCTTTCACTTCATTGCGGCTCGGTACGCCGAGACGCGAAATGGCGTTGTTCAGGCGCCGGTCGAACGCTTCTTCCAGCTCGCCCCACTTGCCGAGTGCCCGATCCTTGACTTCGTCGACCTTGGACTTGGTGCTGCCCACTTTCGACTCGACAGTGGACTTCACCGCATCGACTTGCTTGTCGACTTCGCTCTTGGCCAGCGTCTCGGCTTTTTCGCCGTCCTTGACCAGCGTATCGAACAGCTTGGTGCCGTCCTTGCTGACCTTGGAGTAAGCACCTAGACCTGCCAACCAGATCTGGCGCGAGTATTTTTCAACTTCGCCGATCCAGGAGCTGGACTGCTTTTCGATTTTCTTTTTGACGGCCATGCTGTTCTCCTTATTTGGTACGCGCGACTTGCTCGAGCAACGCGCTCAGCTCATCAAGCTTAGCAGAGAGTGCTGCAACGTCCTGTCTGGACGGGATGCCGATACGGTTGAGCGCACTGGCCACACGGGCATCGAAAGCCTTCTCGATTTTATCGAGCTGCACTTCGACTTTACCTTTTACGCTGCTGACGTTGCCGGTCACGTTGTTCTTGACGTGGTCGATCTGGCTGTTGGCTGCCTCGACTTGCTCGCTGACCAGCTTCTTGCCCTGCTCTTCGACACCTTCGCCGCTCTTGACCAGCTCCTTGAAATACTCGAAGCCTTCCTGTCCGGCCTTGGCGTAGGCACCCAAGCCGGCCAGCCAGATCTTGCGGGCATAGACTTTGGCGTCGGTCAGCACGGTGGTTTTATCTTCGACTTCGACTTTCTTCTTCACGACAACTTTCGACATGGTGCACCTCACGCGCAGTGGTTTGAGGAAACGCCCACGGAATGCAGGCTTGAACACACGGTATCGAGGAAAATTAGAAACCACATACTAGTTGCGAAAAAAGATCAGCCGAGCCTCAGCAGCTACCCAACCTCAGCAGCGGGCGCCCGGAAGTGGCCGCAGTCGACGGAGGTTTTTCTCACAAACTCAGGCTTTGAGGCTCTTATCCAGCACCTCTTCGATTTCCCGCTTGATGCTGCCGCTCATGGCAGACAGCAGCAGACCGAGGTTGAGTTGCACACGCACCTGATCCTCGCCCACCTCGATACGACCATCGGCACCGCTGCGCTTGAATTCCAGGGTGTCGCCGTTCCAGCTGTAACGCACGGCGTATTCGCGGGCCAGGCGTTCGGCCAGTTGCTCGGCTTTTTCCCGGGCGGCCTCGCGACCGAGCGAATGGGGGCGTTGCACATCAATTCTGGCCATGGCGTTTCTCCTCAGCAGACCAACTGCGACCTTAAGTCGCGCGACTATAGCAATTAAGCCGCAGCCACTCGCTGCACACTGCACACTGCAGGAGTGACCAGGTATTTCACATTGGCGCTACTTGCAGTTTGACCCTTTCAGCTCAGCGCGGCCTTTTCGGTTTAGAATGGCCGCCACTTTGATTCAGCCTCTCTATATATTCAGGTAAGGGCGAGATGAACGACCCGCGCAAGAACAGCGACAGCGAACCCACCACGCACTTTGGTTTCCAGGATGTACCGGAAAGCCAGAAGGCGCAGAAAGTCGCAGAAGTGTTTCATTCGGTGGCCGCCAGATACGACCTGATGAACGACCTGCTCTCGGGCGGCATGCATCGTCTGTGGAAGCGCTTCACCATCGAACTATCCGGCGTGCGCGCGGGTAACCGGGTGCTGGATATTGCCGGTGGCACTGGCGACCTCGCGCGCAAGTTCGCCAGCCTGGTCGGGCCCACCGGCGAAGTGGTGCTGGCCGACATCAACGAATCGATGCTCAAGGTCGGCCGCGACCGTCTGCTCGACCGCGGCGTGGCCGGCAACGTCCGGTTCGTCCAGGCCGACGCCGAGAAGCTGCCGTTCCCGGACAACCATTTCGATTGCGTGACCATTGCCTTCGGCCTGCGCAATGTCACCCATAAAGACGACGCCATCCGCTCCATGCTGCGCGTGCTCAAACCTGGCGGGCGCCTGCTGGTGCTGGAATTTTCCAAGCCGTCGAGCAGCCTGCTGTCGAAGGTCTACGACACCTACTCGTTCAACTTCATGCCGCTGATGGGCAAGCTGATCACCAACGACTCCGAGAGCTATCGCTACCTGGCCGAGTCGATCCGCATGCACCCGGATCAGGACACCCTCAAGGCCATGATGGTCGAGGCCGGCTTCGAGCGCGTCACCTACCACAACATGACCGGCGGCATCGTCGCCCTGCACCGCGGCATCAAGCCCTGATGCTCAGCACCGCCCTGCTGGCCGGTGTCGAACACGGCCTCAACCGGGTGCTGGCCCTGGACAGCACGGCACTGCCACGTCTGGCACGCTTGAGCGGTCGGGTGATCGCCGTGGACTGCACGGCGCCGGCGCTGCAGCTGTTCATCCTGCCCAGCGGCGAAGGCCTGCAACTGGCCGGGCAATGGGCCGGCGCGGCTGATTGCCGCCTGCGCGCGCCTGCCGCGAGCCTGTTGCGCCTGGCCACCGGCAAGGACAAAACCGCGGTATTGCACAGCCCGCAGGTCGAACTGGACGGCGACAGCGCCGCCCTGCTGGAACTGGCCGGGATTCTTCAGGATCTCGAACTGGACTGGGAGTACGAGCTGTCACGCTGGCTCGGCCCGCTTGCCAGCCAGCTACTCGGCAGCCATATCCGCAGCCGGGCCAACTGGACCGGCAAGACCCTCGACAGCCTGCGCCTGAATCTGGCCGACTACCTCAACGAAGAATCGCGTAGTCTGGTCGGCCAACGCGAAGCGGATGCCCGCTTCGCCGAACTCGACCGGCTCAAGCTCGACCTCGACCGTCTCGATGCCCGCATCGAGCGCATCATCCCACCGCATAAGTCCAACGCATGAAGCTGCTCGCCGTTCGTCGTCTGCTGCGAATTCAACGCGTGGTCATCCGCTACCAACTGGATGACCTGCTGTTCGCCCAACCCCTGCCGCTCTGGCTGCGCGCTCTGCGCTATGCCCTGCCGTGGCGCTGGTTGCCGCGCAAAGCCCTGCACTTGTCACGCGGCGCCCGCCTGCGCCTGGCCCTGGAAGAACTGGGGCCGATCTTCATCAAATTCGGTCAATTGCTCTCTACCCGCCGCGATCTGCTGCCGATGGATATCGCCGATGAGCTGGCCAAGCTGCAGGATCAGGTACCGCCGTTCGACCCGGAACACTCGCGGGCGCTGATCGAAGCCCAGCTCGGCGCCAAGGTCGGCGACCTGTTCGCCCGCTTCGACGCCCAGCCGCTGGCCTCCGCCTCGGTTGCGCAGGTGCATGGCGCGCAACTGAAGAGCGGCGAGGAAGTGGTGGTCAAGGTCATCCGCCCCGGCCTCGAACCGGTGATCCGCCAGGACCTGGCCTGGTTGTTCCTGCTCGCCAAACTGGCCGAGAAGGCCTCCGCCGATGCGCGCCGCCTGCGCCCGGTGGAAGTGGTCGGCGACTACGAAAAGACCATCTACGACGAACTCGACCTGTTGCGCGAGGCGGCCAACGCCAGCCAGTTGCGGCGCAATTTCGAGGGTTCGCCTCTGCTCTATGTGCCTCAGGTTTACTGGGAACTGTGTCGTCCCAAGGTGCTGGTGATGGAGCGTATCTACGGCGTCCAGGTCACCGACCTGACCACCCTCGCCGACCAGCGCACCGACATGAAGCTGCTGGCCGAGCGCGGCGTGGAGATCTTCTTCACCCAGGTGTTTCGCGACAGCTTCTTCCACGCCGACATGCATCCCGGCAACATCTTCGTCAGCACCCGCACGCCCTGGAACCCGCAGTACATTGCGATCGACTGCGGCATCATCGGCAGCCTGACCGCAGAAGATCAGGACTACCTGGCGCGCAACCTGCTGGCCTTCTTCAAGCGCGATTACCGCCGCGTGGCGCAACTGCACATCGACTCCGGCTGGGTGCCGGCCGACACCAAGGTCAACGACTTCGAGGCGGCCATCCGCACTGTCTGCGAGCCGATCTTCGAGCGACCGCTGAAGGATATTTCCTTTGGCCAATTACTCCTGCGCCTGTTCCAGACCGCCCGACGCTTCAACATGGAAGTGCAGCCGCAGCTGGTTCTCTTGCAGAAAACCCTGCTCAACATCGAAGGCCTGGGCCGCCAGCTCTACCCGGACCTGGACCTGTGGACGACCGCACAGCCCTTTCTCGAGCGCTGGATGCGTGATCGGGTCAGCCCGCTGCACCTGCTGCGCAACCTGCAACAACAGGCCGAGCAAGTGCCGCACCTGTCGCAGATGGCCCGCGACACCCTGGAACGCCTCAACCAGCAGCCGCGCGGCAATCCCACTGCATCCAGCAGCAAAGCGCATTGGCCGGCGCGCCTGCTCGGCGCCGTGCTGATTGGCGGCGCTGCCACCCAGGGCCTGCTGCTCAGCCTCGCTGCTTGGCCAAGCTGGGCGATGCTCGCAGGCGGCGTGTATCTGGTCATGCGCCGATAGCCACACCGCAGCCACGCTGGCACACTAGAACCCTATCCCACAGGCCCGTGACGGGCGGACGCAGCGATGACCGACTGGCTCGACGAAATCAACTGGAACAGCGACGGCCTGGTGCCGGCGATTGCCCAGGATCACCTAACCGGCCGCGTGCTGATGATGGCCTGGATGAACCGCGAAGCCCTGGCCCTGACCGCCGCCGAACAGCGCGCCATCTACTGGTCACGCTCGCGCGGCAAGCTGTGGCGCAAGGGCGAAGAATCTGGCCATGTGCAAAAGTTGCATGAACTGCGCCTGGATTGCGACGCCGACGTGATCATCCTCAAGGTCGAGCAATTGGGCGGCATCGCCTGCCATACCGGCCGGCAAAGCTGCTTCTATCGGGTATTCGACAACGGCGCCTGGAATACTGTCGATGCCGTACTCAAAGACTCGCACGCCATCTACGCCAAAGGACACCGCCATGACTGACACCCTGAGCCGCCTGGCCGAAGTCCTGGAAGCACGCAAAGGTGCCGCGCCCGACAGTTCCTACGTCGCCAGCCTGTACCACAAGGGGCTGAACAAGATCCTCGAAAAAGTCGGCGAAGAATCGGTGGAAACCATTCTCGCCGCCAAGGACGCCGCCGTCAGCGGTGACTGCAGCGACCTGATCTACGAAACCGCCGACCTGTGGTTCCACAGCTTGATCATGCTTGCCGCTCTCGGCCAGCATCCGCAAGCGGTGCTGGACGAACTGGATCGCCGCTTCGGCCTGTCCGGGCACGCGGAAAAAGCCGCACGCCCGCAATCCTGACCAACTATTTATCAACAACCAGCTACTGAGGAGTACACATCATGGGTTTCGGTGGCATAAGCATTTGGCAACTCGTGATCATCCTGCTGATCGTCGTCATGTTGTTCGGCACCAAGCGCCTGAAAGGCCTGGGTTCCGATCTCGGCGACGCGATCAAGGGCTTTAAAAAATCCATGGGTAACGACGACGCCGACAAGCCGTCGGTGGAAGAGCCCAAGGGCCAGACCATCGACGCTCAGGCGCGCAAGGTCGAAGAACCGACGAAGAAAGACTAAGCCATGTTCGACATAGGCTTTACCGAGCTGCTGCTGATAGGCGTGGTCGCCCTGCTAGTGCTGGGCCCCGAGCGCTTGCCCGGTGCCGTGCGCACGGCCGGGCTGTGGATCGGCCGGATCAAACGCAGCTTCAGTACGATCAAGGCTGAGGTCGAGCGCGAGATCGGCGCGGATGAAATCCGCCGCCAGCTGCATAACGAGCAGATTCTCGACCTTGAGCGCGAAATGAAGGCGATGAAACAGAGCGCTAACGCGCCCCTCAGCAGCCTGCTCGATCCTACCCCCACTAGCGAAGCCGCCCCCAAGGCCGAGACAGGCACCAGCACCAGCCAGGATAAAAGTCCGCGACCATGAGCCGAGTTTCCGACAACGATCAGGAAATGCCCCTGGTCTCGCACCTGACCGAACTGCGCACGCGCCTGCTCCGTATTGTCGGAGCCGTGCTGCTGCTGTTTTCCGGGCTGTTCTACTTCTCCCAGGAGATCTACGCGCTGGTCGCCGCACCCCTGCGGGCTTACCTGCCGGAAGGCGCGACCATGATCGCCACGGGCGTGGCTTCGCCCTTCCTGACGCCATTCAAGCTGACCATGATGGTCGCCCTGTTTCTCACGATACCGATCATCCTGCACCAGATCTGGGGCTTCATCGCGCCGGGCCTGTACAAGCACGAAAAACGTATCGCCATCCCGTTGCTGATTTCCAGCATCCTGCTGTTTTACGGCGGCATGGCCTTTGCCTACTTCGTGGTATTCCCGATCATGTTCGGCTTCTTCGCCAGCGTGACCCCGGAAGGCGTGGCGATGATGACCGATATCGGTCAATACCTGGACTTTGTCCTCACCCTGTTCTTCGCCTTCGGCGTGGCCTTCGAGATCCCGGTGGCGACCTTTCTGCTGATCTGGGTTGGCATCGTCGATGTCGCCGCCCTGCGCAAAGGCCGGCCCTATGTCATCGTCGGTTGCTTCGCCGTGGGCATGGTCCTGACTCCGCCCGACGTGCTCTCGCAGACCCTGCTGGCCGTGCCCATGTGGCTGCTGTTCGAGGTGGGTTTACTCTGCGGCAATCTGGTCAAGCGCCGTAGCGAACACGAGGCCGAGACAGAGGCCGCCGAGCAAGAACACAACGACCAACCGCCTGCCCCTCAGCCGTGAACCTGCTGTTGCTGGAAGACGGCGACTTCGTTGCCCCGGACCGTGCGCTGCTCCGTGGCCGCCGCCTCAAACACCTGCACGAAGTACACCGTGCTGTAGCGGGCGATAACCTGCGCGTCGGCCGCCTGGGCGGCCTGATGGGCACGGGTCAGTTGCTGCGCCTGGATGCCAACGAAGCCGAGCTGAGCGTCGCCCTCGACCAGCCTGCTCCGGCCAAACTGCCCATCACTCTGCTGCTGGCCCTGCCGCGACCGAAAATGCTGCGCCGCATAGTGCAGTCGATTAGCGCGATGGGCGTGCCCAGAGTGGTGCTGCTGAACAGCTATAGGGTCGAAAAAAGCTTCTGGCAAACCCCCTTTCTCGAGGCGCTGGCAATTCGCGAGCAACTGATCCTCGGTCTGGAGCAGGCGCGCGATACCGTGCTGCCGGAAATCATCATCGAGAAACGCTTCAAGCCCTTCGTCGAAGACCGCCTGCCAGCGCTGACTGCCGGCAGCCTCGGCCTGATCGGCCACCCCGGCGCCTACCCGCCCTGCCCGCGGGCGGTCGAACAAGCCGTGACCCTGGCCATAGGCCCGGAAGGCGGCTGGATTCCCTACGAAGTCGAGATGCTGCACAAGGCTGGCCTGCAACCGGTGCAACTGGGCGAGCGTATCCTGCGCGTGGAAACGGCGGTTACCGCGCTGCTGGCGCGCCTGTTCTAGGCACCATGGAATGCCTGAAGGAGTGGCAGGGGCGCCTAGCCCATGCCCGCGATGCTTTTTGCCGTCCCGTAGCCCGGATGCAAGCAGGGACCGCACATCCCCGGATTGCATCCGGGCTACGGGTTTTCCTCCGCTCGCCGGGCCTGCCAGTGCGCTGGTAGCAGTTGCCCCTTGAGCGCTGCCGCCTCCTCCAGCACTACATCGCCCGGCAGCAGCGCTTCGCCGCACTCCGAGCAGACCGACACGCCGTGCATCGGCTTGCCGCAGCGGCGGTGGATATGCCGGATCGGCGCGCCTTCGCTGCCGCTCATATGCCGATCGCCCCAGTTGACCAGGGCCAGAAGTGCCGGATAGAAGTCGCGGCCCTTGGCGGTCAGGCGATACTCCTCGCGCAGCGGCCGCTGCTGGTAAGCCACCTTATCCAGCACCCCGGCTTCGACCAGTTTCTTCAGGCGCTCGGCCAGCACATGGCGGGTCACGCCCAGGCGTCTTTCGAACTCATCGAATCGACGAATACCGAGAAAACATTCGCGCAGCACCAGCAAGGTCCAACGATCCCCGACCACCGACAGGGTGCGGGCCAGGGAACAGGGTTGTTGTTCGAGTTCTTCCCAGCGCATTGAACAATCTCCAGCCAGCGATGGCTCACCATAGCTTGACAGGTTCCAAAATGGAACCGACTATCGAGCAAGGTTCCAAAACAGAACTAACGGAGAGCCGCAATGACTGAACGTAAAGCAATCCTGGTAATGGGTGCCGGCGATGCAACTGGCGGGGCCATCGCCAAACGCTTCGCCCGCGAGGGCTATGTCGCCTGTGTGGCCCGTCGCCACGTGGACAAACTGGCGCCGCTGGTCGAGGCCATCGAGACCGAGGGCGGCACGGCACGCGCCTTCGGCTGCGATGCGCGGGTCGAAGCCGAGGTGATCGAACTGTTCGCCTGTATCGAGCGTGAGGTCGGCCCGTTGGAGGCCGTGGTGTTCAATATCGGCGCCAATGTGCAGTTCTCCATCACCGAGACCACCGAGCAGGTCTACCGCAAGGTCTGGGAAATGGCCGCCCTGGCAGGTTTCCTCACCGGTCGTGAAGCGGCGAAAGTCATGCTGCCACGGGCTCGCGGCAGCATCATCTTCACCGGCGCCACCGCCTCACTGCGTGGCCGAGCCAATTTTTCCGCCTTCGCCAGTGCCAAGTTCGCCCTGCGCGCCCTGGCCCAGAGCATGGCGCGCGAACTGGGGCCGCAGGGCATCCATGTAGCCCACCCGATCATCGATGGCGCCATCGACACCGCGTTTATCCGCGAGACCTTCCCCGAGCTGTACCAGCGCAAGGAGCAGGACGGCATCCTCAACCCCGCGCATATCGCCGAGACCTACTGGCAGATCCATTGCCAGCCGCGCGATTGCTGGGTGCATGAACTGGATCTGCGACCCTGGACGGAAACCTTCTGACCCTCCGGGCGTGCCATCACGTAGCCCGGATGCAATCCGGGAACAATCACGACAGCTCCCCGAATTACATCCGGGCTACGGACCGATCCAGGGTCCCAACAAGCAGGAAAAACCAATGCACAAACAGGTAGAGTTCTTCTTCGATTTCGGCAGCCCGACCAGCTATCTGGCCTGGACCCAGTTGCCACAGATTGCTGCGACGGCCGCTAGCCAGATCGCCTGGCGGCCGATGCTGCTCGGCGGCGTATTCAAGGCCAGCGGCAACCAGTCGCCCGTGGCCATCCCGGCCAAGGGCCGCTACATGCTGCACGACCTCGCCCGCTTCGCCCAACGCTATGACGTGCCGCTGGCGTTCAACCCGTACTTCCCGATAAACACCCTGCCCCTGATGCGTGGCGCCGTCGGCTACCTCGACAGTGCTGACTTCCAGCCCTATGTAAAGGCGATCCTCGAGGCGATCTGGGTGCAACAGAAAAATCTCGGCAACGCCGAGGTAGTCGCTGAGGTACTGCGCGGCGCTGGCTTGAACCCCGCCGAGTTCGAGCAACTGGTCAGCGCCGAGACGGTCAAGCAGCGACTCAAAGACAACACCGAGGAGGCGATCCGGCGTGGCGTGTTCGGTGCCCCGACTTTCTTCGTCGACGGCGAGATGTTTTTTGGCCAGGATCGTCTCGACTTCGTCGCCGAGGCCCTGGCCCGGCCAACCTGAAAGACTATCCAGCCAGGGCGGCAGCCGCGACAAGGTGCAATGCCGCCGCCGCGGCGTTATGGTCAAACAGTTTCCAGTCGGAGCGAACGACCATGCGCCCCTTGACCATCGATCTACAGCGCCTCGAACAGGCACTGCTCAGCCAGGACGATGCCGAGCAGTACCTGGACCTTGAAAGTGGCACGCTGCTGCGCATCGCCCCTGGTGCGCCTGCGCCAGGGGCCGAGGAGAAATACCTGGTCCAACCTGAGCGCTACCTGGCCATAGACGCCTTGGGTTTGGACGAACTTCTGGCCATGCGCGACGCCTTCCTGTTCAGCCTGCACGATCCGCACGCCCATACCCTGCTCAGCCATGCCCTGAGCGGACGCAGACCCTTGCGCACCTTCGACTATGAGCTGGAAAAGTTACCGCACCTGCAGTGCACCTGGCACGCCTATCAAGCCCAACGAGCTCGTGAACTGGTGCTCGAGTGGCTACAGGCCAATGGCCTTGAGGCAGCGGACTAGCCCGACGCGGGAGCCCGGTAATCCCAACAAACATGCACCTGCAAGCAGGGCTGCTCAGATGCTCAACCAGCCGCGTTCCAGTGCATATTTCACCAGTCCGGCCGGCGTATCGACGCCCAGCTTGCGCCGAATACTGAGTCTATGGGTTTCGATGGTGCGTACGCTGATATCGAGCATGCGCGCGATGGCCTTGTTGCTCAGCCCCTGCACCAGCAGTTGCAAGACCTCGCGCTCACGCGGGGTCAGCTCGTCATCATCGGTTGGCGGACTAACGGTTTTTTCCAGCAGATCGGCGCTGTAGTAGCTACCGCCGGCGGCTATCGCATCGATGGCGGCGACTATTTCCCATGAGGCGGCATCCTTCAGCACATAGCCACGGGCGCCGGCACGGATCGAGCTGGTCACGTATTCGGCGTGGTCGTACATGCTCAGAATCAGGATCTGGATGCCGGGGTACTGACGACTGAGGATTTCGGTCAACTGCAGGCCGGTCATGTCTTTCATGCCGATATCGACCAGCAGCAGATCGGGTCGAACCTGGCTGACCAGGATCAGCGCCTCGGCGCCGCTGCTGGCCTCGCCCACCACCTCTAAATGCGGCATGGCCGTCAACAACGCGCGCAGGCCGTCGCGCACCAGTTCGTGGTCATCGACCAGGGCAACACGGATAGGTTCAGGATGCGGGGATACGTTGGACATGGTTTAACCCGGTAGCGGCAGGCTCACCATAAGCTCGGTGCGGCCTGGCGTTGAAGATAACGTAAAACGGCCGCCAAGGTGCTCGACTCGCTCGCGCATGTTGCGCAGGCCGATGCCACTGCTGCGCGCCTGCTCGATCCGGGCGATGTCGAAGCCGACCCCATCATCGCGAACCCTCAGCTGCAGCGTTGAGCCATCCTGTTCCAGCGCGATGCTGACCCGGCCGGCCTGGGAGTGACGCGCGATATTGGCCAACGCCTCCTGCACGATGCGAAACAACGCGACCGACTCACCATCGGGTAGGCGGATCATGTCCAGGCTCTGCTGGTACTCGACCAGCAGCCCGCTGCGCTGCTCGAACTCGACCGCCAACTGACCGATGGCCGCTGGCAGGCCGAAGCTGTCCAGCAGCGAGGGACGCAGATCATGGGAAATACGCCGCACCTCGGCAATCGCCCCACCCAGCCGGACCAGCCCACCGCGCAGCGTCTCCAGCGCCTGGCTGCGCCCGCTTTCCAGCTCGTGACAAGCCAATTCGAGGCGGAACTTGACCGACACCAGCAACTGGCTGATACCGTCATGCAACTCGCGCGAAACCCGCGAACGCTCGTCCTCCTGGGAGCTGACGATGCGTTGCGCCAGCAGTTTCAGCTTGCGGTCGGCCAGGCGCTGCTCACTGAAGTTGAGCGTCAAGCCGCCGGCTGACACCAGCAGCACCGCCACCAGTGCCACGCCAGCCAGCGACCACATGGTCCTGCGGATATTCTCCGCCACCTTGGCCCGCGCCTGCGCGGTGGCCTGTTCGACGTCATCGAGATAGAGGCCGGTGCCGATCATCCAGTCCCACCGCTCGAGCATCACGACATAAGCAAGCTTTTCGGTCAGTTGGCCCGTGGAGGGTTTCTCCCATTGATAGCGCTGAAATCCATCGCCGCTGCGCGCGCTGAGCAACAGGGCCTGGATCGCCTGGACCCAATGCGGGTTAGTCATATTCACCAGATCGCGGCCGATCAACTCCGGCTGACGCGGGTGCATCAGGCTGCGCCCACGGCCGTCGTAGACGAAGAAATAGCCATCGCTGCCATAGTCGAGGCCGAGCAGTATGTTCAGCACCTGCTGCTGGGTGACGGCATCATCGCGACCGCTGGCATACAGCCGCGCAACAGCGCTCAAGCCCAGCTCGACGTAGTTCTGCAGCTCGGTCTTCTTGCTGGCGATGATGCTGGTCTCGATCAGCTGTTCCTGCTGCTCGCCCAAGCGCTGGGCATGCGACAGCACCAGCGCGCCGATCACGGCGATGGCCAGCAGGAGCGGCAGAATGGCCAGCGCGACGAGTTTTTGTTTGAGTTGCATAGAGACCATTCATGGCGGCGCCGCTACGTTGCCTGATGCAGGCGCGAGGGAAAATCGCAGAATTTTAACAAAGCCCGCACGCCGTCGCGGTAACCGGCCATCCCCTCGGCGTGCCGGCGGAGGATGCCGTCAGACGTCCAGGAGAAAGGTTACCGGTCCATCGTTGACCAGGTGTACCTGCATATCGGCTCCGAAGCGGCCGCAGGCAACCTGGGCATGCTTGAGCCGCGCCTGCTCGACCAACAGCTCGAACAACGCGGCGCCCAGGGCCGGCGGCGCCGCGCTGGAAAAACTCGGGCGCAGACCGTTGCGAGTGTCGGCCGCCAGGGTGAACTGCGAGACCAGCAGCAGGCCGCCACCGACATCGCTTAGCGACAGGTTCATCTTGCCGTCGGCGTCACTGAACACCCGGTAGTTGAGCAGCTTGTGCAGCAGTTTGGCGACGCTGGCCGGATCGTCCTGTGGTTCGACCGCGACCAGGGCCAACAGGCCCTGATCGATGGCGCCGACGACCTCGCCGGCAACCTCCACCCGCGCGCTACTGACCCGCTGGATCAGCGCCTTCATGCTTCGTCGGGCGACAGGTCGAGCAGGCGCCGGGCGATCTGGTTGGCCGCACGCACCAGGGCGTCGGTGATGCCCACTTCGGATGCGGCGTGGCCGGCATCGCGGATGATCTGCAGCTCGCTGTTGGGCCAGGCCTGGTGCAACTCCCAGGCATTGTCCAACGGGCAGATCACGTCATAGCGGCCATGCACGATCACCCCAGGCAGGTGAGCGATTTTCGGCATGTCGCGGAGCAACTGGTCGGCTTCGAGGAAGGCGTTGTTGACGAAATAGTGGCACTCGATCCGGGCAATCGACAGGGCGCGGTGCGAATCATTGAAACGGTCGACCACTTGCGGGTTCGGCCGCAGCGTGGCGGTACGCCCTTCCCAGTTCGACCAGGCTTTGGCCGCGTGCATCTGGGCGATCTGATCGGACCCGGTCAGACGCTTGTAGAACGCTTGCATCAACTCACCACGCTCCTCGACTGGAATCGGCGCCAGGTAGTCCTTCCAGTAGTCAGGGAACATGCGGCTGGCGCCTTCCTGGTAGAACCAGTGGAACTCCTGCGGACGGCACAGAAAGATGCCGCGCAGGATCAGCGCCTGCACCCGCTCGGGGTGGCTCTGTGCATAGGCCAGCGCCAGCGCCGAGCCCCAGGAGCCGCCGAACAGCACCCACTTGTCGATGCCCAGGTGCTCGCGGATGCGTTCGAGGTCGGCGACCAGGTCCCAGGTGGTATTTTTTTCCAGGCTCGCATGGGGCGTCGAGCGCCCGCAGCCGCGCTGATCGAAGGTGACGATACGGTACAGGTTGGGATCGAAGAAGCGCCGGCTCAGGGCATCGCACCCCGCGCCAGGGCCGCCATGGATGAACACCACCGGCAGACCTTCCGGGGTACCGCTCTCGTCCACATAGAGCACGTGCGGCGCCTCTACGGCCAGCTCGTGGCGGGCGTATGGTTTGATCTCCGGATACAAAGTCTGCATGGTGCACTCCTGGATGTATACGTAGGGTACGGCGCCAACTCGTGTACAAACGTCCCGCAAGTTTGCTGCCACTGCCGCCACCCGCTCTGCCTCGCATCATAACCATGTAAAAGGAATTGAGCATGTCAGCTCGGCGATTTGCCTTACTTTTAGTGATGCCTTTCATCCTGCTGACGGGTTGCGGCGCCAAGGATGACCCACAGGCGAGCCTGGAAGCGGCGGTCCAGCAGCTGCAGGACAACCTGGAAGCGAAAGACACCGGCGCCGTCCTCAAGCAACTGCATCCGCAGTTCTCCGCCCAGCATGAGTTCGACCGCGACTGGGCCAGGCGCACCATGGCCCTGCTGTTTCTAAGGCACAAGAACGTCAGGGTGATCGCCCTCAGCAAGAATAGCCGCCTCGACCCGACTTACCGCGAGAAAGGCCATAGCCAGGCGCAAGTCGCCCTGACCGGGGCCGCAGGCCTGATCCCCGACAGCGCACGGCACTATGCGGTCAAGCTGGAGTGGTGGCGCGAAGGGGATGAATGGCAGCTGGCGCGCTTGAGCTGGGAGTGACGGCAGTCGAGCACGTCCTCGCGACTGGCCGTATCCGACTGGCATAAAGTTGCAGGCGCGACCTTATGCCAGCCGATCCAGGTACTTACCAATCCCAGTTGAGGGACAGGTTGACGCCATGTTGGCGGTCGTCGGTGCCGCGGAACTGATAGGCCGCGCGCAATTGCAGCTCCTGTGCCAGGGCATGACTGATACCCAGCCCGGCCAGGGTCTGGCCACTGGCGGGGGTATGCCCCTGCAATTCGAAACTGTTGCCGGCTACCGAATTGAGGCCCAGGCGCAGGTCACGGTGATCGTCCTCGAACTCACGCTCGCGGGCGATCTCGGCAAACACCTGGGTCGCCGGGGATAGCTGGTAATTGGCTTGCAGGCCCAGGCCCAGCCGCGCGCTGTCGCGCTGCTGGTCGCCGTAGTTGAGCGCCGTCGAACTGGAGCCGCGCTCGCGATAACCGTCCACATCCACCCGGGCATAGTCGGCGCTGATGAACGGGCTGACCCGCCAGCCCGTATCGGCATTGGCCAGGTCATAACCCAGGCGCCCGGACAGGGCCCAGAGCTGACCATCGGTGTCGCCTTTCTCGCTGCGCTCGGCAATGCCCAGGGCAAACTGCCGATTGAGGTCGCTGTAATCCAGATGACCCAGGCTGAGGCTCGCGTCGGCCCACACACGGTCCTGCTGATATTGGGCAAAGGCACTGAGCAGGTAGCTGCGCAGGTCGTACTCGGAATCGGCCTCGCCCACCTCGAGGGTCTGCTGCTGCAGGCCCAGGGCCAGGCCCAGACGCCATTGCTCGTTCAGCCGATAGCTGCTGCCCAGATTGACGCCCAGACCCGTGCTGTCGCCGCTGGCTACCGCCTCGCCGCGCTCGAACTGCTGGCGCTGACCACTGGCACCGACGAAGCTGCGCCACTGGCCGACGGCTTGCCAGGCACCACGGTCGGCCTGCCATTCGCTGCGCAGTTGCTGCTGATGACCGTTGAGGCTGGCCATGGCCATTTCCGGCAGCAAGGACACCTGCCAGGGCGCGCCGAGAATCGAATAGATGTAATCGGCGCTGATCTGCTGCACGGCGGCGGTCGGGTGCACCCCGTCATTGAACATCAGCCTATTGGGATTCGGCGTGAGCCCGCCCAACCCCCACGTAGGGTCGGCCAGGCAGCCGTTACCGCTGAAGCAGACATCGGTCTGGCTCACCAACGGGTCGAAGCCGAAAGTGGCCAAGTCGCCCTTCACTTCGCTCAACAGGCCGCGGAAGTTGAGGCGAATGACATTGCCGCCGAGTACCGCCAACTGGACACCCAGTTGATCGTTGAGCAGACCCGAGGCATTCGACCAGGCCGTGCGAAAGCCGCTGGCGAAACCCGCCGGGGTCAGGCCGACGTCGGGCAGGTCGGAGACGATGATGGTGCGCGCCCCGGCCTGTTGCAGCGCGGCGACGCCCGCCACCAGATCGGCCGCCGCTGCGGCAGCGCTGGCCTGGTCGGTGACCACGAACTGCAGCACGTCGTTGCCGCCGCCGTTGATGTAGAACAAGGCATCGGGATCGACTCGCGGCACATCCAGCAGATAGCCATTGCGGGTACGCATGGTGCCGCCACCGGCGTTCACCACCGAGCCATTGGCCGCCGTGATCGAATTGAGAATCTGGTCGGTGCGGTAGCCGCCCACCGCATAGTTGCTGCCGTCGGCGTTGCCAGTGAGTATCTGCGGCAGAATGGGGGTCGAGGGCAGCGCCTGCAGCCCCAGCAACGATGCCAGGCGCTGAGTAGCAACGGCGTCGTAATACTCGGTGTTATTGCCTAGGTAGTTCGGCCCCGTGCGGTTGGTGAAACGCACCCCACCAGTAGGATTGCCCCCCAGCAAAGGGCTGCCAACATCAGGGAACTGCCCGCTGTCGCTCAAGGAATCGCCAAAGATGATCAACTGCGAATAAGGCATGGCCTGTGCCGTAGTGGACAGACCCGCCAGCAGTACGGCAGCGGTTAAACCTTTCAGGGTGGGAATCATGAATGCTCCTTTTTATTCTTGTTTTGCCGGAAGGCAGGAGCAAGAGGCTAATGAGAACAAGCGCCCGCCGCGCTCCCCCAAACGGGTGAGTTGCAGCGCTATTGAGCAGATGAATGCGCTTAGATTAGCCAGGGAATAAACATTTTACTGCGCCGCATATAGTCACCATAGGCCTCGCCAAACTGCAGCCGGCACTCGGCTTCGTCGCGCTTGGCAGTCAGCCAGAGCATCCAGCTGGCCAGCAACGCCAAGGCCATGCTGAGAGCATTCGGTTGCTTGCAGGCCACGCCCCAGGCCAGCAACAGCAGCGAGGCATACATCGGGTGGCGGATAAGGCGGAAGATCCCCGTGGTCACCAGCTGCGAGGTGCGCTCGAAGGCGAACAGCTCGGCGTCCGTGCGCTGCCCGTCCGGGCGGCCCATGCGGCGCAACTGGTACAGGCCGGCCAACAGCAGCAGCAGCGAGGTGAACAGCAACACCCAAGACAGGCGCTGATGGACGGCAAAACGGTCGACGAACCAGACCGGCGCATTGAGCACCAGCAAGGCCAGAATCATTTCCCAGGCGAAGAACCGATAAAAACCGTGGGATTGCGGGCGGCCTAGCGCCCGCCAGGACAGCGCCAGCAAGATCAGTGTCCCAATGGCAAAAGCCAAACCCTGCAACCACGCCATAGACCGCCCTCCAGTCCTTCTCGATAGCCCGTCAAAGCCAGGCGCTGCGTGACCTGCAGCCCCTCTGTTACACTGCCGGCCTGTTTATCTCGGCCGCCCGCAATGGATCGCACCCAACTGCTCAGCCTGCTGCCTCACCAAGGCCCGGCCCTCTGGCTCGACGGCCTGCTGGCGCATGACCGCCTGAGTATCCAGGGCCTGAGCGCCTGGCGCTATCTAGACGCCTTTGGCCACAATGCTTCACCCTGCCTGCTGTTCGAAGCGGCCGCCCAGTTATGCGCCGCGCATGGTGCCTTATACGGCGATGCCAGTGCCATTGAAATGGCCCTGGTCGGCAAACTCTCGCAGGTGCACCTGCACCATGAACCGGTGCAACGCAGTGGTGCGTTGCAGGTCAGGGCCAACCAGGAAGCCCTGAGCCCGGCCGGCGCCCTCTATGCCTTCAGTATCCACAGCGAAGAACAACTGCTGCTCGACGGCAAACTGCTGCTGGTGCTGATCCGTGCTTGAACTCGTCAATCTCAGCCATCACTACCCAGGCGCAAGCCGCGCCGCGCTGCAGGGCATCAATCTGCAGCTGCAGGCCGGCGAATGCCTGGGCCTGCTCGGCAGCAACGGGGCCGGCAAGACCACCCTGCTGTCACTGCTCGGCGGCGTACTGCCGCTGCAACAGGGCGAGCTGCGCTGGAGCGGCAGTCCCCGCCTGGGCCTGGTGCCGCAACAGCTGGCCTTCTATACCGGGCTCAAGGTACGCGAGAACCTCGAACTGTTCGCCGACCTCTATCGCCTGCGCGGCCCTGCACGCCGCCAACGCCTGCAGCTGTGCATTGGCGTCTGCGCCTTGGACGACAAACTGGCGCGGCGCAGCGAGCAACTGTCCGGCGGTGAGCAACGTCGCTTGAACTTCGCCATCGGCCTGCTGCAACCAGCCGAGCTGTATCTGTTCGATGAAGCCACGGTAGGCGTCGATGCCAGCAGTCGCCAGCAACTGCTGGCCGCCGTGGAGCAACTGACTGCCGAGGGCAAGGCGGTGATCTACACCAGCCACTACCTGGAAGAAGTCGAACGGGTGGCGCATCGCATCTTGCTGCTGCACGAAGGTCAGGTGCGTCTGGATCTGGACAAGCGCCAGCTGCTCGGTGACGACCACGGCCTGCTACTGGAATGGCCTGACGCCCCGCCAGCCGGCCTCAACGAACTGCTCGCGCACCTGCAACTCACCGCAGAAGTTCTGCCCAAGGGCCTGCGCATCGCCGCGCTGAACGGCCAGCAGCTGCTGGCCATCAGCCAATTCATCGCCGCCCAGGATGGCCTGCCCAACCTGCTGCGCTTTGGCCGACCATCGCTGGAGCAGCTCTACCTGCGCCTCAACGGAGGCCGGCTATGAGGCTCTGGGCGCTGGTGCGCAAGGAAGTGCTGCTGCTGCTGCGCGACCCCCACGCGCTGGCCGTGCTGTTCCTGATGCCGACGCTGTTTCTGCTGCTGATGGCTGGGGCCCTGTCCAGCTATATGCAGGACAAACCACCGGCACTGCGCCTGGTGCTGGAACTGCCGCAGGGCGACGAAGCCAGCCAGTTCTTCCGCGATGCCCTGCAGGCGCAGCTGCCGGACAGCCAGTTGCTCGCAGACAGCGACGAGCGCCTGGCCCGCGTGCGCTTACCCGAGGAGTTTACCGACACGCTGTTGGACAGCCCGCACCAAGGCCCCAGCCTGAGCTTCCCGGCGCAGCTCGACAAACTCTCGCGCCAGCGCCTGCACAGCGCGGTGAGCATTGCCCTGGCGCAAACCCGCCTGCTGGCCTACCTGGAAGACAGCGGCGTAGTCGACGCCGAACTGAACCGCGCGCAGCGCCTGCAACTGGTGCAGCAGCGCACCCAAAGCCAGATCGATGAGCAGGAACAGCTGGCCAGCGGCGACCTCAGCGGCCGCGCCAACGCCACCCAACTGAGCGTACCGGCCTGGCTAATCTTCGGCATGTTCTTCGTGGTGCTGCCGATGGCCGGTGGCTTCCAGCGCGAACAGCAAAGCGGCACCCTGCTGCGCCTGCGTTGCCTGGGGCTGAACCTGGGCACCCTGGTGCTGAGCAAGCTGCTGCCCTACTTGGCAATCAACCTGCTGCAATTCGTCCTGCTGCTGGCCATCGGCGTCTACGGCTTGCCCCTGCTCGGCCTGCCGGCACTGAGCCTGCCCGGCAGCGTCGCGGCCTATCTGCTGCTGGCCGTCAGCGTGGCGTTGGCCACCTGCAGCCTCGGCCTGTTGCTGGCGGCCCTGGCGCGCAGCAGCGAACAGGCGCTGCTGCTCGGCGGCGGCATCAATATCATCCTCGCCGCCATCGGCGGGATCATGGTGCCGAAAAGCGTGATGCCGGCGGCCATGGCCCAGCTGGCGGAAATTTCCCCCATGAGTTGGGCGCTGGACGCCTTCCTCACCCTGCTGGTGGGCCATGGCTCGCTGGCCGACATCGCCCCCTACTGCGCCCGCCTGCTGCTGTTTGCCGCGGTGTTCGGCGCAGGCGGACTGCTTCTGTTCACTCGACGAGTACGGCACACGCAATGGACCACTCACTACTAGAACAACAACTCAAACAACTGCTGATTCGCGAGTGTGACAAGGAAGATGACATCGACTGGCAGAGCATCGCCGACGATGAGCCGCTGTTCGGCCCCAAGAGCCGCATCCAGATGGACAGCCTGGACGCCCTGCAAGTCTCCCTGGCGCTGCAGCAGCATTATGGCGTGCGCATCGAGGGGGCCAAAGACGGCCGACGCATCCTGAATACCATCGCCAGCATTGCCACCTATATCAGGCAGCAGCAGTGACCCCGGTGTACCTGCAACGCACGGCCCTGCACTGCGCGCTGGGCGAGGACTTGCACAGCGCCGCCCAAGCCGTGCAGCAAGGCCGGCCGGCAGCTGCCGGGCAGTTCCAGCTGCATGAAGTGCATGAGCCGCGCCGCTACCTGTATGCGGCCCAGACCAGTGAAAGCCTGGCTCAGCGCCTGGATCGGCTGATCGGCGAAACCCTTGGCACGAATGCCCAGGCCCTGGGTGACTGCCTGCTGATAGTCGCCAGCACCAGCCTGGATATCGCCGAGACGGAAGCCCTGGCCGCCAGCAACCAAGGCTTTCGCCCGGAGGACTCGACGCCCCTGGATGTGTTGGCCAAGCAACTGCGCCAGCGCTGGGGCTTTGCCGCCGCCTTTACCCTGAATACCGCCTGCACCAGCGCCGCCAACGGCCTACTGTATGGCGCGCGGCTGATCAACGCCGGCCAATACACCCGCAGCCTGGTGCTGAGTTTCGAGACGCCCAGCGCCGTGACCATGCAGGGCTTCGGCGCACTGGCCCTGACCAGCCCCAGCGGCCAGTACCGGCCCTTCCACCCCGAGCGCGACGGCCT
Organism: Pseudomonas paeninsulae; assembly: GCF_035621475.1. Taxonomy (NCBI): domain Bacteria; kingdom Pseudomonadati; phylum Pseudomonadota; class Gammaproteobacteria; order Pseudomonadales; family Pseudomonadaceae; genus Pseudomonas; species Pseudomonas paeninsulae. The sequence goes on from NZ_CP141799.1 coordinate 4,684,393, forward strand.
GGTCCTCGGCGAGGCCTATGCCTGCGCCCTGCTCGGCAGCGCGCCTGGCGACGCACCACTGGCGCGCCTGCTCGGCGGTTTCAGCGCCTGCGACACCAGCAGCCTGACCACTACCCGCGAGGATGGCAGCCATATCCACTGGGTGATGCAGCAGGCCTTGCGCAGCGCCGGCTGCAGCGCGCAGCAGATCGACCTGGTCAAGCTGCACGGCACCGCCACCAGCGCCAACGACCTGGCCGAGAGCAATGGCATGCGCCTGCTGTATGGCGAGCAGATGCCGGTCTTGAGCGTACTCAAGCCCTGGCTCGGGCATACCCTGGGCGCCTGCGGCCTGAGCGAAAGCCTGCTGTTGCTGCGCACCCTGCAGGACGGCCCGCTGCCAGGCGTGGCCTACGCCAGCACCGCCATGCTGGCGTTGAGCGTAGAGCCCATAACCCTGGCGGCAGACAGCCTGCTGCTGGCCAACTTCTTCGGCTTCGGCGGCAATAACGCCAGCCTGGTCGTGCAGGGCTGCCGCACAGGAGAAACGCCATGCCGGTAATCGCCGCCAGCGAGATCCGTGGCCTGGCCGCCACTAGCGACAAGCAACTGAAAACGGCGCTGAGCCAGTGGCTGGATAACCCGCCACGGCGGATCGACCGCCTGATCCTGCAATGCCTGCTGGCCGCCGCGCCACTCAAGGGCCAGGTGCGCAGCAATTGCGGTCTGTACCTGGCCTCCGCCTACCCGGCGCGGACCACCATGGGCGCGTTGCTGGAGGCGGTGTGCGTGCAGCACAAGCAGCCCAAGCCTTTCGAGTTCGTCAACAGCGTCAGCAATGCCGCGGGCTTTCATATAGCCCAGCAGCTGGGCATCGAAGGGCCGAATCTGTTTATCGGCGCGGGCGAGCAGGTCTGGACGCACTTGCAGGCCCTGGCCAACCTCGACCTGCAGGACGACCTGATCGAGCAGGCGCTGTTACTGGTCTGCGATGAGCGCGGGGACTTCTGTGTCCAGGCCGTGCTGCTGGAGGGTGAGACAGCTGGCGCGTATGCCAGCAGCTTTGCCGAGCTAAGCATGGGCATCGAGGTACAGCGGATCAACCTGTAGGGTGGCTGACGCTGTTTTCATCCAGCCGTGGCATTGATCGGTGGATCGATAAAACGCGATCCACCCTAGCGCTTGCTCCAGGCCGCCAGCTCTTTCATCAAGCCGCGCTCTTGCTGGGCAATGCTGCGCAGGCTGGCGGCGATCGGGGCGAAGTTCGGCGCTGCGCCCTTGTTGCGGCTGGCGCGTACGCAGGCCGAGGCGAACTGGCGCCAGTTGTCGCCAATCGCCGTGAGCTGGGTCGACGCCTGCTGCAGACTGGCATCGCCGAGCTTCTCCCCAGCCTCCTGGAGAAAGCTTGCGTACATAAAGCGGAAACCGGCACCGCCGGTGCCGATCTCCTCCTGCATGCGCACGATATGGGTCAGGTACAGGCGGTTGTATTTGCTCTGCGCCGGGTCCAGCTTGTCGATCTGCTTGGCCAGGTGCTGAATGCCACGAATGCCGATCCAGGGCAGCGGCATGCCGTCGAGGATACGCGTGGTCGACAGCACGCTCTGGCGGATCAGCTTGTTCCAGTCCTGCTCCAACGGCACCTCATCGAGCCAGTACATCAGCCCCTTGGCGGCCAGCGCACCCTTGGCGAAACGGGCTTTCTGCAAGTCCGCGGCGGCGCAGCGCACCGGTTCCTCGAACACCGGGTCGCTGATCAGGTAGTCGTTACCTTCGCGGCCATAGGCCAGCAGGTTGTGCGCATTGAAGTGAAAGCGCATCTCCGGCGGAAAGTACGGCAGCCAGAATACCGAGCTTTGCAGCCCGGCCAGGCGCCCGGCATCCAGCGCCGCATCCAGCGCGCGGCGGCCCTGCTCGGGGTTGCCGAAGGTGCGGCTGTGCAGGCGCGCGCCCAGGCGCTTGCTCAGGGTCTTGATCAGGTGCCTGGGCGGCATGCGGTAGGCAATCAGTGGCATACCGCTGAGCTTGACGATCGGCAGGTAGGCGAAGGCCAGGCCCGAGGCGAGACCAAAAGCCATGGGCTCGCTCATCGGCAGGCCGGCGTGAGTCAACAGACTGGCCATCACCCCGCTTTCGCAGTGGGCGCTCTGGCGGTGCTGGAAAGGCTGTTGGAAGCTGCTCATACCGATTCCTTCTGGTAGCGGGTCAATTCCTCGAGCGGCAGGCCGAAGGCCTCCGCGTAACGCGCCAGGATGGCAGCCGACAGACGCCGATAGATGTCTGGACGAAAGTGTCGGCGGATCCGCCATTGCCACAATCCGCTGATCTGCGCGAGCGCCGGCTCGTCCAGGCGATAGCGGTACATCAGGCATTTCAGCGGTGACAGTTTGCCCGCCTGCCAGGCCGCCAGCGCCTCGGCTTCCTGCGCCTGCAGTTCGGCCACGGCCAGTTGCGTCGCAAAGGCTTCCGGCTCCCAGCCATCGCTCTGCGTGCCCTGGTAATGGCCGCTGGCATCCACCGCATACACCAGCTTGCTGTGGCCGCCGTAGGTGGAGCTGTGATCCTGGGGAACTTGGTCGAGCTTCATGTGTTATCACCGTCCTGGCCAACCACTGTCAGATGCATAAAGGCGCTGGAGAAGCGCCCGCTTTCCGGCACATAACACAACAGTCGCTCACCGCTGCGCAGGCGGCCGCTACTGAACAGCTCCTCGAGCATGATAAAGATCGAGGCCGCGCCGGTGTTGCCCTTGCTGGTCAGGTTGGTGAACCAGCGTTCCTCGGGGATCGGCAAGTCGGCATTGGCCAGGCCCACCGCCAGTGGCGCGCGGAAGAACTCCGAGGAATAGTGCGGCAGGAAGTAATCGATAGCACCGACGTGCAACTCACGGCGCGCCATGATGCGCTTGAGCGTCTCCTCCACAGTGAACTTGACGATATTGCCGTTGAGCAGCTTGACGTCCTGCTTGATCGCCATCAACGAGCGGCGGTTGCGCGCCTCGCCATCGAAGCGGCTCCAGCCGAGCAGCTGACCATCCTCCATCTCGGCGCCGGCATACATGCAGGGCGGCATCTGATCGGCGAAGGAAAACATATCGATCCAGTCGATGCGCAGGCTCAGGCCGCGCACATTGGGCTGGCCCTGCAACCACACCGCACCGGCGCCATCGGACAGCATCCAGCGCAGAAAATCCTTCTCGAAGGCGATTTCCGGCTGGCTTTCCAGCGCCTCGACGCGGCTTTCGTATTCGTCGTTGAAATTGCGCGCCAACATCAGGCTGGAGGCGACTTCCGAGCCACAGGCCACGGCGTTACGGCTCTCGCCGCTGGCCACGCTCAGCCAGGCGTACTTCAAGGCAGTCATGCCGCACAGGCAGATGCCCGCAGTGGTCACCACCTCGCACGGCGGGTTGCCCAGTTCGCCCTGCACCATCACGCCATGACCCGGCATCAGCTGATCCGGCGAAGCCGTCCCGGCCACCAGGCAATCCAGGCTGGCCAGCTCGAAGCCTGGGCCCAGCAGGCCGCGCACTGCGGCGGCGCTGACCTGGGCATTGCTCATGCTCGGCTCGCCGGTCTGCGGGTCGATCACATAGTGGCGTTGCTGGATGCCATTGCGCTTGAGCACCAGTTTGCGCGCCCGCGAGGGCTTGCCGCCGACCAGGCCGAGGCGCGCTTCCATCTGCTCGTTACTGACCGGATCATGGGGCAAGAACGCGCTGATGCGATTGATAAATACCGGTTGTACCACGGGAGTTCCTCGGGTCACTTCACTCGCCGGATGGACCGGCAAAGTAGGCCTTCTCACGCTGTGTGCGCGCTTTTAACAGCGGCGCCAACAGCTTTTTCAACAGTGCGCCGAGCGGCACCACAGTAACGATCAGGCATATCAGGAAAACGATATACAGCACCAGTCCGGTCGCCCGCCGGCGGCTCTGTTGCGGGCCAAGGGCGGCGAGCAGGCGACTCCACAGCTGGAAACTGCGGTTGCCGACCTTCTCGCTGCCGATCAGCGTCTCGTCGATGCGCACCGCACCCAAGCCCTTGAGCATCGGCTGCTCGATCGGCAGTGCATCCGCCGTCAGGCGCTGCACCATGGCCGCGCCGAAGCGGCTGGCGGCGACTATCTCGGCCTCGTCGATACCGGCGCGCGGCACCCAGCTATAAGGCTTCTGCCGGCCGGTAAATAACCACAAGGGCGTTGCCAGAAAACTCGCGGCGGTGCCACAGGCATCGGTCAGGGCGATATTGTCCACCAGCCGTGCGCCAAGATCCGCCAGCCGCTGCTTGACCTTCTCCTGGGCCATCAGCCACATATTGCGGCAACCGATCAGGGTCACCACCGGGCTACCCTTGAGCAGCCGCGCCGCCTCGGGCGTGGCGAGAAAAGCGCTCATCGGTTGCGACGGCGAAAGGAACCACACCTGATAGGCGAGGATCACCAAGTCATAACGCTTGTCCGCATCGACGACCAAGGGCAGCAAAGGCGCTGGACGCATCAATACGGTTTCCGGAAAAATCCGGAAAAATCCGAGAAACGGCCAGGGAAAGGGATAAGGTTGCGCCGGTTGCAGCGCCAGAAAATCCACCTGGATATCCACGCGCTGCAATAATGGTGCGCACACCGACTGCATCAGCCTGTTGAGCTGACCAGTTTGTGAGTAATGAACCACCAGAACCTGCCGCATCCCTAGCAACCATCCGCAAAATGAACAAATTATGCCACAGCGAATTCTTCAAACCGTAAAGAGGCTGGGCTACAGCGTCCGGTTTATCCTGCTAGCGGTCTGCGCGCCGGTTTATGCCGGCGACATTCTGGTCAATATCAGCGCGAAACAGGCCACGGGGCCGGTGTACCTGGCACTGGTTGCGGCCGACCAGCAGCACTGGCCCGCAACACCGCTGCTGCAGGTACAGGCGAAAAATGGCGTTGCCTTGCTCACCGAGGTGCCGCCCGGGCGTTATGCCATGCGGCTGTATCAGGACAGCAACGGCAACGGCCAACTCGACCTCAGTCCCCGCGGTATTCCGCTAGAGCCGGTGGGTTTTTCCGCTAATCCGCCCCTGATAAAAGGCAAGCCCGCCCCCTTGGCCTGCCTGTTCGTGCATGGCAGCGGCGATACCGCGTTGCAGATCAAACTGCACAGCGTAGGGGCCAAGCGCTAAGCCCTGGTGACTCCGCGTGCCGGGCTAGCGCCCGTAGCGTTCGCGGCCCCAGGCCAGCATCGCCTCCAGCAGGCCGCGGATCACCTCCTGGGTCGGTTCGGCGAGGTCTTGGCGATAGTCGAAGGGCAGCTGTTCCTCCATGTAGGTGCACTGCGCCAGCTCCAACTGCACGGCATGCACATGCGCCTGCGGCTGGCCGTAGTGGCGAGTGATGTGCCCGCCTTTGAAACGGCCGTTGAGCACGTGACTGTAGTCCTTGGCATTGGCGCAGACCGCCAGCAGGCGCTCGCTCAGTTGCGGGTCGCAGCTGGCGCCGGCATTGCTGCCCAGGTTGAAATCCGGCAAGAGGCCATCGAACAGCAGCGGCACGCTGGAGCGGATCGAATGGGCATCGAACAGCAGCGCATAACCGAACTCGGTCTTCAGCCGCGCCAGCTCGTCGGCCAGGGTTTGGTGGTAGGGTCGCCAGATCTCGGCCAGGTAGCGCGCGCGCTCCTCGGTACTGGGCGCCATCCCAGCGCGGTACAACGGCTCGCCATCGAACAGGCTGGCCGGATACAGGCCGGTGGTGGCGCTGGTATACAGCGGTGCGTCGTCCTCCGGGCGGTTGAGGTCGATGACATAGCGCGAGTAGCACGCCTCCAGGGTGCTGGCGCCCAGCTCATCGGCAAAGTCATACAGCAGGGGGATATGCCAGTCGGTATCCGGACGCTCCTTCGCCTCCTCCACCAGTCCGGCCTCCACGGCCGGCGTCAGCAGGATGCCCGGGTGCGGCATGCTGATCAGCAGCGGCAAGCGGCCACGTTTGAAGCTGAGTACGTTATCCATGGATGATCTCCTCGCCATGACGAATGACCCGCTTGGGCAGATCGCCGCCCAACCAATAGGCCAGTTCCGCCGGCCGCTGGATGTCCCAGGCGACGAAGTCGGCGACCTTGCCCACCTCTAGGCTACCGCGACTGGCCGCCAGGCCCAAGGCCTTGGCGGCATACAGGGTGACACCGGCCAGGGCTTCTTCGGGGGTCAGGCGGAACGAGGTGCAGGCCATGTTCAGCATCAGGCGCAACGACAACGCCGGCGAGGTGCCGGGGTTGAGGTCGCTGGCCACCGCCATGGCCACGCCGTGCCGACGCAGCGCCGCAATCGGTGGCAACTGGGTTTCGCGCAGCAGGTAGAAGGCGCCAGGCAACAGCACCGCGACGCTGCCGGCCTCAGCCATGGCGATCACGTCGGACTCGTCCATGTATTCCAGGTGATCGGCGGACAACGCCTGGTAGCGCGCGGCGAGACTGGAGCCGTGCAACGATGACAACTGCTCGGCGTGCAGCTTGACCGGCAGGCCCAACTCGCCAGCGGCGACGAACACCCGCTCGACCTGGGCCGGGGAGAAGCCCAGGTGCTCGCAGAAGGCATCCACCGCATCCACTAGCCCTTCGGCCGCCAGCTCTGGCAGGATCTCGCTGCAGACCAGCTCGATATAGGCGTCGGCCCGGCCCGCATACTCAGGCGGCAGGGCATGAGCCGCCAGGCAGGTGGCGCGCACGGTGAGCGGTAGCATCTCGCCGAGACGACGGATCACCCGCAGCATCTTGCGCTCGCTGGCCAGATCCAGGCCGTAGCCGGATTTCACTTCCAGGGTGGTGACCCCCTCGCGCAACAACTGCCGCGCCCGCTGCAGCGCGCCAGTCAGCAACTCGCCCTCGCTGGCCTCGCGGGTGGCGCGCACGGTGCTGGCGATGCCACCGCCGGCCGCGGCGATCTCGGCATAGCTGACGCCCTCGAGGCGCTGCTCGAACTCGCCGCTGCGGTCGCCGCCGAACACCAGGTGAGTGTGGCAATCGATCAACCCGGGGGTCAGCCAGGCGCCTTCGAGATCATGCTGCTCGGCGTAGTCGCCGGCGGGCAGTTCGGCCTGCGGGCCGATCCAGGCGATCTGCGCGCCCTCGGTGACTAGGGCGGCGTCCTCGATGACCGAGTAGCGCCCGCCGGCCATGGTCGCGGCGTGGCAATTGAGCCATAGGCGTTGCATAAGGGGTGTTCCTCCTCGCGGTACGTGGCGGCCAGCCGCCTGCTGCAATGCTAATCATCCGAACCGGGATGATCTTTACCACAAGCATGGCCGCCGTCTCGACAAAGGCAATCGCTGCCCGTTTGAAATGCTGGCAAAACCGGCACCGTCAGCCCGACTGAATTTGTTAGCACGGCCTGTTAATGGCTCTGTCCCTGTTATGTGTTGCACGGTCTTGCGTAGGGTGGGTTAGCCGAAGGCGTAACCCGCCACCCGGCCGTTAGGCCGGCAATGCTGCGGTCTTACGGCATCAATGGCGGGTTACGCCGCTACGCGGTTAACCCACCCACCCGGAAAAACCGAGACGCTACAGCCATCAGCGCTGCCAACATCTAACTGAGACATAGCCCTGTATAGCCAAAACGCGCCCCTGCCTCGTCGCAATCGACGGGTCAGGGCGCGCAACAGGCGGGCTTAGGCCTGGGAAGGTAGCAGCTGCGCTGGCAGTAGGTCACTCAGGCAACGGGACGCCAACAGCTCGCTGGCCGCCTCGATATCCGGGGCGAAGAAGCGATCCTGCTGGTAGTGGGCAACCCGCTCGCGCAGTGCCGCACGGGCCTGCTCCAGCTTCGTCGAGGTCTTGTGCCCTTCGCGAAAGTCCAGGCCCTGACAGGCGCCGAGCCATTCGACGGCAAGAATCCCACGCACGTTGTCGGCCATCTCCCACAGGCGCTTGCCGGCGGCCGGGGCCATGGACACGTGGTCTTCCTGGTTGGCCGAGGTCGGCAGGCTGTCGACGCTGTGCGGATGGGCCAGCGCCTTGTTCTCGCTGGCCAGCGCGGCGGCGGTGACCTGGGCGATCATGAAGCCGGAGTTGACCCCGCCATTGGCCACCAGGAACGGCGGCAACTGCGACATGTGCTTGTCCATCATCAGCGAGGTGCGCCGCTCGCTCAGCGCGCCGATTTCGGCGATGGCCAGGGCCAGGTTGTCGGCGGCCATGGCCACCGGCTCGGCGTGGAAGTTACCACCGGAGATCACATCGCCCTCGGCGGCGAACACCAGCGGGTTATCCGATACCGCGTTGGCCTCGATCCCCAGCACCTCGGCGACATGGCGGATCTGATTGAGGCAGGCGCCCATCACCTGGGGCTGGCAACGTAGCGAATAAGGATCCTGCACCTTGTCGCACTTTTCATGCGAGCGGGAGATCTCGCTGCTGGCGGTGAGCAGGTCGCGGTAGGCCGCCGCCGCATCGATCTGCCCACGTTGGCCACGGGCCGCGTGGATGCGCGCATCGAAGGGCGCCCGCGAACCGAGCATGGCTTCGACGCTGAGGCTGCCACAGACCAGCGCCGCGGCGAACAGATCCTCGGCGGCGAACAAGCCGCGCAAGGCATAGGCGGTGGAGACCTGGGTGCCATTGAGCAGCGCCAGGCCTTCCTTGGCCGCCAGGGTCAGCGGCTCGAGACCGGCGATAGCCAGCGCCTCGCGCGCCGGCAGCCACTCACCGCGATAACGCGCCTTGCCCTCGCCGAGCAGCACCAGCGACATGTGCGCCAGCGGCGCCAGGTCGCCGGACGCGCCGACCGAACCCTTGAGCGGGATATGCGGGTAGACCTCGGCGTTGATCAGGGCGATCAGCGCATCGATCACCACCCGGCGGATGCCGGAGAAACCACGCGCCAGGCTGTTGACCTTGAGCAGCATGATCAGCCGCACCAGCGCATCGTCGAGCGGCTGGCCGACGCCGGCGGCGTGGCTCAGCACCAGCGAGCGCTGCAGATTTTCCAGGTCCGCGCTGGCGATGCGGGTCGACGCCAGCAAACCGAAACCGGTGTTGATGCCGTAGGCGGTGCGGTTCTCGGCGAGGATCTGCTCGACGCAGGCGACGCTGGCCTCGATCGCAGCGGCGGCACTCTCATCCAGGCTGACGCTCAGCGCGCCCTGATGGACCTGACGCAGTTGGGCCAGGCTCAGTTGGCCAGGAACAATATTCAAGGTACTCATGTTCAGGCTCCTTTAACCGGGTTGATCATCGGCAGGTTAAGGCCCTGCTCGTGGGCGCAGTCGATGGCGATTTGATAACCGGCATCGGCGTGACGCATCACCCCGGTGGCCGGGTCGTTGTGCAGCACACGGGCGATGCGCACGGCGGCTTCATCGCTGCCGTCACAGACGATGACCACCCCGGAGTGCTGGGAGAAGCCCATGCCGACGCCACCACCGTGGTGCAGCGAGACCCAGGTGGCGCCGCTGGCGGTATTCAACAGGGCGTTGAGCAGCGGCCAGTCGGACACGGCATCGGAGCCGTCCTGCATGGCTTCGGTTTCGCGGTTGGGGCTGGCCACCGAACCGGAATCGAGGTGGTCGCGACCGATCACGATCGGCGCGGACAACTCGCCACTGCGCACCATCTCGTTGAACGCCAGGCCGAGCTTGGCGCGCTGGCCCAGACCGACCCAGCAGATACGTGCCGGCAGGCCCTGGAAGGCGATGCGCTCGCGAGCCATGTCCAGCCAATGGTGCAGGTGCGCATCGTCGGCAATCAGCTCTTTGACCTTGGCGTCGGTCTTGTAGATGTCCTCGGGGTCGCCGGACAAGGCCACCCAACGGAACGGGCCGACGCCGCGGCAGAATAGCGGACGGATATAGGCCGGCACGAAGCCGGGGAAGTCGAAGGCATTGCTCACGCCCTCTTCCTTGGCCATCTGGCGGATGTTGTTGCCATAGTCGAAGGTCGGCACGCCCTGCTGCTGGAAATCCAGCATGGCCTGCACGTGCACGGCCATCGACTGCTTGGCCGCCTTGACCACCGCGGCCGGCTCGGTCTGCGCCCGCTCGCGGTACTGCGCCCAGCTCCAGCCGATCGGCAGGTAGCCGTTGAGCGGGTCGTGGGCGCTGGTCTGGTCGGTGACCATGTCCGGCCGTACGCCACGCTTGACCAGCTCCGGGAGGATTTCGCCGGCGTTGCCCAGCAGGGCGATGGAGATCGCCTTGCCTTCGGCGCAGTACTTGCCGATACGCGCCAGGGCGTCGTCGAGATCCTTGGCCTGCTCGTCGACGTAACGGCTGCTCAGACGGAAGTCGATGCGGCTCTGTTGGCACTCGATATTCAGCGAGCAGGCGCCGGCCAGGGTCGCCGCCAGCGGCTGCGCACCGCCCATGCCGCCGAGGCCGGCAGTCAGCACCCACTTGCCCGTCAGGTTGCCGGCGTAATGTTGGCGACCGGCCTCGACGAAGGTTTCATAGGTGCCCTGGACGATGCCCTGGCTGCCGATGTAGATCCAGCTGCCGGCGGTCATCTGGCCGTACATGGCCAGGCCCTTGGCATCCAGTTCGTTGAAGTGCTCCCAGGTCGCCCAGTGCGGCACCAGATTGGAGTTGGCGATCAGTACGCGCGGCGCGTTGCTGTGGGTCCTGAACACGCCGACCGGCTTGCCGGATTGCACCAGCAGGGTCTCGTCGTCATTCAGGTTGGTCAGGCACTCGACAATCTTGTCGTAGCACTCCCAATTGCGCGCGGCGCGGCCGATGCCGCCATACACCACCAATTCCTTGGGGTTCTCGGCCACTTCCGGGTCGAGGTTGTTCATCAGCATGCGCAGCGGCGCTTCGGTCAGCCAGCTCTTGGCGGTCAGCTTATTACCACGCGGGGCGCGAATTTCGATATCACGGAATTTAGTCATGGCAGTCTCCTCGATTAAAGGTAGTGGAGGTGGGCGGCGGTCACAGCCAGCCCATGAATTGCACCAGGTACGCCAGCGGGATGCTGAACACCAGGCTGAGCAGGGTGCGCTGCAACCAGACCAGCAACAGGTCGCGCAGGCGCAATGGAATCTGGGTGGCCAGCACGCAGGGAATCGACGCGGAGAGAAACAGCACACTGCTCACCGAAACGATGGCGACGACGAACTTGACCAGCACCTCGGCGTCCTTGAGCAGCATCGCCGGCAGAAACATCTCTGCCAGCCCGGTCGAGATCGCGCGCGCCACTTCCATCGGCTCGCTCAGGCCGAACAGCCAGGTGAGCGGATACAGCAGCATGCCGATGGCATCGAACAGCGGCGTGTACTTGGCCGCCAGCAACCCGAGCAGACCGACGGCGAGGATGCTCGGCAGGATCGCAGCGGTCATGCGCAGGCCGTCGGTAAAGGTTTCGCGCAACGCCGACGCCAGCGAAGGCGCCCCGGCGGCTTGGCTGAGGCCGGCATTCCAGGCCGCACGCAGGCGGCTTTCGCCCGCCGCCAGCGGCACCTCCGGGATGGCCGCCGAGGGCAGGCGCGACAGCGGGTAGATGCGCGCACTGACCGCGGTGACGCTGAAGGTCACCAACATCGCACCCCAGAAATACAGGTTCCATACCTCCATCAGACCCAGGGTCTTGGCAATGATCACCATAAAGGGTGCCGACACCGTGGAGAAACCGGTGGCGATGATCGCCGCCTCACGCACGCTGTAGTGACCTTGCCGGTACATGCGGTCGGTGATCAGCAGGCCCACCGAATAGCTGCCGACGAAGGAGGCCACCGCGTCGATCGCCGACTTGCCCGGGGTGCGCCAGATCGGCCGCATCACCGGCTGCATCAGCACGCCGATCAGCTCGAGCAGGCCGAAGCCGATCAGGAACACCAGCGCCAGGGCGCCCAAGGGCACGATCAGCGCCAGACTGAGGACCAGCTTGTCGAACAGAAACGGCAGCATGCCCGGCTGATACAGCGCCGCCGGGCCAACGCCGGCCAGATAACCCAGACCGATCAACAGGCCGGCCACCTTGAGCAGGCTGAACGCCGCGTGGGTCAGGCTGGTACGCCAACTGCCGCTGACCCAGGGCTGAATCGCGCCATACAGCATGAACAGCACGGCGATGCCGATCACCAGCGGCCGGGCATGCAGCTGCAAGGTGCTGGCAGCATGATCGATAAGGATGGTCGAGCGCCCGGCGAGCTCGAATGGGACAAAAAACACCACCAGGCCGATCAGGCTGTAACCCAGCAGGCGTGCCAGCGCCCGCCCCTGGGGCACAGTGACGGGTGTCGAAAGCTCTTCAGGCATGGCCCTTCTCCGCAACAGCAGGTCGATGGAAACAGACGTGTTACCTGCACACGTACACACTTGTATATACAAGCACATGCAAGCAAGAGGCCAGATTCGCCTGGCGCCAACCAAAAGCCGGACAAGTGCCATGCAAGCCTTGAAAAATCAGGGAATCCGCTGGGCACGAGATCGACCCGCGCCACCTCGCCGGTCGCTGACCGGCTGTTACCTGGACACAAAACTGCCCACACACGGAACAGCCTGAACCCCACGCTGGGGCGTTAAGTAACAGCTCGATGCAGCCCAGAGTGACATCGCGGGGTGCACCTAGCGCGGCCCGGATCTCGCGCAAGCCGGACGCCCCAATGAATAGCCGCCCCTCGCAAGAAGGCCGACGACTGGCAGGACAGGTGGATGTTCTGTGGCCTTGGACAGGCCATGGGGCAGGACGATCAGGCGTGCAGCGCGGTCAGCTCGATCAGGCAGCAGATGCCGGCCGCCGCCCGCAGCACCAGCTCGCCTAGACCGCCTGGAGTGTCGAGTTGCAGGCAATCGTGGCGACCCAGGACGCCCGCCTCAGCCCCGTCGTGACTCACCCTCAGCCCGGCTTCGGCGCTGAACAGCAGCAAGGTGCTGGCGGAGCTGAACAGCCGCACCTCACCCGCCACCGGCAACCACTGCAAGCGGGCGCGGTAGCGCTGTGGCGCATAGATCAGATTGAAATCGCGGATGGCGCCACCCAGCAGCTCGCAGTGCACGGCGCTGGCACCATCGAAGGCGAATGGGTCGAGGGGGATCAGGTCGCGGGACAGCTGGCCATCCACCCGCAGACGCATGCCGGCGCCTTGCACTACCGTGATGATCCGCTGATAGCCAGCAAAGGCCGAGAAACTGCCGGACTCGCCAACATCGGCAATCGACAGGCGCCAGCCGAAGCCATCCAGACCGGCGCCGGCATCGCGGGCGATTTCCTCGGTGCTGCCGCCACCGTTCTTCCAGGGCGTACGCGAGTAGTCGGCGGCGCGCAGCAGGCGAGCCCGGCTCATGAGTTGAAGCGCCCTTCGAGACGATGGCGGGAACCCGGATAAAGCAACCGGGCACTGGTAACGGTATTACGCCCCGACCAGGTGCGTCGGCGAATCAGCAGGCAGGGCTCACCGCGTTCGATCTGCAACAACCGGCACTCGTTGGCATCGGCAAGAATAGCCTCGACCACGTGCTCGCCCTCGCTCAGCGGCGCCACTTGCGAGAGATAGGCGTATGGCGTTTGCACCGAGAAGTCCTGCTTCAGGTAGTCCGGCGCCACCATTGCATTCACATAGCGGTCTTCGATCTGCACCGGCAGGTCATTCTCGTAGTGCACGATCAGCGAATGAAACACCCGCTGACCTTCGCGCACATCCAGCGCCAGGGCGCGCTCGGAGCCGGCCAGCCCCTCGCCCAGACTGACCACCACGCAATGGTGCCGGTGGCCACGGGCGGCGATCTCCTCGGCGATGTCATGCACCTCGAACAGCGCCGACTGGCCCTTGGGTTCGGCAACGAAGGTGCCGACGCCCTGCATACGCACCAGCAAGCCCTCGGCGGTCAGCTCACGCAACGCCCGGTTGATGGTCATGCGGCTGAAGCCGAGCTGATTGACCAGCTCGCTCTCCGAAGGCACCCGGTGATGCGGCGGCCAGGTACCACTGTGGATTTGCTGGCTGATCATCTGTTTGACCCGGGCATACAACGGTGCCGGGCTGCCACCCAACTGGGCCGCCAATGATGCAGGCTGATGCGGGATGGACACAGGCTTCTCCTTGTCGAACAGGGACAGAGCGCAGGCAACGTCGCCACGCCACGAATGCCGCTTGCGCACCTGCATGTAGCGGATTTGCACGTTCAGGGCAAGCCTGGCGATGCTTGAGAGTTTACGACGCCCATAAACGTCTGTATATGTATATACAAATCAAACAACAGTCACAGGTCGCTTCAGCATGTCTGCTTTTTTCAGCGAACGCGCCCTGCTCCCGCAGGGTTGGATGCGCAATGTCCGTTTCGAGGTGGGTGCCGATGGCCTGCTCGAGTCGATCCACTGCAATGCCAGCGCCGCGGGCGCCGAACGCCTGCGCGGCCCGGTGCTGCCGGGCATGCCTAACCTGCATTCGCATGCCTTCCAGCGCGCCATGGCCGGGCTGGCAGAAGTGGCCGGCAACCCCAATGACAGCTTCTGGACCTGGCGCGAACTGATGTACCGCCTGGTCGGCCAGCTCAGCCCCGAACAGGTCGAGGTGATTGCCCGCCAGCTGTATATCGAGATGCTCAAGGCCGGCTACACCTCAGTCGCCGAATTCCACTACGTGCACCATGATCCCCAGGGCCAGGCCTATGCCGATCCGGCCGAACTGGCCCTGCGCATCAGCCAGGCCGCCCTGGATGCCGGCATCGGCCTGACCCTGCTACCAGTGCTCTACAGCCATTCCGGTTTCGGCGGCCAACCGCCGAATCAGGGGCAGCGACGCTTTATCCACAGCAGCGACAGCTACCTGGCCCTGCAACAGCGCCTGCAACCCCTGCTCGAACAGCGCCCGGCGCAGCGCCTGGGCCTGTGCTTTCATTCGCTGCGCGCGGTCAGCCCCGAACAAATCCAGAGCGTACTGGACGCGACTGCCGGCGATTGCCCAGTGCACATTCATATCGCCGAACAGCAGAAGGAAGTCGACGACTGCCTGGCCTGGAGCGGTCGCCGCCCCCTGCAATGGCTGTACGAGTTTGCGCCGGTGGATCAACGCTGGTGCCTGGTGCATGCCACCCACGCGCAGGCCGACGAAGTCACCCTGATGGCGCGCAGCGGTGCAGTGGCCGGCCTGTGCCTGACCACCGAGGCCAACCTCGGTGACGGCATCTTCCCGGCGGTGGACTTCCTCGCCCAGGGCGGTCGCCTGGGCATCGGCTCGGACAGCCATGTCTCGGTCAACATGACCGAGGAATTGCGCTGGCTGGAATACGGCCAACGCCTGCGCGACCAGCGGCGCAATCGTCTCTACCGCAGCGATCAGCCACTGATCGGCCGCAGCCTGTACGACGCGGCCCTGGCCGGCGGCGCCCAGGCGCTCGGCCAAGCGGTGGGTGAACTGGCGGTCGGCAAGCGCGCCGATTGGCTGGTGCTGGATGGCGATGACCCCTATATCGCCACCGCCAGCGACGATGCCCTGCTGGGCCGCTGGCTGTTCGCCGGCAGCGAACGGCAGATCCGCGATGTCATGGTCGGCGGTCGCTGGGTAGTCCGCGACGGCCAGCATGCCGGCGAAGTGGCAACCGCCCAGACCTTCGCCCGGGTACTGCGCGAACTGCTTGGTTAGCGGCGCCCGCTCGATGGGCTGCCACGCGCCCTACGGCCAACAGCGCATACGGCTGTAGACCCAGAAAAATGCCGCGGTCCTGATAAGGGCAAGCGGCATTTTTCTCAAGTGCGCGGTATCGCCCTTCGCGGGCGTTGCTCAGGGTTGCGGCAACTGGTCGTCTGGCGTGCGCCAGATCAACGCAGCGGTGTCATAGCCTTGTCCACGTGCCACGTCCAGCAACTTGTCACGCATGGCCGGCGCCACTTGCGGGCTGCGCGCCAGTAGCCACAGGTGGTCGCGATTCGGGTGGCCAACCAGTGCGCTCTGGTAGTCGTCATCCAGGTACAGCACCCAGTACTCGCCCTTGGCGACGCCCGGCAGCAGGCTGCCTAACCAGTTGTCGAAGCGCACCCACAGCTTGCTAGTCTTGCCCGCCACCTGCGCCACCTGCGCCACCGCCCGCCCCTCCGCCTCCTGCCACTCGCCCTCGAGGGTGCGACAACGGTTGCTCACACTGAGACTGCCATCGTCCTGCAGGGCATAACGCGCCTCGGATTGCGCGCAGTTACGCTGGAAGAACATCGGCAAGCGCGCCAGCTCGTACCAGGTACCCTGATAACGCTGCAGATCGACCTTGTCGGCGGTTTTCGGTGGCACCACTCCGGTACCCGAGTTGGCGCAACCCGCCAGCACTGCAACGGCTAATAACCCCGCGAGTACGCGCATGCTCGACTCCTTAGTTCAGACCCTTGCCCGAGAACATCACCACCTTGTCGCCGGCGTACTGCACGCTGATAAGGCTTTTCTCGTCGCCCCAGGTGCAACTGGTGATGCCCAAGGCGCCTGCGCACTCGCTGGGCGCGCCGAGCAATTGCTCGACCTCCGGCTTGCTCATCCCGGACTTGAGTTGGGAATAATTATCCTGATTGACCTTGCTGCAAGCAGCCAGCAGCACACAACCCGACAGCACGACGAAATAGCGCAACGACATGGCGCAGGCTCCAGAAAGAAAAAAGGGAGGAAAGTTTGCCACAGCGCCGCAGCAGCTGCCTGAGTTTGACGTCAGAAACGCGAGCCAGGTTCCTGCAGGAAAGCCAACTCTTCCGGGCTCGAGGGCCGAGCAAGTACGGCATTGCGATGGGGAAAGCGGGCAAACCGGGCGATCACCCGCTGATGACGCTCGGCGTAATCCAGGTAATCGGCGAACAATGCGCGCTCGCCAAGCGGCGCTATGGACAACAGTTGAGTGAAACGGCGCACCGCCTCGTCCTGCAGCAGCAGGTCTTCGGCGTGTTCCAGGACCAGGTAGACGAACACCCGCTGAATCGGCGCCAGCCCCTCTTCTTTCTCCCCGTCCAGCCCTTCGAGCACCAGTTGCAGGGCCCTGGCAGCGCCGGCGAAGGCCTGCGGGCTATCGCGAAAGATCATCCGCGGCAACTGGTCGTGTAGCAGGATCAGTGCCAGCCAGCCGTGTGGCGACTCCGCCCAGTCGCGCAACTCGCCGGCCAACGCCTGCCCCACCAGCTCGCCGAAGCGCTCACGCGCCTCGGCGTCCTGACCATTCTGCTTGCCGAACCACAGTGCGGAACGCGCCGCCGCCACCTCGGCGGCCGTTGTGCCGGTCCCAAACCACCAGTCGAGCAACGGCTGCCAAGGTTTATGCATCGATCACTCCTGGTGGTAGGCGGTCACGCGCTCGACTTCTTCCTTGGAGCCAAGGAACACTGGCACGCGCTGGTGCAGGGAAGTCGGCTGGATATCGAGAATACGCTGGGTACCATTGGTCGCAGCGCCACCCGCTTGCTCGATGATGAAGGACATCGGGTTGGCTTCGTACATCAGGCGCAACTTGCCGGGCATCGAAGGATCGCGATCATCGCGCGGGTACATAAACACGCCACCGCGGGTGAGGATGCGGTGCACGTCGGCAACCATGGAAGCGATCCAGCGCATGTTGTAGTTCTTTTCCAGCGGCCCGCTTGCGCCGGCCAGCAACTCGCTCACATAACGCTGCACCGGCGCTTCCCAGTGACGCTGGTTGGATATGTTGACGGCGAATTCCTGGGTGGTTTCCGGCACCTTGATGTCATCGTGGGTCAGCACGAAGCTGCCCAGTTCACGATCCAGGGTGAAGCCTTTGACGCCGTTGCCCAGGGTCAGCAGCAGCATGGTCTGCGGGCCATAGATCGCATAACCGGCGGCGACTTGCTCGGTGCCTGGCTGGAGAAAGGCTTCCTCGCCAAGGTCGCCGGTGTCGCCGTTGCGCTCGGGGCAACGCAGGACCGAGAAGATGGTGCCTACCGACACGTTGACATCGATGTTGGACGAGCCGTCCAGCGGGTCGAACACCAACAGGTAAGCGCCCTTCGGATAGCGCCCGGGAATCTGGTAGGCCTTGTCCATTTCTTCCGACGCCATGCCGGCCAGGTGACCGCCCCACTCGTTGGCCTCGAGGAGGATTTCGTTGGACATTACATCAAGCTTCTTCTGCACTTCGCCCTGCACGTTCTCGGTGCCCATGCTGCCGAGCACGTCATCCAGGGCGCCCTTGGATACCGCATGGCTGATCGCCTTGCAGGCCCGCGCTACCACTTCGATAAGGAAGCGCAGATCGGCGGGAGTGTTATGGCTGCGGGTCTGCTCGATCAGATAGCGACTCAGGGTGATGCGGGACATGGATGGCTCCGGGAAGGAAAGAAATCGTGCGCAGTTTAACCCTTTACGGGCGGTAGCGCCTCCAACCCAGAATGGGTGGAGCGCATACTCGGCATTCGGAACGGCTTAAGCCTGCATGCATACCTGCACGCGGTTACGTCCCGCCCGTTTTGCCTCCTATAGTGCGACCTCTGTCGCATGCAGGAGTTCATCCAGCGCGCGGCCTTGCTCGGGCCACAGCGCCAGGCCAGCCAACAAGGTTACCGCTCGTTCACCGCTGCGCGTAGGCAGCGGGCTGGCGGCCAGGCCCCGACAAATCGACTCCAGGCGCTTGCACGCCTCCCGCACATCGACACCCGGCAGGATCAGCAAGAATTCCTCACCACCGATCCGAAACAGCGCAGCCGAGGCGCGCCGACTATCCAGCCAGTGCTGCGCCACGCCCTTGAGCACGTCGTCACCGGCCAGATGGCCGTATTGGTCGTTGAGCTGTTTGAAATGATCGAGGTCGATCAAGCCCAGCCCGAACCCACACACCCCATGGACGCACCGACGGAGCATGCGCCAGGCGAGCTCGCGTCCCGGACCGTCAGCCTCAGGCCAACAAACAAAACCGACCAGCCGGCAGATGTTGGTTCACAAATCCGCCAACGCCGTTATCATCGCCCGCTGCCCAGCCAACACGCGCCTATAGCCCCATGAAGAACAACCTGATCGCCGCCGCCGAAATCGACCGCCTGGATACCTGGGCCAAATACACCCCCGACATGTGCCACAGCTGCAATTCCAGCTGCTGCACGCTGCCGGTCGAGGTGCGCATTGGCGATCTGATCCGCATCGGTGTGGTCGACGACTTCGAGCGCGGCGACCCGCCGAAGAATATCGCCAAACGCCTGCAGAAGGAGGGCATCGTCGAGCGGTTCAACCAGAAGTCGGGGATCTTCACCCTGATCCGCATGAGCAACAACGACTGCCTGTACCTGGATCGCAAGACCCGCCTGTGCACCATCTACGACAAGCGCCCGGACACCTGCCGCAACCATCCCAAGATCGGTCCACGCCCCGGTTTCTGCGCGTACATCCCGAAAGCGCTGAGCTGAAGTACCATCCCGCAAAAGCCGCCACCAGCCAGGCTGACGGCGGCTTTGTTGCGTCAGGGCGCGGCAGGCCTGGCCCGCAGCAGGCTCAAGGCCATCAGCACCAGCAGGCCTACCCCGGCGAGCAACACCGCCCATAGGCCCAGGCGCTTCCAGTCCCAGCCTGACGTCTGCCCGGCGTCTGCCGCCTCGAGCAATGGCGCCTCGGCCGCAGTCGCAACGCCCAGAGCAGCCAGACGCTTCTCGTCGTAACCGGGAATCAGGGTACTCAGCGGCAGACTCGCCGCGGCGCCAGCTGCTTTGCCGATGGCCAGCACATAGGGCGGCGTACCTCGGGCGAGGAATACCACCTGGGTCGCGCGGATAGCCACGCGGATGGTCGGCGCGGCACTGCCCAGGCCGCCACCGCGCTCATCCACCTGCAGGCGCAGTTGCTGCACCGGCGCGCCATACAGTTGCAGCTCGTTGTGCAGCACCTCCTGGCCATCCTGCGGTAGGCGGTAGAGCAGGCCGCGCGCCAGCGGCTGCCACTGCACCTTGCCCTCACGCCGTCCCGTGACGCTCACCGGCGCCAGGCTGTTGGCCTCGGCCAGTTCGACCCGCACGCGCTGCAACGGCAAGGCCAGCGGCAGCTCCCACTGGTACTCTCCGGCCTTGGCGCTGCTCGGCGACAAGTCCGCCGACCAGGTCAGAGGCGCCGCCAGCCTGTCGCTGCTGGCACTCAGCAGCCGCGCTGACAACAGCTGCGGAGCCTGCCGAGGACTACTCCAGAGCAGGCGCAAGTAGCGCGCGGACTGGCCCGGCAGACTCACTTCACGCTGATCGATGCGCTCATCGGCAAATGACAGACGAGCAATCTGCCCATCGCCCCAGGCGCGCCAGTGCTGCAGGTCATCGCTGGCCTCGATGCTGAAGCGCTGAAAGCCCTCGTGTTCGACGCTCCAATCGAGAATCAACTGCTGCAGCGGCGCCTCGATGCCGCTGGCGTCGAGCAACCAACCGCGCAACACCTGTTGCTCGGCACGCGACGCATCGTCGGCCAGCACCTCGATCAGGGTGCCGCTGGTGCTGCGCTGCACGCGCACGCTAGGGCTCTGCTCGGCATTCAGCGGGCCACGCAGGGGGAACCACTTCACCGCCGCGTCCTGCTGCGGCTCGCGCTGCCGGGCACTGCCCAGGGTCAGGGCATAGGCCTGAGTCTCGCCTGCGCCGTTGAATACCCGCAGGTCGCGCAGGTCGGCGTGACGCGCGGCCATATGCACAGCCATTGGCAGCTCCAGGCGATACCAGGGGCCTTCGCCACTCAGGTCCAGCGGCAGCTGAACACCATAGTCACTGGCGCGGTCCTGCCCCACTGCCAGAGGTGCGACCAAGGCCAGCAACGCCAGCAGCAATCCACGCACACCGGTAAACCCACTCATGCTTGCACCTGCTCCGTTTCAGGCACCGCCTGCCGGGGCGGCAGCGGCGCAAAATAGCCGACGATCAACAGCAACACACCCACACCGATAAACGAAACGATGCGCTCCAGACCGCCCTGATTGCCCAACTCGACGAAGAACAGCTTGGCCACCACTACGCCAATCAACGCCGCGCCGACCAGCCACAACTCGCGCCGGGCGCGCAGGTGGCCGACGATCATCAGCGGCAGGGCGATCAGGGTCCAGACAATCGACAGCCCCGCCTGCACCAGCATCGACTCGAGCAACCCATGCAACTGATAAGGCACCCCGCCCCAATGGTGGGATGCACGCAGCACCGCCGCCGTCAGCAGGGCAAACAGCGAAACGCCGGCCAGCAACTGGGGCAATTGGCCGCGCGCTACCGTCGCCAGACCAAGTTGCGCCAAGACGCTGCGCAGCCACTGGAACAGCGCGAACAGGCTAATCAGCAGCCCCAGCTCCAGCGGATTGAGCACTGGCAGGTAAGGCAGCGGATCGGCGGCGCCATCGCTGGCGATATTGGCCAGCCAGAACCAGCCCAGCATCAGCAGCGCCAACGGCGTCGCCGCCAGCAGGCGGTACTCGCGCGAATACGCCGCTACCGGCCACGGCCACTGGCGTGGCGCCGCCATCAGCAGCAGATACAGGCTTGGCAACAGCGCCCAACCCAGCCAGCGCCAGGCGTTGTAGTGCTCCGCCAGCAGATAGAGCAGGTAGCGCAGCTCAAGGGCCAAGACCCCGAGCAGCAGCCAGCAGCCCAGCACATGCACGGCGCTCAGCGCGCCGGCCGGCAGCAGACCGCTCAGGCGCCGCAGCACCAGCAGATGCACGGCGAACAGTGCGCCCCAGCCAAGCCAACCGAAGTCCGCCAGCGGGTGATACTCGAGGCGCCAGGCAGACAGCAGGATCAGCGCAGCGACCGGCACCAACAGCGTGCACAGCAACGCCATGGCCCGCCACTGCGCCCGCACGGCACCCCACTGCCACAACGCCACGCTCGAGGCCGCGCCCAGCAGCAATAGCGACGCCTGCAACGCGGGCGCGGCGAAACGGACGATTTCGCTGACCAGCGCCAGCGCCCACCAGCCGCCACCCCAGACCAGCATCAGCTGCGACAAGCGCTGTAGGCTGCGGGCAGACAGCGTAGCGGCCTGCTCACGGCGCGCCACCTGCTGTAGCCGCCAGGCGCCAATCAGGGCGGCGATAGCCAGTACCGCCGGAGTCCAGAAGCCAGCGTGGGCCAGCGGCCGCAGACCGTCGCTATCGAGCTGACCCAACAGCAGCGGACTGGAGAGCAGGAAGGACAGACCGCCGAACACCTGCAGCAATAGGCCGAAGACAAAACTGGCGCGCTGCTGCAGCTGCAGGCTGAGCCAGACGACCAGCAAACCGCTGCCGCCCCACACCGCGCTGGCGCTCTGCCAGGGCAGCACGAACAGCACCGCCAGGTTGATAAATACCAGCCCGATCAGCAAGACCAGCGACAGCCCGCGCATCAGCTTCTTATCGTTGCTGATCTGCTGGTCACGCGCCGCCAGCAACATGCCGCCGATCAGCGCCAGGCCGATCAGCGAGGCCGTCAGCAAGCCGCGCCAACCGGCGCCAAACGCGCCACTGCCGATGCCCGAGGCAGCATCCAGTTGCAGTAGGAACAGCGCCCCGCCGAGCAACTGCACGGCAAAGGCGCTGAACAAGAAGGCGCGCGACTGCAGGCGCAGACCGATGAATAAGGTGGCCAGGCCGGCCAAGGCCCAGCTGATCGCCGTGGCCTCGGCGTTGAAACACAGCGGCGCGAGCAGGTAGAGAAAAGCCAAGCCGGCGCAGGCCAATAGCGGCAAGCCTCGCCGCTCCCAGGCCGAGGCCTGGCCGTCAGCCGCCTGACGCAGCCGGTAGAAGCTGAACAGCAGCGCCGCGCCGAGCATTAGCGCACCCAGCGCCGGGCCAGCCAACAGGCTATCCAACCCCGGCCGCAGCTCGCCGAGAAAGGCCAGCGCCGCGCCCGCTTGCAACAGCAGGGCGAAGGCGCGGGCCAGGCTGCGGCCCTGACGCAATCCCAGCCAGAAGATACCCGCGCCCTCCACCGCCCAGGCAGCCGACGTCCAGCGCGCATCCAGGCCCAGGGGAATCGCCAGGGTGCCGAACACCACCCCCAGCGTCAGACAGGTTTCCACCAACAGCAGGGCGCGGCCTTCCGTGCGCCTGGCCAGCAGCAACGCCAGGCCCATGTAGAACAACCCCAGCGCCAGCGCACTGAAGGCGGCGGCGAACTCGAGATGCTGCACCAGCGCGAATTGCAGGCCGAAGCCCACCAGCGGCGGCCCAAACAGCACAGTCGCGTCGACATAATCGCCCTGGCGCGCCGACCAGCTCAGCAAGGCCTCGCGCTCCTGCGGCGCCGCCCCGGCCTCGGTCAGCTTGCGCCTGGCGAACAACAGGCCGATGGCCACGTACATCAGGAAGAACAGCAGCAGGAACGGCTCGATGCTCCCCAGCAACGCCGGGGTGTAGGCACGCACCCCCCAGGCGAAACCGATGCCGAAGGTGCCGACAAAGCCGATCAGGTTGAGCAGGCGCCAGGTCTTGAACCAGGCGATGGCCAGGATGGCGCTGTTGAGCAGGACGAAATAGCTGAACAGCGCGACATGGTTGCCGCTGCCGGTCGAGGTCAGGATGGGCGCGGCAAAGCCGCCGAGCGCGGCAGCGGTCGCCAGCCCCAGGGCATTCTGCGTCACCGCGAGAATCGCCGAGCAGAGGGTCACGATCAGCAGCAGGGCGAACGCCTGCGCCGGCTCGAGCAGCGGATGCAGGCGCATGGCGGCGAAGATCGTCAGGTACAGCACGGCAATGCCCGCGCCTTGCAGCATCAGGCCATAGCTCGGGTTGCGCAGGCGCAACCACCAGCCCAGGCCGAGCAAGGCGATGGCGCTGGCCGCAACCCCGGCGTAACGCACCTGCACCGGTACCACCATGCCTTCGGTGGCGTAGCGCAACAGGAAGGCCAGGCCGAGGAACAGCAACAGCACGCCGATGCGCAGCACGGTATTGCCACCGAACAGCCAGGCCTGGGCCAGAGCGATGGCGCGCTCGACCGGCGAAGGTTCGCGCGGCTTGACCGGCTTGCGTGGGGTGGGCGCGCCACGCGGTTGCTCCGCCGCCTGCGTCCAGGCCTCGGCACTGCCCGCCGCAGACTGGAGCTCGGCTTGCGCGAGAATTTCCGGCGGCAGCTCCCAGCTCAGCTCGGGCTCGGGGGCAGCGGGCGCCATCTCGGCCGCTGGTGCCGTGACCGGCAATAACTCATCCGCTGCCGAACGCGGCGCCTCGACCTTGAGCAGCCGCTCATGGATGGCCTGGGTACCCTGCTCGAAGCGCTCGGCGAAGCTTTTCAGCTGCTTCGCCAACTCGGCGTGCTGAGCTTGCAGCCCTCTGAGCGTGAGCGCCTGAGCAATACCCAGGCCGACCAAGCCACCCAACACCGCGCCAGTGGGCGACTCCGCAACCAACGCCCCCAGCACCAGCCCAACCAGCATGAAGATCCATTGCATGTACTGACTTCCCAAATCGATGGTGCTCAACCTGTGTTGCGCCAAGTCGCAGCTGTGCCTGCACGTAAAGCCGCGTGCACGAGTATATCGGTCGACCCTGCTCACCCAATACAGACGAATGCTGGCCACTTCACAGACGCCGTGAATTCAGCAGCGGCGTCTTTCCTATGAAAAAAACTCACCGACACAAAAAAGCCCCCGCCAACTCACGTTGGCGGGGGCTTGCTCACTTATGCAACCGGGTTATCAGCCCTTCTTGGCAGCGCGGGTACGCTCGCTTTCGCCCAGAATTTTCTTGCGCAGGCGGATCGACTTCGGCGTCACTTCGCACAGCTCATCGTCCTGGATGAATTCCAGAGCCTGTTCCAGCGTGAACTTCACCGGTGGAACCAGGGCAATGGTTTCGTCCTTGCCGGAAGCACGCATGTTGTCGAGCTTCTTGCCTTTGGTCGGGTTCACGCCCATGTCGTTGTCGCGGCTGTTGAGGCCGACGATTTGACCTTCGAAGATGTCCTGGCCGTGCTCGACGAACAACTTGCCGCGCGCCTGCAGGGTTTCCAGCGAGTAGGTCAGCGCCTTGCCGGTGGCAACCGATACCAGTACGCCGTTCTGACGGCCGGACATATCGCCGGACTTCATCACGTCGTAACGGTCGAAGATGCTGGTCATGATGCCGGCACCGGAGGTCAGGGTCAGGAACTCGTTACGGAAACCGATCAGACCACGGGCCGGAATGTTGTACTCAAGGCGCACACGGCCCTTGCCATCCGGAACCATGTTGGTCAGGTCGCCTTTGCGCAGACCCATCTGCTCCATCAGCGCGCCCTGGGATACTTCCGGCAGGTCGATGGTGACGTTCTCAAAGGGTTCGTGCTTGACGCCATTGACCAGCTTGATGATCACTTCCGGACGACCAACACCCATCTCGAAGCCTTCGCGACGCATGGTTTCGATCAGTACCGAGAGGTGCAGCTCGCCACGGCCGGAGACCTTGAACTTGTCGGCAGTGTCGCCCTCTTCGACGCGCAGGGCCACGTTGTACAGCAGCTCCTTTTCCAGACGCTCCTTGATGTTGCGGCTGGTGACGAACTTGCCTTCCTTACCGCAGAACGGCGAGTCGTTGACCTGGAAGGTCATGGCAACGGTCGGCTCGTCCACGGACAGCGGGACCATGGCTTCGACGTTCTGCGGATCGCACAGGGTGTCGGAGATGAACAGCTGATCGAAGCCGCTGATGCACACGATGTCGCCAGCGGCGGCTTCTTCCACGTCGACGCGGTGCAGACCGTGGTGACCCATCAGCTTGAGGATACGACCGTTACGGCGCTTGCCGTGAGCGTCGATCGCCACCACCTGAGTGTTCGGCTTGACGCGGCCACGGGCGATACGGCCAACGCCGATAATGCCGAGGAAGCTGTTGTAGTCCAGTGCGGAGATCTGCATCTGGAACGGACCGTCGCGGTCGACTTTCGGCGCCGGCACGTGGTCAACGATGGCCTGGTACAACGGCACCAGGTCTTCCGCCATGTCGGTGTGTTCCAGACCGGCAACACCGTTGATCGCCGAAGCGTACACGATGGGGAAGTCCAGCTGCTCTTCGGTCGCGCCGAGGTTGTCGAACAGGTCGAAAATTTGCTCGACAACCCAATCCGGACGCGCGCCCGGACGGTCGACCTTGTTCACCACCACGATCGGACGCAGGCCAGCCTGGAAGGCTTTCTGGGTCACGAAGCGGGTTTGCGGCATCGGGCCGTCTTGGGCGTCGACGACCAGCAGCACCGAGTCAACCATCGACATCACGCGCTCGACTTCACCGCCGAAGTCAGCGTGGCCGGGGGTGTCGACGATGTTGATGTGGTGGCCATTCCAGTTGATGGCAGTGTTTTTCGCCAGAATGGTAATGCCGCGCTCTTTTTCCTGGTCGTTGCTGTCCATCAGGCGCTCGGTGTCGAGCTCGTTGCGCTCGAGGGTACCGGATTGGCGCAGAAGGGCATCAACCAAGGTGGTTTTGCCGTGGTCGACGTGAGCGATGATGGCGATGTTGCGTAGTTTTTCGATCACTTGTGTATCTCGATCAGAGGATTCGGTTTGCCGCATATTCTACGCGGCGGATATTAACTAAATACGAATTCGGCCAGACGGTGCAAAAGCGCAGCGGCTTTTACCCCGTCTGCAGGTCGGGAGGGCGATGGCGGATGCTTCCGCCATTCAACCCGGGCGTCTTATGCCGGACGATAAACGCGCACATTGGCATACCCCTCGCTAAGCAGGTGGTGGGCATGCAAACGGCTCATGATGCCTTTGTCGCAATACAGCAGGTATTGGCGACTGGCATCCAGCTCTTTGAAGCGGCTGTTCAAGGCATAAAACGGCAGCGTTTGCACTTCGATACCGGGCAGCTCGAGAGGCTGCTCTTCGGCGCTATCTGGATGACGGATGTCAATGATGACATGGCTGGCCAGGGCTTCGTTGACTTCCTCGACCTTGATGTCCTTGCCCAGCTCGTCGATTACCTTGTCGATCGGCAGCAATGTCGCACGCTCAAGGGCACGCTCAAGAATGGCCATATCGAACTGGCGTTCTTCATATTCGATACGATCTTTCTTCGCCCGGGTGGTCGGGTTCACCGAGATCACGCCGCAATACTCTGGCATGTGCTTGGCAAACTCGGCGGTGCCGATGGCGGTGGCGGTGTCGATGATGTCCTGCTTGTGGCTGGCGATCAGCGGGCGCAGCACCAGCATGTCGGTGGCAGCGTCGATCACCGAGAGGTTGGGCAGGGTCTGGCTGGAGACCTGGGAAATCGCCTCCCCGGTAACCAGGGCATTGATCTGCAGCTTCTCGGCCATGTGCGTGGAGGCGCGCAGCATCATGCGCTTGAGGATCACACCCATCTGGCTGTTGTCGACCTTGCCGAGAATCTCGCCGAGCACTTCCTCGAAGGGTACGCTGATAAACAGTACGCGCTGGGAACGGCCGAACTTCTGCCACAGGTAATGCGCCACTTCCATCACGCCCAACTCGTGCGCGCGGCCACCCAGGTTGAAGAAGCAGAAATGGGTGACCAGGCCACGGCGCATCATCTGATAGGCGGCGACCGTGGAATCGAAACCACCGGACATCAGCACCAGGGTCTGCTCCAGCGAGCCCAGCGGATAACCACCCAGGCCCTGGTGCTGGTTGTGAATGACGAATAGGCGCTGGTCGCGAATCTCCATGCGCACTTCGACTTCGGGCTGCTTCAGGTCGATCCCGGCGGCGCCGCACTGCTGGCGCAATTGGCTGCCGACATAGCGCTCGATGTCCATCGAACTGAACGCATGCTTGCCGGCACGCTTGCAGCGCACGGCGAAGACCTTACCCGGCAAGCGGTCGCCGAAGTGCTGCTTGCATTTATCCAGCACGTCGTCGAAGTCACCCAGCGGGTATTCGTCGACCTGGAGAAAATGGGCGATACCCGGCGTGCAGCTGAGCCGCTCGATCATCGCCTGCAGGGTTTTCGCCTCGCTGATCGCCGTCTCGACTTCCAGGTTGTCCCACACACCACTGACCAGCAGCTGCGGATCGAGATCGCGCAGCACCGAACGAATGTTTTTCGCCAATTGCCGGATAAAGTGCTTACGCACCGGCCGGCTTTTGATGGTGATTTCTGGAAAGACTTTAACGATCAGTTTCATTAAAACAGCACATGCCAAGACGACTAAAAATCAGGGGCGCGGATTATAGCGGAAATTGTGCAAGCTTTGACCAAAAATACCACCACCCCGATCGACTGCACCTTAACGGTGCATTAATTACCCAGCAGAACCATTTTGGTGCATTGGATTTCGCCCCACGTATTCGCAGGCCTCGTCACGCTTGAGTTTCAGCCGCTTAACCCATCCTTGTGCACTGGCATGCAATTTGCTCTCTTGTGAGGCAGGCTATCCTGGCGGACTATCGCGCCCGGCCGCACCCTATTATTGAGGGCTCACCATTCCGAGCCTTATCCACCTGGAGGACAGCATGTCGAAGTCGATTCAACTGATCAAAGAGCACGACGTGAAGTGGGTTGACCTGCGCTTCACCGATACCAAGGGCAAGCAGCACCACATCACCATGCCCGCGCGCGACGCACTGGATGATGAATTTTTCGAAATCGGCAAGATGTTCGACGGCTCGTCCATTCATGGCTGGAAAGGCATCGAAGCCTCCGACATGATCCTGATGCCAGTCGACGACACCGCCGTACTTGACCCGTTCACCGAAGAGCCGACCCTGATTCTGGTCTGCAATATCGTCGAGCCGAGCACCATGCAAGGCTACGATCGCGACCCACGCTCGATCGCCGCCCGCGCCGAGGAATACCTGAAGACCACCGGCATCGGCGACACCGTATTCGTCGGCCCCGAGCCTGAGTTCTTCATCTTCGACGAAGTGAAGTTCAAGTCCGACATCTCCGGCTCGATGTTCAAGATCTACTCCGAGCAAGGCTCCTGGATGTCCGACCAGGACGTCGAAGGCGGCAACAAGGGCCACCGCCCAGGCGTCAAAGGCGGCTACTTCCCGGTTCCGCCATTCGACCACGACCACGAAATCCGTACTGCCATGTGTAATGCCATGGAAGAAATGGGCCTGGTCATCGAAGTTCACCACCACGAAGTGGCGACTGCCGGCCAGAACGAAATCGGCGTGCAGTTCAACACCCTGGTGAAAAAGGCTGACGAAGTTCAGACCCTGAAATACTGCGTGCACAACGTGGCCGATGCCTACGGCAAGACCGCTACCTTTATGCCGAAGCCGCTCTACGGTGACAACGGTTCAGGCATGCACGTGCACCTGTCGATCAGTAAAGACGGCAAGAACACCTTCGCTGGCGAAGGCTATGCCGGCCTGTCCGACACTGCCCTGTACTTCATCGGCGGCATCATCAAGCACGGTAAGGCCCTGAACGGCTTCACTAACCCGTCGACCAACTCCTACAAGCGTTTGGTCCCAGGCTTCGAAGCGCCAGTGATGCTGGCCTACTCGGCACGCAACCGCTCCGCCTCGATCCGTATCCCGTACGTTTCCAGCCCGAAAGCCCGCCGTATCGAAGCACGTTTCCCGGATCCGGCTGCCAACCCATACCTGGCTTTCGCCGCCCTGCTGATGGCTGGCCTGGACGGCATCCAGAACAAGATTCACCCGGGCGATGCTGCCGACAAGAACCTGTATGACCTGCCGCCGGAAGAAGGCAAGTTGATCCCGCAAGTCTGCGGCAGCCTGAAAGAAGCCCTGGAAGAGCTGGACAAGGGTCGCGCGTTCCTGACCAAAGGCGGCGTGTTCTCCGACGACTTCATCGACGCTTACATCGAGTTGAAGAGCGAAGAAGAAATCAAAGTTCGCACCTTCGTACACCCGCTGGAATACGACCTGTACTACAGCGTCTAAACCGGCAAGCAAGACAAGAGGCCACCTTCGGGTGGCCTTTTTTGTGCCTGCTCAGCGAGCGATTACGCTTAACAGTCAATTTGTTGCGCCAGCCCTAATTGCCACACCCGCACCCTTGCCAGCGCGACCTGCCAGTGCAAGTCTTAGCAGTACATCCATCGGGAGAATGGCCATGCGCCGGATACTCACCTGCCTACTGCTGATACTGGCTCTGCCGGCCAGCGCGCAGATCTACAAATACACCGACGCCAACGGTAATACGGTGTTCACCAACCAGCCCCCGGACGGCCAGAACGCCGAAACCGTTGAGCTGCCCGCGACTAACACCGTGGAAGCCCAGCCGCTCACCACGCCACCGAGCACACCCGCCGGAGTGGTCTCACCGGCAAGCTACGCGGTACTCGAACTGACCGGCCTCCCCAGCGACGAAGCCATGCGCGCCAACAACGGCACCTTCAGTGTCGGCGTGCAACTGGAGCCGCGCCTGGCCGCGACCCACCGCCTGCGCCTGCTGCTGGATGGCCAGCCTTACGGCCAACCAAGCAACGTACCGCGCCTGCAGCTGAGCAATGTAGAGCGCGGCGAACACAGCCTGGCAGTTGAAATACTCAATGGCGAACAGTCGATTCAACAGAGCGCCAGCGTCACTTTCACCGTGCAGCGCGTCAATACCAGCAGTCCAGCACTGCGCCCACCACCACCGCCCCCCACACCCAAACCGGCCAGCTGAACCATGCGCAACCTAC
Organism: Pseudomonas paeninsulae; assembly: GCF_035621475.1. Classification (NCBI taxonomy): domain Bacteria; kingdom Pseudomonadati; phylum Pseudomonadota; class Gammaproteobacteria; order Pseudomonadales; family Pseudomonadaceae; genus Pseudomonas; species Pseudomonas paeninsulae. The sequence continues at coordinate 4,714,802 of NZ_CP141799.1, forward strand.
TGCTGTACTTACTCCTGCTGAGCCTACCGGCTGCCGCTCAGGTCTATACCTACATCGACGCGGAGGGCAATCGCGTCTTCACCGACCAGCCCAGGCAGAGTAACGCCGAACGCATCGAGCTGACGCCCAGCAACAACATGCCCAGCTTGCCGGCTGCCGCGCCGCCAGCACCCGTCGCCACTACCGCACGGCAGCCCACCTACCAGGTGCTGCGTATCTTGTTCCCGGAACCAGACACCACTATCCGCGACAGCGCCGGTAATCTGATCGTCACCGCCAGCAGCGAGCCGGCCCTGCAGAGTGGGCACAGCTTTCGCCTGCTGCTGGATGGCCAAGCGACAGGCGAAACTGGCCGCAGCCCGGTTTTCCCGCTGGAAAATATCGACCGCGGCACCCACCAACTGGCTGTCGAGATCGTTGACGCCCAGGGCCGCACGCTGGAACGCACGCCGAGCCAACCGCTGCATATGCTGCGCATATCGCTGGCCCAGAAGCGCATGGTCCGACCCTGCAAAAAAACCGACTACGGCGTGCGCCCGGAATGCCCACTGAAGGACAAGCCGCCGGAGAAGCGCGACATTCCCTTCATCCCCTTTATCTAAGCCAGATAACCACCGCACCATTGTGGTGCAATAAGCCGCACCACTTTCTATACTCTCCCCATTCTGGTTCGCCCACATGCCCTGTGCCTGCGCCGAAATACGGCCAGCGCCGCCGATTCCTCTGATTCCCTGCATTTTTCCGGGGCTTTGGTTTGCTTCTTGCATTTTCCTGCTGCATTGCCGCAAGCCTTAGGGTCTGCTGACATTTAGTCACGGCCGCGACGCCGGCCCGTTTGGCGCAGAACTAGGCGCGAGGAGTGAAGTTTGCTTATTCCCAATGAGCGTCGAGAAACGCAGGGCCATGCCAAACGGCCACCCGCCCTTTGGCTTGCGCACCAAATTGTGCCCGTCGGCGCTGCCCGGCTTGGCAAGGGAACAGCCATTGCCGGCGTCCCGCGCAATCCACAGAGATGCGGTGTAGCCCGCAAGCCCGCCGGAAACGGCCTTGCCTGGCACCATTTGGCAGCGCAACGCGGCTCGCAGCGAAACATCAGCAGACCCTCTATATGACTATCAATGACGCATTGCACCGCCTGCTGCTGGACAACCTGACCACCGCCACCCTGCTGCTCAACGCCGACCTGCGCCTTGAGTACATGAACCCGGCGGCGGAAATGCTCCTGGCCGTCAGCGGCCAGCGCAGCCACGGACAATTCATCAGCGAGCTGTTCACCGAGTCGGCCGAGGCCCTGAGCGCGCTGCGCCAGGCCGTCGAACAGGCGCATCCGTTCAACAAGCGCGAGGCGGTGCTGACTGCCGTCACCGGCCAGACCCTCACCGTCGATTACTCGGTCACGCCGATCTTCAATCGCGGCGAGACCCTGCTGCTGCTGGAAGTGCATCCGCGCGACCGCCTGCTGCGCATCACCAAGGAAGAGGCGCAACTGTCCAAGCAGGAGACCACCAAGCTGCTGGTGCGCGGCCTCGCCCACGAGATCAAGAACCCGCTCGGCGGCATTCGCGGCGCCGCCCAGTTGCTCGCCCGCGAGCTGCCCAACGAAGAACTCAAGGACTACACCAACGTCATCATCGAAGAAGCCGATCGCCTGAGAAACCTGGTCGATCGCATGCTTGGCTCGAACAAACTGCCGTCGCTGGCGATGACCAACGTGCATGAAGTGCTGGAACGGGTCGCCAGCCTGGTCGAGGCAGAGAGCCAGGGCAGCATCATTCTGGTGCGTGATTACGACCCGAGCATTCCCGACGTGCTGATCGATCGCGAACAGATGATCCAGGCCGTGCTCAATATCGTGCGCAACGCCATGCAGGCCATCGGCGGGCAGAACGAAATGCGCCTGGGCCGCATCACCCTGCGCACCCGCACCCTGCGCCAATTCACTATCGGCCATATCCGCCACCGCCTGGTGGCCCGCCTGGAAATCATCGACAACGGCCCCGGCATCCCGGCCGAATTGCAGGACACCATCTTCTATCCCATGGTCAGCGGACGTGCCGACGGCACCGGGCTGGGCCTGGCGATAACCCAGAACATCATTAGTCAGCATCAGGGTCTGATCGAGTGCGAGAGCCATCCTGGTCATACCCTGTTCTCGATCTTCCTGCCGCTTGAACAAGGAGTAACTCCGTCATGAGTCGCAGTGAAACCGTATGGATCGTCGACGACGACCGTTCCATCCGCTGGGTGCTGGAAAAAGCCCTGCAACAGGCAGGCATGACCACCCAAAGCTTCGACAGCGCCGACGGTGTCCTCAGCCACCTCAGCCGGCAACAACCGGATGTGATCGTCTCGGACATCCGCATGCCTGGCTCCAGCGGCCTGGAACTGCTGGCGCGGATCCGCGAACTCTACCCACGCCTACCGGTCATCATCATGACCGCCCATTCCGACCTGGAGAGCGCAGTGGCGTCCTACCAGGGCGGCGCATTCGAGTACCTGCCCAAGCCGTTCGACGTCGATGAAGCGGTCTCCCTGGTCCAGCGCGCCTATCAGCATGCGCAGGAGCAACAAGGCCTGCAGGTGCCTGTCGAGCAGCCGCGCACCCCGGAAATCATTGGCGAAGCGCCGGCCATGCAGGAGGTGTTTCGCGCCATCGGCCGGCTCTCCCATTCCAATATCACGGTCTTGATCAACGGCGAATCCGGCACCGGCAAGGAGCTGGTCGCCCACGCCCTGCACCGGCACAGCCCGCGGGCCGCCTCGCCCTTTATCGCGCTGAATATGGCGGCGATCCCGAAAGACCTGATGGAGTCCGAGCTGTTCGGCCACGAGAAAGGTGCCTTCACTGGGGCGGCCAACCTGCGCCGCGGCCGTTTCGAACAAGCCGACGGCGGCGCCCTGTTCCTCGACGAAATCGGCGACATGCCGGCCGACACCCAGACCCGCCTGTTGCGCGTGCTGGCCGACGGCGAGTTCTACCGGGTCGGCGGCCACACGCCGGTCAAGGTCGATGTACGGATCATCGCCGCCACCCACCAGAACCTGGAAATCCTGGTGCAGGAAGGCAAGTTCCGCGAAGACCTGTTCCACCGCCTCAATGTGATCCGCATCCACATCCCGCGGCTGTCCGACCGTCGCGAAGACATCCCGACCCTGGCCCGGCACTTCCTCGCCCGCGCCGCCCTGGAGCTGGCCGTCGAACCCAAACTGCTGAAGAGCGAGACCGAGGACTATCTGCAGCACCTACCCTGGCCGGGCAACGTGCGCCAGCTGGAAAACACCTGCCGCTGGATCACCGTAATGGCCTCCGGCCGCGAGGTGCATGTCAGCGACCTGCCCCCGGAACTGCTCAGCCAGCCGCAGGACAGCGCGCCGGTGAGCAATTGGGAACAGGCCCTGCGCCAATGGGCCGACCAGGCTCTGGCCCGCGGCCAGTCGGACCTGCTCGACAGCGCAGTGCCGGCCTTCGAGCGGATCATGATCGAAACCGCGCTCAAGCACACCGCCGGCCGCCGCCGTGACGCCGCCCTGTTGCTGGGCTGGGGCCGCAACACCCTGACCCGCAAGATCAAGGAACTGGGCATGAAGGTCGACGGCAGCGATGACGACGACAGCGACGACGCCTAAGCGCGAACCGAGTACAGAAAAACGGGCCGCTGGCCCGTTTTTTTGCGGCAAGTGCAGAGCGTAGCCGGATTACGCTGGCGCTCATCCGCAAGGGTGTTTCCGGGTTGCGCCGGGCTTATCCAGGTACGCAGTTGTAGACAGGGCCTCTCATAAGCCGATGCATACAGTTGCGCGATGCTTACAGGGCAGCCCTCGAGGCAGGCTGGCAAGGCGCCATGTTTTGGCCACTAGCCGCAGCAACGACCAATTGCAGCCGTCTTTTCGACCCATGCCCTGAATCGGCACCAGGATGCACCGCAATGCACAGGCAAGGAACATTTTCGCTCGCTGGCACCGCGCCCCGACTCCCCGCGACACCGCCGCACCCAGCAAAAACGGGGCGTTGCGCCGCCGTAACAAAACTGGCACACAGTCTGCATATGCTTAAGCAATCCCAGTTTCGGGGACCTTGGTACAGGCAGGCCGGGGATTCCCCGCTTTTATTCGTACGCCAGGCTGACCGTTAGCCGCCACCGCCCGTCCAGCTCCTCAGCGCGCCACTCGCCGCGCAGCGGACGGGCCGCCACCACTCGCAGCAGCAACTCCCGCCCCTCGCGCCGCACCCGCCAATTGACCAGCTTGCCCTGCAGGTGCAACTGCCCCTGCTGCTCGCGCCCCAGGCTTTCGACGCGCAGAAAAAATGCCCCGTCGATGTGACTGGCACGCACCTTCGGCTCGACGTTGAACCACAGCTGCAGCCCCTGCTCCGTCACCTCGACACTCGCCAGCCACAGTGGCTCGGGTTGAAACATACGACCGATCATCAGTCCGATCAGAAAACCGAACAACGCCAGGGAGCCGATCACCTGCAGCCAAGGGCGCGGCCGCGAGCCCGAATCAGGAGTAGAATGCCGACCGTCTTCAGGCTTGGAGCCGCGCATGTTTCACGTGATCCTCTTTCAACCGGAAATTCCACCGAATACCGGCAACATTATCAGGCTCTGTGCCAACAGCGGCTGCCACCTGCACCTGATCGAGCCACTGGGCTTCGAACTGGATGACAAACGCCTGCGCCGCGCCGGGCTCGACTACCACGAGTACGCCACCCTGCAGCGTCATGCGGATCTCCCCAGCTGCCTGGAAAGCCTCGGCCAGCCGCGCGTCTTCGCCTTCACCACCAAAGGCTCTCAGCCCTATCATCAGGTGCGCTACAAGCCCGGCGACGCCTTTCTATTCGGCCCGGAGAGCCGCGGCCTGCCCCAGGACATACGCGACGCGTTGCCCGCCGCACAATGCCTGCGCCTGCCGATGCGCGAAGGCTGCCGCAGCCTGAATCTGTCCAATACCGTGGCAGTGGCCGTCTACGAGGCCTGGCGCCAGCAGGACTTCGCCACGCCCTGACAGGCCTCCCGCCCGGGTGGCTTCAGCCCACCTTGTGCCAGCACATTTGCAGTACAAAAAAGCGCCCCGAAGGGCGCTTTTTATCTGCGGCAACGGCTCAATTGGCCGGAGCAGCCTCGCCAGCCTGCTGCTGAATGCGCTGCAGCTCTTGGGCGTAGAGGGCGTCGAAGTTCACCGGCGCCAGCATCAGTGCCGGGAAGGAGCCGCGCACCACCAGACTGTCGAGGGTTTCGCGCGCATACGGGAACAAGATGTTCGGGCAGAACGCGCCCAGGGTGTGGCTCATGGCGGCGGCGTCCAAACCCTTGACCAAGAAGATCCCGGCTTGCTGGACTTCGGCGATGAAGGCAGTTTCTTCGCCATTTTTCACGGTGACCGAGAGGGTCAGCACCACTTCGTGGAAGTCGCCTTCGAGCGGCTTCTGCCGGGTATTCAGGTCCAGTGCAACGCTCGGGCTCCATTCCTGACGGAAGATCTCCGGGCTCTTCGGCGCCTCGAAGGACAGGTCGCGGACATAGATGCGTTGCAGGGAAAACTGCGGATTCTGTTCGCCTTGGGCGGCGCCGTTGCTAGCTTGTTCAGTCATGGCAATGCCTTCTTGTCGTGGGTACTGAGTAGATGAGGGGAGTACTAAGCCTCGAGCAGCGCATCCAACGTGCCAGCGCGCTCCAAGTCATACAGATCGTCGCAGCCACCAACATGGCTGCTGCCGATCCAGATCTGCGGCACCGAGGTCTGCCGCGCCTTGCGGGTCATCTCCGCACGCACCTCAGGCTTGCCGTCGACCTTGATTTCATCGAAGTCCACGCCCTTGCGGGCCAGTAACTGCTTGGCACGCATGCAGTAGGGGCACCAATCGCTGGAATAAATGACGACGGCAGACATATCACTTCACCAATGGCAGGTTATCGCCACGCCAGCTGGCAATCCCGCCAGACAGCTTGGCGGCATTGAAACCGGCTTTTTTCAGGTCACGACTGACCGTCCCGGCATGCTGGCCCATGGCATCGACCACGATCAGGGTCTTGCCTTTGTGCTTTTCCAGTTCGCCGATGCGGCTGGTGATTTTTTCATAGGGGACGTGCAAGGCGCCGACGATATGGCCGGCAGAGAAATCCTTCTGCCCACGCACATCCAGCACCATGCCCTGCTCGCTGTTGATCAAGGCGGTCAGCTCGCGGCTGCTCAGGCTTTGCCCGCCTTTACGCAGCTCCGTGAAGATCAGCAGCGCCAGCAGGACAACGAACAATCCGCCCAGTACATAGTGGGTAGAGGCAAATTCAATCAGATTGGCAAGCATGAGGTGGTTCCGGGACGGTAAAATCCCGGCAGTATACACAGCCCCACAGGTCGGCCACACCCCGCCCGGCGGTGACGGGCCTGATAGCAGGCCTTAAAATGCCTGGCCTTTTTGTCCCTTATGCACAGCGAGCCAGATTAATGAGCGCCACGCCCAAACCTTTGGTCCTGATCATTCTCGATGGCTTCGGTCACAGTGACAGCACCGAATACAACGCCATCCATGCCGCCAACACGCCGGTCTACGACCACTTACGCGCCACCCAGCCGCACAGCCTGATCTCAGGTTCAGGCATGGACGTCGGCCTGCCGGACGGCCAGATGGGCAATTCCGAGGTCGGCCACATGAACCTCGGCGCCGGTCGCGTGGTGTACCAGGACTTCACCCGGGTGACCAAGTCCATTCGCGATGGTGAATTCTTCAACAATCCGGCGATCACCCGCGCGGTGGATCAGGCGGTGGGCACCGGCAAGGCCGTGCACATCCTCGGCCTGCTGTCCGACGGTGGCGTGCACAGCCACCAGGATCACCTGGTCGCCATGGCCGAACTGGCCGCCCAGCGCGGCGCCGAGAAAATTTACCTGCACGCCTTCCTCGATGGCCGCGATACGCCGCCGAGAAGCGCCCAGGCCTCCATCGAACTGCTCGACACCGCCTTCGCCAAGCTCGGCAAGGGCCGCATCGCCAGCCTGGTCGGCCGCTATTTTGCCATGGACCGCGATAACCGCTGGGACCGCGTCGAGCAGGCCTACAACCTGATCGTCAACGGCCAGGGCCAGTTCAATGCCGCTAGCGCAGCTGAAGGTTTGCAGGCTGCCTATGCCCGCGGCGAAAACGACGAATTCGTCAAGGCCACCACCCTCGGCGAGCCGGTCAAGATCGAAGACGGCGACGCCGTGGTGTTCATGAACTTCCGCGCCGACCGCGCCCGCGAACTGACCCGCGCCTTCGTCGAGCCCGATTTCCAGGACTTCCCGCGCGCCCGACGGCCGCAACTGGCCGACTTCGTCATGCTGACCCAGTACGCCGCGAACATTCCGGCGCCCAGCGCTTTCGCGCCAGCCAGCCTGAGCAATGTGCTCGGCGAATACCTGGCGAAGAACGGCAAGACTCAGCTGCGTATCGCCGAGACCGAGAAATACGCCCACGTCACCTTCTTCTTCTCCGGCGGCCGCGAGGAGCCGTTCGAGGGTGAGGAGCGCATCCTGATCCCGTCGCCGCAGGTCGCCACCTACGACCTGCAGCCCGAGATGAACGCGCCGCAAGTCACCGACCGGATCGTCGAGGCGATCGAGCAACAGCGTTATGACGTGATCATCGTCAACTACGCCAACGGCGACATGGTTGGTCATACCGGCGTGTTCGACGCCGCGGTCAAGGCCGTGGAATGCCTGGACAGCTGCGTCGGCCGCATCGTCGCGGCGCTGGGCAAGGTCGATGGCGAAGCCCTGATCACCGCCGACCACGGCAACGTCGAACAAATGGAGGATGCCTGCACGGGCCAGGCGCACACCGCCCACACCTGCGAGCCGGTACCCTTCATCTATGTCGGCAAGCGCCAACTGCGCATGCGCGAAGACGGTGTGCTGGCCGACGTGGCGCCGACCATGCTGACCCTGATGGACCTGCCCATCCCCCAGGAAATGACCGGCACCAGCATCATTCAACTGAACTGAAGATACGGGTGGGCTGAAGCGGATCGCCGCCCGGCCCACTCTATCCAAACGGCAAAGCACCCCACGCAACGCCTCCTACCAGCCAGCGCATCTTGCAGCTTGCAGCTTGCAGCTAGATTTTTAGGCATACTAGGCCCGTCTCCCGCCCAGGTGTCGCCAGTACCATGCTCCGCTTCCTTGCCCTGATTTTTCTCACCTGCCTGCTGACTCCGGCCTTTGCCGGCGAGAAAGCCGACGCCCAGAAACAGCTGGAAGCCGCCCGCAGCGACGTGGCCGAGCTGAAAAAGCTGCTGGAGAAGGTGCAGCAGGACAAATCCGGCGTGCAGAAAGGCCTGCAGAAGACCGAAACCGAAATGGGCGAGCTGGAAAAGCAGGTCAAGGAGCTGCAAAAAAGCCTGGAAGATGGCGAGGTGGAAATCCAGCGCCTCAATCAGGAGAAAAAAAAACTCCATGACGCGCGCCTCGAGCAGCAACGACTGATCGGCATCCAGGCCCGCGCCGCCTACCAGAGCGGTCGTCAGGAATACCTGAAGCTGCTGCTAAATCAGCAGAATCCGGAAAAATTCTCACGCACCTTGACCTATTACGACTATCTCAGCGAAGCGCGCATGGAGCAGTTGGCCACGTTCAACGAAACCTTGCGCCAGCTGGCCAACGTCGAGCAGGACATCGTCAACCAGCAGAACCAGTTGCTCGAAGACAAAGGGGCTCTGGACGCGCGCGGCGAGCAACTCGTCCAGGCGCGCAAGGAGCGCCAACTGGCCCTGGCCAAGCTGAACCAGGAATATTCCGCCAGCGACCACAAGCTCAAGGCCCGCCAGCAAGAGCAGGCGCAACTGGCCCAGATACTGAAAACCATCGAAGCGACCCTGGCCCGCCAGGCGCGTGAAGCCGAACAGGCGCGGCAGCGGGCCTTGATCGCCGCGCGCGAGCAACAGCGCAGCAGCGCTGCAGCCACCAACCGCCCCAACAGCCCCAACAGCGGCCCACTGGTCAGTTCCGGCAGTACTTATGGCGGGCCGTTCGCCAAGGCCCGCGGCAAGTTGCCCTGGCCGGTCGATGGCCGCTTGGTCGCAGGTTACGGAACCCCACGCGGTACTGACACTCGGACTAAATGGGATGGCGTACTGATCGGCGCCAAGGCTGGCAGCCAGGTACGCGCCGTACATGGCGGCCGCGTAGTATTCGCCGACTGGTTGCGCGGTGCCGGGCTTCTGGTCATTCTCGACCATGGCAATGGCTACCTGAGCCTGTACGGACACAACCAAAGCCTGCTCAAGGACGCCGGCGACGTAGTCAACGCCGGCGAGCCCATCGCCACAGTCGGCACCAGCGGCGGGCAAGACACTCCCGCGCTGTATTTCGCGATTCGCCAGCAGGGCCGCCCCAGCGACCCTGCACAATGGTGCCGCACGCAAGGATAAGCGCTGCGCTCATCTCTCTAGGAGTTAGTTCGACATGCCGCATCTGTCTCGCCTCACCTCTCTGGCCCTGGCTATCGCATTGCTCGGCAGCCCTCACCTGCTGCAGGCCGCAGAAACGCCGCCAGCGGCGGCCATCGCGAACGACAAGGCGCCGCTGCCGCTGGACGAGCTGCGCACCTTCGCCGAGGTAATGGATCGCATCAAGTCGGCTTATGTCGAACCGGTCAGCGACAAGACCCTGCTGGAAAATGCGATCAAGGGCATGCTCAGCAACCTCGACCCGCATTCCGCCTACCTCGACCCCGAAGCCTTCCGTGAGCTGCAGGAAAGCACCAGCGGCGAGTTCGGCGGCCTGGGCATCGAAGTCGGCATGGAAGACGGTTTCGTCAAGGTGGTCTCGCCGATCGACGACACCCCTGCCTCGAAAGCCGGGATCCAGCCGGGCGACCTGATCGTCAAGATCGACGGCCAGCCGACCAAGGGCCTGTCGATGCTCGAAGCCGTGGACAAGATGCGCGGCGCAGCCGGCAGCAAGATCCTCCTGACCCTGGTACGCGAGGGCGGCAAGCCCTTCGACGTGGAACTGACCCGCGCGGTGATCAAGGTCCGTAGCGTCAAGAGCCAGTTGCTCGACGATGGCTACGGCTACCTGCGCATCACCCAGTTTCAGGTCAACTCCGGCGAAGAGGTCGGCAAGGCGCTGAACAAGCTGCGCAAGGACAACGGCAAGAAGCTGCGCGGCCTGGTGCTGGATCTGCGCAACAACCCTGGCGGCGTACTCCAGGCCGCGGTCGAAGTAACCGACCACTTCCTCAAGAAAGGCCTGATCGTCTACACCGAAGGGCGCATCGCCAACTCCGAATTGCGCTTCTCCGCCGACCCGGCAGATGCCAGCGAAGGCGTGCCCCTGGTGGTGCTGATCAATGGCGGCAGCGCTTCGGCCTCGGAGATCGTCGCCGGCGCCCTGCAAGATCACAAGCGCGGCGTACTGATGGGCACCGACAGCTTCGGCAAAGGCTCGGTGCAGACGGTGCTGCCGCTGAACAACGACAGCGCCCTGAAACTCACCACGGCGCTGTACTACACGCCAAACGGCCGCTCGATCCAGGCCCAGGGCATAGTGCCGGACATCGAAGTGGCGCGCGCCAAGCTGACTCGCGAACAGGATGACGCCAATATCAAGGAAGCTGACCTGCTGGGTCACCTGGGTAACGGCAACGGCGGCGTGGATAAACCCAGCCAGGGCAAAACCAGCAAAGCGGCACGCCCACAGGATGACGACTACCAACTGAGCCAGGCGCTCAACCTGCTCAAAGGCCTGAGCGTCACCCGCGGCGATTGAACCGCTGACGCAGGGCAGGTACGAAAAAGCCCGGACACGATGCCGGGCTTTTTCTTGGCTCTGAACTAGTGAGCCGTTGCAAGGCGCTGCTGTTGAGTGGGCTTCAGCCCAGCACCGCTAGACTGGGACTTGCTGGGCTGAAGCGGCTCGCTGCCCGCCCCAGCTTTACCCTCAACCCATAATGCTACAGAGCCTTGTTCTTGCCTGCCTGGATTAACCGCTACAGGTAGCTGTTGGTCATGTCCTCGACAAAGCCTTCGCTGCGCAGCTCATCCAACGCCTTCTGCAACCGCTGCACCACCTCGTCGGGGGTATCCTTGTTCAGTGCCAGATACAACTCGGCCTCATTGAAGCGCAGCACAGTGGTCAGGCCGCTGACGCCTTCCTGCTTGGCCAGGTAGCGACCAACCGGGTCGGTGGTGGCCCACAGATCAATCTGCCCCTTGATCAGCTTTTGCACATTCTGCTGGTCGCGTAGCGCGTTGATCGGCTCCAGCCCCTGGCTTTCCAGATGCTGACTGACCGCATCGTTCTTGTAGGCGCCGACCTTGTACTGCCCAGCCTCCTTCAAGCTGGCCACGCTGAGGTTGTTGCCTGGCGCGGCAAGCAGCACCCAGCCAGTGTTGGCAAGCGGCCCCACCCACTTGAACAGCGGCTGGCGCTCCGGGGTAAAGGTGGTGGAGAACAGCCCGTAGCTGGGTTTGTCCAAGGTCAGCCGGTACAGCCGATCCCAGGGAAAACGCAGGCTCAGGCTGTAGTCGATCTTGGCGCGCTTGAACATGGCCCGGACGATCTCGGCACTGATACCGTCGATACTGTCGTCACGGGCAAAGTTCTTGTCGTCGACCGACATATTGAACGGTGGGAAATTCTCGGTCAGCAGCACCACCTTGTAGCCATAGGGCAACTCGGCATGGGCCGCGCAGGCGCTGAAAAGAAGGCCGAACAACAAACTGCTTTTGATGATCTTCAACATTAATTAGTCTTCCCGCTCGCAGGTATTGTGATTATGGCTAGCGGCAGCTCGGCTCGTGGCCAACCTGCTGAGTCCTGTTTTACAGATAGCTGCTGAGGATGTCATCGACGAATCCTTCGCTGCGCATTTTGTCCAGTTCAGCCTGCAGCTTCTGTACCACCTCGTCGGGCACAGCCTTGTTCAGCGCCAGGTACAACTCGGCGCTGTCGAAACGCAGGATGGTCTTCAGCCCGGAAACACCTTCTTGCTTGGCCAGGTAACGTCCGGCAGGATCGCCGGTGGCCCACAGGTCGATCTGCCCGGCCATCAGCTTCTTGGCGTTTTGCTGGTCACGCAACGCGGTGATCGGCTCCAGGCCCTTTTCCAGCAGATGCTCGGCAATCGCGTCGCCCTTGTAGGCCCCGACCTTGTATTGCTTGGCCTGCTCCAGGCTGGTCAGGCTGATGGAGCTGTCGCTTCTACCGAGCAGCACCCAGTCATCCGGGCCAATCGGCCCGACCCACTTGAACAGGGCTTCACGCTCGGGCAGACGCGCGGTGACGAACACGCCGTAACCCGGCTTATCCAGCGCCAGTTTGTAGATGCGATCCCAGGGGAAGCGCAGGGTCATGCTGTAGCTGACCTCGGCACGCTTGAACATCTCGCGCACGATATCCACGGCGATACCGTCAAGGTTGTCTTCCCGAGCGAAGTTCTTGCCGTTGATTGCCATGTTGTAGGGCGGGAAGTTCTCCGTCAGCAGCACCATGCGATAACTCGAATCGACTTCCGCACGGGCCACGTTGGCCATCAGCAATAAGGCACCGGCACAGGCCAGACATAGACGTTTAAACATGGATAGTCCCATTGTTATAAGTATGCAGACGGCTCAGCATACCCAGCCCGGCTGCCGCCGCCCAGCCTTGACTGGAAAATCGCGAAAGGCTGCAAACAGTCGCATTGGCAGTAATCAGTAGCGCTCGATAATCGTGCGCAGCTGACCTTCGGCACGCAGCGCCTCCAGCGCAACTTGCAGCTGCTGCACCAGGGCGTCGGGCGTGTCCTTATTCAGCGCCAGATACAATTCTGCGGTATTGAAGCGCTGCACCACCTTCAACGCGTCCAGGCCTTCCTGCTTGGCCAGGTAACGCCCACTCGGGTCGGCGGTCACCCAGAGATCGATCTGCCCCTTGGCCAGTTTCTCCACGTTCTTGTTGTCACGCAGAGTCGTTTGCACCGTCAGACCACGATCGATCAGGTACTGGCTGATCGCATCGCCCTTATAGCCACCGATACGGTATTTCGCGGCCCCCTGCAGGTTATCCAGCTGAATCGGACTGTCGGCCCGCGCCATCAACACCCAGTCATTAGTGGCGATCGGCCCAACCCACTTGAAGAGTTTTTCCCGCGCAGGGGTTCGGGCTGTGGAGAACAGGCCATAGCCGGGTTCCTTGAGCGCCTGCTGATAAACCCGCGCCCAGGGAAAGCGCAGAATCTGCTGGCACTCGACCCGAGCACGCTCGCACACCGCGCGCAGGGTGTCGGAGCTAATGCCAGTGATGCCGTCGTTCTTGGCGAAATTACGTCCGCTGATGGACTGATTGAAGGGCGCCAGGTTTTCTGTGAGCAGCACCAGCGTTTGAGCGTGCGCAAAACTGGCTTGGCAAAGCAGCAGGAGAACAGCGAATAGCCGTACAACAGGCATAGAGACTCCATGTCGGGAATAAGAGTATGCAAGGGGGAGCACACGAGCTGAGCGAGTCAGCAGGCCAGAACGGCCGATACGCGGATGCTGCTAGTTTAGCCGGGCGAATCAACCGGGTCTGTCGACTCGCCCGCAGAGCGACTGCTCAAGCATGAGCAGTCGCGGCAAATCAGCGGACCACGATGCCGCGACTGGCCAGATAGGCCTTGGCCTCGGGTACGGTGTATTCGCCGAAGTGGAAGATGCTCGCGGCCAGCACCGCATCGGCCTTGCCTTCGAGGATGCCGGCGGCCAGGTGTTCCAGATTACCGACGCCGCCGGAGGCGATCACCGGAATGCCGACCATCTCGCTGATGGCACGGGTGACGCCGAGGTCGTAGCCGCGCTTCACCCCATCCTGATCCATGCTGGTGAGGAGGATTTCACCGGCGCCGAGGTCTTCCATTTTCTTCGCCCAGAGCACGGCATCCAGGCCGGTCGGCTTGCGCCCACCGTGGGTGAAAATTTCCCAGCGCGGGGGCTCGCCCGGCAACGAAACGCACTTGGCGTCGATGGCGACGACGATGCACTGCGAACCAAAGCGCGCAGCAGCCTCGCCGACAAACTCCGGGGTGAATACCGCCGCGGTGTTGATCGAGACCTTGTCCGCGCCGGCATTCAGCAGGTTGCGGATGTCCTGCACGGTGCGTACGCCGCCGCCCACAGTCAGCGGAATGAAGACCTGGCTGGCCATGCGTTCCACCGTATGCAGGGTGGTGTCGCGGCCATCGACGCTGGCAGTGATGTCGAGGAAGGTAATCTCGTCGGCGCCCTGCTCGTCGTAGCGGCGGGCGATTTCCACCGGATCGCCGGCATCGCGGATGTTCTCGAACTGGACGCCCTTGACCACGCGGCCGTTGTCCACGTCGAGGCAGGGGATGATGCGTTTAGCCAGTGCCATACGGTGCTCCCGTAGGGTGGGTGCAACCCACCGATAAAGATTGCGTCAGTTGCGGCGGGTTTCACCCGCCCTACATTAGCCGCCGTAGCTGTCGCAGACGGCCTGCGCTTCGGCCACGTCCAGGGTGCCTTCGTAGATCGCCCGGCCGGTGATGGCGCCGATAATGCCAGGGGTACGGGCGTCAAGCAGGGTCTGGATATCACCGAGGTTGTGAATGCCGCCGGAGGCGATCACCGGGATTCGCGTGGCGTTGGCCAGGGCCACGGTAAAGGGCACGTTGCAGCCCTGCATCATGCCGTCCTTGGCGATGTCGGTATAAACGATCGCCGCGACGCCATCGGCTTCGAAGCGCTTGGCCAGGTCGATCACCTGAACGGTGCTGATTTCAGCCCAGCCGTCGGTGGCGACGAAACCGTCTTTTGCATCCAGACCGACGATGACCTTGCCCGGGAAAGCGCGGCAGGCGTCAGCAACGAAGGCCGGATCTTTCACAGCCTTGGTGCCGATGATCACGTAGCTCACCCCGGCCTTGATGTAATGCTCGATGGTTTCCAGCGAACGAATGCCGCCACCGATCTGGATCGGCAGGTGCGGGTAGCGCTTGGCGATGGCGGTGACCACCTCGCCATTGACCGGCTGGCCTTCAAAGGCGCCATTCAGATCGACCAGATGCAGACGGCGGCAGCCACCCTCAACCCACTTAGCCGCCATGCTCACCGGGTCGTCGGAGAACACCGTGGAATCTTCCATGCGGCCCTGGCGCAGGCGCACGCAGGCGCCGTCTTTCAGATCGATAGCGGGAATAATCAGCATCGGTTGAACCTGTTCAAGTCGTTGGATTCGGTGAGGATCAGCTCTTCTCGAGCGCCCATAGGTCGCTTTCGATGCTCTCGAACCTGTCCTTGAGGACGGTCTGCACATCGAAAATCGCCCGGTCGTAATAGTGCGGAGCAATTTCGCGGGTAAACAGCTCGAGGATTTCCGCAGCCTCGAACGAACCCAGCGGCAGCTCGAAACGCGTCTCCATAAAGCGCTTGATGACGCTGGTCGCCTCACGCTCCTGTTCCGGCGTCAGGGTCAGGATCGGCGGCTTGCTCTTGGCCTTGCTCATCTACCAGCGCCCATCCCAGGCGGCAAAGTTCTGCAGCAACTGCAGGCCGTGGGTATGGCTCTTCTCCGGATGGAACTGCACGGCGAAGCGCGAGCCCTCGGCCAGCGCCGCGGCGAAATCCTTGCCGTAATGGCCGCGGCCAACCACTTGCTGCGGCTTGCCAGCCTCGATGTAGTAGCTGTGCACGAAGTAGAAGCGCGCCAGATCCGGGATGTCGTGCCACAGCGGGTGATTGACCGCCTGCGCCACTTCGTTCCAGCCCATGTGCGGCACTTTCAGCTTTTCGCCGTCCTCGACCATATTCTTGCCGAAGAAGCGCACCTGACCGGGGAACAGGCCGATGCAATCGACGCCATCGTTCTCTTCGCTGTGCTCAAGCAAGGCCTGCATGCCGACGCAGATGCCGAGAAACGGCCGGTCCTGACTTACTTCACGCACCAGTGTGTCGAAGCCCAGGCGCTTGATCTCGGCCATGCAATCACGAATCGCCCCGACACCGGGAAACACCACGCGGTCGGCCTCGCGAATCACCTGGGCATCACTGGTCACCAGCACTCGGCCGGCGCCGACATGCTCCAGCGCCTTGGCCACCGAGTGCAGATTGCCCATGCCGTAGTCGATCACTGCAACCGTTTGCATCAGAGGCAACCCTTGGTCGACGGCATCTGCCCGGCCATCCGCGGGTCCAACTCGACGGCCATGCGCAGGGCGCGGCCGAAGGCCTTGAACACGGTCTCGATCTGGTGGTGGGTGTTAGTGCCGCGCAGGTTGTCGATGTGCAGGCTGATCAGGGCATGGTTGACGAAGCCCTGGAAGAACTCCTGGAACAGATCGACATCGAAGCCGCCGACCACCGCCCGAGTGAACGGCACGTGCATCTGCAGCCCCGGGCGGCCGGAGAAGTCGATCACCACGCGCGACAGCGCCTCATCCAGCGGCACATAGGAATGGCCATAACGGGTCATGCCCTTCTTGTCGCCAATCGCCTTGGTAAAGGCCTGGCCGAGGGTGATGCCGACGTCTTCGACGGTGTGGTGGTCGTCGATATGCAGGTCGCCCTTGCACTGGATATCCAGGTCGATCAGGCCGTGACGGGCAATCTGATCGAGCATGTGCTCGAGAAACGGCACGCCAATAGCAAACTTGGCCTTGCCAGTACCATCCAGGTTGATCGAGACCTTGATCTGGGTCTCCAGGGTGTTGCGCTCGACGGATGCCGTACGTTCGGCCATCACCAGCTCCACAAAATCGTTGTGCGAAAGGGCCGTCATTATAGGCGGCCCTGGGCCTGGGCGGCTACCGGCGGCGGTCGGCAAGCAAGGCTATCGGCATAATTGACGCCGTTTTATGCTGCGCCGCCGTCAACGAGGTGCACGCCTGACGGGTAGGCGATCCCCCCGTTGTCCATACGCCGCGCTGTCGCACCACAAACTGGAGGCAAGCGTGTCCACCAGCTTGCAGGCACCTGTAGGAGCGGGGGGGGGACGCCTAGTTCCATGCCCGCGAAACGCATCGCGGCCATGGGCTGCTCCTGCAGAAAACGTAATAAC